>JAAELT010000285.1 GCA_024226315.1 bacterium | reverse complement strand
GGCAGGTCGATGAAGAACTTGCCGGCGCCCGATTTGTGCAGGAAGGCGCCGAAGAAGATGAACAGGATCACGTAGGTGGCGAGCACGTTGGCCATCACCCCGAACACCCCGTTGGTGGTCAGGTAGAGCGATGTCGCCAGGCGCTCGACGCGGAAGCCGCGGTGGGCGATCACCCCCGGCAGATAGGCGCCGAAGTAGGCGTAGGCGATCATCGCCAGGCCGATCCAGGTCATCGCCATGCCCAACACTCGCCGGCAGACCTCGAGCGACACGATGATGCCGATGATCGACACCAGCGCGTCGAGACCAGTCTCGGCGCCGGCGCGGTAGTTCAAGGCCTCGAATTCGTGCATCCAGTAGTAGACCACCAGCGCCGAAATGGCGGCGAGCAGCAGATCCAGCGGGCTGGGGTTCTCCGGCGCCCGCGGCGCCAGCCGCCGGTCGAGCGCGAAGATCGCCGCCCCCAGGACGATCGCCGCCAGCGCCACCGGCCACAGGGCTGCGGCGGCGCCCGCCGTCAGCTGCTGGTGAAAGCTGGCGACGTCGGGGTAGAAGACCGTCGCCACGCTGGCGCACGAGATCACCGCGCCGGTGAACAGCGACAGCACGGCGCGCATCGCCTTGTTGGGCGCCGGGTAGAGGAGGAACACCAGGACATAAGTGATGAAGACGTAGACGCCGCGATGGTACTGGGTGGCGACCGAGGAGATGCCGGCGGTGTAGAAATAAAAGACCACCATCGCCGCTCCGAGGACCTGCACCAGCCACTTCCAGTGACCGGTGGGGCTGCGGGCGGTCCTGGCGTCTTTCTCCAGCAGCTCCTTGACCTTGCCGTCGACCCGCGCGTCGTGCGCTGTCGTCTCGTCAGGGTCTTGTTCCGGCATGGTGCTTCCTCTCGGCCGCCCGCCTCAGCGAGTGGACTGCTGCGGCGAGGCCGCGAGGCCGTTCTCGGTCCAGAAGCGCTCGGCCCCGTCGTGGATCGGGGTGACGATGCCGTCGAGACCGCTGGTCAGAGACATCGATTTGGCGGTGCTCTTGACCTTGACCATGTAGGCCAGACCGTCGGCCGAGTAGATCTCTTTCAGCGCCTCGTAGACGGTATCCGCGGCGATGTCCTTGTTCGCTACCCACAGCGCCGAGTCCTGGAACGAGGCGACGTCGTAGTCCACCCCGCCGTAGGTGCCGGCCGGGATGGTCAGCTTGCCGTAGAATGGATAGTCGTCGAAAAAGCCTGCTTCCTCGCCGGCCGCCGCCAGGTCGAGCAGCTTGATGTCGTTGCTGGCAGCGGCCTGGATTACCGACGAGTTGGGGTAGCCGGCGAATACCCAGAAGGCGTCGATCAGCTTGTCGCCGAGCGCCGCGGCGGCCTTGCTGTAGCCCAGGAACTCCGGTTTCATCCGGTCCCAGAGACCGAGGCTGGTGAAGTAGCGCTGGGCGGCGCTGGCCGCGCCCGAGCCGGCACCGCCGACCGCCACCCGCTTGCCGGCCAGGTCCGCGACGCTGTCGATGCCGCCGCCGTCCAGAACCACGAGATGGGCGGGGGCGCCATAGAGGAAGGCCAGGGCGTGGACTTCCTCGTAGGTGTTGGTGTCCTGGGTCAGCTTGCCGTTGCGGCCCAGGTAGGTGTCGGCGGAGTAGACGATTCCGAAGTCGGCCTCCCCGGAGTTGACCCGCCGCAGGTTCTCGAGCGAGCCCGCGGAGGCCGTGTTGGAGACCTCGAGACCGGCGATGGCCTTCGACAGCCGGATCGAGATGCCGTTGGAGAAGTATTGGAACGTACCGCCTTCCGGTCCGCCGGAGAAGGCGAGACGGCTGGTGGTCGACGCGGCCCTGGCGGCTGCCGGCTCCTTCCCGCTTTCCGGCTCACCCGAGGGGGCACACGCGAGAACGAGGATCGCCATCAGCGAGGTCAGGTATCGTCGTCCAGTCATCGTGGTCTCTCCTTCCGGCACGGCGCGTGAGTTGGGAGTCGGCGCCCAGGGTGTAGGATAAACGGTAGTCTGCATTCGCGGGCGTCCGAACATCTCCGCGCCGAACATCTTCCGCGGCCCGCGCGTAGAAGAGAGAACGAATCCAGGCTACCAACCCCTCCAAAGGAGTCCCCCGATATGAAGAAACGAAGTCTCGTTCTGATACTGCTCGCCGTGCTGTTGCTGGTCGTCGTCGGCGCGGCCATTCTGATCGCGATCAGCTTCTCCAAGGGCAAGGTGCCCGAGAAGACCATCATCGAGGTCGACCTCGAGACCCAGGTGCTCGAATACGTGCCGCCGGATCCGTTCGCCCAGCTGTCCCTGAAAGACACGCCCACCGTCCGCGGCCTGGTGGAGACCCTCACCAAGGCGGCGTCGGACGACAACGTCGCCGGCCTGATCGCCCGCGTCGGTCAGGGCGGCATGGGCTTCGCCCAGCTGCAGGAAGTGCGCGACGCGATCATCGCCTTCCGCGAGGCCGGCAAGCCCGCCTACGCCTTTTCCGAGACCTTCGGCGAGGTCAACACCGGCAACGCCAGCTATTACCTGGCCACCGCCTTCGACAAGATCTACCTGCAGCAGTCCGGCGACGTGAACGTCACCGGCCTGATGGCCGAGGCCCCGTTCGTGCGCGGCATGCTCGGCAAGATGGGACTCGAACCGCGGATGGATCACCGTCACGAGTACAAGAACGCCAAGAACATGTTCACCGAGACCGAGTTCACCGAGGCCCACAAAGAGGCCACCGGATCGCTGATCACCTCGATCTATGACGGCATGATCTCCGGCATGGCCGAGGGGCGCGGCATGGGCGAGGACAAACTCCGGGCGTTGGTCGCCTCGGGCCCGCACTACGGCCAGGAGGCGGTCGACAACGACCTGGTCGACGGTCTGGCCTACCGTGACGAGGTCTACGACGAGATCAAGGAAGCCGTGGGCGAGGGCGCCGAGCTGCTCTACCTGGGCGCCTACGCCAAGCGCGCCGGCCGCGCCTGGGGCGAGGGCGACGACATCGCCCTGATCTACGGCGTCGGCGGCATCGCCCGCGGCAAGAGCGAGTTCAACGCGCTCACCGGCGGCGCCACCATGGGCTCAGACACCGTCGCCGCCGCCTTCCGCGCCGCGGTGCGGGACGACGACGTCAAGGCGATCCTGTTCCGGATCGACTGCAACGGCGGCTCCTACGTGGCCTCGGACACCGTGCTGCGCGAGGCTCAGCGGGCCCAGGAGGCCGGCAAGCCGGTGATCGTGTCGATGGGCAACGTCGCCGCCTCGGGCGGCTACTTCGTCGCCCTATCGGCCGACAAGATCGTCGCCCAGCCCGGCACCATCACCGCCTCGATCGGCGTGCTCGGCGGCAAGTTCCTGACCAACGAGATGTGGGACAAGGTCGGGATCTCGTGGGACAACGTCAAGACCAGCGACAACAGCTCGATGTGGACCGGCACCCACGACTACTCCCCGGAGCAGTGGGAGCGCTATTCGGCCTGGCTCGACCGGGTCTACGAGGACTTCACCTCCAAGGTGGCCGAAGGCCGCGGCATGGAGCTGGAGCAGCTCCGAGAGATCGCCAAGGGCCGGGTGTGGACCGGCGCGCAAGCCAAGGAGCTCGGCCTTGTCGACGAGTTGGGTGGCTTCAAGGTCGCCCTGGACCTGGCGCGCGAGGCCGCCGGTCTCGACGCCGACGCCGACGTCCACCTGCGCACCTTCCCGAAGCAGAAGTCTCCCTTCGAGGAGCTGATGAGCCAGGGCGGCCCGCAGAACAGCGAGAAGATCGCGGTGATGGCGGTGGCTCAGGTGTTCGAGACGCTGCGCCCGGTGGCGATCATGGCCGAGCGCCTCGGCCTGATCGAGGGTGCGCCGCAAACTCTGGCGCTGCCGCCCGAGATGGTGATCCGGCCCTGATCGTCACCACATCGCGATGATCCGCAGCGGCCCGCCGGAGCCGCCGCGGATCTTCATCGGTAGGGCCACCACCAGGAAACCCGTCTCCGGCAGCTGGTCGAGGTTGGCGACGTTCTCGAATGCCGGGATCTCGGCTTCGAACAGGGCGACGTGGCTCTCGAACAGCGTGCTCTGCCCGAAGTCGATCGACGGCGTATCGAGCCCGATGGCGGCGATCTTTCGCTCCGCCGCCAGCCACCTGGCGGCGTCGGGGTGGAGGCCGGGGAAGTGCAGCTCCGGCACCGCCTCGGGGCCGGTGCTCTCGGTGCCCAGGTAGCCGGCCCGGTCGGGCCAGCGCTGGCCGTAGCCGGTGCGCAGTAGCACGATGACATCGTTCGGCAGGCGACCGTTGCGTGCCTCCCAGGCCTCGAAGTCGGCGACGCCGACCTGGTAGTCCCGGTCCGCCGAGGCCGCCTCGCCGACGTCGACCACCACGCCGCGTCCTACCAGACGCTCGAGGGGAATCTCGTCGGCGGCCGGGCGGCCCTCGGCGAAGTGGATCGGAGCGTCCAGGTGGGTGCCGCCGTGCTCGGCGCTCGAGAAGCGGTTGGCGGCGTAGTAGAAGCCTGCCTCGGTGTGGCCGGCGGCCAGCACCTCCAGCTCGAAGCCGCGGGTGTCGGTGGGCCAGTAGATGGTGTCGTCGCCGAACGCGTGGGTCAGGTCCACCAGGTTGTCGGGCACGGCCAGGGGCACTGGCGTCGCTGCCGCAGGTTCTGGCGTCGGCTCCGGCGTCGCGCAGGCGCCGAGCGAGAGGGCCAGCGTGGCTACCAGGGTCCGGCGTGGGATCGAGCTCTTCATGGTCTGTCCTCCTCGGTGGTCGATCGGCCGATCCTATCTCGCCGCGACGTGGGGGCTGCCAAGATGTGGGGCTGCTAAGATGCCGCACAGAGTTGAGGTGAGAATCTGCGACGAGCGAGCACGCGAATAGAGGCACAGTTGGTCGACTATTCCGACAGGCCAGCCGGCTGCTGGTGCGGCGTCTCGGATCTCGAGCCGCTGCGCCCCGACTATGGTCGCTGCCGAAGCTGCGGCACGGTGGTTTTCACCCAGCCCTGGGACCCGGTCGACTACGCCGACGGCACCGGCTTCTATGGCGACCGCTACTGGCGTCGCCACGTGCCCGAGGTTCTTGGCCTGCCGGGGCTCGAGGAGCGGGCGCGCGCCGACCTGCCGGAGCGCGACGTCTACCACCTGGCGCGGCTCCTCGACCATTTGGAGCCCGGCGGCCGGGTGCTGGAGCTGGGCTGCGGCGCCGGTAGCCTGACCTACCTGCTGGGCCTGGCCGGCTTCGCCTCCGAGGGTCTCGAGCTGGCGCCGGCGGCGATCGAGCTGAGCCGCCGGCATTTCGGCATCGTGGTCCACGAGGGACCGATCGAGAACCTGCCTGCCGGCGCCAGCTGGAACGCCGTCGTCGCTGTCGACGTGCTGGAGCACCTGGCGGATCCGCTCGCCACCCTGGAGCACTGCCGCCGCCGCCTCGCCGAGGATGGCAAACTCTGCCTGCAGACCCCTTGTTACCGCGATGACGGCCAGGGCTGGGAGATGCTGCTGCCGCGCGAGCACCTGTATCTGTTCACCGAGGGCTCGGTGCAGGAGTTGCTGCGCCGGGCGGGCTTCCGTGGCGTCGAGGTGACGGGCAGCTTGTTTCCCCACGATATGTGGGTGGTCGCCTCACCGGAGGCCGAGCTCGGCCGGCGGCCCGAGCCGCTGGCCGGCGTCACGCCGGTGGCGGTGGCGCTGATCGACGCCTACGGCGGGCTGGCGCGGACGCTTGACGAGCGCGACGCCATCGACGCAGATCGGCGGGCCAAGGAGAGGGACGTCGAAGCATTGCGCTCCGAGCTCGGGACGGTGCGGGCCGATCAGCGGGCCAAGGAACATCTGCTCGGCCGCCAGCACCAGGAGCTGCGGCAGGCGCGGGAGGACCAGGGTCTCAAGGGCGAGCTGATCGATCACCTGAGCTCGCAGCTGGTGGACCTGCGCGAGGATCAGCAGGCCAAGGAAGAGCTGATCGACCGGTTGGGCTCCGAGCTGGGGGAGACGCGTGCCGACCAACTGGAGAAGGCCGAGCTGATCGAGCGCTTGAGTACTGATCTGGAGTCCGCGCGCGGCGACCAGCAGGCGAAGGAGGAGCTGATCGACCGCCTCGACGTCGAGCTTCATCAGGCTCGGGATCACCTGGCGGAGATCGAGGCCGATCGCCTTTATCGCTTCGTTCGCGGGGTCCGTGCGCGTTTCCCTGGGCGGCGAAGCTGATGCGCGTCGGCGTTCATTTGCAGTCACTGCGCCCCGGCGAGATCGGCGGCCTCGAAGACTACGTGCGAAACCTGCTGGCGAATCTCACCGAAGTCGATCCGGAGATCGAGCTGGTCTTGTTCTGTGCGGACTACAACGTCGCCTCCTTCGATGGTTATCAGACACGGCTGCTCTCGGCTGCCGAGTTCGCCGGCCTCGACGCCGGCCGGCTGGCCGCCGAGGGCCTCGACCTGTGGTTCTGCCCGCTGCTGGTGCTCGAGCCCGCCGAGCCCGGCCTGCCGGCGGTGGCGACGATCCCCGACCTGCAGCACGAGACCTATCCCGAGCTGTTCACGCCCGAGATCCTGAAGTGGCGCCGGCACCACTACCGCCATACCGTGGAACGGGCCGAACGCGTTCTGACTCTGTCGGACTTTTCGAGGACGCAAATTGTCGAGCTGCTGGGAGCCGGGCCGTCGCGAGTGCGGGTGACTCATCTCGACAGCACCCTGCCGGCCGAGGCGGCGAGTCCCGAGGCGGTCGCGGAGCGCTATGGTTTGCCGGAACGCTTCTTCTACACCCCCGGCGCCGCCTGGCCGCACAAGAATCACGCCGTGCTGTTCGAGGCCTTGGCGAAACTGCGCGACCGCCACGATCTGAAGGCGCCTCTGGTGCTGACCGGCGCCCAGGTCGAAGGCGCGGTGGATCTGGACGCCGAGTGCCGGCGTCTGGGCATCGAGGACATCGTGCAGCAACTGGGCTATGTTCCCAGGGAAGACCTGCCGGCGCTCTACGCGGGCAGCTGGGCGACCGTGTTGCCGTCGCTGTTCGAGGGTTTCGGCATCCCGGTGGTGGAGGCCATGCGCGCCGGCAGCCCGGCGATCTGCTCCTCGGCCACCAGCCTTCCCGAGGTCGGCGGCGAGGCGGCGGTCTACTTCGATTCCCACGATCCAGACGAGCTGTGCGAGCGGTTGCGGGACTACTGGACGATGACGGACGGCGAGCGCGAGAGCATTGTCCGCGCCGGTCATCGGCAGGCGGAGATGTTCTCCTGGCGGCGGACGGCGGAGCAGACCCTCGAAGCGTTCGAAGAGGCCGTCAACGATCGCCCGGCCGTGACCTCGCCGTCAGCCGCGGTGGCCGCCGCGGCCGTACCTCTGATCACGGTCGTCACGCCGTCACTGAACCAGGCGAGCTACATCGAGCGCACGATCGACAGTGTGCTCGGGCAGGGGGTGCCGCGCCTCAGGCACCTGGTGATCGACGGCGGCTCGAACGACGGTACGGTCGAGATCCTGCGCCGCGCCCGTCAGCAATATCCCGAGCGGTTCGACTTCGTCTCCGAGAGCGACCGCGGCCAGGCGCACGCGGTGAACAAGGGCTTCGACCGGGCGCGTGGCGAGATCGTCGGCTGGCTCAACTCCGACGACACCTACGAGTCCGGCACTTTCGAGGCCGTGGCGGCGGCCTTCAGCGCGCATCCCGAGTGGGATGTGCTCTACGGCCGGGGCCACTACGTGGGTGAGGACGACCGGCTGCTCGGTGTCTATCCCACCCGCCCGGAGTTCGACTGGCAGACTCTGGCCCACGAGTGCTTCATTTGCCAGCCGACAGTGTTCTTCCGCCGGCGGGTGCTCGACGAGCTCGGCTTCCGGCTCGACGACAGCCTGCAGATGTGCATGGACTACGATTTCTGGATCCGCCTGGGCAAAGACCTGAACATCGGCTTCCTCGACCGCGTGCTGGCCAGCTCGCGCATGTACCAGGACAACAAGACCATCAGCCGGCGCTCGGAGGTCTACCGCGAGATCTTTCGCACCGTGAAGCTGCACTACGGGCGCCTGCCGCTGTCCTGGGCCCTGGGCAGGGCGCACCATGTCTGGGACCGCGGCGATCCGTTCTTCAACCTCCGCCGGTTGACCTGGGTGACCTGGCTGATCGCCGGCGGCCTGCTGCTGCGTCACAACTGGTCGAGCGTCCGCTACTGGCCGGGCCTGTGCCGCGAGGTCTGGAATCCGGTCTCCGCCAAGATCGGCAAGAGCTGGCGGCTGCTCAAGGCACGTGACTCCACCACCTGAGCAGCCCCTGGTCTCGATCGTGACGCCGTCCCTGAACCAGGGGCGGTTCATCGGCCGAACGATCGACAGCGTGCTCGCTCAGAGCTACCCGCACGTCGAATACCTGGTGGTCGACGGCGGCTCGACCGACGACACCCTGGACGTGCTGCGCTCCTACGGCGACCGCGTCGTCTGGACCTCCGGTCCCGACGCCGGCCAGTCGGACGCGATCGACCGGGGGTTCAAGCGTTCGCGCGGCGCCGTGCTGGCGTGGCTCAACGCCGACGACGTGTACCTGCCGGGAGCCGTCGAGCGGGCGGTGGAGGAGCTGAGCCGCCATCCTGAAGCCGGCCTGGTCTACGGCCGCGGCGTGATCCTGGACGAAGCCGGTGCCGAGACCGGGCCGTTCGCCGGCATCGAGCCGTTCTGCCTCTGGCGTCTGCTGCATGTGCTCGACTACGTGCTGCAGCCGGCTGCGTTCTTCCGTCGCGTGGCCTATGAGGCCGCGGGCGGTCTCGACCGGGATCTGCACTACGCCATGGACTGGGATCTGTGGATTCGCCTCGCCGCGATCGCCGACGTGGTTTTCGTCGACAGCGTGCTGGCCGGCTCACGGGAGTACGGCGACACCAAGACCGCCACCGGTGGCTGGCGGCGCATCCGTGAGCTGCGCGGACTGATGAGGCGCCACGCCGGCCGGGCATGGACACCGGGCGTCCGGCTCTATGCCCTGGACACCCTACGCCGCCAGCTGGGTGTTGCCGTGCCCTTCCTGAGCCGCGCCGTCGACTCCGGCGTCGCGTTCGGGTCGCGTCGGATCATCGAGGGCGTGGGCGTCCACGCCGACGGCTGGCTGGGGCCGGACGCCGCACTAGTCGTGCCGCGGCGGTGGGGTGGCTTCGAGGTCGAGGTCGAGGCGCACCGACTGCCGCCCGCGGGACGTCTGTCATTGCGCTTGTCGGCGGAAGGTGTCGACCTCGCCACCTGGGAGATCGAGGCGACGGGCCGCCATCGGCGAAGCTTTGTGCTGCCGCCGGGCGACGGGCCGTTCGTCGACGTACGTGTGGCGAGCGATTTCTGGTTCAGCTCGGGGGAGGACCGCCGACGGCTGACGGTTCGTTGTACGGACCTGAACCCTCACCCCGGCCCTCTCCAAGAGGGAGAGGGGGCTGTCGCTCCCTCCGATCAGCCGGAAAGCATCTTCTCCAGGTAGAGTCTCGGAAAGCCGAGTCGGAAGTTGAGCTGGCGCGCCCGGCGCCGGTAAGACGCTGCCCGGGCGGGATCGCGCACCGCCATGGCGGCGAGACCTATCGACTTGGTGGCCGGATCGAGAGGGAGGCGCAGCAGATCGAGCTCCGGTGGCGCCTCGCCCGCCAGGGCGTCGGCAAACACCCGCTGTTCCTGCAAGCCCTGTGACAGCACCTCGATCGCCGCGGTCAGGTGCTGGCCCGCCAGGGCCTTGTCCCCGGCCCGGGACGCGGCGAGAAACATCAGCAGGTGATTCTCGGCGGTGGGCTGTCCCGAGTCGGTCAGCGCCTGGCCGGCTTCCGAGAGAGCGCCGCTGATCAACGCCGCCTGGAAGGCGTGTCCGGTGACCTGCCCGATCCGTTCGCCGTACCCCGCCAGGTCGCCGCGCCCGTGGCTGACCACGGCCTCCAGATAAGGACGCCACTCTGCGGGCTCGCCCCACCCTTCCGCCGGGTCAGCGGACTCGAGCTGTTCGAGAAAGGGGGCGACCCGGGCCGCGGCCTGCTCGCCCTGACCAGCGGCGGAGCGCAGCAGGATCTCGGTCGCCACCAGATTGCCGTCGAGCGGCCGATCCTGTTGCTGAGCGAGATTCTCTTCCAGCAGCGGTTGGTAGCGGCCGGTGGCCCTGGCGACGTCGTCGCCGATCGCCTTGAAGCTGCGGCTGTCGGGCATCAGCCGGCGGGCCTCCTGGATCAACGGTTGGGCGTCCGAGGCCCGGCCGGAGGAGAGCGCGTGGTAGGCGAGGCTGCCGAACGCCCAGGCGTTCTCGGGATCGAGCTCGATCGCGCGTCGGAGCCGGGCCTCGGCGCGATCCGGGTCGGCGTCGATGCGCGAAGCGAGGTACAGCAGGCGAGAGCTCTCGGGCTCGGCGTCCAGGAGGCCGGCGTACTCTTCACTCAAGGCCTGGTGGCGGCCGTCTCGCTCGAGGGCGTTCTGGTAGGCGCGGTGCCACTCGACCTTCACCGGGCGGGCGGCGAGTCTCGGAGCCGCCAGGGCGGCGAATTCCTCGGGTGGCGCGACGCCGGAAAGCAGATGCAGGCTGTCGTCCGTTGCCGGCAGCAGGTCGACGGCGCGCTTCAGATAGGCGAGCGCGGTCTGCTCGTCGGCCTCACCGATGAGCATGAAGTAGGTCTCCATCGGCGGCCGGTCGGCCAGCAGATCGACGTTCTCGCGCAAGACGCTGTTGCGGCTGCTCGGCAGTGTGACTTCGTCGGGAAAGTCGTGGAACTCGTAGTCCACGCCTTCATAGGTGTAGAAGGCTTTTCCGGTACGGACCTCGTAGGGGTCCTCGCGGTTGGGGTCCGGGATCTCCGCGTACTGCACCTGGTTCCAGATCAGCACCGCCAGGCGGTCCGGGTTGACGACGAAGGTGTGATCGCCCGACAGGCTCTTCCAGAACGACAGGTCGACGCGGAAGCTCACCGGCTCGAGTGCCGGGCCGTCGCCGACCACCTGGGCGACGTGGTCGACGCCCTGCGCCACCTTCACCGGTACGGCGCGACCGGGCGGTAGGTGATGGGTCTCCTCGCCGATGCGCACGGCGTAGCGCTGCGTCAGGCCGTTGGCCAGGTAGACCTCGTGCTCGCGTGCCGAGCTGATCGCGAACCAGGCGACGGGGACGACGAGCAGCAGCAGCAGCAGCGGCCACACCAGGGTGGCGAGGCGGCGGGTCAAGGCGCTCTCCCTGGCCACCTTGGTCGGTGCCAGCAGGGCGGACGGGATCTTTTTGCCGCTGCGCTGGTGCTTCTGGGAGCGCTTGCGAGTCTTGGCGAAGCTCTTGTCTCCTGCCAGGTCAGGGAACTTCTGGGCCAGAGCGTCGAGGATCTGCAGCGCCTCGGTGTGCTTGCCCTGCGCCTGGTAAGCCTCGACCAGAAGGAACAGCGTTCCGGCCTCGTCCACGGTTTCGCTCTGGAACAGGTGCTCGAGCATCGGCCAGGCGTCGTCCGGGCGCTCCTGACGCAGCAGCACCACTCCCAGCGCCTGCCGGATCTCGGCGTCGTCGCGCACCGCCAGCGACTTGCGATACGCCACCTCCGCTTCCTGAATGTGGCCGAAGTAGCCCAGGGTCGAGCCGATGTCGGCGACCATCTCGGCATCGTTGCCGAAGGTCTCGAGGATCCTGCCCGCGAGACCGACGAAGGCTTCCCGGTCCTGGAAGGCGGCGCAGGTGTGCGCCGCGTTCTGGGCCGCCTCCCGGTCGGTGGGGTTCGCCTGGTAGGCGGCGATGGCCTCGGCGACCGACTGCTGGCGCAGCTCTTGCCACTGGCCGAGCTTCATCACGCGGTGACGCCGGCAGCTCGGGCACTCGTCCAGGACCCGCAGCTTGCCGAGCGGCAGCAGCGGCAGGAACACCAGTACGAAGTACTTGGTGGTGTCGTAGGAGATCAGATCGCCGGCCGCCTGGCAGTGCTCACAGACATCACGGCGCAGCTCGACGTTGGTCTTTCCCCAGTAGGACGTCCCGATTCCATTCACGGTATGCGGCATTTACAAATCCCCCTTCTGGTCGAAGCAACTACTCATGGTGATCATTCATGGTATTTCATTTCGGGGGACCGGCTGTTCCCGCACCCACTTCAGGCTCACCAGGGCCAGGCCGAGCCGGCGCGTTTCGCCCGGTGGCGTCACCGCGTCCGGGGTCTCGATGCGCAGACGATGGATATCCGAGGTCGGGGGAGGAGCGTCGACCGCCAGCCGGTGGGTGGCCGGCTCGAAGCCCTCGAACACCAGCTCGCCGAGCGCGCGACCGTCGAGCGACAGGACGATCCGCTGCCGTCCCAGGGCGCCAGCGGTGAGCTCCAGCGCGACCTCGCCGGCGCCCGCGGTGGCAGCGGGGAGCGCCAGGGTCGCCGTCTCGCCGTCCGTCCAGCGCCAGCCGGCCTCGGCGCTGCTGAAGCCCTCCAGAAAGTACGGGTCATCGCGGTGGGTGACGCCGGCGAAGTCCGCGGGCACCGGGAAGAGGCGCAACGAGCGCAGCGCCAGTCCCAGGCGTCGCGGATCGTCGCCGGTGCGGCGCGCGCCCGGGATCCGGAAGCCGAAGGTCACCTCGTCGCCGGCGGTGAGCACCCTTGGCGGGATCGTTATCAGGTGACTCGCGGGCTCGAAGCCCTCCAGCCCGAGCCGGTCGATCTCCACGCCCTCGGCCTCCACCGTGATCTCCTGCCGGTCCAGGGATCCGGCGCTCAGGCTCAGCAGGAAGAGCGGAGTGTCGGGAACGTTACCCAGACGCAGGGTGATTCGCGGGGTCTTTCCGCGGCTCCAGCGCCACGAGCCCTCGGGCGGGTACCAGTCGTGGAACAGGGCGTCCGGGCTGGTGAAGGAAAGCTCTTCGCCCAGCGCGTAGGTGCCAAGGGTGCGGCGCTGATGCTCGATACTTCGTCGTTCGAGCAGCGCCTCGGAGGCCAGAAACTGGGGGTAGCGCCAGTCGAAGATCATCTCGGGGTGGTCATCGACGTTGGGCCGCTCGTTCCACCACCGGGTATGAGGATTGAACAGCCCCTGTCCGGTGTGCACGAGGATCGCCGCCGCGCCGAGCCACAGGTAGAGCCCGACCGCCGTCGTGCGCCAGGGCCGCGAGAGCCGCCGGTCGAGATACTGCCAGAGGACACAGGTCAGCAGCACCAGCGGCGGCATGATCTCGATCAGAAGCCGCGGCCCGAAGGAGTGGCCGCCCCACCACACCGGCCGCGTGGCTGCTGCCGGTACGTGCAGCACAATCCAGGCCAGGGCGAAGCGAACGAGGCGGTTGGCCCACAGCTCCCGCAGTCGCGCTGCCGCGGCCGTGGCCACCACGGCGAGGAAGGGGCAGAACACCAGCAGCCCGCGTGACGGGCTCATCAGCGTGCCGAGAAGGCCCTCTCCGAGGTCAGTCTGCGGGAACAGCCGGGTGGGCGAGTAGTAGTAGATTGCCACCGGCATCCAGTTCATCAGCCCCAGCCAGCCGGCCCCGACCGCCCCGACGATCGCCAGCAGAGCCGCCGCGGCGCCACGAGACAGGCGACGGTCGGCGTCTCCCAGCAGGTAGACCATCAGCGCGATCACCGCGAAGGCCGAGGCCGGGCGGGCGACGAATGCCGTGCCCAGCACCAGCCCCAGCCAGATCAGTTCCAAGAGACTCCGGCCGCCAGCCGTCTCTCGGCGTGCTGCGGTCTCCCAACGAGACACGGTCAGCACTGCAAGACTCAGTAGAACCGCCGCATAGGCGGAGCTCCAGAGTCCAGCGCCGACCGTGCTGATCAACGGACTGCCGAGGACCGAGACGGCGGTGACTGCGAGGCTTCCCGCCACCGGCAGGAAGCAGCGGCACACCAGGAAGAGCAGCACGAAAACCGCGGCGGCGCACAGCGCCGAGAGCAGGTTCTGGGTCGCGTGCTCGGTGGCCTGGTCGAGCATGTGGAAGCCGAACAGGTTGGCCACCGCCACGAACGGTAGCGACAGCACCGCCACGCTCGGTGAATAGTAGAAGACCGCGCCGTCGCCGCGCCGGCGCAGACGGTAGTCGCCGCCCAGGTCGTAGGCCAGCCGCGGATCGTCGCGGTAGACGTCGAGGCGCAGGGTGTGGTGCTCGAGCAGCGCCTGGCTGACCAGCAGCGCGATCGCCGGATCGGAGTCCACCGCCTCGACCGGTGAGAAGTAGGCGAGGACGAAGACCGTCGCGGCCAGGCCGACGATCGAGGCAGTGCTGCGAGTGGCGGCGGTCAATTCACCCGGTAGGAGATCATGGTTGCCCAGGCCCGGCGGCCGAGATCTGGCGTTCGCATGGCAGTGCGCGAGTCGTGAATATAGAGAACAGTCTATCTCAGCCGGCCTGGTGGTTGGTCGCTCGGCGTCAGCCGATCGTTCGGCTCAGGTACGCTGGATCCCCGGCAGCGGATCGGAAGCAGAAACCCGCGGCGACAAAGTTCCGGCGGACGAATCCGGTAGCCAGCCCAAGGGGGCGGGGCTATAGTTCTTCTCATGGCACTCACCCGCGAGCTGATGATCGACCGCATGCTGGACAGCGACGCCGCGTACGACGGTCGCTTCATTACCGGCGTGCTGTCGACCGGCATCTACTGCCTACCGTCGTGCCCGGCGCGCAAGCCTAGACCTGAGAACGTGTGTTTCTTCCGCAGGCCGGAAGAGGCCGAGGCCGCCGGCCTGCGGGCCTGCAAGCGCTGCCGGCCGCTGAACTTCTATCGCGGCCACGACCCCGACCGCGCTCTGGTCGAGGATCTCGCCGGCCGCCTCCGCGAGAGCCCCGAGGCCTTCCGCAACGTTGCCGACCTGGTGCGCTACTCGGGGATCGGTTCGTCGAAGCTGCACGAGCTGTTCCGCCATCATTACCACACCACGCCGCTGGAGATGCTCAGCCGCTACCGCATCGAGCGGGCGCGTCGCGAGCTGCTGGGTACCGATCGGCCGATTGCCGACCTCGCCTTCGACGCTGGCTTCGAGACCCTGTCGGTGTTCAACGACAACTTCCGCCGTCTGCAGCGCATGAGTCCGCAGAGCTACCGCCGGCTGGGTTTGGCGGACGGCTTCGAGATCGAGCTGCCGTCGTGGTTCCAGTCGGATCGTGCCTTGCGTTACCTGGGGCGCGATCCGCGGAGCGCCAGCGAGCGCGTGGACGGTCGGCGTGTCGCCTTCACCACCTACGCCCGCGGCGAGCCGGTGGCCGTGCGTGTCGAGCTGAAACAAAGAGAAGCCCATTGCCGCTTCGAGGGGCCGAACGTGGACCAGGAGCGCGACGCTCCCGTCGTCCACGGCCGGCTGCTGCGCGTGCTCGGCCTGGTGAGTGACCCGCGTCCCTTCGAGCGCCGGGCGTCGCGCGACGACGTCGTCGCTCGCCTGATCCGTGGCCGCCGCGGGCTCACCATTCCCCAGACCCCGACCGTCTTCGACGCCCTGGTGTGGGTGATCGCCGGCCAGCAGGTGAGCCTGCCGGTGGCGTTCTCGATGCGCCGCCGTCTCACCCGGCATGCCGGTGCTCGGTTGGGCGACGGTCTCCACGCCCCACCGACCGCAGCGGCCGTCGCCGCGCTCGAGGAGCGGGAGCTCCACGGTCTCGGGTTCTCGCGCCGCAAGACCGAGTACCTGCTCGGCATCGCCCGCGCCACGGCCCGAGGCAGCCTCGAGCCCGAGCGCCTGGCCGAGACCTCGGCGACCCGCGTCGAGCGCCGGCTGCTGGCGATCCGCGGCCTTGGCCCCTGGTCGGTGAACTACCTGATGATGCGGTCCCTCGCCCTGGCCGACTGCGTGCCGGTGGGCGACGCCGCCCTGACCCGTAACCTCAAGCGCTTCTTCGGCCTCGACTCGCGGCCGGACGAGCGCCAGACCCAGCGGTTGATGGAGCCCTTTGCTCCCCACCGCAGCCTCGCGACCTTCCATTTCTGGTCGCGGAAGGAGGAAACCCAGTGACCTACTACGTCCACCGGATGTCTTCCCCGATCGGCGATCTCGGCCTGACGGTCGACGAATCCGATCGCCTGGTTCGCATCGACTTTCTCTCGGGCGACGACGGCTCCTCGACGAGCGCGGCACTCGAGTCCCACTTCGACGCCGGCGAGCGCCTGGAGGAGTCCTCCGAGCGCACCGCCCGCGTGACCGAGCAGCTCCAGCAGTACTTCGACGGCGAGCGCCGCGACTTCGACCTCGAGCTGGCGCCCCGCGGTACCGACTTCCAGAAGCAGGTGTGGCGTCAGCTGCTCGACATCCCCGCCGGCGAGACCTGCACATACGCCGACATCGCCCGCCGCCTCGGTCGCCCCGGCGCCGCCCGCGCCGTCGGCCGCGCCAACGCCACCAACCCCATCCCCATTGTCGTCCCCTGCCACCGCGTCGTCGGCGCCGACGGCACCCTCACCGGCTACGCCGGCGGCCTGCCGATCAAACGCGGCCTGCTCGAGATCGAAGGCTGCGCCGAGCCGTCCCTGTTCTGAGTAGGAGCCTTCCCACTCACCAGGCGGTGGTGTCACCCGACTCGAAGCCGTCGGTGAAGAGGACGATCTCACCCGACGTCTGTTGGACGCTGTAGCCGGAGGTGTCGGTGCCGGCGGAGCCGAGGCTCTGCCATGCGACGACGAAGAG
>JAAELT010000284.1 GCA_024226315.1 bacterium | reverse complement strand
TTTTCAAAGGGGGGAGGCCGCAAGGCTACTGTTGCCAGATCGGTACGACGTCGCCCGGTCCCTGGTAGATCGGCGGATTGGACGGCCGGGCGAAGCCGGGAATGCCGTACTCGTCGAGCGGATCCCCCAGCACGTCGACGCCTTCGATGCGGCCGCTGGTGTGATCGAATCGACCGCTGAGATTGATCGGTCCGCCGCAGAAGGTCAGCGAGTCCTCGTAGGTCCACGACGTATTGCCGAACCGCAGTCCGGGGTACAGCGGGCTGGTGCCGCAGAAGACGCCCGGAGCGCTGAAGAACGTCCAGAGATTGGCGCCGATGTTGGCGACCGAGAAATTGCCGCCGACCGAGTATCCCGGCCATTGGAAGAAGGGATTGGTGGAGTCGACGCGCACGAACGGCGAGACCTTGCGGATCCTGCCGTTGACAGGCTCGATGAAGCCGGCGCCCGGCTCGGCGCCGTTGAGCGCCAGCATCGCCTCGCCGTAGGTCTTGTGGTATTGCTCCGGCACGCTGGTGCTGGGGAACGTGTCGCGCAGCGTCCAGCCGATCATCCGGCTCTGGCAGGGAATGATCCGCATCCAACCGAAGCCGCTGGTGGGTGGCACAGCCGGATAGCCGAGCGAACCCGGCTGGATGCGCAGCGATTGGTTGGGCGGTAGCAGCGGCACGGTGAAGGCGCCGATTTGGACGCCGCTGTTGTCGAAGTACTGGATGGTCACCGGACCGGCGTCGACGGTGCCGACGTTCATGGCGATCGCCAGGCTCTGCTGGATGCCGGGGCCAGGGATGCCGAGGCTCGGGCGGTCGTAGCTGAGCTCGGGGCTCAGCAACACAGAAGCCGATTCGCTGAACAGCATCGTCGAGGCCATGCGGATGGCATAGGCGTTGCCCACCTGCGGTCCGATGAGATCGGCCATATAACCGTCGCCGAGGATCGGCAAGCCGTCGACGCTGCCGACGTCGACCCGCACGTCCCAATCCAGGCCCGGAGTGCCGTAGGCGCCGGCGAAGGCCTCGTAGAGCCCGAGGTTGAAGGTGCCGAGGGCGGGCAGATGCGGGCCGGAGACCTCGGTCAAGCTGCCGAGCGGCGGCAGGGTGACGGTGCGCCACGGGATCGGGCCGACGACCGTGCCGGCGGTGCGATCGAAGATCGTCAGCGTGATCGCGATGGTGTTGGCTACCGAATTGGGGTTGACCACGTGCAGCCACGGCAGGTTGGCGACGTAGAAGTCGACCGGGCTGGTCACCGACACCGGGAAGACCCACTGCAGAGTGGAATTGTCCTGCACCTTCTGCAGCTGCTGCATCGAGCTGGCGCCGGGCACCTGGTTGTTGACCGACAGCGGCCGGTCGCCGTCGACATAGGTCTGGGTGGCGCCGCCCACCGGGGCGCGGAACAGAGTGGTGTGCTGCAGGGTGGCGCCGAGCGTCGGCGGGCTGGCGTCGCTGACCGTCACGCGCGCCGTGCCGACGCCGAAGGTGGCGGCCAGCGGCGTGGCGGCGACCGCGGTGTGGCCTTCCGGCTGGATGACCCGCACCACGGTGCCGACCAGCGTGCCGAGCGGATCGAGGAAATCGATCGTCGCGGTCATCGGCAGCAGCGGATCCGGATTGGGGACGATCACCGCGCCGGTCATCTGGTCGAAGTTGGAGCCGCCGGCGGCCGGCAGGTGGATCAAGCCGCCGGCCCACTTCTCGGCCGCGCGCACCCCCTGCAGGTGGGTTCCGGAGTGGACGTAGCGGTGGTCGTAGTTGAACATCGGGTAGGGCTCGGCGCCGCGTCCTTGAGGGCCGGTCGGAATCGGATCCGCGGGCAACGGGCACAGCTGGGCGTCGGCGGGAAGCGCCTGCAGCAGGCAGCAGGCCGCGAGCGCCAGGGTCAAGGTCACGAACGTCGGGCGGGCGAGGCGATTCGATGCGAAATTCATTCCTCTTCTCCTTCGATGGGCGGGTACAGAGCGTTGTCTGTGGCTTCAAGGATGGAAGCGTAAAAGTGCACCTGGGGAAATAAAATAATCTCGCGATTTCTGGCTCGTTTTGTCGGCGGCGGGCGTCGCGGTGTTGCTGGCCGATCAGGCAGGGTCGGCGGAGCGCGGTGGCGGAGCGCGGTGGCGGAGCGCGGTGGCCGCGGTCGGATCTGGCTTCGATCAAATGCTTGACTCTGTCCAGAATTCATGATTGCATTGTCGTCATGCAAGGCGATGTCGATCAGCTCCTGCGCGAGCACGGTCTGCAAGTGACGGCTCAACGGTTGGCGCTCATCCGAGCGGTGGAGTCGCATCCCCATGCCACGGCCGACGAGCTGATCGACGACGTCCGGGCGGTCATCGGGTCGATCTCTCGCCAGGCGGTGTACGACACACTCAGCATCCTGGTCGAGAAGAACCTCATCCGCCGGATTCAGCCGGCGGGATCCGCGGCCCGGTACGAAGATCGAGTGGGTGACAATCATCATCACCTGATCTGCCGAGGCTGCGGCAGGACGTTCGACATCGACTGCGCGCTCGGGGCGACGCCCTGCCTCGTCGCGGACGATGATCACGGTTTCGAAATCGACGAAGCCGAGGTCATCTACTGGGGGCGCTGCCCGTCGTGCCAGAAGGCGGACTAGTACCACTTTTTCATAGTGCAAGGAGAATTAGAGTGACTGACCATAACGTGGTGAGTGCGGGCAAGTGCCCGGTGATGCACGGATCTCAGGCCAAGGGAACCACGGCCAACCAACACTGGTGGCCGAATCAGTTGAACCTGAAGATGCTCGACCAGAGCTCGCCCCAGTCCAATCCCATGGGCGAGGAGCTCAACTACGCCGAGGAGTTCGAGACGCTCGACCTGGACGCCGTGAAGGCGGATCTGGTGGCGCTGATGACGGACTCCCAGGACTGGTGGCCGGCCGACTACGGCCACTACGGGGGCCTCTTCATTCGGATGGCGTGGCACAGCGCGGGCACGTATCGCATCGGCGACGGCCGCGGCGGCGCATCCGCCGGCACGCTCCGCTTCGCCCCCCTCAACAGTTGGCCCGACAACGTGAATCTCGACAAGGCCCGCCGACTGCTCTGGCCGATCAAGCAGAAGTACGGCCGCAAGATCTCGTGGGCCGACCTGATGATCCTCACCGGTAACTGCGCCCACGAGTCGATGGGTCTCGAGACCTTCGGCTTCGCCGGCGGGCGCGAGGACGTCTGGGCGCCTGAGGAGGACATTTACTGGGGGCCCGAGAGCGAGTGGCTCGGCGACGAGCGCTACACCGGCGACCGGGATCTCGAGAATCCCCTCGGCGCGGTGCAGATGGGCCTGATCTACGTCAATCCGGAGGGGCCGAACGGCCA
>JAAELT010000283.1 GCA_024226315.1 bacterium | reverse complement strand
GGGGAAATGCCAAAGCCCGACTCCTGGAGCGGGAGCCGGGTCGGTGGTATGCCGACGGAGCCCTGAGTTGCCGCACCTGGAACCTCGCCAATCGAGACGAATAGCACTCATTCTACGAATCCTCTGGTCCAGAACGTCCGTGCAGCGGCCGAGACGGCCGACTGCAGCGCCCGGATCCGGCAAATCCGGCACCGATCTGGACGAAGAGACTCGGAGAAGCGGTGGTACGCTCCTCGGCCGAATCAGCGAGCGAGCTGCCCATGAAAGCCGTCTACATCGACCGATTCGGCCCCTCCGACGTGCTCATCCACGGCGAGCGGCCGGCGCCGCGGCCGGGGCCGGGCGAGGTGCTGATCGAGGTCCACGCGGCGAGCGTCAACCCTCGGGACTGGCTGATCCGGAGCGGCCGGTATCAGATGAAGTTCCTGCTGCCGAAGTTTCCGTTCATCCTGGGCAGCGATGTCTCGGGCACGGTGGTCGAGGTCGGCGGGCGGGTGGAGAGGTTCGCGCCGGGCGGCGAGGTCTACGCCATGCGGCCGTCGCGCGACGGCTTCGGTGGCTATGCCGAGCTGGTGGCGGTGCGCGAGTCGGCGGTGGCGCGCAAGCCGGAGAGCATGAGCCACGAGGAGGCGGCGGGGGTGCCGCTGGCGGCGCTCACGGCACTGCAGGCTCTGCGTGACAATGCTCGCTTGCGTACGGGCCAGGAGGTGGTGATCGTCGGCGCCTCGGGCGGGGTGGGGACGTACGCGGTGCAGATCGCCAAGGTGCTGGGCGCCGAGGTGACGGGCGTGGCCAGCGCCGCCAACGCCCGCCTGGTGGAGAGCCTGGGGGCGGACCGGGTGATCGACTACAAGGCGGAGCGATTCAACGACGTTCTCTCGGATCAGGACGTCGTGTTCGACGTCATCGGCCGGGAGAGTCCGGCGAGCTGCTCGCGTGTCTTGCGCCCGGGCGGTACCTACGTGACGACGATTCCGCGACTCTCGACGGGCCTCGAGATGCTGAAGTCGCGCCTCCGGTCGATCTTCTCCAGCCGGGCGCGGCGCTCGGAGGTGGTGCTGGTGCGTTCCGACGGCTCCGACCTGGAGCGGCTCACGCGGTGGATCGAGGACGGCAGGATCGCGACCGTGATCGACTCTGTCTATCCGCTCGCCGAGGCGGCGAAAGCCCACGACCGCAGCCGGACGTTCCGCACGCGGGGGAAGCTGATCTTGAAGGTGCGGTGAGCTACTCCAGGTTCTCGAGCCCCGACCAGGTCTCCTCGCTCTCGTCGAACTCGGGTAGGTTCGGCTGGATGCCCCGCTTCTCGTTCGCCCGCCAGCTCCACAGGATCGCCCACTTGGTGTAGGTGCCGTAGGCCTGGAGCAGGCAGAACACCAGACCCCGCATGCCGTCGAAGACGCCGAGCTGCAGGAGGTAGACGCGCAGGAACCGCCAGACGGATCGGCCCAGCACCGCAGCCAGGCCCGGGTGTTTGCCGTCCTTCCAGCCCTGGGCGGCCCCCCAGCGGCTGTACTTGACGATGCGCAGCACGTAGGTGTGGAAGTCCTCCACCATGTAGTGGTCCATGCGCTTGCGCAGCAGCGGTGCCGGCCCCCGGGTCTTCATGTCGGCGTGGACCCGCCGGTTGGGATACCGGCCGGCGCCCTTCTTGAGCAGCCGGATGACCTGGTCGTGCTGCCAGCCCGAGAAGCGGATGACCTTGCCGAGGAAGTAGACCCGGCGGCGGATGGTGTAGGCCTCGTACTTCGGGGTGCCCGAGAGCAGCTGCTCGATCTCGTCGCGCAGCGCCGGGGTGCAGCGCTCGTCGGCGTCGAAGATCAGGATCCAGTCGTACTTGGTGTTGTCCATCGCCCAGTTCTTCTGGGCCGCCGAGCCGTAGTAGGTGCGCTGGCAGAGGGTCACGCCCTCGTATCCCTGGACGATCTCCGGAGTACGGTCGGTGGAGTGGGAATCGACGACCAGGATCTCGTCGCACCACAGCAGCGACTCGAGGCAGGCAGCGATGTTGGCTTCCTCGTTGAAGGTGGTGACGACCACGGAGATTCCCGGTCGCTGGATCGACTCGTCGTGTTTGGGCATGGCTTCGTCCTCGCGGCTGATTCTAGCCGGCTCGGCCCCGATCGGCGACCTCTACGGAGGCAGGCTTGAAATCTGGCCGTCGGGGTCACTAGACTCCCGGCCCTGCCTCGTCCGTTCTCTCGATCCGGCGTCGAGGCTGGCCGTCGTCCACTGAGACGGCGAGGCAATCCGAGCCTCACGAAGATTCTGCCGAGTTGTGGGAGACCTCATTGAATCGGAGCAGATTGCGGGTATTGGTGCTGCTGGCGGTCCTGGTGATGGCCCTCGCACCCGGCGCCGAAGCGCTCGCCGACAGTCTTGCCGTCTACGAAGGCATCTACGATACGGAGTCCAAAGAAGACCACACCACGGAGCTTGGCGTCGAGTACCGCTTCGGCCCCCTCGAGGTCTCGAAGGTCCGCCTCATACCGGCGATCGGGATCGCCGGCACCAGCGACGACAACTACTGGTTCTATGGCGGCGTGCGCCTCGACCTCGAGCTCGGTCGCTGGGCGGTGACGCCGCAGTTCGCCGTCTCGCTCTACCAGGAGGGCGGGGGTAAAGACCTGGGTGGCCCGGTCGAGTTCCGCTCCGGTCTCGAAGTGACCTATGGCTTCGCCAAGGGACCCCGGGTCGGGTTGCTTTTCTACCACCTGTCGAACGGCATTCTCTACAACTTCAACCCGGGCTCCAACTCGCTGGTGCTCACCGTGAGCCTCGGCCGGTAGCCGGCCGGCATGCGGGGATCGTGATACGCTGCCGGTGGAGGATAATGCCATGGCCCTGGACCCGGAGCTGCTCGAAATCCTCGTCTGCCCCAAGACCCACGGCGAGCTCGAAGTCGTGGACCTGCCGGACGACGTGCGCCAGACACTGGTCGAGAAGTACCGCGAGCACTTTCGCGACGAGGAGCCGGTTGCCGAGCAGGGACTCCACTGCCGGGAGTCGGGACTGGTCTATCCCGTCGTATCGGACATTCCGATCATGCTCGAGGACGAAGCCTTGGCGGATTCGGTGCTAGGGGGCGACTGAGGCGTCGGCCCTCGGGCTCTCGGCATGCCGTCCCGATCCCCGGCTGCCGCAGCGACGCAGCTCGTCCGGCGACTCGGCTTCACGAGCGCGGTCGCTCTCGTCGTTTCCAACATGGTCGGGACGGGGATCTTCGCGACGAGTGGATTCCTCGCCGGCGATCTCGGATCCCCCGCCCTGTTGATCGGGATCTGGGCCGTCGGTGGCATGCTGGCGCTGGTCGGCGCGATCTGCTACGCCGAGCTGGCCGTGAACTTCCGGCGTTCCGGAGGCGAGTACGTCTACCTCACCGAGGCCTGGGGACCGGCCTGGGGATTCGTCAATGGTTGGGTCAGTTTCTTTGCGGGATTTTCGGCGCCGATCGCGGCGACCGCGTTGGCGTTGTCCGCTTATCTGGCCTACTTCGAACCCTCGCTCGGCGCCGACAGCGGTCCGATCTGGCAGCTTGGGCCGCTCGCGTTGCGACTCGGCCCAGGGCAACTCCTGGCGTGCGTGGTCGTGGTGGCCTTGACCGCCCTGAACCTCTTCGGCGTCGAAGTCGCGGCCAAGTCTCAAAACGTCCTGACGGCGCTGAAGCTCGCGATCCTGGTGCTGTTGCTCGGTCTCGGAGTCGCGGTCGGAGAAGGCAGCTGGGATCACTTTTCGCAGGTGACCGAGAGGACTTCGGCGCTGAGTATCTCGGAACAGTTCGCTCTCAGCCTGGTGTTCGTGTACTGGGCCTACAGCGGCTGGAATGCGTCGGTGTACGTCGCTGAGGAGATCCGGAATCCGGAGAAGAACCTGCCACGATCGATGATCACCGGTTGCATCATCGTGCTGGTTCTCTATGTCGCTCTCAACGCGTTGTTCGTCTACGCGAACCCGTTGTCGACGATCAAGGGTGAAGTGGCGGTCGGAACGCAGGCGGCGGTGGCGCTCTTCGGCGGCACCGCGGGCGGCTTCTTTGCCGCGGGCATGGCGATTTCGCTGCTGGCGACGATCAATGCGATGTGCGTCGTCGGTCCGCGCGTCTACTACGCGATGGCTCAGGACGGCGCTTTCTTTGCCGTGGCTGGAAGGGTTCATCCGCGCTGGCGGACGCCCTGGGTCGCGATCATGGCCCAGGGAGCCTGTTGCTGTGTGCTCATCATTACCGGAGCCTTCGAGAGCCTCGGCTACTACATCGGCTTCACACTCTGGCTCTTCAGTGCGTTGTCGGTCGTTGCACTGTTACGCTTCAGGCGCCGGCCGGGCTGGCGCACGCTGCCGGCAACGAGCTTCCTGTTCCCCGCGCTGCCGCTCATCTACACCACCGCAAACGTCCTGATATTTCTCTATTTCCTGTCGCAGAGGCGGCTGGAAGCGCTTGCGGGGCTGGCCACGGTCCTTGGCGGTATGGCAGCCTATGCGTGGCTCCGACGGAGCCGCTCCTGATCGTGGATTCGAATACTGGAGGTCGACCCTAGTGAAACGCTGGATTCTGTTCGCCATCTTCCTGCTCGCCGGGTCGCTCGTCGCTTGCGGTCCGGCCGAGGTCGAGGAGCCGCCGGCCCCTGTCAAACGGAAACCGCCGCCGCCGGCAGTGTCGAAGGCTCCCATCCGGGCACAGGTCACTGACGCCGAAGAGCTCGAGGTCACGGCCCACCGGCTGGCTGGCTTGCCGCTGAGCGATGAGACCGACACCGAGGCGGTGTGGTCGCACCATGCCGAGCTGATGGAGTCGGCCTGGGTGCAGCTCGAAGAGCGGCACCTGAGCGCCATGCGATCCTGGGCTCGGGCCGAGCTCGCCGTCGAGCCTGCCGAGACACCGCTGTTCTATCCCTTCAGCGGCCCCGACCTGCCGAACGCGTTGCAGTTCTTTCCGCGGGCCTCGACCTACCTGCTCGTGGGCCTGGAGCGGCCCGGCAGGATCCCTGATCTAGAACAGCTCGACGCCGCGGCACTCGATCCCGAGCTCGAGCGGTTGCGCGGCGGGCTCGAGAACCTGGTCGAGGCCGGCTATTTCGTGACCAAGCGGATGGAGACGGACTTCGTCGCCCCGCACCTCGAGGGCGTGCTGCCGCTGCTCTACATCTTCCTCGCCCGCGCCGGAATGACCCCGACCGCTGTTCAGTTCGTCACGCTAGACGCCGACGGCGCGATCGTGCCGCTCGAGTCCGTGACCGAAGACCAGGCGGTCGCCGTGCGTCTCGAGCTCGGTGGCGACGAAGCCCCACGTTCGCTGGTGTACTTCTCTCAGGATCTGTCCAATGATGGGTTGGCGGAGAACCCGGCGTTCGAGGCGTTCCTGGGCCGCCTCGGTGCCTATCACGTCTACACCAAGTCCGCGTCCTACCTGCTGCACATGGACGGCTTCACGGCGCTGAAGGAGATGCTCGTGAGCCAGGCCGGGACCGTCTTGCAGGACGATTCCGGGATCCCACTGCGGGATCTCGGGACAGAAGACTGGGAACGTGACTTCTTCGGCACCTACACCCGCACCCTGCCGACCTACCGCGAGTGGTTCCAGGAAGACCTGAAGGAGGTCTACGAGAGCGCCGACGTCCCGCCCCTGCCGTTCGCCATCGGCTACAACAGCCGTATCGGCGGATCGTGCCTGATCTGGGCCAGGCGGCGGTAGTGGGAACCTCGCCATCGCCCCTCTGGGGCTTGGGTTTTCGCGGTGTCTGGAGTCCCGGGGCTCGCGCCCCGGGCTACACGCCGATGCCCCTCCGGGGCATGAAGGTCGTCGTGGGTATCGTTCCTGTCTTGCTGTCTCTTCTATACCTGCTTTTCCCCACGATGGCCCACGCCGAATGGCCGCAATTCCGCGGCCCGCGCGGCGACGGCCACTCGACGGCGACCGGCCTGCCGCTCACCTGGAGCGAGGACGACAACGTCGCCTGGAAGGTGGCGTTGCCCGGCCGCGGGTTTTCCTCGCCGGTGATCCTCGAAGGCAAGGTCTGGATGACCACCGCGCTCGACGACGAGCGCTCGCTGCGCGCGCTGGCCGTCGATCAGGCGAGTGGCGAGATCGTCCACGACGTGGAGCTGTTCCGCCCCGAGGCTTGGCAGGAGAGCCACCTCGAGAACAGCTACGCATCGCCGACCCCTGTGATCGAGCCGGGGCGTGTGTACTTTCACTTCGGGTCCTACGGCACGGCCGCTCTGGCGACCGCGGATGCCGAGGTCGTCTGGAAGAGCGACGCGCTGCAGCTCCAGCACGAGGTCGGCCCGGGCAGCTCGCCGATTCTCTGGCGGGATCTGCTGATCGTCCACTGCGACGGTACTGACCGCCGGTTCGTTGCGGCGCTCGACAAGGAGACCGGCGAGCTGGCGTGGGAGGCGCCGCGGTCGATCGAGCTCGAGCGCAAGGGCATGCACCAGAAGGCCTTCTCCACGCCACTCGTCATCCACCATGCCGGCCGGGAGCAGCTCGTCAGTCCGGGCGCCGGTCAGGTCAGCTCCTACGACCCGGCCACCGGCGAGGAGATCTGGCGGGTGCGCTACGAGGGCTACTCCAACGTGCCCCGGCCGGTTGCCGGGCTCGGTCTGGTGTTCGTCGACACCGGCTACATCAAGCCGCACATGCTGGCGATCCACCCCGGCGGCAAGGGAGACGTCACCGACACCCACGTGCGCTGGCGCTACCACTGGCAGGTGCCCGCCAACCCCTCCCCACTCCTGATCGGTGGCCGTCTCTACATGGTCAGCGACTGGGGCATCGCCAGCTGGCTCGATGCCCGCAAGGGGGAAGACCTCTGGCGCCAGCGCCTGCACGGCCGCTACTACGCCTCGCCGATCCACGCCGCCGGCCGCATCTACAATTTCAGCCTCGAGGGCCGTTCGGTGGTGGTCGAAGCCAGCGACGACTACCGCGAGCTGGCGGTCAACCAGCTCGACGGCCGCATCCGTGCTTCACCAGCGGTTGCCGACTCCGCCTTCTTCGTGCGTACCGAGACCCACCTGTATCGAATCGAGAAGCAGGGCGAGGAGTGATGCCCCGTCATTCCTCCAGACCGTCGAGCTCGCGGATTCGCTCCTTCAGCCGCTCCGGCAGCGGCGCCGACTTGTTCTCGGCGTAGTCGACCCACACCACAACCGAGCTGCCGTCGGCGACCAGCTCGCCTGAGTCCTTCAGGAAGAGCGCATACTCCAGGGTGAAGCTGGAACGGCCGATTTTGATCGTGCGGATGCCCACGTCGAGGGTGGCCGGGTAGTGCACCTGCTGTCTGAAATTGCAGGTGGCGGTGACGACCGCCGGCGCCTGGTCGGTGGCCCGGCGGTGGACGGTGAGGCCGATGGCCTCGAAATAGGAGATCCGCGCCGACTCGCAGAAGGTGAAGAACTTGGCGTTGTTGACGTGCTCGAAGGCGTCCATGTCGCCCCAACGCACCGGCACGGTGATCCAGTGGCGGAAGCTCTCTCGCATGCGATTCTCCTCGCTCACTGCACAGCGATGACAGACACCCGGTAGCCTTCCGGGCGCCCCTCGACTTCTTCGATGAAACGTTCGACCCAGACTTCGCCCGGCCGAAGGGACGGTCCACTGACGAGCACCACGTGGTTCTCGTCGACCGTCGTCCAGCTGTCTCCGGGACCGGAGATCACGGCAGCGAGCTCGAGCGCGCGAATCGTCCGGTCGCCGGCGTTTTCGATCTCGAGCACGGCGTCGAAGTAGCCGCTGTCGTCTTCAGCGAAGGACTTTTCCGAGAACCGATAGCCGCGCTCCCGCACCGTGATCTCGAGCCCCGCGGGCTGCTCGATCTGCCAGCGGAGCTCGATCTCGCGCGCTTGTTCGTAAGACGGCGCGCCCGGGTTCAGGTCGACGATCTCGACCACCAGCCGCGCCTCACGCACGGTGTCGCGGGATTTCTTCAGCAGATGGAGCGGAAAGACGTCGCGGGGCCGCGTCACCGGCGAAGCGTTGTTCAGTCCCTCGAAGGCGTCGCTCAGCACCACGGTGCCGCTCTCGTCGAGGTGCTCGAGCCGCATGCCGAGCTTGTCGAGCTCGGTGTCGCCGAGATTCGTGAGCACGGCGTTGACGGTGAGAAACGAGCTGCCGTCGGGGTAGTTGGCGAGCCGCGCCTTGCGGACCTCGAGCCCCAGGACGGCGTCGGTCGACCCGGTGTCGAAGGTGACCGGGACGTCGAGCTCGGGCGATAGTGATCCGGCGACCTCTTCAATCTCGGAAGGCTCCGCGGTTTCGGCACGTGGCGGGGCAATCGATGGATCGGGGCCGGTCCCCGAGCGGAGCAGGACGTTGGTTCCTATGAACACGACCGCCAACGCCGCGATCGCGATCAGGGGCGCTCGACGGAACTTCTTCCGCGGCGGTGGTTTCTCGGCCATCGTCTTTTGTTCCGTGGGTTGCGGGTTCGGCGCAGTTTATCCGATCGGTGAAGCAGGGCAGGGGTCACAACAGGCCGGCGGCGACGAGCGCCTGTTCCAGCTCGGCGGCGACTTTGTCGTGTCCGCCAGGCCTGAGGTGCGGGTCCAGCAGGAAGAAGTCCCGGGAGGTGAGCACGCCGTCCAGCGGCACCAGGGTCAGACGTCCAGCGAGCTCCGAGTGCTCGCTCCGCCGCAGTAGCTCGGTCATCGGACCGATGATGTTGTAACCGGAGAACCGTGTCCAGGGATCGATCTGCAGGAAGAAGACGGGCAGATCTTCGAGCTCGTCGGAGGAGGCCAAGACCCGCAGGGCGGTCTCGGCCACCTCCTCCGGCGACACGGTCGCCAGCTCGGGGAAGAAGTGCGAGCGGTAGAGAAAAGCGCGCAGATAGTCGGACGGCCAGTACCGAGCCTGGCGCTGGAAGCTACGGATCGAGTCTTCGAGCTCGGAGCGCGGCGTGATGTCCAGCGAGAATCCGCCGTCGACGAAGGCGCGGTTCTCCGCGAAGTCGTTCAGGAAGTACTGCACCACCACGGCGCGCGCCGCCGAGGTGTCGAGCCGCTCCAGCAGGATCATCTGCCGGGCGGTGGCGTAGGATGACATGCCCGCGTTGAGCACCCTGAGCCCGGTGCGCCGTTCGAGCACCTGGGCGAAGGTCTCGTGCCGCTCCACGCCCCAGCCGAGAGTGTACGAGTCGCCGAGCACGATCAGGTCGGGGCTCTCGAGGGAGGCTTCGTCGTCGCGCAGCCCGGCGCTGTTGCCTGCCAGCGTGGTGTCGAACTCGCGATTGACGAAGCGACCCGGGCCGGTAGTCAGCACGTAGGTGAGCTCCGGGTCCCAGGTCACCAGCTTCGGGTCGCCCTGGGGGATCGACCAGTCCTCACGCAGGTAGATCGAGCGCACGCCGTCGGGCACGAAGCCTGCTTCGCCCAGCCAGGCCGGGTGGGCCAGCAGCACGCCCAGCAGGGTCTCGATCACCGCCAGCACGAGGATCGTGATGCCGCCGCCGAGCACGGGCAGAGCGAACCAGGGCTGATCGTCGAGCCAGCCGGCGAGCCGGCGGGAGAGCCCGCCGGCCGTCACTTGTAGGCGGTGGCCAGCAAGAGAAGAAAGGCGAGGAACCAGCAGACGCGACGAGCATCTGATTCTTCGCCTCGCCAGGGGCGGGAGATCGTAGCCCGGGGTTTCAACCCCGGGTGAATGGGCGTCAACCCTTCTTTCCTTTCTTCTTCGCCTTTTTCTCGTCACCGCCACCGAAGTCGTAGTCGAGCTTCACCACCGATGCGGTCTGGCCGATGTTGTCGCGGACGCTGATCGCCACGACGCGCGCGTTCTTCTTCATCTCCAGCTCGAGGGGGTAGCCGGCGGACTGCTGCCGTGCCTGGAGGATCTGGGCGGTGGGGATCTCGATCGGCAGGTCGAACTGCCGGGGGGGAGAGAATCCGCCCTTGCTGTCGCGTACCACCACCAGCAGCGCCAGGTCGGCCTTGTACTTGTCGCCGTCCGAGGCCATCTGGATCTGGCCGAGCGGGATCTGGACCAGGATCGGCACTTTGAAGCGGTTGCCCTCGCGCACCGGCTCGCCACGTTGTAGCTGGATCCCGAGCGGGTTGGACTCGAGCTCGTAGAGGGCCGCCGCGGCGGTCATGTCGCCCAGTCGGTCGACCCAGGTCTTGTCCTTGCGGCCAGAGGCGTGGCGTACCCTGGCGCCGTCACAGCGGACCTTGACTTTAATCTCGTGGAAGGCGTTGTCCCGCTTGGCAACGGGCAGCGCATACCCCAGCGAGTAGAAGGTCGAGAAGTCCCTCCGCACCCGGTCGAGCAGCTCGCCGACGTTGGCGTTGCCGGTCAACGCCTGGCCGCCGGTGTCCTCGGCCATCTGCAGCAGAGAGGCGGCGCGGCTGTGGCTCTCCGCGATCATGGCGCCGCGGATCATGGTTCCGGACTGGCCGTCCGTGCTGCCCGGCACCTCGGCGGAGATAAAGGAGGAACCGCGACCGTGGTTCGAGATCGGGTAGAAGGCCACGCGGTTGTCGCTCGCCTTCTCGGTCAGGCGGGTGAAATCGCTGTGCAGGTCGAGGTTGTGCGTGCCGGAGCCGGTGATCGCCCGCTGGAGATCCGAGGCCGCGAAACCGTCCCCGAGGCACCCTTTGATCTGCTGGAGCCAGAAGCTGTACTTGGCGATCCAGGCTTCGGACAGAGATTCCGCGGGCCGCATGGGGATGCCGTCGCTCAAGTAGAGCAGCGCTTTGCGTCCCGGCAGACCTCCCAGGGTGTCGCTGAAGAACTGCAGGGACTGGACGGTGCCGCGCGCGGCCTGGTAGCGCTGCTCCCCCAGACGATTGACGTCCAGGGCGAGGTTCTGGGCATCCCGGATCGCGTGGAGGAGACCCCGGTTGCCCGAGATCGCGCGGCTGCCGCCGCCGTTTCCGGTGCCGGTGCCGGTGCCGCCGCCACCGGTTCCACCGGAGCCGGACGGCGGTGGCGGCGGGCGCCGTGGGCGACTGCAGTCGTAGTCCCCCACGTCGGACCGAGCCAGCCTGCTCATGAACATGCGCCGCTGGCTGTCGAGCAGCGCGTGGACGCTGGTCTGCCTCTCGATCGAGTCGAGAGCGGCGAAGATGCGGTCCAGGTCCTCGGTGAAGGGCTCGATCACCTCCACCCGGTTGTTCATCGCCACCAGCATCACCCGGTTGCCTGGGATGACGTCCGAGCGGAGCTCCTCACGCAGTTTCTCGAACAGCAGCTTGCGGTTCTCGGGGCGGATGTTGAGATTGTCGACGAAGATGACGAGATTGAGACGCTGTGTGGTCCCCGGCGGCCGGGATGGCTGCACCACGGCGCCGTCTTCGGGCATCCGTGCCGCGCCTAGCGAAGCCCCGGCCTCGTCGACGGCATAGAAGTTGGTCAGCTGCACCGGCTTGCCGTCTTCGAAGATTTCGAAATCGCCGCGGGTGAGGCCGGTGATCGGTTGGCCGGCCTTGTCGGTGACCACCACATCGACGTTGACGACATCGACGTCGATCGAGTCGGTGAAGGTGTCGCCGCGCTGCTGTGCCGCGAGCGGGCCGACAACGAGAGCCACGCCCAGGAGCGCGGCGAGCGGGCTGACGCCTCCAGCCGTGGAGCGGTAGCTCGTCAACGGGTCTTCCTCTTCTTCTTTTTCTTCTTCGCCTTCTTCTCGTTACCCCCGCCGAAGTCGTAGTCGAGCTTGACCACCGATGCGGTCTGGCCGATATTGTCTCTCACGCTGATCGCCACGACCCGCGCGTTCTTCTTCATCTCCAGCTCCAGGGGGTAGCCGGCGGCCTGCTGGCGGGCCTGGAGGATCTGGGCGGCGGGGATCTCGATCGGCAGGTCGAACTGCCGGGGGGGAGAGAACCCGCCCTGGCTGTCGCGCACCACCACCAACAGCGCCAGGTCGGCCTTGTACTTGTCGCCGTCCGAGACCATCTGGATCTCGCCGAGCGGGATCTGGACCAGGATCGGCACCTTGAACCGGTTGCCTTCGCGCACCGGCTCGCCGGGCTGCAGTTGAATGCCGAGCGGATTGGACTCGAGCTCGTAGAGGGCCGCCGCGGCGGTCATCTCGCCCAGCCGGTCGACCCAGGTCTTGTCCTTGCGGCCTGAGACGTGACGCACCCGGACGCCGCCTTGCCGGACTTTGACCTCGATCTTGTGGAACGCGTTGTCCCGCTTGGCCTCGGGCGCCGTGTAGCCCAGGGAATAGAAGGTGGAGAAGTCCTGACGCACACGGTCGAGCAACTTGCCGACGTTGGCGTTGCCGGTCAGTGCCTGGCCGCCGGTGTCGTCAGCCATCTGCAGCAGCGAGGCGGCGCGGCTGTGGCTCTCGGCGATCATGGCGCTGCGGATCATCGTCCCGGACTGACCGTCCATGCCGCCCGGCACCTCGGCGGAGATGAAGGCGGAATTGCGGCCGTGGTTCGAGATCGGATAGAAGGCCACGCGGTTGTCGCTCGCCTTCTCGGTCAAGCGGTTGAAGTCGCTGTGCAGATCGAAGTTGTGGGTGCCCGAACCGGTGGATGCCCGCTGCAGGTCGGGGATCGCGCTCGCGTACCTGGAACAGTTCCGGATGGCGCTCTCGTGTTGCTGGAACCACTGATCGTATTTGGCGATCCAGGCCTCGGCCAGGGAGTCCGCGGGCCGTATGGGGATGCCGTCGCTGAGATAGAGCAGCGCCTTGCGGCCCGGCAAACCACCGAGGGTATCGCTGAAGAACTGCAGGGATTGGACAGTGCCGCGGGCGGCCTGGAAACGTTGCTCGCCCAGGTGCCGGACGGTCTGTGCGAGATCGTGGGCGTCGCGGATGGCATGATCGAAATCGGGGCCGCTGCCGCCCCCGCCGAAACCGCCGCCGCCGCCACCGCCGGAGCTCCCGGATCCGCCGCCACCTCCGGACGATGAGCTCGAGGAGCGGCGATTGCACGGATAGTCGCCGACGTCGCCGCGCGCCAGCCTGCTCATGAACATTCGCCGCTCGCTGTCCAGCAGGGCGTGGATACTGGTCTGTCTCTCCATGCCGTCGAGAGCGGCGAAGATCCGGTCCAGATCCTGGGTGAAGGGCTCGACCACCTGCACCCGGTTGTTCATCGCCACCACCATCACCCGGCTGCCGGGCACCGCGTCGGCGTGCAGTTTCTCGCGCAGGTTCTCGAACAGCAGCTTGCGGTTCTCGGGACGGATGTTGAGATTGTCGACGAAGACGACGAGGTTGAGGCGCCTCGTCCCGCCCGAGCGCCGCGACGGCAGGGCCTCGGCTTCCGCCTCCGGCACCTGGCCGGTTCCCAGACGGGCGCCGCCGTCGTCGATGGCGTAGAAGTTGGTCAGCTCCATCGGCTGGCCGTCCTCGAAGATCTCGAAATCCTCGCGGGTGAGGCCGGTAATCGGCTGGCCGTCCTTGCTGGTGACCACCACCTCGACGTTGACGACGTTGACGTCGATGGTGTCGGTGAAGCCCGTGCCCTGCTGCTGGGCAGTCAGCGGTCCGCCGACGATGAGGGCCAGGACGAGGAACGCGGCCGGAGCGAGCGGCGCGGGGCGTGCCGCGGTGGAGCGGTCGTGGCCCGAGGGCCACCCATCTGAGGGCGTCATCGAAGTGGCCTCCTCAAGTTTTCTTCGTCTTCTTCTTCTTCTTCTTGCGCTTCTTGCCTTTTTTGGCCTTCCCGTCGTCGTCTCCGCCGAGACCGAGGTCGAGCTTGACCACCGACGCGGATCGGGCGACGTGATCGCGTACGCCGATCGCCGCCACCCGGGCGTTCTTCTTCAGCTCCAGCTCCACCGGATAGGCCGCCGCCTGCTGGCGGGCCTGGAGGATCTGGGCGTTGGGCACCTGGATCGGCAGGTCGAAACGGCGCGGCTTGGAGAAGCCGTTCTCGTCGTCGCGTACCACCACCAGGATCGACAGGCTGGCGGTGTACTTCTCGCCGTCCGAGACCATCTGGAGGTCGCGGAAGGGGATCTGCACCAGAATCGGGATCTTGAGGCGGCCACCGCCCAGGGGCACCGTTTCGCCGCGCTGGAGCTGGACGCCGAGCGGGTTGGCCTCGATCTCGTACAGCGCGGCGGCGGTGGTCATGTCGCCCAGCCGGTCGCGCCAGGTCTTGTCGGTGTACCCCTCGACATGGCGCACCTTGGCACCGTCGCGGCGTACCTTGACCTTGATCTTGTGGAACTGCGTGTCCTTGTTGCGGTCCGGCGGCGCGTAGCCCAGGGAATAGAAAGTGGAGAAGTCGCGGCCTACCCGGTCGAGCAGCTCGCCGATGTTGGCGGTACGGGTGAGCGCCTCGCCGCCCGTATCCTCGGCCATCTGCAACAGGGCGGCGTCGCGGCTGATCGCCTCGGTGACCATCGCGTCGCGCCACAGCTGGCCGGAGGTGCCGTCCAGGCTTCCAGGGATTTCGGCGGATCCCATGCCGGCCCCGCGGCCGCTGTTCGAGATCGGATAGAACGCCACCCGATTGTCGCTGGCGCGGTCGGTCAGACGGTTGAAATCGCTGTGCATGTCGGTCTGGTTGGTGCCCGCCATGCTGGCGGCGCGCAGCAGGTCCGAGGCCGCTTCCGGAAACCTGGAACAGTTGCGAATGGCTTTCTCGCTGCGCTGAAACCACTGCTCGTACTTGGCGAGCCAGGCGGCGTTGAGGCTCTCCGTCGGGCGCATGGAGATGCCGTCGCTCAAATAGAGCAGGGCCTTGCGCCCCGGCAGGCCTGCCAGGGTGTCGGTGAACGCGGCCAGCGACTGGACGGTGCCGCGCGACACCTGGTAGCGCTGCTCGCCGATGGAGTTGACGTCCATCGCCAACCTCTGCGCGGTGCGCACGGCCTCGTCGAAGACCAGGTCGGTCGACGCGGTGGGGTCCGGCCGGTTGCGGTGGCAGGGGATGCTCTTCAGATTGGCGCGGGCCAGCTCGTGCATGAGCCTCCGGCGCTCCATGTCGAGGAGGGCGTAGTAGCTGGTCCGGCGTTCGATCTCGTCGAGCGCGGCGTCGATCTTGGTGAGATCGTCGGTGAACGGCACGACCACCTCCAGCCGCTGGTTCATCGCCACCAGCATCGCCCGGGTTCCGGGCAGCGCGCCCTGTTCCCGCAAGTGCGTGCGCAGTTTCTCGAACAGGTGTTTGCGGTTCTCCGGCCGGATGTTCAAGTTGTCGACGTAGATCACGAGGTGCAGGCGCTGGGTGCTGCCCGCCGGGCGCGCGGGCTCCGCCGACTCGTCGCCTGCCTCTGGCATCTGGCCGGCGCCCAGGCTGGCCCCGGCGTTGTCGACGGCGTAGAAATTGGTGAGCTGCACCGGCTTGCCGTCTTCGAGAACCTCGAAGTCCTCCATGGTGAGGTCGCTGATCGGCTGACCGGCCTTGTCGGTGACCACCACCTCGACGTTGACGACCTTGACCTCGATCTCTTCACTGAAGATGGTATCGGTCTGCTGAGCCGCGAGAGGCGCGCCGGTGGCGACCAGCGCGGCCGCCAGCAGCGCGGTCGCCGGCGACCACCGCGAGGTCGTTGTGCTCGGGATCGGATTGATCATCGTCGTCCTCCTGTGTGTGAACCGGCAGACGCCTGAGCCACGCCGAGGCACGGTTGATCCGCGGCCGCCGGCGCCGGGCGCCGCTCGATCAACCTTCTGGTTCTGCCGGACCAGTCTCGATTGTCGCAGGTTCTCCCGTGTCCGCGCCAGGCCCCACCAACAGCTCGTACTGAACGGTGGCCTCGGTGCGCGCCAGGTGGTCGCGGACGCCGATGGCGACACGGTGTGGACCCTCGGGGATGATCAGCTCCAGCGGATAGGCGGCGACCTGGGGCAGCACCTCGAGCACACGGGCGGTCGGAATCTTGATCGGCAGGTCGAAACGCCGGGTCGAGGACAAACCGGATCGGTCGTCGCTCACCTGTACCAGCACTGTGAGCTGGGCGTTGTAGTTGTCCTCCTGGTGCAGCAGCCGCATCTGCTGAAAGGGGATCTTGACCATGATCGGCACCCGGTAGACGTCTCCCTCACGGCTGGCATCGCCCGGCGCCAGGCGCACGCCCAGGGGGTTCGTCTCGAAGGCGTAGAGCGCCGCCGCGGCGGTCTTCTCTCCCAGGCGCTGGCGCCAGCTCTTGTTGCGATAGCCCTTGACGTGGCGTACCCGCGCCTGCGGGTGGCGGACGCGGACGTCCAGGCGATGGAAGCGGAAATCGCCGGTCGTGCGCGGCGGGGTGTAGCCCAGGGAGTAGAAGCTGCCGAAGTCGCGGTCCACCTGCTCCAGCAGGCGGCCGATGTGGACGCTTCGCAGCAGGGCGACGCCGCCGGTGTCCTCGGCCAGGCGCAGCAGCGTAGAGTCGCGGGTGAGGTTCTCCGTGCTCTGCATGTCACGCCGCATCGAGGCGGTGTTGTAGTCAACGCTACCCGGGTTCTCGGCGGACACGAAGTCGCTGCTCCGGCCGCTCTTGGAGATCGGGTAGAAGACCACCTGGTTGTCGTTGGCGCGGGTGGTCAGCCGGTTGAGCTCGGATTGCAGGTCGAACTGCGACGAACCGAGGGAGGTCGAGAGCCGGTTGAACTTCTCGACGGCGCCTTGGAACCGCGAGCGCCGGCGGATGTCGTCCTCTACCTCGAGCAGCCAGTTCAGGTACTTGCCGTTCCAGGCTGCAACCAGGGAATCGGCCGGCCGCAGGGGCAGGCCGTCGCTCAAGTAGACCACCGCCTTGCGGCCGGGCAGGCCGCCCAGGGTGTCGCACAGGCCGCCGAGGGCCTCGAGCGTGGCCTCGACCTTCTGGTAGCGCTCCTCGGCCAGAGCCCGGACGTTGTCGGACATCTCGAGCGCGACTTTGATCGCGTGGTCGAATTCCGGGTCGAGCTCGGCGCCCTTCTTCGGCAGGAAAGGGCGCACGCTGGCGCGCTCCAGTTGCGAGAGGAACATCCGGCGCGAGCCGTCGAACAGGGTGTGCACGCTACCCTGCTGCTCGATCTCGTCGATGGCGGCGAAGATCGCGGCGAGGTCGCGGGTGAACGGCTGCACCACTTCCACGCTGCGGTTCATGACCACCAGCATCGTCTGGCTCGGCGTGGCGCCGCGCTCTCTCAGGACCTCCCGCAGGCTCTCGAACAGGTGCTTGCGGTTCTGTGGGCTGATGTTGAGATTGTCGACGTACAGGATCAGGTGTGCCTCGGACAGCGGCTCGGACGGTGACCCCTCGGCGGCCGGCGCCGGCATCGGAGCGGCGACCGGTTCGCGGGTGGCCGCATCCATGCCCCAGGACGTCGCCGATCTGCGCGCGGCGTAGAAGTTCGACAGCGTCACCAGCTGCCCGTCTTCGAGCAGCTCGAAGTCGTCGCGAGTGAGCCCTTCGATCGGCTGGCCCGTCTTGTCGGTGACGATCACCTCGACGTTGACCACCTCGACGTCGATCGTGTCGGTGACCGCTCCGTCGCCCGTGGCCCCGTCCCCTTCGAGATCGGCCTCTTGGCCGGTGACGATGATCTCGCCGGGAGCGGCGCTCTCGGCCGCGGCGTCGGCGGTGGATTCGTTCTCCTGCGCGGGCAGTGCCTGGGCGAACAGGGCCGGTGCGATCGAGAGCAGCAGGAGCAGAGCCCCAACGTGGGTTCTCGAGTAGATCTGGCTCATCCTTGAGCTCCCGTCGCCGGGCTCTCGCCCACCACGAGCTCGGTCTTCACCGTGGATTCGGTCTGGGCCAGGTGATCGTGGACGCCGATCGCCACGCGTTTCTTGCCCGCCTTCATCTCGAGCTCCATCTGATAGGTCGCGGACTGCTGCAGCGCTTCGAGCACGCGGTTGTCCGGAACCTTGATCGGCAGGTCGAACCTGCGGGTCTCCGACAGGCCTCCTTCCTCCTCGTCGCGGACCAGCACCAGCACCGTGAGCTGGGCGTTGAAGAATTTGTCTTGATGGATCAGGCGGATCTGCTCGAACGGGATCAGCACCGTGATCGGTACCCGGTAGAGCTTGCCCTCGCGCCGGGCCTCGCCGGGGGTGACCTCGATGCTGAGCGGGTTCGACTCGATCGAGTAGAGCGCGGTGGCGGCGGTCATCTCACCCAGGCGCTGGCGCCAGTTCTTGTTGTGATAGCCCTTGAAGTGACGCACCCGCAGCCCCTCGCGCCGCACCTTTACCTGGAGATCGTGGTACTCCTCGTCCGTGCCGCCGTGGGGCGGGCTGTAGCCCAGGGAATAGAAGTTTTCGAAGTCGCTGCGCACGTTGTCGAGGAACAGGCCGAGGTTGGCCGAGCGCACCATTGCCTGGCCGCCGGTGTCCTCCGCGATCTGCAGCAGAGAGGCGGCTTTGTCGAGGTTTTCAGCCGCCCGGGAGGAGTGCGCGCCGCTGCCGCCGAGGATGTTGCCGCCGCCCACCGACGCACTGTTGCCCGCGCCCCCGCGGCCGGCGTTCGAGATCGGGTAGAAGGCCACCCGGTCGTCGCTCGCCCGGATCGCAAGTTGCTCGAAGTTGTCGGAGAGGTCGTGGATGCCGGTGCCGATCGAAGAGACGACCTGCTGGAACTCCCGCGGCGCGTCCCGATTGCGGGATCGGTTCCGGATGTCGCTCTCGTTCTGGATCGACCAGGTCTCGAACTTCGCCGTCCAGGTTTCGAGCATCGGGTCGGCGGGGCGGGTCGGTAGACCGTCGCTCAGGTAGAGCAGCGCCTTGCGGCCGGCCATGCCACCCAGGGTGTCGCAAAAGCCGCCCAGCGCGCCGATGGTCGCCCTGACCCGCTGGGTCGCCTGCTCGGCCAGCCTGCGGCTCTCGATCGCCAGGTCCATGGCCTCCCGGATGGCGATGTCGAAGTCGGGATCGCTCTCGGTCTCGGCTTGCACGACCTGTCCGGTGAGCGGATCGACCAGGGTGGCGGTCTGCGGCGTGAACTCGCGCAGGCTGGCTCGCTGGACCTTGCTCCGATACAGCCGCCTCTCGCTCTCGTGGAGGGTGTAGAAGCTGGTCTTCTCTTCTTCCTCGTCGAGTACCGCGAAGACCTGATCGAGATCGTCGGTGAACGGCTGGGCGATCTCCAGCCGGCTGCTCATGGTGGCCACCATGACCTCGGTGCCGGGGGCGGCGCGCTCGCGCAGCTCCTGGCGCAGGCGCTCGAACAGCAGCTTGCGGTTCTGTGGGCCGATATTGAGCTGATCGACGAAGATCACCAGCTTGAGCCCCGAGGTGCCGCTCACCGGCAACGCCCCCAGCGCCTCACCGCCGGCCTCTTCCAGCGCCTCGATCGAGGCCTCGCTCGGTACCTCGGCAGCGAAGAAGTTGGTCAGCACCATCGGCTGACCGTCCTCGTAGAGCTCGAAGTCCTCGCGGGTCAGCCCGGTCACGGGCTTGCCCTCCTTGTCGGTCACTACCACCTCGACGTTCACCACGTGAACGTCGACGACTTCCTCGTACCGCTCGTCCGGCGCCGCCTCGTCCTGCGCTACCAAGGGCGTGGCGAGGAGGCCGCAGGCGGCAATCGCTGCGATGCATGAGCGCATGTCTTTACTCCGGTCGATCCGTCCGGGAGACGAGCCAGCGCCTGAGGCGTCGACGGCTCGCGCTCCAGGAGTCAGGTGAAGCTCGCTCCGCGTCTATCTTTTCAGTCTTCCACTCACAGTCTATCCGCGCGTCCAGGCGGCGAGCCGGGGCTCGTCCCTGGAATGTGCCCGTTCGGCCCAAGAGTCAGCCGCGCCTCACTGACCCTGGCTTCAGCAGGCGTCGCGTAGAGTGGAGCCATGCGAGCTGAGAACGTCTACCTCACGATCCGCGGCACTTTCGCGTTCTGCGGCTACACCGCCTGGGTGACGAGCGCCATCTACCACCTCGACGTGGCGGGGCTCGATGCGCTCCAGATGGTGTTGATCGGCACGGTGCTCGAGCTGTCGGTGTTCGTGTTCGAGATTCCCACGGGCGTGGTGGCGGATTTCAAGAGCAGGCGGCTGTCAGTGCTGCTGGGCTACGGGGTGATCGGCGCCGGCTTCGTGATGTGGAGCCTGTGGCCGAGCTTCCTGCCGATCCTTCTCGCCCAGGTGGTGTGGGGCGCTGGCTACACGCTGACCAGCGGCGCGCAGGACGCCTGGCTGGCCGACGAGGTGGGCGAGGAGCGTATGACCGCCGTGCTGCTGCGCGGCACCCAGGTGGATCAGGCGTTGTCGTTCGCGGGCATCTTCGCCAGCGTGCTGCTGGCCACCATCCGGCCCGATCTGGCGATCCGGGTCGCGGGGCTCGTGCTGCTGGCCCTGGCATTGTTTCTATGGCGCTACATGCCCGAGACCGGCTTTCGCCCGGCCGGCGAAGACGATCACCGGACCTGGCGCAAGATGCGCGACACCCTGGCGCGCGGCATCACGGCCGGCCGGCGCAGTCCGCTGTTGCGCGTCGTTCTGCTGCTCAATCTCTTCGCCGGGCTGGCGAGCGAGGGCATCGACCGCCTGTGGGAAATGCACCTGCTGACCAACTTCGATCTTCCCCGCCTCTCCGGCTGGAACAACCCGATGTTGCTCGGTGCCGTCCACGGCGTCGCCATGCTGATCACATTGATCGCCGCCGAGGGTCTGCGGCGCCGTGCCGCGGGGCTCGATCACCGGGGCACGGTAGCGTTGCTCGTCGCCTTCCAGGTGGTGGTGATCGGTGGCATGCTGGCCTTTGCCCTGGCCGGCGGCGTCGCGCTCGCCGTCACCGCCTTCGTCGTCGTCACTGTGGCCCGCCGGCTCGCGTCGCCGATCTTCCAGGGTTGGATCAACCGCGGTCTCGATCCACGGGCGCGGGCCACCGTGTTGTCGACGGTCAATCAGATGGACGCCTTCGGCCAGGTGGCCGGAGGCCCGGCGCTCGGCCATCTGGCGACCCGCTACGGCCTGCGCGTCGCCATGGTCACCGTGGCGGTGCTGCTGGCACCCACCGTCGGGCTCTACGGCGTGGCGGCGTCAAGGCCGGTGGGTGGTGCCACCGATGACGACCGCCCCGGCCGACGCTCTTGATCCCAGGAGGGGCCTTCGTCTCCAGGATCAGAAATCGCGCCACAGGTCGCCGAGGCGAGAGAGCTTGAGGCGGGTGAGAAACGGCAAGCCGATCCGTTTGGCGAAGCGCTTGGCGAGCACCTGGTTGTAGTCGGTGATCGCGTCGATGTTCCAATGGCTCAAGGTGCCGCCGGTGTACCAGACGTTGTGCTCGCCCTGGGATGCCTCGATGTGCAGAGGGAGGCCCTCGCTCAGCTGCTCCAGGGAGTAACGGTTGTTGTAGCGCCACAGGCGCTCGTGCACGATCTCGACATCTCTCAGACCCACGATATTGCGCATGTCAGCGACCACCTGATCCCGGTTGCGCGCGAGTCGTTGCGGGTTTTGCTCGAGCCGTTGCTGGTCGCCCTCGGGCGGGTCGTCGAGAAAGGCATAAGAGCAGAGCTGGCCGACGACGTGGTCACCGGCGGACCCGTAGTTGCGAATGGTCAGCAAGGGGCCCTTTTCGTCCGACCCGGAGGCCGGCAGGTAACATCTGCTGGGCGCGCCCGCGGGCCAGTTCGTGCCTCTCCAGGCGGCGCTGTAGCGACCCCGCCAGCACGCCCTGTAAGAGGTCGCGGGCCGCAGCGAAGTCGCCAGCGTTGTAGCGGTCGACGGCCTTGTTGTACCGGTCGTTGGTCCGTTGGCCCTCGATGTCCTGAGCGAGGCGGCGGATCTGCTCGGTCATCCGTGCGTTCACCTGGCCACCGGCCGAGGCGGCTTCTAGATCCTCGTGGATCTTGCCGGCCTCTTCGGTCTTGTCGTCCCGCAGCAGGTCGTAGGCGGCCTGGAGATCGAGATGGGCGAGCTGAGATCGTGCCTCGGCGAGCTCGGCGGCGGTCGCCTGCTGGGCGAAGAAGCGGTCGATCAACTCCTGGGCCGGCTCGCGCATACCCGCTTTGGTGTAGAGCAGGAGCAGGTTGTTGGCGACCACTTTTCTCGACGGCAGCAGACGGTGGGCGGTCTCTCCGGCGACGATCGCTCGTGGTGAAGGGTCGTCGTCGAAGGCGTAGGCATAGGCGAGCTCGGCCCAGGCCGGAGCGAAGCCGGGCAGGTTGTTGTGCAGGAAGTGGAAGGCATACATCGTGTAAACGGCCTTCGAGGTTTCTGTCCTGAGGGAGCCGTTGAGCGAGATGTAGTTGGCGTGTCTGCGCCCCTGGAAGAGGCTCCCAATGTCCGCCGGCTTGCCGTCCCGGATGGGTTTGTACGGCTCGAACGCACGGTCGTGACTGAAAACGTAGATCAGCGTCGGGATCGGGGAGTTCTGCTTACCGGTGGTCAGCTGCGCCAGCACCGTCCGGAACTGTTCCAGGTCCTCGGCGACGCTTTTTGCCGTCGTCGGCGACGCGTTGCTGAGAATGGTGAAGTTGGACGAGTCGACCTGAATCCAACGGTCCTTCTCGCGCGGCAGAGCCGCGGCTTCGGGAGCGTGAGCCAGAATGAGGGCTGGAATCAGGAGGGCGACGATCGAGAGTGGGTGCGTACGTGTCATGAGTCCTCCTCCGAATTAGAAAACCGCCGATCTGCCTTCGGCAGCTCGGCGGTCCTGCGCCTTTCGAGGAGGTCGACCGCCCGGAGGGGTCGAGGACCCGCGGCTTTGCGACACCGGCTTTCGCCGGCTGTGCCTTTTTCCAGCGTGTACCAGTGTAGCGCGGTGATTGAAGGCGCACAACGCGGCTCGGCCTCGTTGCGCGTCTCTTGCCGTGATCCTGAAGGCGGCTACGAGTCGCCGGTCTTCTGCTGCTTGACGTGGACGCGGTCGCCGAAGGCGAACGGATTCCAGCCCTTGCCCTTCTTGGCCTCGGAGAACCGGTCGAAATAGAGCTCGGCTTCGACCGGGCGAACCTGCCGCAGGTCGTAGAGCGCGTTGCCGGCACCGGTGACCGACATGAAGTTGTTCCTGGCCTTGGCGGCTGACCCGGGCTCGTTGCGCCAGAGGATCTTGCGCTCCTTCATGTCGAGCTCGTAGCGCTCGGTGTCGATCGAATACGCCAGGACCACCCTGTCTTGCCCGAGGCTTTCGATTTCGACGTCGACGTCGAGAGGGATGGAGAGATCCCTGGCCACCGTGACCGGCAGCCGCAGCCGCCATTTCGCCCCCTGGCCGACAGGTTGCGGCGGAAATCGAGGGCTGAGGATCTCGTATGTCCCCGCGACCGCCCACCAGAACGGCCATGGGTCGGCGAGCTCGCCCCGCAGGACCGAGCCCTGGTGGTCGACGACGATGGAGGCGCTCGTCTCGACATGCTTGCGATAGGCCTTGTCCACCACCCTTCGGTGCCGGGCCGACGACTCGATGCCCAGATGGATCGATCCAGGATCCGACCGCTCGACCGTCACGGTGTGCTCGGTTTCCAGGTGAGCCCGCGGATCCACCGCGGTCAGCTCCCGGTTCTTGAGGCCGAGAGTCGCCAGGCTGATCGAGGAGGAGACCACCTGCTCGGCTCCGTCCGTCGGCGTGAGCCGCAGCTCGATCCTGGGCTCGGATCCCGGATCCAGGAGCTCGATGGTCGCCGCCGCCGTGGCCGCTGCCGGCGCGGGCTCTTTCCCGGCGTCCCGAGCGTCGACGACGGTGGCGCTGGCGAGGAGAAGGGCGGTCGCTGCCAGAGCCGGCAGCGACCGGGGACCGAAGTGATCAGAGCGAGCTGTTTCGAACATGGCGACCTCCAGGTTGCGATCACGCGGGGCTTCGCCCACTCGGCGAGTGCCTCCCTACTCAGGGTGCGGACGAAGGCGTGGGTGTGCAACGCCCGGAAGGGTGGGATCGCTCACCAGTTGGGTAGTCCGAGGGCTCAGTTTCTCCCGAGCAGACAGTCCAACCTGTAGCTGAGACCGAGCTGTTGTCGGTGTATCGTGCCGCCGACCGGGAACTTCCTCGCCCGGCGACTGATCCAAGGGGCATCATCGGTCGACGACACGGCCGGCGGCACTTCATGGAGGCCCCCCATGAATCGGACCAGGGAGAACAGACGACGGCGCCGTCGCGCGCGGTGGACGAATTTCCAAATGGTGCTGACGCTGCTGGCGCTCGCAGCCCTCGCGACGGGCTGCGCGTCGGCGCCGCCGGTCTCGCCCGTGCCGTGCTCGCGGGTGAGCCTGGAGCCGGCACCGCCGTGGACGGCGTCGGCGGCCTGGAACGTCGGTGAGGACCAGCTGGTGCTGGTCGATCCAGGCAGCAAGGGACTGGCCACCTACGGCCGCGATGGTCGCCGTATCGGAGAGGCTTCGCTCGAAGGCGCCGGCATCGACTACAGCGAGCCGATGCGCTTCGAGCGCAGCGGCGACGGTTACGTTCTGGTGGGCAAGCGGCGGGTAGTGCGGCTGAATGAGTCGCTCGCCGTCGAGCGCCTGGAGCGGCCGTTCGCCTCGCTCGAAGGCGAAGGATTCACAGAAGCCTCGCTCAACGACGCGGTGGTCCACGACGGCGTCTTCCACGGCTACGCCGATTTCGTCGATACCAGCGTCAGGCCACCCGACGACCCCGAGGCGTCCGGCACCTGGCGGCGTGGATTCGTACGGCTCGATCCGGCCGCCGGCGAGCTCCGGATGCTCCATGAGCTGCCGCTCGATTCCGCCGACGGCGAGTTCGCCTCGTACTACCTCTACGATCGCCGTCCCTACGTCGCCCGCCTCGGCGGCAAGATCTACGCCCTGCGCTTCACCGAGCCCTGGTCCGTGCACCGCATGACCGCCCGCGGGCTGCGACAGATCGCGGCCGGCGACGCCGCGGACGAGGGGCGGGCGGCCGCGCTGCAAGCCTGGAATGGTCGTCTCTACGTGCTCACCAGCCGCGTCGTGCCGGAGGAAAAGGAAGACGAGCCAGAGGTGACGGCCGCGCAGCTGAAGGCTTCCTCGCCCACCGACGCGCGGGTCAAGATGGTGCTCGAGAAGGCGATGCCGGTGGCGGCGGTCGGCAAGCGGCAGTGGACGCTGCACGAGATCGATCCACGTGGCGGCTCGTCGCGGCGTCTTGAGCTGCCCACCATGGCCGAGCGCCTTCGCCTGGTGCCCGGCCGCGCCTACTGGACCGCGATCGAGGAGACCACCAGCCCCAACATCGGCCAGGAGGGATCCGGCACCAGCTTCCTCTTCCTGCCGGCTTCGGAGATCGTCGCCGGCGAGCTCGGCTGTCGAGGATCGTGAGCGGGCGGCCGCTGCTCGCCCGCGTTTCCAGGATGGCTGTGTCTCAGAACTGGAAGCCCACGGAGGCCAGGTAGCCGCGGAAGTCGCCCTTCTGCAAGGGGGCTCCGGTGGCCTCGCTGTCCTCGTAGTCGAGCTTCAGTACCCAATGGTGGTTTGGCCGGTAGTTGAGACCGAAAGTCGTCCGGCGCTCCGAGTTGGTGACCATGAGACCGTCGAGGGGGCCATCGAGGCAGACGTGGTCGACCTGGGCGACCAGAGCCAGGCTCGCTGTCGGGAATGCTCGACCGTGCCAGCCGCCGCGCAGCCACGGAGACGTGACGTCGAGGACCAGCCGGCCGTAGTAGCCTTCCAGGATCGCGTCAGGGCCGGTGGGCTGCTCGGCGCCGAACCGATTGTATTCGCCGGTGAGACGCAGCCGGCGAAGCTCGAAGGAACCGTCGACCGCCCACCCGGTGAGGCGGAGGCGGTCGTCGTCATCGTACTTTCCCGTGTATCCGGACAGTCCCAGGTTCAGGGCTCCGGCGCGGCTGAAAGCGAACCGGCCTACCAGCGACTTGTCGTCGTTGTTGTCGATGCCGAAGCCCTGGCGCGCGGCCCGGGTCCCGAGAGCCGTGATGTTTGCATCGAGACCCGCGACCAGGTAGGTCTCATATTCGAAGCTCCAGTTGGTGCCGGTGATCAGGCTGCCGTGGAGCCCGAGGCCGTTGTCCGTCCAGTCCGATGGCGCCACCACGTAGGAGACGAGCGGCTTCGAGATGACGTCGCGATTGGGAGCGTAGTGGTCCACGTTGAAATTGCCGAACGGCACCAGAATCACGCCGGCGCGAAGATTGACGGCCGGCGAGAAGGTATAGGTAGCGTAGGCTTGCTCCAGCAACACCTCCCCGCCGCGGCGACTGCCGACCGCTGCCGCCCGCTCGAACTCGATCTCGGCGAAGAAGCCGAGACGGTCGTGGCGCTGGCCGCTGAAGACCAGCTCGAACGCCTCGGCGTCGAAGACCGAGTCCTGTCCCTGAGGGTCGATGATGTTGAAAGTCCCGTAGACAGACACCTGGGTGCGGCGTTGCTCGGCTGCGGAGAGAGCCTCGACAGTCGCGGTGTTGGACCGGACCGCTTCGGCCAGTTCCTGCTGTTCGGCCTCGAGGCCACTGGCGACCGATTCGATCGTATCGGCGATGGACGCCAGCCCCTGAGCGGCGGGCTTGCCGGCCTGCGCTTCGGCCAGCTTCTGTTCAACCATCTCGCGAAGAGCCTGGACTTCCCGCCGCAGATCCGCCAGCCCGCTCTCGAGCCTCGCGATGCGGTCATCTGCCGGCGGTGAGCCGTCCCCGGCGCCCAGGCTTGCGGGGGTCGCGACTGCCAGCGCCAGCGAGATCCAGAAGAACCGAGTCATTTGTCTTTCTCCTCTTTGAATCGGTGCGATCGCCGGACCCTGTCTCACAGAACGGCGGCGTTCAAAGCCCCACCTCGAGAGTGATGGGGTTGCTCTCCCGCCCGCCGGTATCGATGACGGTGAGCGAATAGGTTCCCAGAGGAAGTTGCCGGTCGACCAGAAGCGTGACCCGCAGCCTCGAAGCGCCGTGGGTCTGCGTGCGGAGTACCCGCAGCGCGCGGACGGGGCGGCCGCCGCGACGAATCGCCACTGTGGTGTCCGGTCCGAAGCCGTCGCCGATGATCTGGACCGCGGCGGTGGAACCGCGCCGGACGACCATCGGCTCGAGCCGATCGATCGTCAGTTCCGGTGTAGACGACTGGTCGCCGGTCGGCCCCCCCGCGTGCTCGTCTGGGGATGCGCCGCCGGCGGGTGCCTCGGCGGGTGGAAGCGTCAGAGTCGAGGCCTCCACCGGCGTGCTGAGATCAGTCGAACGGCTTGCCGTCGGACCTCCCTCGCCTGGCGCGATCTCGGCCGCCGCGCTCCCCGTCGTCGCCGGCAGCGTCGCCGATTCAGCTGCTCCCTCTTCAGGCGGTGACGATGGACCCGACTCGAGCGCCGCGACCGCACTTGCGGGAGGCTGCGTGGCGGGCCGTTCGGTGCGGTCTCGGCCTTCCGGTCTGGTCGACTCCGCGGCCTCAGGGCCGGGATCGGCCTGCGTCCGCCCGCGTAGCGAAGACGAATCTGCAAGGGTGCCCCGAGAAGCCGGGGCCGGTGACGAAAGGCTGGCGGGCGGTCTATCGGGGTGACCGGTGCCCGTGCCGTCCTCCGCCGGCCTGGTGTCGGCGGCCGGCGATCCGCCGGCCGAAGCCGTCGGCGGCCTCGCCGTGATCTCGGGTGCCGGCTCAGGCCCCGACCCCAGTCGCCAGGACAACGCTGCCGCCACCACGATGACGGCGAAAACCACGAGCAGGGCCGCGCCTGTCGGCAACCTGCGGCCGCGCGCCGCGGACCGGGAAAGACCGTGGATCGTCGGTCCTTCCGTCACTTCTCGCGCCGGGGAGATCGGAACCGTCGGCGCCGCGGCGAGCGGCGGAGCGCTGTCGAGCCGCAGGGTGCGATCCTGCAGTTTCCGGAGCGCCGTGATCAACGGCAGGACATCCGCGGGCCGCTCTTTCGGGGCCTTGTAGATATACTTCGAGACCACGTCTGAGAGCTCTTCAGGAACCTCGGAAGAGACGCTGGCGAGCGACGGCGGCTCATAGGTCAAGATCCGCATCAAACAGCCTTCGAGACTGCTGGCGCGAAAGGGATTGGCCCCTGCGAGCACCTGATAAGTGACCAGGCCGACGGCGAAGAGATCGGAGCGGTTGGAATGGCCCGCGTCCTGGAGCACCTCGGGGGCGATGAACTCGGGGGTGCCGAGAATCGTACCGGTCGCCGTGAGCTGGACGGCTCGCGATCGCGCGATCCCGAAGTCCATGAGTTTACAAGTGCCATCGGGGAGGACCTGTAGGTTCGAAGGCTTGATGTCGCGATGCAAGACGCCGCGGGAGTGGGCGTGGCCGACCGCCTGACAGAGGTCGAGGAGAATCGACAGCTTGGCCTCGAGATGCCGCGGGCGAGCCAACCAGCGATCCAGGCTCTTCCCCACCAGGTATTCCATCACCAGGTAGGGCTGTCCCTGGTGAAAGCCGAATTCGTACAACTGCACGATATTGGGATGAGACAGCTGGCCGGCGGAGCGCGCCTCGTTGCGAAAACGTTCCCGCGCCTCGTCGTCGCCCTCCGCGGCCATCACCTTGATCGCGACCTGACGATCGATCAACGGATCCTCGGCCAGAAACACACGGCCCATCGCTCCCCGTCCGAGGAGTCGGAGAATGCGAAACTTTCCGATCCTTTCTGGCGTTCCCATGACTGTGTGGGTTTCGGCCCGACGCGGCAGCCTAACAGATCGGCCTGCCCGACTATTCTGGGTCGACCTGCCGTCAGTGGGTCGGATTCGAACCAACCCACAACCGACCTGCCGGGATTTCCAGGCGGAGGAATGTGCGCCCGGGCAGGCGTCGGGATCTGGTGCCGGTCGTTGGCGATCAGTCGTCGTCGGAGTCGCTATCGTGCACGCCGCGGAGCTCGCTCGTGCCGGCCGGGGGACCGCTGGCGTCGGCTTGATAGACTATGCCCGCACCATGCCTGTAGACCAAATCGCCACCAGCCTTGCCGGTGCGCACCGCGAACGCGGTGACGACCAGCGTAGCAGCGGCGACCGCCGCGGCGGCTTTCCGCCTCAGGCCCTCGCTGGGTAGCACGAGGGGCGCCACGAAGAAGCAGAGAACCAGAGTTGCTGCGGTCACGAAGGCCTCGGCTGCCTCCTCGTGGCTCTCCAGGGCCCACTCGTCGACGACCGCTTCGACCCTCTCCTCGTCGGCTTCACCCGACCGCAGGGCGGCAAAGCCCGTGGCCACCAGGCAGAGCTGGATGGCCAGCACGGCCACCCAGACGCGGCGTCCTGACAGCCACTCTCGCCACCAGGCCATGAAGGCGGCCGTCGCCAGTACGGGCATCAAGACAGCAAGGGCGAGAGGCAGGTGGACGATCATCGGATGGATCGGATCTGACAGCATGATGATTCTCCTCTGTTATCTTCGGGCCAGTTCGGGTTCGCTTTCAGGATGGCGCCGGTGCGATGCGCACGCAATCCGACATGTGACACGAGCGAGAGGTATCGTCTGGCGGAGGACGCATCTGTGACAAAAGTCAGCCGCGAAGGTCGCAGCGAGGTGCTGGCGATCGTGTTCCTGGCGGCAATCCTGATCCTGGTCGTCACCGATCTGCTCGCCGATTGGGGTACGGGGGTGCGTCTGAGCCATCTTTTCGTCGAGGCGGGTATGGCTCTGGTGGCTGCCGGGGGCGTCACGATCCTTATCGTCCGCCTCCGATCCCTCGGCCGGGAGCAAAGAGAGCTGCTCCACCAGCTCTCGGCCACCCAGGACGAGGCCCGGCGCTGGCGAGGCGAAACCTCGGACCTCCTCAACGGGCTCGCCGCCGCCATGGATCGTCAGTTCGATCGTTGGCAGTTGACTCCCGCGGAGCGCGACGTCGCTCTCCTGCTCATGCGCGGACTCAGCCATAAACAAGTTGCCCGCGTCCGCCGCGCGAGCGAGCGAACGGTGCGCCAGCAGGCGCACCTGCTCTACCGCAAGGCCGGCCTGGCCAACCGAGCCGATCTCGCGGCTTTCTTCCTCGACGGATTACTCCGCCCGAGGAGCTCGAAGCCGGCTGGGTCCGGGTAACCTCGAGCTCGTGGATCCCACGAGGTGCCGCCGGCCGGCGATCCGATCCTGAACGTCATCATCCCCCTGGTGGCGCTCGGTATCGGCCTGCTCTCCTACCGGCTCCGGCCGCGGACGCGGCGCATCCTCGAGACCCAGCTCAGCGGCGCCTGGGCGGACTGAAGAACCCTACAGGACCCGGAGCACCACGAACGTCACGTCGTCGTTCGGCGGGCCGCCGCCGGTCCAGTGCGCCACCGCCGCGGCCAGCTCGTCGATGACGCTCTCAGGCTCGTGGCCGGCGGCGTCGGCGAAGTGCTCGCGGACCCGGGCGTAGCCGAGAGGCTCACCGTCCGCGTCGGGCAGCTCGGGGAAGCCGTCGCTCATCATCAGCACGGTGTCGCCGGCCTCGAGCTCGACGCGGCGTTCGCCATAGGACGAGGCGAAGGTGCCCAGCGGCATGCCCTCGATGGCGATCTCTTCCACCTCTCCCCTGCCGGCGCGGTGGAGCAGCGGCGGCGGCATGCCGGCAGAGGCGACGGTCAAGCGGCGCTCGCGCAGCTCGGCGACGATCAGCGCCATGTTCATTCGCCCCAGGTCCATGCGCTTCATGGCGCGTGCCGCGTCGCCGAGAAAATCCCCGACCGTCGACTCGGGCGAAGCGGCTGAGAACAGGCTCTTGATGATCGTCACCATTGTGCCCGCGCGGGCGCCGTGGCCGGTGGCGTCGCCGACGGCAGAGATCAGGGTGCCGTCGTCGGCCGAGCGGAAATCGTAGTAGTCGCCGCCCACCTCGGTCGCGGTCTCCATGTGCACCGCCAGGTGGTAGGACGGGTGCTCGGGC
>JAAELT010000282.1 GCA_024226315.1 bacterium | reverse complement strand
GAGGCCCGCCGCCGTTTTCGCGGCAAGCTCGGCGAGCTCCGGCCCGATATCCCACCGCTCGACAATCTCGGCGATGCCGGCGGCCGCTCGGCTGAATTCGAGCGCCTTGACCATCGGCCGGAGTAGGTCCGGCCGCTCGCTGGCGACAAGCTCGAGCAGGCCGGCGACGTCGGCGGCATTCATCGGATTCAGACCTCGATGAGAAGCGGCCGCGGAATCGGTAGCGCGTCCGGATCCTCAGGCGGCGCGTCTGGCGGATCGGCGGCCGGCTGGTCGTCGGCCGGCTCACTGTCTTCGGCGAGCAGGATGCGAGGGGCGGCCGCTTCGTTGTCGCTCAATTCTGGGGACCTCCTGAAGGGAACGGCCCGCCCCTGGCGCCTGAAGGAGAAGAAAGCACCAGGGGCGGGTTGCGGAATCGCCGCCGGCCGGAGATGAGGTGGGGGCGAGCGGCTCGAGGGGCGGCGCTTTCCATCTTGGCGAAACGGTAGCACCTGGAACGCTCAGGGATTCGGCCCCATGGCTTACCGCTCGGTAAGCGGTAACGTCACTTTCCGGAGCGAAAGTACAGCGCCCGCAATCCCGCGGCCTGTGAACCGCTTCAGAAAGGGTGCGGGAATGCGCGTCAAAGCAACCGTTCGGGCCGGCTATGGGCCGTCCATCTCACCGTCCGGCTGAACTCTGTTGCGAACGGGGGAAAGGTCCGCACCTTTCCCCCGTTCGCCTGTTCGTCTGTTCTAGAATGCTGGCCGATGGCTCATTCTGAACAATGGGCGCGGCGCCTGCTCCGGGAGATGAAGAACCCGCGAGAGTTACTCCGCCGGCGGCGATACTGGACGCCGGTATTCCTCCGGATCTACCTCGACCACGTGGAAGAGATCCGCTTCCGCGACCCGCGCGAGGGTCTGAAGCTCGCGAAGTTCGCCCCGCAGCTGGCGCTACTGATGCCGGAAGCCACCGGCGGCGCCGGCCGGCGCGAGCACCGCGAGAATCTGGTCAGAGCACATGCGGTTCTCGGTAGCGCTTACCGCGTCGCCGGCGACATGGCTACTTCTGAATCAGAGTACGGCCTGGCCCGGAAGATTGCAGACGCTGAGGCGATCTCGCCGATTCTCCGGGCGGACCTGAGCAAGAATCTCGCAACACTCCGAGCTTGCCAGAAGCGTTTCGCCGAAGCCCTCGACCTGGTCGACGCCGTCGAGGCCGCGTACCGCCAGGCCGGCGACGGTCGACGCCTGGCCGAAGCTCACGCCGTGCGCGGCTACATCCTGAACGAATCGGGCCGATTCTCCGCAGCGATCCCATGCCACGGGAAAGCCCTGACGCTGGCGCTCGAGCTGCAGCGGATGAAACCCTCCGACCCGGCCGACGTCGCCGCCCTGGCGCGCGTGGTCGAGGCCGCCCGCGCGAACATGGCTTACGCTCTCTCAGAGACGCCCAGCCTTCACAGCCTTCAAGCGCGCGGAGTCTATGGAGTCGCCGAAGAGGCCCTGAGCCTCATCGGCGTGGCCTATCGCGAGCTTCGCGGCCGGCGGAACAGTCTCACCCGTCACCTGCTCCAGTGGCTCGAAGGAAAGATCTATCTACGCATGAGTCGCCCGGATCGCGCGGAAAAGCGGCTCACGGTCGCCCGCCGCGGATTCGCCCGGCTCGAGATGCCTTGGGAAACGGCGCTCGTCTCGCTCGACCTCGCCGCCCTGTATCGCCCTGCAGGGCGATGGAAGGAACTCGAGGACCTCGCCGCGGACACCTTCGGACGCTTCCGCGAGCTGTGCGCAGACTTCGAGGCGATCGGCGCCCTGAGTCTCTGGGTCGATGCCGTCCAGGCCCGCCGCGGCGTCCAGGCCGCGATCACCGCCGCCCGGGAAACGGTCGAGGCCCGGAAGGCGCGGCCGTGATCGTCTCGCGCGAGCTGGCCCGCGTCGCCGGCGACGTCGACCGCCGGCGGATGTCTAATTCTGTCCAGGTTGAACCCGCCGCCGAGATCGCAAGTTTTTGCAAGGTCTGGGCGGGTGCAGGCGATGGGGCCGGGATTCTCGCCGCCCTGGG
>JAAELT010000281.1 GCA_024226315.1 bacterium | reverse complement strand
CTTCGCGCCCGTTCTTCGGCGTGGAGCCCGTCATCCTTCGCGAAGACGGCGCGGAATGCGAAGTCAACGAAGGCGGAACGCTTTGCATCAAGAAGCCCTGGCCCGGAATCATGCGTACGATGTGGGGCGATCCCGATCGCTTCATCGACGCCTACTGGACGATGTACGACGACCTGTACTTCACCGGCGACGGCTGCCGCATCGACGACGACGGCGACTACTGGCTGATGGGCCGCATCGACGACGTGGTCAACGTCTCCGGCCACCGCATCGGCACCGCCGAGGTGGAGAGCGCGCTGGTCAGCCACGCCAAGGTCGCCGAGGCGGCGGTGGCGCCGGTGCCCCACGAGATCAAGGGCCAGGGCCTCTACGCCTTCGTCACCTTGATCGAGGGCGTAGAGGACTCAGACGAGCTGCGTGCCGAGCTGGTGCAGCACGTGCGCAACCAGATCGGTCCGATCGCCAAGCCCGAGGCCATCCAGTTCGCCCCCGCGCTGCCCAAGACCCGCTCGGGCAAGATCATGCGCCGCATCCTGCGCAAGGTCGCCGAGGGCCGCACCGACGACCTGGGCGACACCTCGACCCTGGCCGATCCGTCGGTGGTCGACAACCTGGTGGCGGGCCGGAGTTGAGGTTGTTCGAGGGGTTGGGCTCGAGGGCGCGACTTGTCGCGCCCGTTCTGCTCGCCCTGCTCGCGGCCTGCGCCCCGACCCCCGACCCCCCGAGCATCCCCGAGCCCACCTCCGCCCTGCGCCCCGCGCCCGATCGCGGCCCGGTGCCGGCCGACGCGCGGATCGCCGACTACGAGCTCGAGGCCCGGCTCGATGCCGAGGCCCACCGGATCGAGGGCTCGGCCCGGCTCACGTGGCGCAACACCACCTCGCGCACCGTCGACTCGCTGCCGTTTCATCTCTACATGAACGGTTTCCGCGCCGAGGACACGGCGTGGATGGCGACCTCCAGAGGCAACCACCGGCGGAGCGCTCAGTCCGAGGAGGGGGCGTGGGGCTTCATTGACGTCACCGCGGTGCGGCTGGAGGAGTCCGCCGCCCTGAGGGTCGCGGGCGGGGTGGAGGGGCCGGCGGTCGAGACCGTCGAGCTCGTCTGGAGCGAAGACGCCGAGCCGTCGACGATGACCGTCGACCTGCCGCGCCCGGTCGGCCCGGGCGAGAGCGTCACCGTGCAGCTCGACTTCACCACTCAGTTGCCGCGTGTGTTCGCCCGCACCGGCTTTTTCGAGGACTTCCACGCCGCCGGCCAGTGGTATCCGAAGATCGGCGTGCTCGAGGAGGAGGCGGGTTGGCAGGCTCACGCCTTCTCGCTGTTCGACGAGTTCTACGCCGACTTCGGCAACTACCGCGTGATGCTCGACGTTCCGGAGGACATGATCGTCGGCGCGACCGGCATCCGCACCGTCGAGGAAGTGTCCGAGGGCCGCAAGCGGCTGACCTACGAGGCGGAGATGGTGCACGACTTCGCCTGGATGGCGGATCCGGATTTTGTCGAGCTGCTCGCCGAGCACAACGGAGTGCGGATCCGTCAGTTGATCCAGCCCGAGCGCGTTGCCGACGGCGAGATCCACCTCGACACCCAGATCGCGGCGCTCGACATCTACGAGAGCCGTTACGGGCCGTATCCCTGGTCCACGATCACCATCGTGCATCCGCCGGCGGGCGCCGAGGGCGCGGGCGGCATGGAGTACCCGACGCTGTTCACCACCGGCGATCGCGCCGCCATCCCCGGGTGGCTGCGCGCCAGCGTCTTCGACGAGCGCATGAGCGGGGTCGTGGTCACCATCCACGAGTTCGGGCACCAGTACTTCCAGGGCATGCTGGCCTCACGCGAGCATCTCGAGCCGTGGCTCGACGAAGGCATCAACACCACGTCGAACGTTCTCGCCGCCACGGACGTTCTGGGCGAGGATCCGTGGATCTCGCGCTTTCTGACCCAGAAGCTCTATCTGCGCGATTTCCTGCGTTCGGCGATTCGCGGGCGCGCGACCGTCGAGCCCATCGATCGGCCGGCGCGGGCGTTCGAGTCGGTGGTGGGTAACTACGGCTCGACGATCTACTCGCGAACGGCGGCCGTGATGATGACGCTGCGCAACCTGGCCGGCACCGAGGCGTACGATCGGGCGTTCCGGGTCTATTGCGACACGTGGCGTTTTCGCCACCCGCGCGGGGATGATCTCGAACAGACCCTGGTGGCGGAGCTTGGGGACCGAATCAATCTGGCGCCGGCTGGTGGAGAAGCCGTCGAGCTCGACGTGCGGGAGTATCTGGAGCAGGCCCTGCGCACCACCCGCCAGGTGGACTTCCGCGTTGAGCGGATCACCAACCGCCGCCGCCTGGGCGAGACGGGTTGGCGCCGCGGCGCCGGCGGGAAGCTCGAAGGGGGCGATCCGCCGGCCGACCTGGAGACGCCGGCCAGAGAGCTGGCTGACGACGGGGTCGACGGCGTGGTGGTGGTGCATCGGGCCGGGGCCTTCGAGGTGCCGGTCGAGATGCGCGTCGAGTTCGCGGACGGCGGCGTCGAACGGCTGATCTGGGACGGCCGCGACCGGATCGAGGTGTTCGAGTGGCCGGGCAGGAGGGTCGAGCGAGCGACGCTGGATCCAGACCACAAGCTCCTGCTCGAGTGGCGCCGGCTCGACAATACCGCCGTGACCGCGAGCGTCTACGACGAGGAGGGCGACGGTCTCAGCCGCCCCCTGGGTGATCTGGCGGAAGCCTTGAGCCTGGCTCTGATGGGGAGCTTCGGACCGTGACGGCGCTGCGCCGCGTGCTCCGGGCGCCGGGCTTGATCGTGCTCGTCGTGGCGATCCAGCTCGTCGTCGCGCTGATTCTCGGCTCCGGCGTGCGCGCCGCGGTCGGCGCCAGCCTCGTTCCCTACTCGCTGGCGACCGACGGTCACCTGCTGGGCGCCACCTTCGAGCTCTTCGGCGATCATCCGGGCCTGCCGGTGGGCTTCCGGCAGGTGGCGGTGGGCTCCTCGGCCATCGCCCTGGTGCTGTGGATCCTGCTCGCCGCGCCGGTCATCCACCGCCTGCGCTCGAAGACCCCGGCGGCGCGGCTTGCCGCCCTGGCGTTCTCCCAGCTGCCGGCGATCGGAGTCACCACCCTGTGGCACCTGGCGCTGCGGATTGTTCTGCTGGCGGCCCTGGGGTTGTTGACGGCACCGCTGCTGGATCACGGCGCCTGGGGGCTCCTGGGCGTGGCGGCGACGGCGGTGGCGCTGGCAATCTCCACCTGCGCCCTCGACCTGGCGCGCTGCCACGTGGTGCTCCATGGCGCCCGCGGTTTCCATTACTCGACCGCGCTGCGCGCCTATCGTGAGGCGGTGCGCCGTCCGGCGGTGCTGGTGCCGTCGATGCTGCTGAGCTTCGGCCAGTGGACATGCGTCGCGGGCGCGGTCGCCGTGGCGATGGTGATGGCCGGGGCGGGCGGGACGATCTGGCTGGTGCGGGGGCTCGCTGTCCTGGGCGTCGTCCTCGGCTTGACCCGCGTGGCGGTGGCCGTCGAGGCAGGGTTCGACAGGACCGGCCGGGGCTGATACCGTAGCTGTCCCCGGGCCGTTCCGGCCCTTCCCACCCCACCAAGGAGTTCCCATGAAGCCCACGCGTTCCCTCCGCCGTAGCTCTGTGCTCGCCGCTGTCCTGCTTGCGTTGCCGATCCTGTCCACCGGTCTCATCGCCGAGGAGGCGCTCGACACCGAAGAGAAGAAGTCCCTCTATGCCCTGGGCGTCGCCGTGGGCCAGAACCTGTCGAAGCTCAGTCTCACCGCCGAAGAGCTGAAGACCGTCCAGCAGGGCCTCACCGACATGGCGATGAACGTCGAGCCGAAGGTGAACATGCAGGAATACGGCCCCAAGCTCCAAGGCTACGCCCAGGCGAGGATGGGCAAGGCCGCCGAGGCCGAGAAGGCCGCGGGAATGAAATTCCTGGATGAGCAGGCGGCCAAAGAGGGCGCCATGCGCAAGGACTCGGGTCTGATCATCACCGAGATCACCCCCGGCACCGGCGCCAGCCCCGCCGCCACCGACACGGTCACCGTGCACTACCACGGCACCCTGCGCGACGGCACCGTGTTCGACAGCTCGGTCGACAAGGGCGAGCCGGCGACCTTTCCGCTCAACCAGGTGATCGGGTGCTGGACCGAGGGCGTCCAGCTGATGAAGGTGGGTGGCAAGAGCCGGCTGGTGTGTCCCCCGGACATCGCCTACGGCGACGCCGGCCCGCCGGGCATCCCCGGCGGCGCGACCCTGGTCTTCGAAGTCGAGCTGATCGAGATCGCCGCCGGCTCCTGACGCCGGCCCGGCTGCTGGCGCGGTCGTCCTGATGGCCTGCGGGCGGTGCTCAAACTCGCTGCCGCCCGCGCCCCCACCCCTCGCTCAAACACGTTGCGCGCCGTCCTCGGCCATCAGGCGCCCGCTGGCGCCCCGCCTGTGGGATGGGATCGAACCCACCCGACGGCGTATTCCCGGGATAGGGACCAGGTGACAGTGTTGTCGTCAGGCCGAAAGGCCACTTGCCTCCGTGCGTTCAACCAAGTGAGGAACGATGATGACGACAGCCACCATCTCTCCGGAGACCGCCGCGCCGGCGGCTCCGATTCCGCCTCCCCCAAGATCTGAATCCTACGTCGCTCGCGGCGGCGAGACGCCGCTGATCGAGCAGCCGATCCACGCCTTTCTCGCCGAAGTGGCAGCCCGCTTCCCGAGCGAAGAGGCCGTGGTCTCGATGGCCCAGGTCTCGGCGGGCCAGGTCTCGGCGCGGCAGAGCACGCGGCTCACCTACGCGCGGCTCTTCCGCCGCATCGACGAGCTCGCCAAAGGCCTGCTGGCGCTCGGCGTGAGCAAGGGCGATCGCGTCGGCATCTGGGCGGTCAACAACGTCGAATGGCTCCAGCTCCAGATCGCGACAGCGCGGATCGGGGCGGTGCTGGTCAACGTCAACCCCGCCTACCGGCCGGCGGAGGTCGAGCACGCCCTGAGGGCGGCGCGCGTCCAGACGCTGTTTGTGATGCCATCGTTCCGCCGCTCGCACTACGTCGACATGATGCGCGGCCTGTGCCCCGAGGTCGAGGAAGGGCAGGGCGGCTACGCGCGCTTCCCCGAGTTGCGCCACCTGGTGGTCTTCGATCCCGAGAGCGCCGAGGCCACCGAGCGACCGGCGCCGGGCTTTCTGACCTGGGGCGAGGTCCTGGAACGGGGAACCACCGTCTCGGATGCCGATCTCGAAGCGCGCGCCGCGACGCTCGAGGCCAGCGACGCGATCAACATCCAGTTCACCTCCGGCACCACGGGCTTCGCCAAGCCGGTAGTGCTCAGCCACCGCAACATCCTGAACAACGGCTTCGCCGTCGCCGAGGTGATGCGCTTGACGGAGAAGGATCGGCTGTGCGTGCCGGTGCCCTTCTACCACTGCTTCGGCATGGTGCTCTCGAACCTGGCGACCCTCTCCCACGGCGCGACGCTGGTCATCCCGGCGCCGCACTTCGACCCCGCGGACGTGCTCGCCGCGGTCGAGCAGGAACGCTGCACGGCGCTCCATGGCGTGCCGACCATGTTCGTCGCCGAGCTCGAGCTGGAAGATTTCGACAGCTACGATCTCTCCAGCCTGCGCACCGGCATCATGGCCGGCGCCCCATGCCCGCCCAAGCTCATGAGACAGGTGATCGGCGAGATGGGCTGCCGCGAGATCCTGATCGGCTACGGCCAGACCGAGGCGTCGCCGGTGACCCACATCACCCGCCCGACCGATTCCTTCGAGCGGCGGGTCGAGACCGTCGGCACCAACCTGCCGCACCAGGAGGCCAAGGTCGTCGATCCCGAGACCGGTGCCACGGTGCCGGTGGGGGTGCAGGGCGAGCTGTGCTTCCGCGGCTATCACGTCATGCGCGGCTATTTCGAGCAGGAGGAGGCGACGCGCGAGGCCATCGACATGGGCGGCTGGCTCCACTCCGGCGACCTCGGCGTCATGGACGCGGACGGCTACGTGCGCATCACCGGCCGGCTCAAGGACATGATCATCCGCGGTGGCGAGAACATCTACCCGGCCGAGATCGAAGCCTACCTGCTGACCCACCCCAAGGTAGCGCAGGCGGCCGTCTTCGGCATCCCGCACGAGCGCTGGGGCGAGGAGGTCGGTGCCTGGATCCGGCCCCGCAACGGTGATTCCCTGGACGCCGAAGAGCTCCAGGCCTGGGCGCGCGAGCGACTCTCCCACTTCAAGGTGCCGCGCTACTTGAGGATCGTCGACGACTTCCCGATGACCGTCACTGGCAAGATCCAGAAGTTCCGGATCCGGGAGATGGTCGAGGCGGAGCTGCGGGACGATTAGCAGCCCCGCCAGGGGCAAGAGATAGTAGCCCGGGGTTTTAACCCCGGGCTGTTTTGCGTCGGTCGGTTTCTACGCCATCACGAGCTCTTCCGGCTCGCCGACCATGATGTCTGATTTCGCCTCCGCCTCCTGCGCGTCGACCACGGCGATCGCCGTCATGTTGACGATGTCCTTGACCTCCGAGCCGTGCTGCAGCAGGTGCACCGGATGGCGCATGCCGGTGAGGATGGGGCCGATCGCCTCGCCGCCGGTCAGGCGGTGTGAGAGCTGATAGGCGGCGTTGGCCGATTGCAGGTCGGGAAGCACCATCACGTTGGCGCGCCCCTCGAGCCAGCTGAAGGGGAAGACCTCTTCGCGCAGCTCGGGCATCACCGCCATCTGGGCCTGCATCTCACCGTCCACCATCAGCTCCGGCGCCCGCAGCTTGACGATCTCGGTTGCCTCGCGCACCTTCAGCGCCAGCGGATGGTCGCTGTAGCCGAAGTTGGAGTAGGAGATCATCGCCACCCGTGGCTCGACGTGGAAGCGGCGCGCCTGCTCGGCGGCCAGCAGGGCGATGTCGGCCAGCTCCTCGGCGCTGGGGTCGACGTTGACCATCGGATCGGCGAAGAAGAGCACCCGGTCCTTCAGGATCAACATGAAGACGCTCGCCACCCGTGACAGCCCCTCGCGCGGCCCGATGATCTGCAGTGCCGGCCGCAGGGTCTGCGGCAGATGTTGGGCGACCCCGGCCACGAGCGCGTCGGCATCGCCCAGGCGCAACATCAGCGAGCCGAAGAACATCGGGTCGCGCATCAGCTCACGGGCCCCCTCGAGCGTCAGTCCCTTGCGCTGGCGCAGCCGGTAGAGCTCGCGGGAGTAGTCTTCCGACTGGTCGCTGCTCCGGGGATCGATCACCACCACGTGCGCCAGGTCGAGGTGCAGGTCGTAGCGCTCGATCATGTCGCGGATCCGTTCCACGTCGCCCAGCAGAGTCGGCTGGGCGAGGCCGTCGTCGACGATGATCTGGCTGGCGCGCAGCACCTTCTCGTGATGACCCTCGGGAAAGACCACCCGCTTCGGTTGCCGCTTGGCACGGTTGATCATCACCCGCATCACCTCGCGGGCCTTGCCGAGGCGGTTCTCGAGCTGCTCCTGGTACTCCTCCAGGTCGATCTCGAGCTGGGCGACGCCGGTCTCCATGGCCGCCTGGGCGACCGCCGAGGCCTCCCAGATCAGCACCCGGTGGTCGAACGGCTTGGGGATCAGGTACTCGGGGCCGAAGTGCAGTCGCTCGACCCCGTAGGCCTTCATCACCGAGTCCGGCACGTCCTCCTTGGCCAGGTCCGCCAGTGCCCGGGTCGCCGCCAGTTTCATTTCCTCGTTGATGGCGGTGGCTCGCACGTCGAGCGCGCCGCGGAAGATGAACGGGAAGCCGAGCACGTTGTTCACCTGGTTGGGATAGTCGCTGCGGCCGGTGGCCATGATCACGCCGGGCCGGGCGGCCATCGCCTCTTCGTAGGTGATTTCCGGATCGGGGTTGGCCATGGCGAAGATGATCGGCCGGTCGTTCATCGACCGCACCATCTTCTGTGTCACGCAGTTGGCGATCGACAGGCCGACGAAGACGTCGGCGCCGACCAGCGCGTCGGCCAGCGTGCGAGCGTCGGTGTCGGCGGCCAGCTTCTCCTTGTAGGGGTTCATGCCCGCGGTTCGGCCCTGGTAGACGACGCCCTTGCTGTCGCACAGCATCAGGTTCTCGTGTCGGATACCGAGATTGACGTAGAACTCGGCACAGGCGATGCCGGCTGCGCCGGCGCCGTTGAACACCACCTTGACCTCGTCGAGGCGCTTGCCGACGATCTCGACCGCGTTGAGCAACGCCGCGCCGGAGATGATGGCGGTGCCGTGCTGGTCGTCGTGGAAGACCGGGATGCCGAGCTCCCGCTTCAGGGTCTCCTCGACCTCGAAGCACTCGGGGGCCTTGATGTCCTCCAGGTTGATTCCGCCGAAGGTCGGCTCCATCAGTCTCACCGCCTGGATGATCTCCTTCGGGTCGTGGGTGTCGAGCTCGATGTCGAAGACGTCGATGTCGGCGAAGCGCTTGAACAGCACTCCCTTGCCTTCCATCACCGGCTTGCCCGCCAGCGCTCCGATATCGCCCAGGCCGAGTACCGCGGTGCCGTTCGAGACTACCGCCACCAGGTTTCCCCGGCCGGTGTAGCGATAGGCCTCCTCGGCCCGCGCCTCGATCTCTTTGCACGGCACCGCGACCCCCGGGGTGTAGGCCAGCGAGAGGTCACGCTGGGTCATGCAGGGCTTCGACGGCACGACTTCGAGTTTTCCGTGTCGTCCACTGCTGTGATAGTCCAACGCTTCTTGATTGTGGATCATTTTTGGCGCTCCTTTTCTACGGATCTCAAGCTTCTTCCGCTCCAGCCGATGTGGCAACGTCCCGCGGGGTGAGCGGCGCGCTACACCGGCGGGTGGGGCCGGGCGAGCGGGACGTAAGAGAACCGGCCGGACCACTCCGTCGGGTAGCCCCGAGGCCCGCCAAGACCACCTCGCCGGGTATCGCTCAGGCCTTCGGCCGTGCGTCAGCCTGCCGAGGCTATGGTGAAGACCGAGAAAACCGTGCCGGTCGACCCGCGTCCGCTGCTGCCGCGCCGATCGCCGGTAGATGCGTCGGCCGAGGCAGTGCAGGAGTTGCATCGGTTTCATCTCGCCCCGTCGATGCCCGGCGGCAGCTCGCGGGAGCACCCCACGGCCGGCCTGGTGCCAGCTCTTCTGAGCGTTCTCGAGGGCGAGCAGCAGACGCGTGACGATCCGGCGGTGCCGGCGGCGGGCGAGCAGGCGCCGCTGCACCTGCTGATGGAGGCTGCCAGGAGCCGCCTGCTGCCGGCCCACGTGGGATTTCGGGAGGAGGCGCGCGGCCTGCTCGCCAAGGCCGAGGCCTTGCTCGGCGCCGATCGCCCCAAGCATCCGGAAGAAGGGACCGACGTCGCCTCGGGTTCCCTCGGGGAGCTGGGGTCGCGCTACCTCGATCCGGCGGCCCTGGCCGAAGTACTCGATCCCCGGCACGGCGGCACGGCCCTGCCCGAGCGACGCAGGGAACGGCTCGGCGGGGCATTGACGACTCTCGAGGAATTCCTCAGTGAGCCGCGGAGACCGGCTGTGATCCTGGTTCAGGATGACAGTTACGGCATTCCGGGGTGCGACACGCTGGCAGCCAGCGAAGATGCCGACGATGTCGCTGCCGCCGATGTTGTTGCCTGGCGAGTCGAGACCGCCGAGGACCCATGTGCCGTCGCCGTCGAGATTTTCGACGAAGAAGCGGGAAGGACCGCGCGAGTCTTGACCGCGATTCGCAGGATCCGGCTCGAGGCCGAGGACAAGTACGATCCCGAGCGTCAGGACCCGTGGCTCGAACGTTTCGATTGGCAGGCGTTCTCTCGCGAGGAGCTGTCGCTGCTGCCGGCGGTGGTGGCGGTGGTGGGTGCCCATCGCCTGGCGCGCGGCTTGATGGCCTCGCTCTCGGCCCTGCTGCTCTCCGGGCGCCCGGTGCAGGTACTGGTACCGGTGGAGCCGGCTGCTGATCCGGGGGCGCCGGAAGGCGAGGAACCGCTGGCGGGCTTCCGGTTCGAGCCCGCCTACCTGGGGCTGGCGCATCGTGAGGCGTTGGTGCAGCAGACGTCGTCGGCGCGGCCCGAGCACATGGCGGCCGGGTTCGCGCGCGCCGCGCGCGCAACCCACGCCGGCCTCCACGTGGTGGCCGTCGGGGCGTCCGAGTCAAGCGCCGCCGCGGCGCTCGAAGCCCGCGCTCATCCACTGTTTCTCTACGACCCCGAGGCCGGACCGAGCTGGGCGGAGCGGCTCGACTTCGCTCACAATCCACAGCCCGAGGAGGACTGGCCCGTGCACCAGCTCGAGGTCCGTGGGGAAAGCGGTGAGGAGAGTCTCGTCCTGCCCTTCACCTTCGCGGACTTCGCCCTGCTCGAGCCGGTCTACCAACACCATTTCGCCGTGGTCCCCGAAGGGGTGCCAGACGCCGACCTGGTGCCGGTGGCCGAGTACGCGGACCCGGGGGGCGAGCCGGCGGCGATCCCCTTCGTCTGGGCGGTCGACGGCGAGTCTCGGCTGTGCCGCCTGGCTGTCTCGCGACCTCTGGCCTTGGCATGTCGCGACCGCCTGGACTATTGGCGCACCTTGCAGGAGCTGGCCGGGGTGCGCAGCGAATACGTGCGGCGTGCCGAGGCGCGGACCCAGCGGGAAGCCGACGAGCGGCTCAAGGAGCAGCGCGAGCGGCTGGAAGCCGAGCATGCGCGGCAGCTCGAGCGCCTGCGGCACGACGCGACCCGCGACGTCGTGGACCGCCTGACCTCGGCGCTGCTCGAAATCGACGTCGCGGCCTTCGTGGAGCCATCGCCGGCCGCGGGGCTGGCGAGCCTGGCGGGCCGCGGTGTCGACGACGTGGCCTCGGTGCTGCTCGAGATCGCCGATCCCGGCAGCCTGGATGCCGCGGGTGATGCCGGGGCTGGTGACACCGGCGTCGAGAAGCTGGCGTCCGAGCTGCTGCGCCTGGTCGAGGAAGAGCCCGGCTCGCCTGAATAGAACGAATCCGCCCGAGAGCTCGGGCGGATTCGTGGTGCTAGAGAGCGGGCTGTCCTTCTACAGAAGACGCGAAATCGAGCGGCCTATCTGGTCAGCCGGCCGGATATAATCCTCGGTCCTCATGCTCAGGGCTTCCATTCGCCTCGGCGTCCTTCTGTTCGTATCAGCCGTTCAGATCTTCGGCTGCTCGGATGTGGCGGATGACGACCACATCATCATCGGGGTGATCGCGCCCCTGGCCCGCAACCTACCGGTCGCCGAGGGCGCGACCCTGGCGGCGGACGAGATCAACGCCGCTGGCGGGATCGACGTCGGTGGACGGCGTCAGCGGATCCGGTTGCTCGTTGGGGACACCGAAAGCCGGCCCGAGACCGCGGTCAGCAAGGCGCTCGAGCTCATCAGCCGGGATCGGGCCGTGGCGCTCGTCGGCTTGCCGCGGAGCCACAGCGCCATTCCGGTAGCGAGGCTCGCCGAGCAACAGAGAGTTCCACTGATCAGCACCATGTCGACCCACCCGGAGACCACCGCCGGCAAACGGTACGTCTTCCGGCTGGCTTTTCTCAATGCCCTTCAGGGCAGGGTCCTGGCGGATTTCGCCTTCCATGACCTGGGAGCGCGGCGAGCCGCGATCCTGGTCGATGCCGCCGGCGCCTACAGCTCCGACCTGGCAAAGGTGTTCGAGCGGGTTTTTCAGGAACACGGAGGACAGGTCGTCGCCCACGAGGTATTCACCGAGGACGATCTAGTGGTTGCTCGGCAATTGCGGACAATCAAGGACAGCGATGCAGACATTCTCTTCATGCCGCAGCATGCCGAGATCGTCACCTTGCATGGGCGAGAAGCGCGGAGGTTGGGGATTGCCGCGACCCTGCTGGGGAGCGACACTTGGAGCGGGATCGATTCGCGAGATCATCCCGCGTTCAATGATTCCTACTTCAGCGATTTCTGGGCGCCGGACTCCGCGGACGAAAAGGCCCGCGGCTTCATCACGGCCTATCGCCGCGCGTTCGATGCGGATCCCCTGGCCAGTGCCGCTCTTTCTTACGACGCTGTTTCGCTGATCGCCGAAGCGATTCGGGTGCGGGGCGGCGCGGATTCCGAGTCGATCACGGCAGGCATCGCGTCGCTGGGCTCATTCCACGGCGTCAGCGGCACCATCGACTTTCGAGGCTCAGGCGATCCGGTGCGGAGCGTGTTCATCAGAAAGGTCGGAGGAGATGGGCAGATACGCCTGTTCAAAGAAGTCAGCCCTTAGACATCCCGCGCTGCTTCTGGGGCTCTTCCTCGTGGCGGCGGCTTGTTCGGGCCGCGAAGAAGCCGCGCAGTCCGAGACGGAGATCCTGATCGGAGTCATCGCGCCGGTCGCCAGCGATTTTCTCGTGTCGGGCCCTCCGACTGTCGAGGGAGCCGCCCTGGCGGCAAAGGAGATCAATGCCGGGGGCGGCGTGGATGTCGGCGGCCGGCGGAGGAAGATTCGGCTGATCGTCGAGGATACCGCCGACCGACCGGAGATCGCCGTGAGCAAAGCCTACAAGCTCATCGGCAGCGATCGGGTCGTGGCCCTGCTGGGTCTTCCGCTCAGCGACAGCGCTCTGGTCGTCGCGAAGGTGGCCGAGGAACATCGGGTGCCGATGATCAGCACGACCTCGACGAACCCCGAAACGACACGCGGCAGGAGCTTCGTCTTCCGCGTGATCTTCGACGACGTCGTTCAAGGGCGGGTCATGGCGGAGTTCGCCTACCTCGATCTGGAAGCCAGAAGGGCTGGCGTTCTCTTCGATCCCGGAAGCGCATACAGCCGCGGTCTGACGCAGGAGTTCCGGGCCGCCTTCCGACAACTGGGTGGCGAGGTCACCGAGGAGGGGCACACGGTCGACGCCGTCGACGCCGCCGATCGACTGCTCCGGATCCAGGAGTCCGGCGCCGACGTCCTCGTCATGCCGATGTATCCGGTCTTGCTCTCATCCCTTGTGCGACAGGCGAGAGCGGTCGACATCACGACGCCGATCCTCGGTGGAGAGACATGGGGCAACCTTCCCGAAGCCGAGCGCGGAGGCTGGGGGCCGGCCTATTTCAGCGACGTGTGGGCGCCGGACTCGCCCAGCCCAGGCTCGAGAGAGTTCATCGACGCCTATCGTCAGGAATACGGCAAGCCTGCTACGAGCTACGCCGCACTCGCCTATGATGCCGTCTACCTGGTCGCTCGGGCCATCGAGATCCGGGGGGATTCGGCGCCGGAGTCGATCCAGGCCGGGCTCCTGTCCCTGACTGACTTCGTCGGCGTCACCGGCGCCATCCGCTACGAGGAGACGGGCGATCCGGTGCGTAGCGCCGTGATCATGCGGCTCGCCGCCGATGGTGCCGCCCACCTGCATCGGACGATCGATCCCTGAGTGGCTTGGTAGGGTCGAGAGACGGATCGATGCCGACCGCGCCGCGTAGCCTCGTCCGTAAGTTGGTCCTCACTTTTTTGCTCCCGTCGCTGGTCATCCTCGCCCTGGGGGCGGTCTTCGCATATTTCCGCACCGCGACGGCCTTGCGCGAGTCCGTATTCGAGCGTCTGGATGCCGTTGCAACGGTCAAGGCAACGGCCCTCGACGTCTGGGTCGAACACTTGGTGCACGACGTCGTCCTCCTCTCCGAGCTGCCGGAGCTTGCCGAGCTGACCTCCGATCTCTCGGGCGAGGTGCCGGAGGCTCGACGGCTCGCGGCGGACGAGCGGCTCTCGAGGCTGGTGAACCTGACACTCGAGCGAACGCCCAGTTTCACGGAGTTCTTCTTTCTCGCCCCCATAGGGGGCGAGGTCCTGGTCTCGACCGACTCGCGCCATGAGGGGCAGTTTCGGATCTACGATCGCTACTATGTGGAAGGCCGGAAGGCACCGTTCGTCCAGAACGTCTATCCGTCTCCGGTGACGCTCCAGCCGACGCTCACCATCTCGGCACCGGTCAGAACGGAGAGCGGCGAGATCCTGGGTGTGCTGGCGGCACATCTCTCGCTCGAGTACCTCGATCAGAACATCCTCGGAAGAACGGGCCTGGGCCGCAGCGGCGGGGTCACCCTGGTCGACCGGTACAAGGTCGTGGTAACGGGCGAACGGTATGGCAACGAGGCGACTGTTGCCGGCACCACCTCGGTGGCGATCGAGGAGGTGATTCAGGGCCACGCGGGAGTCGGGCTCTATCGCGATTCCAGCGGCGCCGAGGTGATCGGAGCCTACCGCTGGTTGGAGGATCGGGAGCTGGGTCTGATCGTCGAGATCCACCAGCGGGAGGCGTTCTCGCTGGCGCGGCGGTTGGCACTCTCCATCCTTGCGGTCGGCTCGTTGGTCCTTACGCTGCTGGTCGCTGGCGTCAATCTGGCCGCCCGGCGTATCGCGCGACCGATCCTGGCGATCACCGACGCCGCGGCCAGGGTCCGCGAGGGGAACTTGAGCACCCGCGCATCGGCATCGACGGACGACGAGATCGGGGCTCTCGCGGAGACTTTCAACGGCATGATCGAGCAACTGGCTGCCGACGCGAAGGCGAGAGAGGAAGCGGAGGCGATCCGCGAGGCGTTGATCGCCGAGCTCGAGGCGAAGAACGCGGAGCTGGAGCGTTTCGCCTACACCGCGTCCCACGACCTCAAGAGTCCGCTGCTGACCATCAAGGGTTTTCTGGGCTACCTGAAGAGGGACTTCGAGAGCGGCCGTGCCGAGCGGGCGAGGACGGACATGGAGAGGATCGAGGGCGCGGTGGAGAAGATGGAACGCCTGCTCAACGAGCTGCTGGAGCTGTCGCGTATCGGGCGGGTGGTCAACGAGCCGGAAGAGGTGTGTCTCCGTGCGCTGTCGCGAGAGATCGCGGAATCGATTGCCGAGCGCGAGGCTGGGAGGGTGGAGATCACAGTCGATGAGGCGCTGCCGGTGGTCTTCGGCGATTGCGTGCGCCTGCGGGAGGTGCTCGAGAATCTGGTCGAGAACGCGGTGAAGTTCATGGGCGCACAGAGCTCGCCCCTGGTGGAGATCGGCGTCCGCCGGGACGGCGAGGAGACCGTGCTCTACGTCCGTGACAACGGCGCCGGGATCGCACCTGAATACCAGGAGAAGGTCTTCGGCCTGTTCGACCGGCTCGATCCCTCGGTCGAGGGCACCGGCGTCGGCCTGGCGATCGTGCGGCGGATCGTCGAGGTCCACGGTGGACGCATCTGGGTCGAGTCGGAGGGCGAGAATCGGGGCAGCATGTTCTGCTTCACGCTGCCGGAGGGCTGAGCCAGGAGCTCCTAGCGGACCGCGCCGATGCGATCCAGGATCCGCACTGACGAGCGGATGCCGCCGTAGAACTGAGGCAGGTCGAGCTTTTCGTTCGGCGAGTGCGGTCGGTCGTCGGGCAGCCCGAAGCCGAGCAGGAGCACCGGGATGTCGAGGAGCTCGGTCAACGTCGAAAGGATCGGCAGGCTGCCGCCGCCGCGCGCTCGCAGCGGGCGGTTGCCCCACACGTCCTCCATTGCCGCCATCGCCGCCTCGACGATCGGGCCCTCGGCGTCGAGCCGCCAGGGCTTGGCCTCGGCCAGCTCGCGGACCTCGAGCTCGACCCCGGGGACGTCGAGGCTTGCCACATGGTCGCGGAACAGCCCGGCGACGCGCCGCGGGTCCTGATCCGGCACCAGGCGCATGGAGAGCTTGGCGCCGACGGCGGCCGGCAGCACTGTCTTGGAGCCCGGCCCCTGGTAGCCGCCCCAGATACCGTGGATGTCGCAGGTCGGGCGCGTGGCCGCGCGTTCCAACGTCGAGCGGCCCTGCTCTCCGAACAGGGCATTGACGCCGAGATCGCTCCGGTAGGCGTCTTCGTCGAACGGCAGGTTCCCGATCTCGGCCAGCTCGGCGCCGGATAGCTGCAGGACGTTGTCGTAGAAGCCGGGGATGGTGATGCGCCCGGTCTCGCGGTCGACCAGTTGGCCGGTGATCCAGGTCAGCGCGTTGAGCGGATTGGCGACCGCGCCACCGAACTCTCCGGAATGCAGATCGCGCTTCGGCCCTCGCGCGATCAGCTCCAGCATGATCATGCCGCGTGCCCCGGAGGCCAGGATTGGCTGGCCGGGGAACATGATCGAGTCCGAGATGAGGGCCGCGTCGCAAGCGAATCGTCCGGAGTGGGCGCGCAGGTAGCGTTCCACCGAGTCGCCCCCCGACTCTTCCTCGCCCTCGATCAGCACTTTGACGTTGACCGGCAGCTCGCCGCGCTCGGCGAGCATCGCCTCGAGCGCCTTGAGATGGCAGAAGAGCTGGCCCTTGTCGTCGGTGGTGCCGCGCGCCACCAGCGCCTCGCCTTCGATGGTCGGTTCGAACGGCGGGCTGCGCCACTCCTCGATCGGGTCGACCGGCTGCACGTCGTAGTGGCCGTAGATCAGCACCGTCGGCTTGCCCGGCGCGCCGAGCCACTCGCCGATCACCAGTGGCGGCCCGCCGTTGTCATATGTTTCGTTTGCCCCCGTCCCGGGGGACACCCGCTCGGCCTCGAGCCCGGCGCGCACGAGCTGCTCCTCGACGAACCGGCTGCAGCGCTCCATGTCGCCGGCATGTTCGGGATCTGTGGAGATCGAGGGGATGCGCAGGAAGGCCTTCAGCTCTTCCAGATGGCGCTCCCTCTCGGCCTCGAGACGGGAATAGACGTCCTCGCTGTTGGTCATCGGCCCTATCCTACGTCGAACCCGTACCGGAGTTTGAAACCCGGGCCACTTTCTTTGCCTGGTCAGGAGGAACACCGTGCTCGGCAGGAGCCGAACGGGACCGAAATCCAGCCGGCAATCTGTCGAAATAGGGTTGACAAGAAGCATGAATTGATCCATAGTATCGGCCACAGAGGGCGCAGTCGCGCCGAGAACCAAGAGGCTACCGAGTTCAATGTCCAAGAATCTCATCCAAGGCAGCTTTCGAGAGCGGATGATCGAATCCGTTCGTGGGATGCGTGCGCCCGCGGAATGCCAGATCGGCTCCGAGCCGTCGGAGGCGCCTGTCTTGTAGCTGCTTTGAGAACATATCGTTCGAGCGGTTGAAAGCCGGGCTTCCGAAAGGAGCCCGGCTTTCGTCGTTTCTGGCTGCCCCGGCCCGATGGTTGCGGCAGGTTGCGGAATTCGTGTGTCTGAATTCGAAATCGGCTCTTTGACAATCGATCGTGTTTTGTCTGGGTCGGGCCGGGCTCGCTGGAGCACTGGCCCTACGGGTGGAGTGCGTCCACTCGAAAAGGTTTCAAATAGAAAAAAACTCTTGGGGTGTAGTTCAACGGTAGAACAGCGGACTTTGAATCCGCGCGTGAGGGTTCGATTCCTTCCGCCCCATCCAGCATCGTGCGGTGTAGCTCAACGGTAGAGCGGATGGTTCATGCCCATCGTCTGTTGGGGGTTCGACTCCCTCCACCGCAACCAACTTGTGGCCCCGTGGTCTAACGGTCATGACGGCGGGCTTTCAACCCGTAGAAGCGGGGTTCGACTCCCCCCGGGGCTACCATTTCATTCCGCACTGTTTACCGCATCCGGTAGCTCGCGGTGAGGTTGTAATTGACCACGATCGGCTCGCCGTTGAGCGTTGCCGGTTCGAACAGCCAGGTCGAGATGGTCCGCATGGCCTCCTCGCCGAGACCCATCGGCAATCCCTTGAGCAGGGCGACCGCGGCCACGGATCCATGGCGATCGATCACCGCCTGGATGATGACGACGCCCTGTATTCGTGCCTTCCTGGACACCTCCGTGTACGGTGGCTGCGGCGCGAAGATCTTGTGCGGCTTGCGGACCTCGCCGCCGACGTAGACACCGGCGCTCAGGTCGACGTCCTCCTCGCCGACGTAGGTGGACGGGTCGCTCAGCATCCGCCGGGCCCAGTCCGAGGTCGGTCCGGTGGACGTCACCCGCAGTTGCTTCGTCAGCAGGTCGGCGGCGTCGGACCACGGATCCTCCGAGTCGTCGACCAGAACCTGCTCCAGCCGCACCATCGCCCGATGGAGGAAGTCCTTCTCTCCCCGCGGCGCGCCCGCCGCCAGCCTCTCCCGATCGGCGAGCTCGAAGGCATGTCCGGCGGCCCGAAGGTAGTCGCGGGCGAGATCTGGATCCTGGCCGAAGCGTGCCTGCCGAGCGGCACCCAGAAGGGAGACGCCGAGACGCTCGTAGCGCTCCATCGAACCGGCGATCCAGGTCAGACCATGCGCCGCGGCGATGGCGTCCACTGGGTCGTACGCGGAGCTGAGGTCGACGGCGATGTCCGCGAAACCGGCCGGATGCTTGCCCGGCACCCAGTCGCCCCTGGCAGCCGCGGCCATTTCGGCGAGTGCCGCTTCGTGGCTGGCGACTCGATCTTCGAGCGGGGTCGCGGGGGCGGGCAGCTGGTCGAACGTGAGGAGCTCGATGCCGTGAGGCATCGAGGTGACGAAGGTGTCAGCGGCCACGGCCGGCACCCAGATCAGCAGGGTCAGGACGGCCGGCAGTAGGGGAAGGCGATTCGAGGCGACGGTTCTGGAGGGCATAGTGGCTCCTTCCTCTCGAGTGACGGGGCTCGCGGACTTGGATCGTGTGAGAGTCGATTTTGTTCCCACCCCGCGCCAAGACCACGCCGCCGGGTAGGGCCGAGGCTCACCCTCGCGGGTGTAGGCCGGGCGAGAGGTCCTGGTATCGTGTCGACGGACGTTCGGCTCCGCGCGGGCCGGATTGCCGTTCTCAGCCAGCAGGCCAGGAGGAGCCGCCATGATCGCCACCGAAGAACGAGAAGCCGAGACGGCGCAAGTCAAGTACCCAGGACTCCCGGAAGCCCTGGACGGCACCGCCGCGGTGGTCGCCATGGAGACCGCGGCGTCCGAGGCCGCGGGCGCCTATCCGATCACGCCGTCGACGCAAATGGGCGAGGGCTGGGCGGTGGCCGCCGCCCAGGGCAAGCTCAATGTCAACGGCCGCCGGCTGATCTTCTTCGAGCCCGAGGGCGAGCACGCGGCCGCGGCGGTCACCGCTGGCATGTCCATGGTCGGCATGCGCTCGGCCAACTTCTCCTCCGGCCAGGGCATCGCCTACATGCACGAGTCGCTCTACGCGGCGGTCGGCAAGCGCCTGACCTACGTGCTCAACATGGCCTGCCGGGCGATGACCAAGCACGCGCTCAACGTCCATGCCGGGCACGACGACTACCACGCCATCGACGACACCGGCTTCTTCCAGCTCTTCGGCAAGAACTCCCAGGAGGCGGCCGACCTCAACCTGATCAGCCATCGCGTCGCCGAGCTGTCGCTCACCCCCGGGGTGTGCGCGCAGGACGGCTTTCTCACCAGCCACGTGATCGAGTCGCTGCGCTTGCCCGAGCGCGAGCTGGTCAAGGAGTACCTGGGCGATCCGGCGGACCTGATCGACTCGCCGACCCCGGCGCAGGTGCTGGTCTTCGGCAACAAGCGCCGGCGTATCCCCGAGATGTTCGACGTCGACAACCCGACGATGATCGGCACGGTGCAGAACCAGGACAGCTACGCTCAGGGCGTCGCCGCCCAGCGGCCGTTCTTCTTCGACCACGTCGCCGAGCTCACCGACCGGGCGATGGCCGAGTACGCGGCGCTCACCGGCCGTGCCTATCGCCGCGCCTCCGGTTATCTCACAGGCGACGCCGAGGTGGTGATCGTCGGCCAGGGTTCGGTGATCGCCAATGCCGAGGCGGTGGCCGACTATCTGCGGCGCACCCGTGGGCTCAAGATCGGCGTGGTCAACCTCACCATGTTCCGTCCCTTCCCAGCCGACGAGCTCAGCCGGTTGCTGCGCGGCAAGCGCGTGGCGCTGGTGATGGAGCGCGTCGACCAGCCGCTGGCCGTCGATCCGCCGCTGCTGCGCGAGATCCGCGCCGGAATGGCCAAGGCGACCGAGAACGCCCGCGCTGGCGCGGCCTCGGGCAACGGCCATACGCCCCATCCGGGCATCGAAGCCTGCCGTGCCGACGAGGTGCCCGACTTCTACAGCGGTTGCTTCGGCCTCGGCAGCCGCGACCTGCAGGCCGGCGACATCATCGCCGCCGTGGATCACGTCTTGCCGGCGGACCTGCTGCCCACCGGCAGCACGCCTAACGGCCATCGGCGGATGTTCTACCTCGGTGTCGACTTCGTGCGTCCCCAGGGGCCGGGCTCGCAGCTGACGCAGCTCGGCAGCTGGCAGAGCAAGATCGAGAAGGCCTACCCCCACGTCGAGGGACTGGCGGTCCATCCGGACGGCAATCCCGACCTGCTGCCCGAGGGGTCGCTGGCGGTACGCATCCACTCGGTGGGTGGCTGGGGCGCCATGACCATGGGCAAGAACCTCACCTTCACGCTCTTCGGCCTCTTGGGGATGAACGTCAAGTCGAACCCCAAGTACGGCTCGGAGAAGAAGGGCCAGCCCACCACGTTCTACAGCGTCTTTGCCCACGAGCCGATCCGCATGAACTGCGAGCTCAAGCACGTGGACGTGGTGCTTTCGCCGGATCCCAACGTCTTTCGCCACTCCAACCCGCTGGCCGGCCTGTCCGAGGGTGGCACCTTCGTCATCCAGCACGACGGCACGCCCGAGGCGCTGTGGCAGAGCCTGCCGCCGTGGGTGCACCAGGTGATCCGCCGCAAGAAGATCCACGTCTACCACCTCGACGCCTTCGCCATCGCCAGGGCCGAGACCGACGAGCCCGACCTGCAGTTTCGCATGCAGGGGGCGGCGTTCCAGGGCGCGTTCTTCAAGTCCTCGCCGATCATGGAGCGCGAGAAGCTCGAGGAAGGGCGCCTGTTCGAGGCCATCCTCGGCCAGCTGGAGAAGAAGTTCGGGCACCGCGGGCGCGGCGTGGTGGAAGACAACCTGCGCGTCATTCGCCGCGGCTACGAGGAGGTCTGCGAGCTCGAATGGAGCAACCTCGAAGACGCGCCGGTCGCCAAGACAGAAACCAGCAAGCATCTCGAGGCGCCGTGGCACCTGTCGGAAGAGGCCGACACCGCCGAGGGCCTGGCCGATCCTTTCCGTTTCCTCGGCCAGGTGTGCTCCACCTACGCCGAGGGTGAGGACCCGATCGCCGACCCGTTCGCCGCCTTCTCGGCGATCCCGGCCGCCACCGGCGTGCTCCGCGACATGACCGAGATCCGCTTCGAGGTTCCCGAGCTGATCGCCGACCGCTGCACCGGCTGCGGTCAGTGCTGGACCCAGTGCCCGGACGCCGCCATCCCGGGCCTGGTGTCCGAGGTCAAGGAGATCGTCCGCGCCGGGGTCTTCACCGCGACCGACGGCAAACCCAGCGAGCGCCTGAAAGGGCTGATCGGCCCCCTGGCCGACGCCTCGCGCGTCATCATGAAGAACGGCGCGGAGTACAAGAACTTCGCCGGCGTCGTCGCCCTGGCCTACGACCAGCTGGCGCCGGGCCTTTCCCTTTCGGGCGACGAGCGCACCGCCCTGGACGCCGAGGTCGGAGACGTCACCGGCACCTTGGCCGACTTCCCCGTCGCCCGCACCGCCCCGTTCTTCACCGTCCCCGAGCGCAAGCACGAGGGCGCCGGCGGCCTGTTGTCGGTGACCATCAACCCCTATGCCTGCAAAGGCTGCAACCTGTGCGTCGAGGTCTGCCCCGACGACGCCCTGGTGGCGGTCAAGCAGGACACGGAGGTGGTCGACAAGCTGCGCCGCAACTGGGACGTGTGGCAGAAGCTGCCGGACACTCCGCAGCGCTTCCTGCAGATCTCGGACCTCGACGAGGGCATCGGCGTGCTCCACACCCTGATGCTCAAGAAAGACAACTTCCATTCGATGGTCGGCGGCGACGGCTCGTGCATGGGCTGCGGCGAGAAGACCGGCGTGCATCTGATCGTCTCCGCCATCGAGGCCGCCACCCAGCCGCGGGTCGCCAAGCTGGTCGAGAAGCTCGACCGGCTGACCCACGAGCTCGAGCACAAGGTCGCCGAGCTGGTGATAGTCTCGACCGACCTCGACAGCCTGGCCGAGTCGGGCTCCGCGCACGTCGACTTCGAGGTGTCAGGCGCCGACCGCGAGCGTCTGGCGCGCATCTCGCGAACTCTCAAGACGCTCAAGGACCTGCGCTGGCGCTACACCACCGGCCCCAGCGGCCGTGGCCGCGCGGCGCTCGGCATCACAAATTCCACCGGTTGCTCGTCGGTGTGGGGCTCGACGTACCCCTACAACCCCTATCCCTATCCCTGGACCAACCACCTCTTCCAGGACGCGCCATCGATCGCGATCGGCATCTTCGAGGGCCAGATGCGCAAGATGGCCGACAGTTTCCGCGCCGTGCGCACCGCCGAGCTGGAGCTGGGCGACGCCTACGACGTAGGGGTCCACGAACCGTTCTTCGAGGGCTTCGATTGGCGCCATTTCACCGACGACGAGTTCCGCCTCTGTCCGCCGGTGCTGACCATCGGCGGTGACGGCGCGATGCTCGACATCGGCTTCCAGAACGTCTCGCGGCTGATGGCCTCGGGCAAGCCGATCCGGGTGGTGGTGCTCGACACCCAGGTCTACTCCAACACCGGTGGCCAGGCCTGCACCAGCGGCTTCCACGGCCAGATCTCCGACATGGCCGCCTACGGCGCCGCCAGCCATGGCAAGGAGGAACAGCGCAAGGAGATGTCGCTGATCGCCATGGCGCATCGCGGCACCTACGTGCTGCAGAGCTCCCAGGCCCTGCCGTCGCACCTGCTCGGCGGCGTGCTGCGCGGCCTCGGTTCGCGCCGGCCG
>JAAELT010000280.1 GCA_024226315.1 bacterium | reverse complement strand
GAGCGCGCTGCCGAGCTCTCTGGCCAGGATGTAGGGGTTCTCGAACGGCGAGCGCTTCATCCACTGGCCGGTGGCCTGATTGCCGATGATCAGGTTCAAGTTGTGGTTGTTGGAGCCGTCCTGGATCTCCTCGATGTACAAGCCCAGCTTCTTGCGCAGCAGCGTGACGTCCGACTCTTTCCCGGTCAGAAACCACCAGCCGGGCTGAGCCCGATATCTCTTGGCGTACTTGGCGAGCACCTCCGGCGTGTCGTTCTCCGGGTCGATGGTGATCGAGTACATGAAGACGTCCTGGCCGACGCGGTCTCCCAGGAGCTTCTGCACCTTCGCCATCCGCGCCGTCTCCAGCGGGCAGGAGTCCGGACAGATGGTGTAGATGAAGTTGATGGCGACCACTTTGTCTTTGATGAGATCGAAGAAGCGGACGGACTCCCCTTCGTGGGTGGTGAGGGGGACGTTGGGGAAGTAGTCCTCGGCCCAGGGCGTGGTCCCGAATGCCGGGGCGCTCACAAAGAGAAGCAGGAGGACTGCCGCTTTGTGGATCGTTCTGTATCTGGTCTTGTCTATCTGCATGGCTCTTCTCCTCGAGAGCTCGGGGGCGGTGAAGGTCCGTTAGATGAGAGTCTGTAAAGGGAGGGGGCAAAAGACGGCGAGCACCGAGGTGCTCGCCGCCTTCAGAACCAGTCCTCAGGTGTACCTGCCTCGTTTCCTCGGCAGGCACGACCTGGCGACCGAACGCCGCTACGGATTGTTCTCCGCGCGGTCACGCTTCATCGCGTTGTGAACCGCGATGTCGAGCGTGATCGGGGTCGGACAGTTGACGATGTTGAACACCGTCGGCAGGTTGTCGAAGTCGTAGCCGTCGCGGACAGCCGGATCCGGGCTGTTGACATTGATCGCCGGCCACTCCATGACCTCCAGGGTGCCTTCTGCCCGCAGCCTCTTGAGCTCGTCGAGGCCCTTGACGACCTTGGTCGCCGGCGTCGTCCAGTGGGAGAAGCCGATGTGCCACATGGGACTGAAGTCCTCACCCGGCATGAAGTAGGTCGGCAGGCCGATCTGGCCGCCCAGCGGTCCGCCGCCGGCCAGGTTGAGACCGTCGGATACGGTCGGCGGATAGCTCGAGTTCAGCGGCGTCGGCGGTACCCACTGGATGAGCGGGACAGCCGCCTTGTCGAGGAACTCGTGCTTCGGGACGTAGATGACGCCCATGTTGTTGGCCGGGCCGGCAGGGAACGAGTCGACCACGACGTAGTAGGGCGCGTACTCCGCCGTGTCCCACTGGCCACCGAACCACGACTTGTGAAGCTTCATGGAGACGGTGGGGTCGGGGCCCGTGGTGTCGATGCCCAGGGCATGCCCGGACAGCGTCGCATGGCCACCCCATTCCAGGCCGTTGTACATGCACGACGTGTTGGGCGGGTCGTCCGGGAACGCCACGCACGATTGGTCGATCCGCAGCTGTTCCCACTCGTCGTCGCCCCACTTCACGAACCAGGCGTTGACGATGACGTCCTTGCCATCGATGTTCACGCGGCGCAGCGGGGAATAGGTGTTGGCGGCGCTCTGTGCCGGGGCGCCCGGCGCAGGCGTTTTCGGCGAGAGGATCGGATTCGGCAGGTTGCCGAAGAAGGTCCACTCACCGGTGTTCGAGTCGAAGCTGGCCTCGGCGGTCGCCGCGACCGGAGGGGCCACGTCGCCCGCCAGACCACCGGCATAGATGAGGCCCAGCTCGTCGGCCAGCTCCTCGTCATTGATGTCGTGGAGCACGAAATAGACGTCGGTCAAGACGCCATTGTCGTTATTCACGCCCTGTCTGAGGGGATAGGTGATCTTGGCTCTCTCGTCCTCGGTCGGGAAGAGGGCGTCTCCGATCTCGATGTCTTCCAGGTTCAGCTCTTCGGTGCTCGAGAAGGAGCTGACGACGATGCCGTCGACCCACTCCTCCACCGGATCCAGCTTGGGCCCGAACTCACCCGTTCCGTCGCCGGTCCGGAAGGTCGGCAGGGCTTGGGTGTCGACGTACTCGACCCCGTCCCAGGTGGGCAGGGGCGTCGGCATCAGCTTGACCTGACCCGGGTGCTCGATGTCCCAGCGCATGAGCAT
>JAAELT010000279.1 GCA_024226315.1 bacterium | reverse complement strand
GATGTCGTCGAGGTGGAGGTGCTGGGCGTGCTCGACGCGCCAGCGCAGGTCTTGCTTGTCCGGGTGGGCGGCAAAGGTCTCCTCGTACAGGTCCAGCACCTCGCGGTTGGCGCGGTCGCCGATGGCGTGGATGCACAGCTGTACGCCGTGCTCGACGGCCAAGGCGGCGGTCTCGCGGGCGACCTCGACGGTCACCAGGTTGAGGCCGGTCGATTCGGGGCTGTCGCTATAGGGCTCGAGCAGCCAGGCGCCACGCGAGCCCAGGGCGCCGTCGATCGACAGCTTGATGCCGCCGACCGCAAAGTGGCTGTTATCTACAGAATGACTGTTACCGATGGCGCGGGTCTTGGCCGCCGCGAGCTTCTCGGCCAGAGCCTCGTTGGAGTCGCGGATCATCATCCACAGGCGCACGCCGAGCGCGTCTTCGGAGGCCAGGCCGCGCAGGAACTCGATTGTCTCGAAGTCGGAGCCGGCGTCCTGGAAGCTCGTGACGCCCTTCGCCAGGCACTCGTCGGACGCCAGTCGAGCCATCTTGCGCAGCTCCTCCGGCGGCGCCGAACCGTCCTTGGAACGCGCCTCGTGGATCAGGTCCATGGCGGTCTCGCGGAACAGTCCCATGGGCTGGCCCGCGCCGTCTTTCAGGATCTCCCCGCCGGGCGGGTCGGCGGTGCCGGCGCCGACGCCGGCGAGCTCCATGGCCTTGGCGTTGGCGAATAGGGCGTGGCCGCTGGCGTGGGTGAGCAGCACCGGGTTGTCGGGCGAGACGGCCGACAGCGAGCCGTGGAGCGGAAAGCCCTCGATCTGGGGCTCGGGGACCGACCCCCACTTGTCCTGATGCCAGCCGCGGCCGCGGATCCACTCCCCGGGCGCCGCGTCGGCGGCCGCGGCCGCGACCTGATCGACTATTCGCTGCCAGTCGGCGGCGGCGCGCAGGTCGAGCTGGATCCGGGAGTCGCCGAGGCTCATGAAATGGCCGTGGCCCTCGATGAAGCCGGGGATCGCCAGCTGGCCGCCCAGGTCGAGGACCTCGGTCGAGTTGCCGACGTGGGCGCGGATCTCGTCGTCGGTGCCGAGCGCCACGATCATGCCGTCCCTGGCCGCCAGGGCGGAGACCTCCGGGTTGGCGTCGTCGACGGTGACGATTCTGCCGCCCAGCAGCACCAGGTCGGCGGGCACTGTCAGGGTTTCGACGCTCCCCTGGTTACAGGCCGCGAGGCAGAGGACGCTCAAACCAGTAGCGATCAGCTTCGATACGATGTTCATATCGTAGTTCCTTCATAGAATGATCCGTGGATCGTCGACCAGGCGCCAGAATAGAGAATCATAACGGCATCGGCCCACAGCCGAGCTCATGGAGCCCTCTTTGCCCCTCAAGATCGCGATCGACGGACGTTGCCTGACGGATCACTATCCGGGGATCGGCCGCTACCTGTTCAACCTGCTGCGCGCCTTGCCGAGCGCCGTCTCGGACGCCGAGATCAGCGTCTTCGTCGACCAGGAGGGCGTCAACACGCGGTTCGATTTCGCCGTCCTCGAAGACTTGGGCATTCGGTTGATGCCGACCCGTGCCGCGATCCGGGGACTGCGCCAGCAGCTCGAGTTGCCACGGGAGCTGGAGCGTCTGGAGGCGAGTGTCTTTCATGCCCCCTATTTCATCTCCGCGTACCCTTCTACGTGCCCGACGGTCGTCGGCATCTACGACACCATCGCCACCCGCTTCCCGGAGGGTCTGCCGTCGATGAGAGCACGATTGGGGGCTCGTCTCGGCACCCGCCTGGTGGTGCGATCGGCCCGCGCGATCATCACCCTGTCACGGTACGCGAAGCAGGACCTGGCCGAGACCCTCGAGCTGCCGCCGGAGCGCATCGTGGTCACCCCCGCCGCCGCGGCGCCGGAGTTCGAACCGGCGTCGGACCAGGAGGTTGCGGAGCTGCGCCGGCGCCTGAGGCTGCCTAGCCGGTACGCCCTGCACGTGGGCACCAACAAGCCGCACAAGAACCTCGATCAGCTGATGAAAGCATGGTCGGAGGTGCGGGCGTTCAAGGAGTCGCGTTGCGCCCTGCTCTTCGCCGGTGCTCATGACGCCCGTCACTTCTCGGTCGAGAAGGCGGCCGAGCGTCTGGGTTTCGACGATGTCCGTTGCCTCGGGTCGGTGGCGGAGGAGGATCTGCCGACCCTTTACACCGGCGCCGAGCTCTTCGTGCTGCCGTCGCTCTACGAGGGCTTCGGCCTGCCGGTGCTCGAGGCCATGGCCTGCGGCACTCCGGTGGCCTGCTCGCGCACCACCGGACTTCCCGAGGCTGCTGGCCACGCCGCGGGCTACTTCGATCCGGAAGACGCGGAATCGATCGCCACAACATTGAAGCGGATGCTGAAGAACCCGGTCTACAGTCAGGCACTCGCGGAGCGGGGAAGAGCCCACGCGCAGCGGCTCACGTGGAGAAGGACCGCCCGGCTGACCGTCGATGCCTACCGCCGTGTCGCGGCGTAGGTGCCGAGCCAGATGCACGTCGTCCACGTCTGAGCAGCCGCCGATAGATTTCTTTTCGGGTCCCGACCTTGACCACGAGGACCCAGAGCTTGCGGTCTTCGATCCGGTACACCACCCGGTAGTCCCCGAGGCGCTGCCGGTAGAGACTCTCGCCTCCCGCCAGTTTCTTCGTTCCCGGTGGCCGCGGATCGGCTACCAGGTCGTCCAACAGCGCGACGATGCGTCGCTGGATCGACTTGGGCAGCTTCTTGAGCTGGCGTCTCGCGGCGGGAGCGATCTCGACTGTGTAGCTCGAGGAAGCAGGGCTCAAAGATTCAGCTCATGCTTGAGTTGCCCGAGGCTGATCGTCCCCTCGTGCTCGGCCTCGGCCAGCGCCAGACGAGCATCCTCCAGATCCTCCAGATCCTCCAGGCGCTTCAACAACCGTTCCAGCAGCTTCAGATCCTCCAACGGGATCATGGCCAGCAACTCCTTACCCCGCCGGGTCAGGACGACACGCTCTTTGCCGAAAGCGACTCGATTCACCAGGGTGGAGAACTCGTTTCTGGCTTCGACTGTGGAGATGTTGACCATCATGCTGCTCAGTGTTCGAAATGTACATTTCAGACACTGAGGCCGTCAAGTCGCGGCCCGCTGAATCCCTCAGCGCAGCCTCAGCCCGGCTGCAGCTCGCCGTCCTCGGCGAGCTCGACGAACGCTTTGGCGAGCCGCGGATCGAACTGGGTGCCCGAGCTTCCTTTGATCCGCTCCAGGGCCTGCGGCACGTCGATCGCCGCCTTGTAGCTGACCGAGCTGGTCATGCTGTCGAAGGCTTCGGCCAGGCCGATAATGCGGGACTCCAGCGGGATCGCCTCGCCCTCGATTTCCTCGGGGTAGCCGTTGCCGTCGAACCACTCGTGATGGTGGAGGACGAAGGGCGCCAGATCCTGCCACAGCGAGATCGATTCGAGCATCTCGGCGCCGATCTCGGAGTGCTTGCGCAGGGCGCGCTTGTCTTCGAGCAGGGTGCCGTCGATCTTGAGCATGCCGATGTCGTGCAGCAGGGCGGCGAAGTGAAGGCGTTCGAGGCGTTCGGGATCGAGTCGGATCCGCCGGCCCAGGCGCACGGAGAGTCGGGCGACGTTGCTGGAGTGGTCGCTGTGGTAGCCGAGGTGCGAGTCGAGTGCGCTGGTGAGGATGTGGGTGATGTGGATGAAGAAGTTGCGCTGCGCCTCCTGCAGCTCTTCGTTTTCCTTGAGCAGCGCAACCAGCCGCTGGTTCTCCGAGTCCATCCGCGCCAGCGCCTGGCGCGAGACGCGGCGCAAGGCCAGGAAGGAGGCCAGCGACAGGACGCCGATCGACAGGATCAGGCCGAGGATGAACGGCCGGGACTGGAAGAGGGTGCCTTCCAGGCCCTCTTGCAGCCGCGCCACTTCGATGTATTTCTGGGTGACGTAGACCAGGGCGGCCAGGGGAACGACCGCACCCAGGAAGTAGGCGAGGAAGGAAGCCTGGTCCAAGGGCTGACCGGAGAAGGAAAGGCGGCTTTTCTGGGCCATCGCGCGGAGATTACCACAGGGCGGGCCAGAGGATCGGGCCAGGCGGCGCCTCTAACGGATCACCGGCGCCGGCTCGTCGGACCGCCAGAAGCGGTCGCGCCGCGGTTTGGCGCCGCGGCGGAAGAGCTCCTGGCGGGCCCGCTTGTTGGTCTGGCGCACCAGCAGCCCGGTCTCGGGATCGATCCACAGGGTCTCGATGCCCTCGGGACGCGGCACCTGGCGTGGTGGACGCGCCTTCACCGCCCTCTCCATGAACCGCTGCCAGAGCGGCGCGGCGGCGCGGGAGCCGGTCAGGCCCAGCGGCTTGGCGTCGTCGCGCCCCACCCACACGACGGTCACCACGGAGCCGGCGTGGCCGGCCAGCCAGGCGTCCCGGCGTTCGGAGGTGGTGCCGGTTTTCGCCGCTACGTCGAAACCCTCGATCGCGGCGGCGCGGGCGGTGCCGTCGCGAGCGGCGTCCAGCATCAGGTCGCGGATCAGGTAGGCGGATTCTGGGCTCGCGACGCGCCGGGTCCGGGGCTTGAAGCCGTGCAGACGTCGCCCTCCGGGGCGCTCCAGCCGGCGGATCGGCCGCGGCGCGACGGTGTGCCCCGGCGTTGCGAACACGGTGTAGGCGCGAGCCAGCTCGAGCGGCGAGGTCTCGACCGCGCCCAGCGCGAAGGAGGGCGGCGGATCGCGTGGGATCTCGAGCCCGGCGCGGCGGGCGCGCGCGGCGGTGGGCTCGAGGCCGCACCACTGGGCGATGCGCACAAACGGTACATTGAGCGACTGGCGCAACGCCTGGCGCACGTCGACGACGCCGCGGAAACGGTCGTCGGAGTTGACCGGCTCCCACGGGCCCGAGGGCAGCTCCAGACGCAGCGGCTCGTCGGCGATGCGCGATGCGGGGTGCAGCGGCTCGCGGCTGCCGCAGCTCTCGAAGGCCTCGAGCAGCAGCAGCGGCTTGACCGCCGAGCCGGGCTGGCGGCGGGCGCTGCGGGCGCGGTCGAAGCCGCGCCGCTCGCCCGCCGGGTCGCCGCCGACGTAGGCCAGGACGCCGCCGGTCTCAGCGTCCAGCGCCACCAGCGCCGCCGATAACGGCACCCTGGCCAGGGAGCGGTTCTTCCGCCGAAGCTCCTTCAGCCAGGCGCGCACGGTCTGCTCGGCATGGGTCTGCAGCAGCGGGTCGAGCTCGGTCTCGACCACGACGCCCCGCCCCTTGGACAAGCGCCTGGGTGCCTCCTCCTCGGCCACGGCGGCGACCCAGGAGAGGAAGTGCGGGGCGAGCGGCGCCTCGGGCCGAGTGATGCGCGGCTCGACGCTCCGGCGGCGTGCTCTTGCGACCGCCGCGTGCTCGGCCCAGCCGAGCTCTTCGAGCCGCGACAGTACCCAGTCGCGCCGCTTACGGACCCGGTCGGGGTGCCGCTGCGGGGAGAGCCGGTTGGGCCCCTGGATCATCGCCGCGAGCTGCGCCGCCTGCGCCAGGTCGAGCTTCTCGACGGGTTTCGAGAAATAGGCCCGCGCGGCGGCGCCGAAACCGTGGATCGCCAAGCCGTCGAGATGCCCGAGATAGACCTGGTTGAGGTAGGCCTCGAGAATCTCGCGCTTGTCATGCTCGGCCTCGAGCGCCAGCGCGCGCACGGCTTCGGATGCCTTGCGGCTCAGACTCCGCTGGGGAGTGAGGTCTCGGTTCTTGATCAGCTGCTGGCTGATGGTGCTGCCGCCCTGGGTGACCTTGCCGGCTTTGGCGTTGGCGAGCAGAGCCCTGGCGAGCGAACGGGCATCGACGCCGGCATGCTCGAAAAAACGGGCGTCCTCCGCCGCCAGCACCGCGCGCCAGGCGTGCTCGGGCAGATCGTCGAGCGCGATCAGCCGCCGCGGTGCCCGGTCGCCGGCGAGCGACTCGGACAGTAGCTCGCCCTCCAGCCACGGCACCTCCACACGACGCGGCCGCGCGGCGTCCTCCAGAGCGTCCTGGTCGACTTCCTCGGCACCACGGTAGCCGACGATGCGGCCGCCGGCGCCCAGCTCCAGACCGAACAGCTCGGCTGGGTGATCGTCGCCGCGCAGACGGTGTGCGCGACGGTAGATCCAGAACAGCTCATTGCCCCAGAAGTACTCGCCAGGCGCGGTGGGCCGTCGCCCCCGCACCCGCTCGTAGCCGAGCCGCTCCAGGCGTTCGTCGAGGCCGTAGTCCCAGACCGTGCGGCCCGTCGCCAGGGGGAACGGCGCCGAGCGGACACGGGACTCGCTACGGCCGAGATCAGCCTCGAGCCCGCCGGCCGACGCCAGGGGAGGCACGAGGAGGAGGGCGAACAGCGCCACGATGGCGCGGCGGGCAACGACACCCGGCGTCAGCGCGCCACCTCCAGGTACTGGACGCTGAACAGCTGGTCGTCGTCGGTCCACACCCGCCGTACCTCGAACCCGGCTTCGGCGCCGATGCGGCGGAAGCGCTCCAGGCTGTACTTGTAGGAGTACTCGGTGAGGATTTTTTCCCCAGCTTCGAAGCGGATCGCGGTCTCGCCGATCCTCACCGTTTGAGGACGCTCGCTGATCAAATACATTTCGATCCGCCCGTCGCCCTGGTTGTAGAGGGCGTGGTGACGGAAGGCGCGCAAGTCGAAGTCGGCGCCGAGCTCGCGGTTGAAGCGCGCCAGCAGGTTGAGGTTGAACTCGGCGGTGACCCCGGCGGCATCGTTGTAGGCGCGGTGCAGCACGTCTGGATCCTTGTCGAGGTCGACGCCGATCAGGAGCGCGCCGTCGAGGCCGGCGAGCGTCGCCACCCGGCGCAGGAAATCCTTCGCCTCGGCGGGCGTGAAGTTGCCCACTGTCGAGCCCGGGAAGTAGACCGCCCGGCGGCCTGCATCGCCGCTCGTCGCCGGCAGCTTCACGGCGTCGGTGTAATCGGCCCACAGTGGTAGCACCTCGATCTCGGGATAGCGCGCCGTGAGCTTCTTCGCCGTGGCTTCGAGATGTTCGCCGGAGATGTCGATCGGGACGTAGGCGGCCGGCTCTTCGAGCGCGTCGAGCAGCAGCGGGGTCTTGATGCTCGAGCCGCTGCCGAACTCGACCAGGGTCACGCGCGGACCGAGCAGCGCCGCCATCTCCACCGCGTGGGCGCGCATGATGGCGAGCTCGGTGCGGGTGAGGTAGTACTCCTCGAGCTCGCAGATGCGATCGAAGAGCTCCGAGCCCCGCTGGTCGTAGAAGAACTTGCTGTGGATCTGTTTCGGGACTCTGGCCAGGCCCGCGAGCACTTCGGTGGCGGCAGCGTCTTCGTCTTCGGTGGTCATGTCTGGCCTCTCCGCCGAGTGTACGAGGCCGGGTCTCGGGGTTCAACCTTGGATTAGCGGCCCGGCTCGGCGATGCGACCCTGTTCGAATCCGCTGACCCGCTGGACTACTGGTTTACGCTTTGATTGGTGTTGACGACTGTTTTTGAGCAGTTTTTTATTCCCGAGCTCCGCGGGTGTCATCGCCCTGAATAAGAATCGCGGCAGCCTCTGCCGAGACATCCGCGCGGGCAAGACTACAGAGGAGAACACCATGAAGAAGCTCTTGATGATTCTGCTTGCGCTCGTGCTTGCGTTCGAGGGCTCAGCCACGTCGAGGCTCGGGCCGGCCGTGATCGTCGATCCGGTCGATCACCATCGCTTCCTCTACGAGCAACAACCGATCTTTCTCGCCGGCTACTATCCCGGTCTCCAGGCTCTGGTCGTGGAACCTCAAGTCAACTCATCTGCCCCGTTGACGAGTACCTACTACCGGCAGCTGCTCGACGAGATGGCCGAGAACGAGCTCAATCTCCTGCGGGTGGTCCTCACCATGGGTATGGCGCTCGAAAACAGGGACTGGCTGCACCCCTACCAGCGCTCGGGCCAGTGTTGCACCGCCAACTCGAGCGACCCCATCGGTGTGGCTGGGAACAGGTTCGACCTCGACCTTTTCAATGAGTCGTTCTTCGACTACTGGGACGCCGTGCTCACCTATGCCGAGCAAAAAGGGGTCGTGGTACAGGTGGCGTTGCTCGATGGCGCGCACACCCGCGAACGCAAGACCGTCGACCAACGCCCACAGGCACCGCCGTTCGAGTACATCGGGTGGATTTACGACTACTATCACAGCCGAAACTGCTTGAGTGGACAGGGGGTCGTCTTCGGAGATACCGACGACTGGTACGAAGAGCCCGTCGGCGTCAACCGGCAGAGAGCATTCATCGCCAAGGCGGTCGAAGAGCTGGGCGCTCATCGCAACGTCATCTGGGAGATCGCCAACGAGCCGCAAGTGACCCCGCGTCCGTCTCCGGGAGGCGAGGACCCACACTCGTGGTTCGACGAGATGTGGCTCGCGATCCGGAATGCCGAAAACTCGAGCGGCCACCCGCCTCATCTCATCCAGCCGTTCGATTTGCCTGAGCACCGGGACGTCAGCGGCGACAACACCCCGGGGCACGACCCACCCACCCAGCAGGAATTCGGGCAGGTTCACGCGGGGCTGGTAGCGGACTATTGGGCCTACGATCAGCCGCTGATCGCCGACAACGATTGTTGTTACTACAACAACGGTACGACAGCGGACTTGCGGAAGAAGGCCTGGCTGTCACTGGTCTCGGGAGCCCATCCGAGCCTGTTGGTCTACGAGGTCACTGGTGGATCCAACCCGTTGGGGCTGACCGGCTCGGAGACGCAACAGGGCATGCGGTTCGTCGGCTATACGAACAAGCTGATCAGAGTGGCAGACGTCGATCTCGCGGGTATGGAGCCCAGGGACGATCTCGTGGCCGCCATGGATGGAGGGACGGCCTGGTGCCTGGCGCGCGAGGACGAGGAGTACATCGTGTACTTCTTCGATAGCAGCTCGGCGTCGATCTCGGGGCTCGCCGGATACCCGATCGAGTCTACGTGGCTCAATCCGAGGAACGGGGAAGACACAGACGGACCGACCATGGGTGGTTACTTCCCCACCCCGGGTTCGGGCGACTGGGTGCTGCACGTCCGGCGGCTCGACAACTTGCCGCCAGCAACGCCGACCAACGTCCAGGCTTCGGATGGCGACTTCCCCGACCGCATCCGCGTGACCTGGGACGAGGTACCGGGCGCCACGAGCTACAAAGTCTATCGTCGGTCCGCTGCCATTTCGTGGCCGCCAGGAGGACCGAGCGCGGAAGTCACGACCACGACTTACGATAGTCCGTCGTCGTTCCCCGTCGCCTACAACTTCTGGGTCAAGGCGGTCAACGTCTTCGGTGAGAGCGACTACAGCGAGCCGGACAGCGGTTCCGCGGATCCCTAGTAGGGCTTCCGAACCTTCGAGGCGTCGACCTCCCGTCGAGTTGCGCGAGCAGCTGGTGATCTCGGGCGCACGGTTTTCGTGCGCCCGTCGTCGTTCGTGTCCGACTGGCAATCCCAACCGCTACGGATCAGGGCCGAGCTGCCCGTCGCCGGCGACGATCGGTGCCGGAGGCTGTTCCGGCGCTATGTTAGAATCGCAAAAGCGCCGGCCTCCCGCCGTGGCCCGAGTGCTGGATCGACGAGCGATCACCCGCCCGCCTTAGCCGCCTATCGGAGAAATCATGAAGATCTCAGTGACCACCTCGTTCGCCACGGTCTGGATCCTGTGGAACCTGATCCTGCCGACACCCGCCGAAGCTCTGACCTACGTCGCGATGTCCGACGAGACGCTCGCGGACCGAGCAGCGGTCATCGTCGAGGGGCAGGTGATCGAGGTCGATCCATCGCCGGGCGTCGGCCGGCCCGTGACCGACTACCTGTTGACGGTGGAAGAGGTATTCGCCGGGGAGGTCAGCGGCAGCCCACTGGTGGTGCGGGTCGCGGGAGGTGTCATGGCCGATGGTTTCGGGCTCAGTATCCCGGGTGCTCCGCGATTTGCCGAAGGCCAGCGCGCGATCCTCTTCCTCCGGCCGAGGGACGACGGTACCTACCGGGTGCTCCACTACGCGCTCGGCGCTTTCGATCTGGTTGAGCGCGACGGGCGTCGGTATGTAGTGCGCGATCTCTCGAGTGCAGAAGAAATTCAACTGCTTGGCCGGGAGCAGCCTCAGGATGGCCCGCGCGACCTCGACCTCTTTCGCGCATGGCTGCGGGATCACGCTCGCGGCGTCAAGCGAGCCGCCGACTATTTCGTCGGCGAAGCGGGTGATGATCTCGGCGCAGGGATCCAGAAGTTCACTCTGATCAGCAATCCGGGCAGTCGATGGAGGGAGTTCGACTCTGGCAGTAGCGTCTCCTTCCAGGCGGATTCAGGCGGTCAGCCAGGACTGGCCAGTGGCGGCTTTTCCGAGTTTCAGCAGGCTCTGAATGCCTGGAAGAACGACCCGAACACGCCGATCGATTATCGCTATGGCGGGCAGATCGAAACAGTCGGCACCGGCCTCGAGGGCGGGTTCGACGGCATCACCATGATCGCGTTCGACGATCGCCCGACTCCGTCCAACTTCGACGAGATCTTCACCTGCTCTTCAGGCGGCGTGATCGCGGTCGGCGGAGTCTGGTTGAGCGGCACCCACACCCACAACGGCGACACTTTCAGGACCGTGGTGGGCGCGGACATCGTGACCAACAAAGGCCTGAACTGCCTCTCCGGCGGCGGGGCGTACATCGCCGGCAGCAAGCGGGCGCCTGAGGTCTTCGCCCACGAGCTCGGCCACACCCTCGGCCTCGGCCACTCGTGCGGTGACTCCGGCTCGCCGAGCTGCGGCTCGTCCTCGACGCTGAACGACGCGCTGATGCGCGCCTCCGTGCACGGCGACAACCGCGGGGCGTCTCTCCGGACCGACGACCGCAACGCCATCCGCTTCGTCTACGGCGAGCCGCTGACGGCTCCTGCCGCGCCGAGCGGCCTGACGGCGACGGCGGTGGACAGCAACCGCATCGATCTGGACTGGAACGACAATTCGACCGACGAGAGCTCCTTCGACGTCGAGCGCCAGCCGCCCGGCGGCTCGTTCAGCAGAATCGCCTCACGCGGCGCCAACTCCGAGTCGTACACCGACAACACCGCGCTGTCGGGCACGACCTACAACTACCGCGTGCGGGCGGTCAACTCCGCCGGCACGTCCGCGTACACGAACATCGCCACGGCCACCACCCCCGGCGAGCCGGCTCCGACCAACCTTACGGCCGCGGGGCTCTCGGACTCTCAGATCAGGCTCACGTGGGACGACAATTCCATCAGCGAGAGCGGCTACGAGATCGAAGGAATGACCGAGGGCGGCATGTTCAGCCTGCTCCAGACGGCCCCCGCGAGCTCCGAGACCGCCACCGTCGGCGGGCTGCAGGAAGCGACCCTCTACACTTTCCGGGTGCGCGCCACTGGCGGGATCGGCAACTCTTCGTACTCGAACGAAGCCTCCGCCACGACCTTCTTCGCCAATACCGAGCCGTGCGTTCCGGGGCCCAACACCCTGTGTCTCAACGACGGCCGCTTCAAGGTCGAGGTGGATTGGCGTGACTTCGTCGGTCAGGACGGCCCGGGCACCGATCTCGAGCTGCCCTCGCCCGATTCGGGACTGCTGTGGTTCTTCTCGCCCAACAACTGGGAGATGCTGGTCAAGGTGCTCGATGCCTGCACTTTCAATCCGCCGCGCTTCTGGGTGTTCGCCGCCGCCACCACCGACGTCGAGTACGAGCTCAGGGTCACCGACTCGGTGACCGGCTTCTCAAAGACCTACACCAACCCGCTCGGTGTCGCCTCTCCGGCGGTCACCGACAGCGACGCCTTCGCCACCTGCTCGGCGATCGTCCCGGACTCTTCGCAGGGCCCCGCCGTGGAGAGCCGCGCGACCGACGCGCCGCCGGACGGCGCGTCGGCCGGCGTGGCGCTCAAGGGTGGCAACTGCGTGCCCGACGACAACACCCTGTGCCTCAACGGCAACCGCTTCGCGGTGGAGATCGAGTGGCGGACCTCCATTGGCGAGACCGGGTTCGGCACCGTGGATCCCTTCCAGTCGGCGGATTCCGGGCTGCAGTACTTCTTCAGCCCGAACAACGTCGAGGCGCTGGTCAAAGTGCTCGATGGCTGCGCGATCAACGATCGTGTCTGGGTGTTCGCCGCCCTGACCACCGACGTCGAGTACACCTTGCGGGTTACCGACACCATGACGAATGCGGTCAAGGAATACTTCAACCCACTGGGCAACTCGGCGGACGCCATCACCGACACAGAGGCCTTCATGGCGTGTGATCCTTGATCCGGACCCATCCGAACCCGTGTGCGGGAAAGGACCCGTGCACGGGTCACAGGGTGCTATGATGCGATCCAGGTGTCCGCGCGCCTGAGACAGGCGATCTCGCGGATGCGTAGAGACAAGTCGCTTAGAAGCACACAGAGCCGACGAGCCGCTCGCGGGGCCTGGCCCCGAGCGGTGACGTGCCGCAAAACACCACCGGGAGCGAATGGGCAATGGCGACGATCCTCATCGTTGACGACTCCGCTTTCCAGCGCAGTTTTCTTCGCAAGGCGCTGACCGAGGCAGGTTACGACGTTCAGGAGGCCGGCGATGGCGAGCAGGCCCTGGCCGTCAAGAATACGCAGCGGCCGGACTGCATCCTCACCGATCTCATCATGCCCGACATGCGCGGCCTTGCATTGCTCGAGGCCCTGCGGGATCAAGGTTCCGAGATCCCCACGATCGTGCTGACCGCCGACATCCAGGAAGGAGTAGAGAAGCGCTGTCTGGAGCTGGGCGCCGCCCGCGTCCTGCACAAACCGGTCAAACCGGGGGTTCTGGCCTCGGCCGTTGCCGAGGTCCTGGCGACGGGCGAGGAAGGCTCGTGAAGCCAAGCGGCCGGCAACTCGACGCCCTCTCCGAGCTCATGAACATCGGGGTCGGCCGAGCCGCCGGCATGCTCAACGAGATGCTGGGCTCGCCGATCGAGCTGGTCGTGCCCTCGGTCAAGATCTGCCGGATCTCGCAGCTGACCTCCGAGCTGGGCCACGCGGGCGGCGACGGCACCTACGCGTTCGTCCGCCTGCCTTTCCGGGGTACGATCCACGGCACCGCGGCGCTGGTCTTCCCGCCCGACTCGGCGGCACAGCTGGTCGCGGCGCTTACCGGCGAGGAGCCCGGCACCCCGGATCTCGACACGGTGCGGGCGGGCACCTTGAGCGAGGTGGGCAACATCGTGATCAACGGCGTGATGGGTTCGCTCGGCAACCTGCTCGAGATGCCCCTGACCTATGAGCTGCCGACCTATTTCGAGGGCTCGCCCGACCATCTGGTGGCGAGCCGGATCTCGGCGCCCGATCCGACCATGCTGCTCGCCCACACCCGGTTCGCGGTGCAGGATCTGGAAATCAAGGGTACCATCCTGCTGGTCTTCGAGGTGCGGTCGTTCGGCTCCCTACTCGGCGCGGTCGATCGGGTCGACTCTTCCAACTGAGGCCTGGGGTGGAACAGACCGCCATCCGCAGCCCGCGTTACGACCTTCTCGATCAAGTTCCGCTCGGCGTCTGCGTGCTGAGCCCCGCGTTCACGGTCCGCTTCTGGAACACCTGCCTGGAGAGCTGGACGGGAATCCCTCGCAGGGAGATCCTCGGCACCGACATCTCCCAGCGTTTCGCCCACCTGCGCGAGCCCCGTTATCTGCAGCGTCTGCAGATGATTTTCGACGGTGGTCCGCCGACCGTGTTCTCCTCGCAGCTGCACCGTCATCTGATCCCCGCTCCGCTACCCGACGGTGAGCTGCGGATCCAGCACACGGTGGTGACCGCGATCGAAGCGAGGGACGGGTACGACGCCCTGCTCTCGATCCAGGACGTCACCGACCTGACCCGGCGTCTCGAGGATCACCGCGCCCTCCACCACCAGGCGATCGAGGAAGCGCGGCAGAGGCAGCGCGCCCAGGAGGAGCGGCGGCGTCTGGAAACCAAGATCCAGCATGCCCAGAAGCTCGAGAGCCTGGGCGTGCTGGCCGGCGGCATTGCTCACGATTTCAATAACCTGCTGGTCGGCATCCTGGGCAACGCCGATCTGGCCCTGGCCAAGGAACCGTCCTTCTCGCCGCGGCGAAAGTACCTCGAATCGATCGTCGCGGCTTCGCAACGGGCTGCCGACCTGAGCAACCAGATGCTCGCCTTCTCGGGCAAGGGCAAGTTCGTGACCCAGGTCCTGGATCTGGGCGAGCTGGTGCCCGAGGTGATCCATCTGCTCGGAGTGTCGCTGCCCAAGCAGGCCCGGATTCGTGACGAGCTGCCACCGTTTCCCCTGGGCATCGAGGCGGATCCGACCCAGATCCGTCAGCTGCTGATGAACCTGATCAGCAACGCCGCGGACGCGGTAGCGGAGGAGGACGGCGTGATCACGCTCTCGGGCGGCCGGATCGAGTGCGACGAGGAGTATCTGAGCGGGTCCTACCTGATGGAGGATCTCGCTGTCGGCACCTACGTCTATATCGACGTCACCGACGACGGACCGGGCATGAGCCGCGAGACGGTCGAGAAGATCTTCGATCCTTTCTTCACTACCAAGTTCGCCGGCCGCGGGCTCGGGCTGGCGGCGGTTCTGGGGATCGTGCGCGGGCACCGGGGCTGTGTGAAGGTCAGCAGTGAGCCAGGCCGGGGGACGACGTTCCGGGTGCTGTTGCCGGCGACCGAGCAGCCCGCCGCGGTCGCCGCCGACGCCGGGCTCGAGGTAGGCATCGAGCTGGCGGGGACCGAGACCGTGCTGGTGATCGACGACGAGGAGCCGGTGCGCACGGTGGCGCAGAGGATCCTCGAAGACGCCGGCTTCACGGTGATCACCGCCGAGGACGGAGACCAGGGTGTCGAGATCTTCGAGCGGGAAGCCGACCGCGTCGCCCTCGTACTGCTCGACATGACCATGCCGAGGCTCTCCGGTGACAAGACGCTGCGCGAGCTGCGGGGCGTGCGCCAGGACGTGACCGTGGTGCTGTCGAGCGGCTACAGCGAACAGGTGGTCAAGGAGCAGTTCGAAGGCCAGCGCCCGGCCGGCTTCCTGCAGAAACCCTATGGTCCCGCGGATCTGCTCCAGAAGGTGAAGGGCGTGCTCGGCCAGGAGGCGACCAGAAGCCATCCCAAGACGACGGGAGCCGCGACATGAACATCCGAGTGCTGTTGGCCGACGACCACAACATGTTCCGGCAGGGGTTGCGGGCGTTGCTCGAAAAGGAACCGGGCCTCAGCGTCGTCGCGGAGGCCGAGGACGGCCGTCAGGCCCTCGACATGGTGACGAAAATGAAGCCGGACGTGGTGGTCATGGACGTCGGCATGCCCAACCTGAACGGCATCGAGGCGACCCGCCGGGTCGCCGAAGCCGTCCCGGACACAAACGTCCTGGCGCTCTCGATGCACTCGGACAGGCGTTTCGTCCGGGAGATGTTCTCGGCCGGCGCATCGGGGTATCTGCTCAAGGACAGCGCTTTTCAGGAACTGGCCCTGGCGATCCGTACGGTGGCGGACGACCGGACCTACCTCAGCCCTGGCGTGACCGGCGCGGTGATCAAGGACTTCGTGGAGCACCGCACCGGGATCGACGCCTCGGTCTTCTCGCTGCTCACGGCCCGGCAGCGCGAGGTGTTGCAGCTGACCGCCGAGGGCAATACCACCAAGGACATCGCGGCGGAGCTCCGAGTCAGCGTCAAGACGGTCGAGAGCCACCGGCAGAAGATCATGGCCAAGCTCGACGTGCACTCGATCGCCGAGCTCACCAAGTACGCCGTGCGCGAAGGCCTGACCTCGATCTAGATCACGCGCCCCGGTCGAGGGCGCTCAGGTTTTTCGAACCCGAAGTTCAGGGATTCCCCGATTGTCAACGCCCGGCGGGCGTCGGACAATAGTGCGGAGATGAGGTGGAATCCTCGCCAAAAGCAAAACCGGTGAAAACTGGTGACGCAAAGCCACGGATCTCTGGTCGTTCCGAAACTGATGCCCGGTCCGGAACGACTGGAGACCGCCGGGTTGCCATACGGGGTGTGAGCTGATCTGGGGAGGGATCCCCTTTTCTTCGATTTCTCGTGGCGTATCGGCAGCCGCTAGTGCCAGGCGGCTGCCTCTTTCATTTCTGGGCCCCGTTACTTCAGGGCAGCCAGTGCGCGGTCGAGATCCTCGATCAGGTCGTCGCCATCCTCGATGCCGACGCTGAGCCGGACCATCGAGTCGCTGATTCCGAGCTCGGCCCGGGTCGCGGCCGGCACCGAGGCGTGGGTCATGATCGCCGGATGGTTGACCAGCGATTCCACCGCTCCCAGCGACTCAGCGAGTTGGAAGAGACGGAGAGCGCCCAGGAACCGGTTGGTTGATTCGAGATCGCCGCGGATGAAGAAAGTCACCATGCCGCCGAAACCGTCCATCTGGCGGCGGGCGAGCTGGTGCCCCGGATGGTCGGTCAGGCCGGGATAGAGCACGCGCTCCACCGCCTCATGGCTTTCCAGGAAGTGGGAGATGCGCTCGGCGTTCCGATTGTGGCGCTCCATACGCACGTCGAGGGTCTTGATGCCGCGCAGGGTCATATAGGCGTCGAAGGGGCCCATCACCGAGCCGATGGCGTTCTGCAGGAAGCGCACGCGTTCGGCGAGGGCCGCGTTCTTGACCACCACCACGCCGCCAACCACGTCAGAATGGCCGTTCAGGTACTTGGTCGACGAGTGCAGGGTGATGTCGAAACCATGCTCGAGCGGGCGCTGGTGGAGCGGCGTGGCGAAGGTGTTGTCGCACACCAGGAGGACATCGGGGTTGCCCGCCCGGGCGATCTCCGCGATCGCCGCGAGGTCGGCGATTTTCATCATCGGGTTGGTCGGCGTCTCGACCCACACCAGGCGGGTGTCGGCAGTCATCACTTCGGCGAAGCGCTCGTTGACCGAGAGGTCGGCGAAGTGGACGTCGAGACCCTGCGAGCGCTGGCGTACCTGGCTGAACAGGCGACGGGTACCGCCGTACAAATCGTCCATGGCAACCATCCGGTCGCCCCTATCGATGAGCTCGAGGACGGTGCCGGTCGCCGCCATGCCCGAGGCGAACGCGAAACCGCCGCCGCTCGGGTCCTCGGCTTCGGTGACGCTCGTACGCTCGAGCGCCGCAACCTTGCGTTCGAGCGCGTAGCGCGTGGGGTTGTGGGAGCGCGTATACTCGAAGCCCTTGTGCTGGCCTGGGGCTTCCTGCACGTAGGTCGCGGCGGTGAAAATGGGCGGCAGGATGGCACCGGTGACCGGCTCCGGACGCTGGCCGCCGTGGATGACTCGGGTGCCGCTACGCATGTCGTCGGCGTCGGTCATGGAAGGATCTCCTGAGGAAGGGCGAATCGGTTGGGCGGTCGGTCGCCGCCGATAGGTACGAGAGTCGTTAAACTCGCGGATTGTAACCGAGACCCGACTCTCCGTTCACCGGCCTTAAGGCGCCGCTCACCGATTCGGACCGAACCGAGCGAAGGAGCGCGCGTACTTCGCACTCGGAGGACACATCGATGGATCGTCTGAAAGAGCTGCGCATCGACCGCACCGACAAGGCCCGGCGTCCTGGCAATCGCTGGGTGCTGGCGGTGATCGCGCTGCTGTTGGTTCTGGCCGCAGCCGGCGGCTGGTGGTGGCTCGGGCGCGGCTCCGTCGCCGAGGTACGGATCGCCGGGGTCGAGAAGGCCGGCGCCGGCGTTGCCGAGGCCACGGTGCTCGACGCTTCGGGCTATGTCACGGCCCGACTGCGGGCCACGGTGTCGTCGAAGATCACCGGCAAGGTGGTCGAGGTGCTGGTGGAGGAGGGCATGGAGATCGCCGAGGGCCAGCTCCTGGCGCGGCTGGACGACGCGACGGCCACGCGGCTGCTGGCGCTGGCGGAGGCCCAGCTGGGATCCGCGCGTGGCTCGCTGGCGGAAACGCAAGTTCTCCTGGCCGACGCCCTGCGCACACTCGGCCGCCAGCGGCAGCTGGTTTCCCAGGAAGTCTCGAGCCAGGCGCAGCTCGACGCCGCGCAGGCCGGCCACGACGCCTTGAGCGCGCGCCTCGCTCTCGGCCGCGAGCAGGTGGCGGTGGCGCAGCGCCAGGTCGAGCTGCGTCGCCAGGACGTCGACGACACCTTCATCCGCGCGCCCTTCGCCGGCGTCGCGGTGACCAAGAACGCGCAGCCCGGCGAGATGATCTCGCCGATCTCGGCCGGCGGTGGTTTCACCCGCACCGGCGTGTGCACGCTGGTGGACATGGGCTCGCTCGAGATCGAGGTCGACGTCAACGAGGCCTACATCAACCGGGTCGAGGCGGACCAGAGGGTGGTGGCGATCCTCGACGCCTATCCCGGCTGGAAGATTCCAGCCGCGGTAATCACCACCGTGCCGACGGCGGATCGCCAGAAGGCCACCGTGCGTGTGCGCATCGGCTTCGATGAGCTCGACCCACGCATCTTGCCGGACATGGGCGTCAAGGTCTCGTTCCTGGACACCGAGGAGCCGGAAGCCGGCGACCAGGGCAGCGCCGCGCCTCGCTGGACCATCCCGTCGCAGGCGCTGCGCCGCGACGGCTCGCAAGACATGGTCTTCGTGATCGAGGGTGAGGTGGTCGAGCGCCGAGCGATCCGCGTCGGTCCCCAGAATGGGGATCGTGTGGTCGTCGAGGCCGGCCTCGGTGCCGGCGACGAGGTCGTCGTCGAAGGGCCGGAAGACCTGGCGAACGGCGACCGAGTGAAGGTCGAGTGAGAGTCTCGTCGCATTGGCAGACAGTCGTCGCATTGACCGACAGAACGAATCAGAACGTGAGGTGATCCGATGACGGATAGCACGGACAAGGAAGCTCTGGTGCGGGTCGAGGGGGTCCACAAGATCTACACTCGCGGCTCGGAGAAGATCGACGTTTTGCAGAACCTCGATCTCAAAGTGCCAGAGGGAGACTTTCTGGCCCTCATGGGGCCGTCGGGGTCGGGCAAGACCACGCTGCTGAACCTGATCGGCGGCCTCGACCGTCCGACCTCGGGAGTCGTGGCGGTAGCCGGCGAGCGGGTCGACAAGGCTTCCGGCCGCCAGCTCGCCAAGTGGCGCTCTCGGCACATCGGTTTCGTGTTCCAGTTCTACAACCTGCTGCCGGTGCTGACCGCCGAGCGCAACGTCGAGCTGCCGCTGCTGCTGACCACGTTGTCGCGCAAGCAGAGGGCGAAACACGTCGCCACCGCGCTCGACGTGGTGGGCCTGGCCAACCGCGCCAAGCACTACCCGCGCCAGCTCTCGGGCGGTCAGGAGCAACGGGTGGGGATCGCCCGGGCGATCGTCTCGGATCCTACCCTCCTGCTGTGCGACGAGCCGACCGGCGATCTCGACAGCAAGTCCGGCGACGAGATCCTCGACCTGCTGGTGGCGCTCAACCGCGACCACGGCAAGACCATCATCATGGTGACGCACGATCCCCATGCCGCGGCGCGCGCCCAGCGCACCGTGTACCTCAACAAGGGGATGTTGATGTCGGAGGCGGAGATCGCGGAGATGCGGGCCGCCGAGGCGGTGGCATGAAGTTCCTCTACCTCATCTGGCGCAACCTGATGCGCAAGCCGATCCGCACCCTGCTGAACCTGCTCTCGATCTTCATCGCGTTCGTGCTCTTCGGCGCGCTCTTCGCGGTCAAGACGGCCTTCGGAGTCGGCGTCGAGATTGCCGGCCTCGACCGCCTGATCACCATCCACAAGGTGTCTCTCATCCAGCCGCTGCCCAAGGGCTACGGCAACAAGATCGAGGCGGTCGAGGGAGTCGCCTCGGTCGCCCATGCCACCTGGTTCGGCGGCGTCTACCAGGATCCGAAGAACTTCTTCGCCCAGTTCGCGGTGAGCCCCGAGAGTTACCTGGCCCTGTATCCGGAGGCGCGGTTGCCGGAGGAGCAGAAGCAGGCCTGGTTCGAGAATCGCACGGGCGCCCTCGTCGGTCGCCAGACGGCGGACCGCTTCGGCTGGCAGGTGGGCGACCGGATCCCGATCCAGGGCACCATCTGGCGCACCCCTGACGACTCCGCCTGGGAGTTCACCATCGAGGGTATCTACGATGCCGACAAGGGTTTCGACACCACCAACTTCTTCTTCCACTTCGACTACCTGGCCGAGACCACCGGCTTCGACAACGTCGTCGGCTGGTACATTCTGAAGATCGACGATCCCGAACGGTCGGCGCAGATCGCTGCCGAGATCGACCGGCTCTTCGCCAACTCCTCGGCCGAGACCAAGACCTCGACCGAGAAGGCTTTCGCTCAGGGCTTCGCCAACCAGATCGGCAACATCGGCAAGATCGTGATCTCGATCCTGGTGGTCGTGTTCTTCACCCTTCTGCTGGTATCCGGCAACACCATGGCGCTGTCGGTGCGCGAGCGGATCAACGAGCTCGGGGTGCTCAAGACCCTGGGCTTCACCGATTCGCACGTCCTGGGCATGGTGCTGGGTGAGTCGTACCTGGTGACGCTGCTGGGCGGCGGCGCCGGGCTCGCCCTGGTGACGCTCCTGACCCGGGCCTTCGACCTCGGCGGCTCGATACTGCCCACCCTCTACCTGCCGTGGACCGGCGTCTGGGTGGGGCTGGCTCTGCTGGCCGCCATGGGTTTCATCTCGGGCGCGATCCCGGCTTTGCAGGCCCAGCGCTTGACCATCGTCGACGCCTTGAGGAGGACTTGAGATGTTTTCCTGGATTTCTCAGGTTTTCATGGTCTCGTGGTTCAACCTGCGCAACCTGAAGGAGCGTCTGGGGACTTCGCTCTCGACCGTCGTCGGCGTGGCCGGTGTGGTGTTGGTGTTCGTGGCGGTGCTGTCGATCGCCAACGGTTTCCGGACCACGATGAGCTCTACCGGTGACGAGAAGACGGTGATCGTCATGCGCTCGGGCGCCACCGACGAGATGTCGAGCGGCTTCGGCAACGACACCGCCAAGATCATCGGCGACGCGCCAGGTATCCTGCGAAAGGACGGCATCGCGGTGTCCTCGGCGGAGCTCTATGTCATCGTCGACGTTCCCAAGATCGGCACGGACACCCCGGCCAACGTGCCGCTGCGCGGCGTCTCGGCGACTGCGCCCGAGGTCCGCGGCACCTTCGAGATCGTCGAGGGCAGGATGTTCGAGCCGGGAAAGAACGAGATCATCGTCGGCTCGGCGGCGTCCACCCAGTTTGTCGGTCTGGAGGTCGGGGCCGACCACCGGTGGGGCGAAAATACCTGGAGAGTGGTCGGCATCTTCGACAACGGCGGCACGGTGGAAGATTCCGAGATCTGGGCCGACGTCAAAGTGCTGCAGCCGGCCTACCGGCGCGGCAACTCCTATCAGTCGGTACACGTGCGGCTCGAGTCCGCCGACGCCTACGACGCCTTCAAAGACGCCCTGACCACCGATCCGCGGGTGAACGTGAAGATCGAGAAGAAGTCCGACTACCACTCCGGGCAGTCGACCTTCCTGAGCGCCACGATCCTCGTGCTGGGGCTGGTGATCGGCGTGCTGATGGGCTTCGGAGCGGTGTTCGGGGCGCTCAACACCATGTATACCGCGGTGTCGACGCGTACCCGCGAGATCGCCACCCTGCGGGCACTCGGTTTCGGCGCCGGACCGGTGGTGATCTCGGTGTTGGTGGAGTCGTTGATGCTGGCCACGCTCGGCGGCCTGATCGGCTCCGGCCTCGCCTACTTCGTCTTCAACGGCTTCCAGGCCGCGACTCTCAACTGGCAGACCTTCAGCCAGGTCGCCTTCGCCTTCGCGGTGACGCCGCCGCTTTTGATCGGCGGTTTGGTCTATGCCGTGGCGATGGGTTTCGTGGGCGGCCTGTTCCCGGCCATTCGGGCGGCGCGCCTGCCGGTGGCGACGGCGTTGCGAGAGCTTTAGATACGGCACGAGAAGCTGTACACTGGGGGCTCGCAACTCGAAGACGACACCAAAGGAACTGACCTCATGGCGACACCTCACTCGACCCGTGCCCGGCTGACCCTCGTTTTCTCGACGGCGCTGATGCTCGCCGCGGCGGCGCAGGCCCAGCCGACCTTGTCGAAGGTCTTCACTCCGGACACCATCGGCCCCGGCAACGTCTCGACGATCACCTTCACGATCACCAACCCGACAGGGAGTCCGATCACGGGCGTCGAGCTCACCGACGTTTTGCCGACGGTGCCGGGCGATGTCGACATCGCCGACCCGGCGAATGCCTCGACCAGCTGCGATGACGGCATCGTCACCGCTCCCGACGGCGGCGGCACCATCAGCTTGAGCGGTGCCGAGGTCGGAGCCGGCGCGTCCTGCACCGTCAGGGTCGACGTCACCGCCGGCACCGCGGGCGTGCACACCAACCCGGGGATCCCCCTGATCTACAACGAGCTCATGGGCGACCCGCCGGCGTCGTTGCCCATCGACCTCACCGTCGTCACCACCCTGCCGGGGTTCTCCAAGAGCTTCGCACCGGCCTCCGTCTCCCTCGGCGACCGCAGCACCCTGACCTTCACCGTCGACAACACGGCCAACGCGTCGGGCGTGGCGGACCTGAGCTTCACCGACAACCTGCCGACCGGGATGGAGATCGCCGACCCGACCAACGCCTCGACGGACTGCGTCAGCGCGACCCCTCTTCTCACGACCACGCTCACTGCCGTACCCGGAACCGGCGTCATCATCCTCGTTGCCGACGGGACTTCCTTCGGCGGCAACTACGTCGTGGCCGCCGGGGCGTCCTGCACCGTCACCGTCGACGTGGTCGCCACCGGTACCGGCATGCTCGACAACGTGACCAACGAGCTGCTGGCTGATTTCGTCTCCAGCGGCAAAGCGAGCGCTACTCTCGAGGTCACCGTCACCCCGCTCGCCATCCAGAAGTCGTTCACCGACGACCCGACGCCGCCGGGCAGCGCCGTCACCCTGGAATTCACGATCGATAACTTCGACCGCGACTTCTCGGCCACCGGCGTCGCCTTCACCGACGACCTCACGACCCTGGTTCCCGCCCTCGCGGGCCTGACCTTCGCCAGCCTGCTGTCGAACGACTGCGGCGGATCCGTCTCCGGGGTCGGCGGCACCACCATCGGCTTCACCGGCGGCACCCTGGCGCCCGAGGCCTCGTGCACGATCAGCGTCAGTCTGTCGGTGCCGGCGGCCGCCACACCCGCGTCCTACACCAACACCACGAGCACGGTCACCGGCACCGTCGACGGCTCGCCGGTGGTCGGCAACACGGCCTCGGACGACCTGTTCGTCGAGCCGGTGCCGCTGCTGACCAAGGAGTTCATGGGCGACCCGGTCAACCCCGGCGACACCATCGTGCTCGAGTTCACCGCCACCAACACCAGCACGACGTCGAGCGCCACCGACGTCGCTTTCCAGGATCTCTTCGAGACTGTACTCGCGACCGCCTCCGCGACTCCGGGAAACGGCTGCTGTGGCGGTGGATCGATCTGCACGTTCACGCCACTGCTCAATCTGCCTGGGTCTTCTGTCGTTCCAGCCACCCTGACCATCTCGGGCGGCACCCTGGCGCCGGCGGGAATGCCGGGAGATTCTTGCACCTTCTCCGTCACCCTCGACGTCGGCATCGACGCGGCCCCCGGCATCTACCCCAACACCACCACTGAGATCACTGCCACCGTCGACGGCGCCACCCGCACCGGCGAGCCCGCCAGCGACACCCTGACGGTGATCGCCGCGCCGCAGCTGACCAAGGAATTCACCGACGATCCGGTGGCGCCCGGCGGCACCGCCACCCTCGAATTCGTCCTCACCTACCCGGCGGACGCCTCCGGCGACGCCACCGACATCTCCTTCACCGACGACCTGGCCCCGGTCCTTGCCAGCCTGGTGGCGACCGGTCTTCCGCTCAATGATGCCTGTGACCCGGACGGCCCGGGCGGAGATCCCGGGACCGGAACCCTCAGCGGCTCGGTCGGGGAAACTCTGCTGACCTTCATCGGCGGCACCCTGTCGCCGGGGGAGAGCTGTGCCTTCAGCGTCGCCCTCGACGTGCCCCTGGCCGCCGCCCCGGGAGACTACGGCAACACGACCAGCGGCGTCGGCGCCACGGTCGAGGGCCTGCCGGCGACCTCGGTACCGGCCGAGGACAGCCTCAAAGTCGCCGGCCTGAGCTTCACCAAAGAGTTCCTCGGCGACCCGGTCATTCCCGGCGACACCGTGACGCTGCGTTTCACCATCGAGAACATCGACCCGACCGACGACGCCACCGACATCGCCTTCACCGACGATCTGGCCGCCGTCCTCCCGGGCGCTCCGGACATCACCGCGGTCGACCCACCCACGACGGACACCTGCAACGGGACTCCCAGCGGGACGACCTCTCTGACCTATCAATTAGGCAGCCTGCTCAACGGACAGACGTGCACCGTCGAATACACGATCAACGTGCCCGCGGGGGCCTCGGACGGCTCCTACAGCAACCTCACGAGCAACCTCACGGCCACCATGGGCGGCGGAGGCGTCACCATCGTCCCGGCGACCGACGACCTGACGGTCAATTCCAACCTGCTGCAGCTCACCAAGGCGTTCACCGACGACCCGGTCGCCCCCGGCGGCACCGTGACCCTCGAATTCACCCTCACCAACCTCGATGAAGGACAGGCGGCCTCGGACATCGACTTCACGGACAACCTCGACGACGCCCTCACGGATCTGACCTTCGACAGCGTGCTGCTCAATGACTGTGGCGGCACCGTCTCCGGAACCACCACCACCATGATCACCGTTTCCGGCGTCTCCCTCGGCATCGGGGGGTCGTGCACCCTCCGGGTCTCCCTGTCGGTCCCCGTCGACGCCGCCGCCAGCATCTACACCAACACCACCAGCGACGTGACCGGCACCATCGGCGGCTTCGCGGTCACCGGCGACGCCGCCAGCGACGACCTGGAAGTCATCCAGCTGCTCGACTTCAGCAAGTCCTTCGACGGCCCGACCACCGCCACCGGGGCCGCGACCCTCACTTTCACCATCACCAACCCGGGCACCGACACCGCCACCGACATCGAGTTCTCGGACAACCTCGACGACGTGATTCCGGGCCTGATCGCGACCAGCCTGCCGGCGCTGCCGTGCGGCGCGGGGTCCTCGATCGCCGGTATCGGGTTCCTCACTTTCACCGGCGGCGAGCTGCCGCCCTCGGGCGGCATGTGCTCGTTCGACGTCGACGTGCTGGTGCCGGCGACGGCGACCGCCGGCAGCTTCCCCAACGTCACCAGCGATCTGTTCCAGTTCGGCCTGACGGTGGCCGATCCGGCGACCGCCGACCTCACCATCGAGCCGCCGCCGACCTTCGCCAAGAGCTTCGCCCCCGACGCCATCGGCTTCGGGCAGGTGAGCACCCTGACCTTCACCGTCGACAACAGCGCCTCGACGCTGGCGGCCGGCAGCCTCGCCTTCACCGACAACCTGCCGGCCGGAGTGGCGGTCGCCACCCCCTCGGTCACCGCCAACACCTGCGGCGGCACCTTGACCGCCACCGCCGGCTCGGGCGTGACCACCTTGAGCGGCGGCAGCGTCGGGGCGGGGTCGACCTGCACCGTCGATGTCGACGTCACCGGCACCGCGATCGGCGCGCATGTCAACACCACGGAAGACCTGACCTCCTCTTCGGGCAGCAGCGGCACGGCGACCGATACGTTGACCGTCCAGGATCTGGATCCGCCGGTGGTGACCGACGTGTCGACCGCCGCCGGCCCGCTGGCCGCCTGCGACACCGTGCGGCAGCCGATCACCAGCATCCAGGTGACGATCGAGGACGACGTGACTCCGGTGCTGAACGCCGACGACCCCGCGAGCTACCTGCTCGTCCGTTCCGGCCCGGACGGAGATTTCTCGACCACCGCCTGCGGCCCGGTCGGAGGCGACGACTTGGCCGTAGAGATCGTCAGCCTGACCTTGACGAGCGTCGACCCGATCGTCGTCGACGTCGGCCTCGGCTTCCCGGGCGGTCTGGGCGACGGCCTCTACAGCTTCCTGGTCTGCGACACCATCACCGATTCCGCCGGCAACGCCCTGGACGGCGATGGCGACTCGAATGCCGGCGGCGACTTCGTGATCCCGTTCTTCCGCGCCGATCAGTTCAACCTGTTCGACAACGGTCACTTCGACGACTGTTCGCCGGTGACCCTCGATCCGTGGGTGACGGTGGTGACGCCGCCGAACGACCTGCTGCCGGGCACGCCGGGTGCCGACGACTCCGAGAGCTCGCCGCTGTCGGCCTCGGCGCGGGCTTCCCACACCTCGGCCGAGCCCAGCGCTCTGGCCCAATGCGTGCAGGTGCAGGGCGGCGCCGAGCAAGAGCTGCGGGCGCGGGTGCGCTTCGAGCCGCAGCCGGGCGGGGTGGCGCGGTTCGAGGAGACCTGTGAGTTCTTCGCCGGCGCGGCGTGCACCGGCGCCGGCCTGAGCTCGGTGTCGATCGCCTCGGTGCTGGAAGACGAGGGTGGCGCCTGGCTGTTCCTCACCGACGGCATCACCGTGCCCGGCGGCGCGACGTCGGCTCTGTGCGACTTCACGGTCGAGACGGCCGGCGGGCCGGTCGACTTCGACGCCTACCTCGACGGCCTGTTCCTCGGTACGGGAGCGGCGATCTTCACCGACGGGTTCGAGTCCGGTGACGTCACGGCCTGGTCGTCGAGTGTTCCCTAGGAGAAACAGATGAAGCCTGCGATGGAAAGATCTTCCGTGGCCCTGGCCTGCGCGCTGCTCGGGCTCGTTCTGGCTGTCCCTGCCGCCGGCGAGGGCGCCGACTCGGATCTGGGCTTCGAGCCTCGCGACTTCCCTGAGCTCGCGGGCCCGCCGCTGCCCGACCCGGCGGTCTTCCCGGTGCAGCTGGTGCTCGACGACGACGGCGCCGAAGGCGTCTTCGGGTTCGGCGGCGCGAACGCGCGCCAGTTCCTGTGGCTCAACAGCTTCGCCAGCCCTGGCCCGATCTTCCTGGAGGAGATCTGGGTGCTCTTCCCCGCCGGCATGGACGTGCCGGTCGGCGGCGACGTCCAGCTCGCGGTCTACGTCGATCCCGACGGCGATCCGACCACTGGAGCGCAGCTCCTGGCCTACTACGACGAGATCATCCAGGTGGCCGACGGCGACACCTTCTCGGTCTATCCGCTGGCGACGCCGCTGCAGATCGACCAGCCGGGGGACGTCCTGATCGGCGTCGTCAATCGGTTCTTCGAGACCGGCGTCGATCCGCCGCCGTCCCGCCCTGCGGCGCTCGACACGACCCTGGACCAGGGGCGGTCCTACTTCGCCCTGTGGATCGGCGACGCCGACGATCCGCCGGATCTCGCCGGCTCCGACGTGATCGCGCTGGAGCCCGGCAACTTCATGATCCGCGCCTTCGGCAGGTCGGCGCCGGCGGTGGAGATCCCGACCCTGGGCGACACCGGTCTGGCGGTGCTGGCGGTGATCCTGGGCCTCGTGGGCGTCGCCGCGGCGCGGCGGCGAGCCTGAGGCCGGTCGCAGCGCTTTTCCTCAGCGCGGCCCGGCCGCGACCGGCCGGGTGTGGCGGCGTGCCAGCACAACGCCGGCGATCGCCAACACGGCACCTCCGCCCTGCTGCGGCGTGAGGGTCTCGCCGAGCACCAGCCAGGCGGTCGCGAGCGCGATCAGCGGCACCAGGTTGGAATATTGCGAAGTGCGCGCGCTGCCCAGCCTGGAGATGCCGTAGTTCCAGAACAGGAAACCTAGGGCGATCGCGAAGATGCCCGAGAACACTCCGGCCGCCCAGGCGGTGGCGGAGACCTGGCTGTGGTCGAGAGCGGCGAGTTGGGGCAGGCCCGCCAGGACCAGCGGCACCGCGCCCACCGAGGTACAGAAGCTGGCTACCGTCATCGGCCGGTAGTGCCGTACTGCCAGGCGCAGCAGCAGGGTGGAGGTCGACCAGCACAGGGTGGCGACGAAGATCAGGACGTCGCCGCGCAGGGTGGCGCCGCCGAAGTGGAACTCGGCGGCGCGGTCGCTGCCGAGCACGATCAGCACGATCCCGGCCAGCGACAGGCCGACCCCCAGCCAACCCCGTCCCTCCACTTTTTCCGTACCGGCGAGCGAGCCGCCCAGGGCCACCCACACCGGCACTGTCGCCAGGATCAGCGCCGCGTTGTCAGCGGTGGTGGCGTCGGCGCCGAGGATGAACAGCAGTTGATACAGGGAGTGCCCGAACAGCCCGAGGCCGATCAGGAACGGCAGATGGCGGCGCTCGAAGCGCCAGCGGCGCCCGGTGGCGTGCGCGGCGATCGCTAGCACCGTGCCGCCGGCCAGGAAGCGCACGGCATTGAACGCCATCGGCGGGATCTCGGAAAGGGCGAGCTTGACGACCGAGAAGTTGACTCCCCAGGTGAAGACCGTGACCAAGAGCAGCGCGTCGGCGCTGGTCCAGCGAAGCTCGGGTGATACCGGCGAAGCCATTGCGATACCAGTCTTCGGCGGTCGAGGCAGACACCGCGACCGGGCAGGCTACATCGCCCGCTGATAGCGGTGGAAAGCCTGAACGGCGAAGATCGCGCACACCAGGGTGAAGCCGGACAGGAGCGCCAGGCTCGTCGCCAGCTCGGTCAGGTTCTGGCCTTCGAAGCCCTGGCGGGCGGCGATCACCGCCCAGTTGACCGGGTTGACCCGCGCCATCGTGCGGATCCAGGCCGGCATCAGGTTCTGCGACATGATCATGCTCGACAGGAAGGTCATGGGCAGGACCATGAAGTTCATCGCCGCGATCACCAGCTCCTGACGCCGGGTGAGCAGCGCCAGGCCGCACGAGGTCGAGGCGAAGGCCGCGGCCAGCAGCGCGGCGGCCAGGAGCAGCAGGAGCAGGCCCAGCACACCGCCGTGGGGCCGTGCTCCCAGGAAGAATGCCATGACCAGGATGACGCCCGCCTGCAGTACCACCTGGGACGAGGCCAGCAGCACCCGGCTGGCGACGATCGCGCCGCGGCTGACCGGCGTGGCCAGGAGCCGGTCGAGCACGCCGCCTTCGATGTCGCGCAGCAGCCCCATGCCGGAGTACGCGGCGCTGAACAGCGCCGTCATGATGGCGATGCCGGGGGCGATGAATTGGATGTAGGAATCGGCCTCGAAGCCCGGAATCGTGATCACCGCGGCAAACAGCTGCCCGAAGAGCAGCATCCAGAGCACCGGCTGCATGATCGACAGCAGCAGGAAGACCGGCATCCGGCGGGTGAGGCGCACCAGGCGGATGTAGAGGTACCAGGTGTCTTTGAAGAAGTCCATGGCTACAGGTCGTCGCTGCTGGCGCTCGCCCCGCCTTGCTGGAAGACTTGGCCAGTGGCGGTGAGGTAGACGTCGTCGAGCGACGGACGGCTGAGTGAGATCTGGGCGACTTCGAGGCCGGCTTTCTCGAGCGCGCCGACCACCGCCGGCACCGCGCTGGTGCCCTGGTCCACCTGGGCGTAGAGCTCGACGCCGGTGCGCAACACCCTGGAGACTCCGTCCACCGCCTCGATGGTGGCGCGCGCCTCGTCGGTGCGGTCGCGGTCGCGCAGCTCGATCGAGACCAGGTCGCCACGCAGCCCGCCCTTGAGCTCGTCCGGGGAGCCCGCGACCACCACGCTGCCGTGATCGATGATCGCCAGCCGCTGGGCGAGGTGGTCCGCTTCCTCCAGGTAGTGAGTGGTCAGCAGGATGGTCAGGCCCTCGCGGGCGAGGCGCTCGACCTCCTTCCACATCACCGATCGGCTCTTGGGATCGAGGCCGGTGGTCGGCTCGTCGAGAAACAGCACCTCGGGCTGGTGGATCAGGCCCATGGCCACGTCGAGCCTTCGTCGCATACCGCCAGAGTAGGTCTCGACCATGCGAGCGGCGGCGTCTTCGAGCTGGAAGAGCGCCAGCAGCTCGTCGATGCGCTGGCGCAGGCGTTTGGGCGGCAAACGGAAGATCTGCCCCTGGAGCTGCAGGTTCTCCCGACCCGTGATCAGCGGGTCGCCGCCCGAGCCCTGGGCGATGTAGCCGATCCGCCGGCGCACCTCGCGGGCGTCGCTCGCGACGTCGAGGCCGGCGACCCGCGCCGATCCGCCGGTCGCCGACGCCAGGGTGGTGAGGATCCGTACCGTTGTGGACTTGCCGGCGCCGTTGGGCCCCAGCAAGGCGAAGATCTCTCCCGAGCGCACTTCGAAGGACAGGCCACGGAGCGCCTCGACCCCGCCACGATAGGTCTTGCGCAGGTCCTCGACCTCGATGGCGTTGGTCGACCCGCCGGGCTCGGAGTGCTTCATTGGCCAGATTCTATGGGAAAACCGCCGCGTCGCCGCACGACCGTGCAACACGGGCTCGGCGTCAGTACCGGCACGGCCGTCGAGCTACGGAATTCGGGCGGGCGGAGTCGACGTCGAGTCGGCGGCGCCGCGGTCTTCAGCTCTTGCGACCCATCAACCGGGTGAGCTGGGCGGGGGACTGGCTGGCAGCCGTGCGCTGCATGCTCTCGATGCCACGCGGCCGATCCGACTGGCGGCCGGCGGTCTCTTCGAGCTTGCGGCGCGCCAGATCGAGCCGGCGGCGAAGCTCCAACACGCCGCGCAGAGTGTCACGGCGGCTGATCACGCCCACCAGCTTGTCGTCCTCGCACACCGCCAGCAGCGGGAAGTTGGTGTCGAGGAAATGATCCGTCACGCCGAAGATGTCCATCTCCGGCCGGCAGATCACCTTGAGAGGCGATTGGAAGTCGTCGACCTTGCCGCCCTCGATGTCGTCGTAGGTGAAGTTGGACAGGCTGCGCAGGCAGTCCTTCTCGGTCAGCATTCCGAGCGCCTTCCCGTCCTCGTCGACCACCGGCGCGGCGGCGAAGTGGTTCTCGAGCAGTTTGGCCATCGCCTCGAAGACGTCGTCGTCCGGGGTGAAAGTCAGGACGTTCTTCGTCATGCAATCGCGGGCGGTGGGCAGAACCACGTCGTACATGGAGGATCTCCGGAACGGTTGGCGGATGATTGTCGATTTCTCTCATACTAGCCTAGTCCGCGTGCCGACGCTACTGGTTGCCGGGCAAGGATGCCGCGGGCGTCGAGCCTCGCGGCTCGATCCGCGAGGGGCGCGCACCTACCCTCGAGGGCGGGGAGCGGCCGGCCGAGCGCCTGCCCGGTCACGGTGCGGCGACCACCCGATGGACCGTTGGCCGGCCGAGTGCGCGCTGGAAAACTCGGGTCCGACGGCCGGGCTGGCGGCGAAAGAGCCTGCCCGGGAACATCGGATCGAGAGGTGAGGAGCCAAGTCATGTCGGCAACATCGGAACGCATCCACCACCCTACGGATTTCTCGCCCGACAGCGAGGTCGCCTACAACCACGCCCTGCGCCTGGCGCTCGCCACCGAGGCGAATCTCGACATCCTGCACGTCGACCGGCGCGTCCAGCCCCTGGGTTGGTCCGAGTTCCCGTGTGTCAATGAGACCCTGGAGCGCTGGGACATGCTGCCGGCCGGCAGCTTCGGCAACGACCTGGCGGGGGTGCACGTCGAGAAGATCGCCGCCTACGGCAAAGAGCCGGTGCAGCCGATTCTCGAGCACCTCGACGAGTTCCCGGGTGACATGATGGTGCTCGCGACCCACCGGCGCAAAGGCTTGGATCGCTGGCTGCACAAGGAGATCGCCCAGAAGATCGCCCGCAGCCGGTCGCTGAGGACATTGTTTGTGCCCCAGGGCTGCGAGGGCTTCGTCTCGGCCTCGAAGGGCAGCGTGCAACTGGAGAAGATCCTGATCCCGGTCGACTGGATTCCGGCGCCTCAAGAGGCGGTGGACGCCGCCTGCGAGCTGGCCGAGGCACTTGGCTCCGAGCAGCTGGAGATGACGTTGCTCCACATTGGCGAGGACATGCCGGCGATCGAGCAGCCGCCGCACGTGGGTTGGTCCTGGCGCCAGCGGAGCGCCACCGGCGACGTGGTCGATGCGGTGCTCGACGAGGCGAAGGAGCTGAATGCCGACCTGATCGTGATGGCGACTCAGGGGCACGACGGCTTCCTGGACGCCTTGCGGGGCAGCACCACGGAGCGGGTGCTGGCGCGCGCTCAGTGCCCGGTGCTGGCGGTGCCCGCCACCGAAACCGCTGCTTGACTGCCCTGGGAGTGTCTTGACGGTCGCTGCGGTGCGGGCTATCCTGGCGAGCGATGGTGAAGACGCGAAGCTCCCTCCACGTGGCCTTGGCGCTGTTCCTGGTGTCGCTGACCTGCGACCTGGGAGCGGCCTGCGCGCTCGCCGAGATGGAGGGCAGCTGCTGCTGCGAGCAGATGGGCGCGGAATCGCCCTGCATGGAGCTCTCCGGCGGTGACGGGCCGTCCGGCGCTCCCGAACAAGCCGCGATCGAGTCCGGCCAGCGGTTCTCCGTGGCGGTACTCGACGCGCCGTTGCCGTCGCCGTCGCCGGACGCCGTGTCCCCGCGCTTCGGCGACTCGGCCAGTCTCGAGCCTGCCGCCGCCGGCACGCCGCTCTACCTGAGCCACTGCGCCTTCCTCTGTTGATCGTCTTCTCGTAGGACCGGTGTACCCGTGCGCCTGGAGCGCGCGGGGAGATTCCCCTGGACCAACGAGGAGATCGATGTGAGATCGAGCCTGTCGAAGTACCTTTTCGTGGGCTGGGTGCTGGCGCTCCCGCCAGTGGCCCAGGCCGTCGACGCGGACGCGGCCCCCACGCGCGCCGAGACGTTGCGAGATGCGCTCGCCGACGATTCGCAGCGCCAGCTGGTGAGCGAGGTTCTGGAGCGCAATCCAGAGATCGCTCGGGCGCGGCAGCGAGCCGCGGCGGCGGCGGCGAGAGCGCCTCAGGTGCGGGCCTTGCCCGACCCGCACGCGTCGCTGACTCTGTTCGCTCTACCCATCGAAACGCGGGTGGGGCCGCAGCGTCTGACCGCCGAGGTCACTCAGCGCTTTCCCTGGTTCGGTAAGCTGGCGCTTCGAGAGCAGGCGACGCTCTACGCCGCCGCGGAGGCTCGGGCCGGAGTCGAGGCGCTGCGCCTGCAGTTGCTCACGGAGGCGCGCCGGTCGTACCACGAGCTGTCGTTCCTGGATCAGCACGCCGCGATCGCGGCACAGGAGCGCGAGCACTTGCTGCGTCACGAGGAGATCGCCCGCGCGCGCTACAGCGCCGGCCTGGGGCTGTTGCAGGAAGTGATCAAGATCCAGACCGACATCACCCGGGCCGAGACCCAGCTGGTGGAGATCGAGATCCGTCGCCGGAGCGTTCTCGCCTCGCTCAACGCTCTGCGTGATCGCCCCGCGGTGGCCGAGGTGCCGGCGGCCGAGTTGCCGAGACCCCGTTCCGAGATCCCGTCGCTCGAAGAGCTCCGGCAACGATCGCGGCGACTGCGGCCGGAGCTGGTGGCGTCGAGCGCCGAGCTTGCCCGTCACGAGGTTCTGGTGAAGCTCGCCGGCAAGGACTCTCGCCCAGACCTCCATGTCGGCCTCGGTTACAGCGTGGTCGACCGGCGCCGTGACGAGCCCGGCCGCGTCGACCCGCCGCCGGACAACGGCGACGACGTGCTGAAGCTCTCAGTCGGCGCCAACCTGCCGATCTGGAGGCGCCGGCTCGACGCGGCTCTCGAGGAGGCCCTCAGAGAGCAGAGCGCCGCGGAGGAGAACCGGCGCCAGATCCTCGCCGAGATCGAGCGTGAGATCGGCGACGCCGCTGCTCGTCTGCCGCTGCTGTTTCGTCAGTGGCGATTGCTCGAGGAGGTGCTGCTCATCCAGGCCGAAGAAGCCGCGAAATCGTCGGAAGCCGGCTACACCACCGGCAAGCTGAACGCCCTCGATCTGCTCCACGCCGACCACGTGCTGTTCGAGGTACGGATTGCCGCGATCCGTACCCGGGCCGATTGCGCCGTTGCCCTGGCCGAGCTGGAAGGTGCGCTCGGCGGGCCGCTGGAGAGGAACACCATGGAGGTGTCCGATGAGGACTGAATCGCGAATAGCCGGCGTGCTGGCCGGGCTCGGCTGGCTGGTCGCCGGATTCCTGCTGGCGGTGATGCTGCTGGTGGACCCCCTGGGGCTCCATCCGCTGAACGAGCGGCTCTCCGGCACGGAGCCGGCGCACGAGGAGCACGCCGAGGACGCCGGCCTGTGGACCTGCGGCATGCACCCGCACGTGATCCAGGAAGAGCCGGGACAGTGCCCGATCTGCCATATGGATCTGGTACCGATGCGGATTTCAGAAGAGCCGGAGGCGGCTCCCCGGGTGTGGACCTGCCCGAAGCACTCGATGATCGAAGAGAGCGAGCCCGGAGTGTGCCCGATCGGCGGTCGCGAGCTGGTGCCGAGAGAAGGACCGCCGGGTGGCGCCGAGGAAGGCTCGGTCGGGGTAGAGGGCGATGGCACGGCGATCCGGATCGACCCGGCCGTGATCCAGAACATGAACGTCCGTACCGAGCTCGTCGAGCGGCGTGACCTGGAGCACAAAGTCCGCACTGTCGGTACGCTCGAGTACGACCAGCAGCGTATGGTCACGGTGGCCACCAAGTACTCCGGGTGGGTGGGCAAGGTCTACGTCAACTACATCGGCGAGCCGGTGAAGAAGGGCCAGCCGCTGTTCGAGATCTACTCGCCCGAGCTGGTGCAGACCGAGCAGGAGCTGATCTCGGCGATCGGGTTCGCCCGCCGCATGCAGAGCGCCCCCGAGGAGAGCCGTCGGCACGCGGAGGCCCTGGTCGAGGCCGCCCGCGCTCGGCTCTCCTACTGGGACATCTCGGACGACCAGATCGCGGAGCTCGAGCGCGGCGGTGAGGTGTTCCGCACCCTGACGGTCACCTCGCCGGCCAGCGGGGTGGTCATGAAGCGTATGCCGGGGCTCGAGGGTATGGCGATCCAGCCGGGTACGCAGACCTTCCACATCGCCGACTTGTCGAGCCTGTGGCTGTCGGTCGAGGTGTTCGAGGACCAGCTCGCCTGGATCCGCGAGGGCACACCGGCGAAGGTGACCTTCACCTACTTTCCGGGCCAGACCTTCCGGGGCACGGTGCGCTTTCTGGAGCCCGAGCTGTCGGAGGCGACGCGCACCCTGCAGGTGAAGCTCGAGGTGCCCAACCGCGACGGCCGCCTGCGGGCCGGCATGTTCGCCACCGTGGTGTTCGCGCCGGTGGCGCTCGAGGACGCGCTCACCGTGCCGTCCCTGGCGGTGCTACGCACCGGCGAGCGCGACGTGGTGGTAGTGGCACTGGGCGAGGGTCGCTTCCTGCCGAAGGAAGTGGTGCTGGGACTCGAACGCGGCGGCTTCGTGGAAGTGCTCGAAGGTCTCGAGGAGGGCGAGCGGGTGGTGACTTCGGCGCAGTTCCTGCTCGACTCCGAGTCGAGCCTGCAGGAGGCGGTGCAGAAGATGATCGCGCAGGCGGGGGGCGGCCATGCCGGGCACTGAAATCCCCCCCAGCCCCCCTTTTTCAAAGGGGGGAGCTAGAAGGGGCGCGCGATGCTGAACCGAATCATCGAGTGGTCGCTGCGCAACCAGCTGCTGGTCGCGGTCGGTCTGGTGGCGGCGGTGCTAGGCGGCGTGTGGGCGATCCGCGACACCCGGGTGGACGCCATCCCCGATCTCTCCGACGTCCAGGTGATCGTCTACACCAAGTACCCGGGGCAGGCCCCCCAGGTGGTGGAAGATCAGATCACCTACCCCGTCACCTCCAAGATGCTGGCGGTGCCCTACGCCAAGGTGGTGCGAGGCTACTCGTTCTTCGGCTACTCCCTGGCCTACGTCATCTTCGAGGACGGCACCGATCTCTACTGGGCGCGCTCGCGGGTGCTCGAGGTGCTCTCGGGTTTGGCGGGCCAGCTGCCGGAAGGCGTCGCGCCGCAGCTCGGGCCCGACGCCACCGGTGTCGGCTGGGCGTTCATGTATGTGCTCAACTCCGAGGAACGTTCGCTGGCCGAGCTACGCAGCCTCCAGGACTGGTACCTGAAGTACGGTCTGGCCTCGGTCGACGGCGTCGCCGAGGTGGCCTCGGTCGGCGGTTTCGTGCGCCAGTACCAGATCGAGGTCGACCCGGTGCGGCTGCGCGCCTACGGCATTTCGCTGCGCAAAGTGCGCGAGGCGGTGCGGCGCTCCAACGTCGACGTCGGCGGCCGGCTGGTGGAGATGGCCGAGCGCGAGTTCATGGTCAGGGGCCGCGGCTACGTGCGCGAGGTGCGGGATCTCGAGCAGGTGGTGCTCGGCGCCGGGCCCGGCGGCGTGCCGGTGCTGCTCGAAGACGTCGCCCACGTCACCATCGGCCCCGAGATCCGGCGCGGGCTGGCGGATTGGAACGGCGAGGGAGAGACGGTCGGCGGCATCGTCGTGGTGCGCTCGGGCGCCGACACCCGCTCGACCATCAGCCGGGTCAAGAAGCGGCTGGCGGAGCTGAAGGAGGGGCTGCCCGAAGACGTCGAGATTTCCGTCGCCTACGACCGCACCGGGCTGATCGAACGCTCCATCGCGACCTTGACGAGCACGCTCACCGAGGAGCTGATCGTGGTGTCGCTGGTGTGCCTGATCTTCCTCTTCCACGTGCGCTCGGCGCTGGTGGCGATCTTTTCGATCCCGGTCTCGATCCTGCTGGCGCTGCTCATTATGCGCTGGCAGGGGCTGGGGGCGAACATCATGTCGCTGGGCGGCATCGCCATCTCGATCGGCGTGCTGGTGGACGCCGCCATCGTCATGGTGGAGAACGCCCACAAGCACTATGAGGAGTGGCGAGGCGAGCGGTCGCATTTCCAGATTATCTTGCGCTCGGCCCAGGAGGTCGGGCCGACGCTGTTTTTTACCCTGCTGATCATCACCGTCTCGTTCCTGCCGATCTTCACCCTCGGCGACCAGGAGGGCCGGCTGTTCAAGCCCCTGGCCTTCACCAAGACCTACGCCATGGCGATGTCGGCGGTGCTGGCGGTGACCGCGGTGCCGGTGCTGATGTACTGGTTCGTGCGTGGCCGCATGGTCAGCGAGCAGCGGCATCCGGTGTCGCGCTTCCTGCGCTTTCTCTACACCCCGGCGCTCCACCTGGTGCTGCGCCGGCGCTGGGCGGTGATCGTGCTGATGCTGGTGGTGCTGGCGGTGACCCTGGTGCCGCTCGGCGAGATCGGCTCGGAGTTCATGCCGCCGCTGTGGGAGGGCGACATCCTCTACATGCCGAACACCTTCCCCGGCATCTCGATCGCCAAGGCCAAGGAGCTGCTGCAGCAGACCGACAAGATCCTGCGCAGCTTTCCCGAGGTGGTGTCGGTGCGGGGCAGGGGCGGGCGCGCGGAAACCGCCACCGCCCCGGCGCGGCTGTCGATGATCGAGGCCCACGTGCTGCTGGAGGGTCCGGCCGAATGGCGCCCGGGCATGGCCCGCGACAAGCTGAT
>JAAELT010000278.1 GCA_024226315.1 bacterium | reverse complement strand
GTGGGCGGCTGTCCTCGCGAGCTTCATGGCGACCGTCCGATTGCACGGGGCCAACGAGCTCGAGTACATCGCCTGACCCGAGAGCGCCTCCACCAGGGTCACGAAACCGTCGTCCAGCTAGGGCTGGTCGGTCACCTGGTGCCTCTTCCGAAACCCGTCGACCACTCCGTGCGATCGCGGTGGTCGGGCGCGTCACGGGCGCGATGATCGAAAGTGGGTCAAGCCGCCTCCTGGTCGGCACGACGTAGCCGCGATGTGGGCCGCCACCCCGTGATGCGCAGGACGCTCGCCTCGAGCTCGTTCCAGCGGCCGCTCTTCGCATGGGCGCGCAGGTGGAGGATCCCCTCGGCGTGCTCCTCGGTCCAGAAGATGCTCGCACCCTTCAAGCGGAGGTTGATCACCCGCCGGACCGCGGACTCCACCGCACCACTGCCGATAGCCATCCTGCGCTCGCGGTAACTCGCATAGCGCAGGCGTTCCCGGTTCCGCTCCCAGTACGGAAGTTGCGTCGCGATCCCCTCGGGGTCTCGCTTGGAGATCTGGCGGAATACGGCCTCGATCTCCTCGATCTTGCCCGCCTTCAGTCGCCGCTTCTGCAGGGCCAGCCAACCGATTCGGTACTCCTCCTTCCAGTCCTGCGTCTTCGAGAAGTCGCCCAGCCGCTCGACCGCGTGGAAGTAGTCGACGATCTCCTGGAACTGCTCGGGAGCCAATCCCAGCGCCTGCCGAAGTTCGTCGCCGCGCTTCCAGATCCACTTCGCGCCATCCGCCACGAGCATCACCTCGGTCGCCTGATGCGCCCCCATTCGCCGCAGGTGGTAGAGGAGCAGCTTGTACACGGCGTCTGCATTGCCGAGCGTGCCGTCGATCACGGAGGGTATGGCGCGATCGCGGCGCCCATCCTCGCCCAGGACGTAGAGCGTTAGCACCTTCGGCTCACGCCACTCCGTGACGAAGCGCTTTCGGCCTCCCTTCTTGGGACGACCCGCGACGCGTCGGCGAGTCTGTAGACGGCCTCCATCGACCGTTACCACCACTCGTCGACCTGCGAACGGGCCCCCGTCCTCGCCCTGCTCGAGGCTGACCATGGCTTGCGCTCGAGCCCGCAGTGCATCATCGGTCACCATGTACGTCAGGCGCAGCGCACGCTTGTGGTCGATCTCGACGCCACCCGCCGCAAGCAGTTCTCGTGCCGACGCCACCGAGTTGGCCTCGCACATCGCCCGGCTCACCAACAGCCGAAGTGCGGGGGTCGAGCGCCCCGAGATCCCGAGTTGGTCGAGCACGGGGTACACGCCGGTACCCTGGGAACCCCGCTTCTGCCGCTTCTTGCCGCTGCCTCGTGGCTGACCGACCGCATACGGCGTCACGACCTCGACTTCCTCACCTCCAACCGTGCGCACCAGCGTCTTCCGACGCCCTACACTTCGCACCGTGATTCCACGCGTGACTCCTCGGGCGCACACGCGCTCGATGGCCGCTCGCACCCGCTCCTTGTCGTCCGAGAGCTCCTGCAGGACACTCTGGGCCATCGCGGCAGACAGCTTGATGGCCAAGGTCCGCACCTGACGCTCGGCTTCGCAGAATGCGGCGGCGTCTCGGGCCTCACGCATCTGCGCCAACGCCGCCGTCAGCCGCACCCGGAAGGCGGCGACAGCTTGCTCGAACAACTCGACGTTCCTGTCCATAGACCGACCAGATCACGGCGGGATCGCCGTTGCAACCCCCATCTCGAGACCGATCGTTCAACGCGGGCTCTCGGCGGACCGCACGCCTCGCCCCCACTTGTGCGGATCGCGCCCCCGAGCGGTTGATCACAGCCCGCCAGCGAGCCTCAGGCTCGCGGCGCGCGATTCACAGCCAATCCACAAGGTG
>JAAELT010000277.1 GCA_024226315.1 bacterium | reverse complement strand
TAGGACGGATGCAGCTCCAGAAACTCCTCGAAGAACTCCTCGAAGATCTCCTTGGGAGCCTGAGCCTGCTCCGGTTCCGAGCCATGAGCCGGCAAGACGAGAACCACCAGCAGGGCCAGCAGCGTCAGGGCACGGTTCATATCAGGCAGTCTAGCGAAGACTGTGGGGTCGAAGCTGTTCTGACCCTCCCCGGAGAATCCCCCCTCGATCCCCCCTTTTTCAAAGGGGGGAAGCCAGAGGACAGCCTAGCTCAGCAGCTCTTTGACCTTGCCCCGCCGGTAGGCGCGGCTGACCATCAGTCGCTCGCCGTTCTCGAGCACCACGATCGACTCGGTGCCGATGCCAGGCTCGATCTTCTTGATGCGATCGATGTTGACCAGGGTCGACCGGTGGATGCGCAGGAAGCGCTCGGGGTCGAGCCGCGCGTCCATGCGCGCCATGGTCTCGCGCATGGTGTGGACTTCCGACCCGCAGTGGATCTTGACGTAGTTGCGCGACGCCTCCACCCAGTCGATGGTGTCGACCTTGACGAAGAAGATGCTGCCCGAGGAACGCACCACCAGGCGATCAGCGTAACGCTCCTGGGCGCCCGCCATCTCCAGGAGCTGGTGCACGCCGCGATCGAGATCCTCGAGGTGCAGGCGGTCGTGGCGCTCCAGCATTCGGTTGACGGCGGTCTGGAAGCGTTCGCGGTCGAAAGGCTTGAGCAGGTAGTCGACGGCGTTGGTCTCGAAGGCATGGAGCGCGTACTTGTCGAAAGCGGTGACAAAGATCACCGGCGGCATCTTCTCCGAGCCAATCGACTCGATCACGCCGAAGCCGTCGACGTCCGGCATCTGGACGTCCAGGAACACCAGGTCCGGGTGATGGCGGCGAATCGCGTCGATCGCCGTCCGGCCGTTGCGGCACTCGGCCTGGACCCTGATGTCTGACCGCTCCGCGAGCAGGTCCTTGATTCGCTGCCGGGCCAGCTCCTCGTCGTCGACGATGATCGCCTGCAACGTCATGGCGGCGGCTCGCTTGGGATCGTGAAAGCCAAGGTCGTCTCCTCGTTGAGTGTCGATCCACTGGCAGTCTACGACGTCACCGGCCGGCATGTTTCTTCCAGCCGACGCATCGAGCCGGTGTCGTCCCCGCTCAGGGACCTCTGGCCCCAGGAACGGTACAACAGGCCACGAATGAAGAGCAATCGAACCCAATTCGCGAAGGGAGAGACGAATTCGACAGAGATTCAAGAGACTGAATCAGGATCCAGCCACTCGAACGCAATATCATCTGCACGTCTCACAGGATGGGCTCTGTTGCTCGCGTCGCTGCCGGGTTGCTACTGGCAGGTCGCGAACGCGTCGGTGTCGGTCACCGCTCTGGCCGATAGCCCGAGAGGATTGAAGTACTGCTCGACCTGACCCGTCTGGGTATCGGTCACCGTCACCGTGAACTCGACGTTGGTGGTGGCGGCGGAGAAGACCCAGAAGCGGTCGTTGATGGCGCAGCCGTCGAGAACCTTGATCAGCATCTCCCAGTTGCCGGCATTGAAGAACCAGAGCAGCCCCGAGTCGTCCGAACCGAACGGCACCACCTGCGCCGAGCCCGTCTGGCCTTCGAAGTCCCGCCAGTTCACCTCGACGCGGAAGCGCCCGCCGTTCAAGCAGAGATGGGGACCGCTGCCGCAGGTCGCCTTGTCCAGGGGGCCGATCAGCTCGCCGAACCCGGTCCTGGCCGCCACCACCCGCCCCGCGGCCCGCGGGGAATCCGCCTGGCTCGAGGCGGGGCTCGCCGAGCAGGTCTGGAAGGCGACGGAGTCGGTCAAGGCGGCGGCCGCCTGGCCGAGGGCGTTGAAGTACTCCTTCACCGTGCCGGACTGCGTGTCGGTGACCGTGAGGGTGTACTCGACGTCGGTGGTGGCGGCGGCGAACACCCAGTAGTATCCGTTGATGCCGCAGCCGTCGAGCACTTTGATCAGCATCTCCCAGTTGTCGGCTCCGAAGAACCAGAACAACCCCGAGTCGTCCGAGCCGACAGGCACCACCTGACCGCTGCCCGTCTGGCCCTGGAAATCGCGCCAGGAGACCTCGACTCTGAAGCGTCCCTGGCGCAGGAAGAGAACGTCCTCGACCTCTCCCGGGGAGGTCGAGAACTCGACCCAGGGCGACCACTGGTCGGCGGTCGCCTGAGCGTGCGGACGCAGCCGCCAGCGGTAGCCGGCGTCGGCGTCCAGGTCGCGATCGAGCTCGAAGCGCGAGCCGTAGACGGTCCAGGTGCCGACCGTCAGGTCGCCGGCGAGGCGCCGCAGCTCGAGCTCGTAGTGGCTGGCGTCGTCGAGCAGCCCCCAGGTGAACGCCGGCCGGACGGTGCCGATCGAACCCCGTGGAGAGCCCGGCACCACCGGCCCCGCGGGCCCGCCGGAGAAGGCCGCGACGCGCTGCCGCAGATGCCGCAGGCAGACCGGACAAAACCACTGGCTGCCGATACCCATCAGGCAGTCCTGGGCCGGGCGATAGATGCCGCCGACATGGTACAAGGCGCCTTCGAAGAGCCCCGCGCCCGGCGTGTGCTGCACGCTCGGGACCGGGGTGCTCGCCGGGATGAGCTCACGCCAGGGGATCTCGTCGCGCTGCGACAGGGTCGTGACGTTGACGAAGGACTGGCTCTCGCCCTGCTCGTAGTGGGCGTTGAGCTCACGGTACTCGTCCTGAAGGCCTCCGAAATTGTGGCCCATCTCGTGGGCGATGACATCGTTGTTGACCACCGAGCCGTTGGGGCCGCCGTAGGCCATGATGAACGAGTTGGCCCGCCCCATGCGCACCGGCTGGTTGACCAGCACCATGATGGTGTCGGCTTGCGGCACGTACTCGTTGACGACCGCGTTGACCTCGCTGTAGTCAACGCTGAACAGATAGCCCCGGCTGGGGCTGTAGAGCAGGGTGTCGAAACGGGTGTCGCGCTCGATCGCCAGCTGCCCACCGCCGTCGACGACGTCGTGGCCGGCCTGGTTCGAGATCACCCGGATCCGGTAGACGTTGAACAGGTCCCGCAGCTGGCTGAAGAAGTCGTGGCCGAACAGCGCCCGCAGATTGGCGACGCTCTGCCGGTCGAAGACCGCCTGGTCGTCGAGGTTCGGGAAGCCGTCGCCGTTGAGGTCGTCGAACGGCTCGTTGCCGGCGGTGGGGTCGGTGCCGATCTCGGGATAGGGCGCCTCGCCGTAGACCTCCTTCGGTTCCCCGTCCCAGATGCCGTTGCCGTCGAAGTCGTAGTAGACGACGCCGTCCCAGATGCCGTTGCCGTTGCTGTCGGTGAAGGTCTCGATGACGTCGGTGTAGCCGTCGCCGATCATGGCGATGGTGTAGCGCTCGGCCTCGGGATCGCCGTAGATCAGCTCGACCATGGCACCGCCGCCGCCGGCCGTCTGCTGGTCTTGCAGAACCAGGTCTTCCAGGACCAGGTCTTCGGTGCGGTTGGCGACGGTCGCGCCGAGACGTTCGGTGTAGGCGACGGTGGCCCCGTCGTCGGGGCTGTGGGCCTTGACGAATCCGCCGCCCGTGAGCGGAATCTCGAAGCGTCCCTGGCTGTCGGTCCACGCCCAGAAGTAGGTGCTGGGGACTTCGTCGCGGGAATACACGAGGGTATCGGCCAGGGGCCCGCCGCCGGCCGCGCGCAGCCGGCCGCTCCAGGTCACGGGCTGCCCCAGGTCGCGGACCAGGGTGCCGGCACCGGCCTCGACGCCGGGAAACGACATCGGCCCGTAGCCGTTCAGATGGACGGTGACGTCGAAACTGCCCGGCGGCAGGTAGAGCGTGTGGCGGATGAAGTAACGGTTCGTCTGCGGATCCAGCTCCAGACTGCCGTCCAGGTAGGAGGCCACCAGCTCGCCGCCGCGCCGGACCTCGAAACGGGCCGTCGGACCGACCAGCAGGTGGGACTCGGAGTCCGGGAAGCTCAGCCTGAAGCTGACGTTGCCCGCCGCCGGCTCGAGGACGAAATCGCGTTCCACCGGCTCCTCGACGGTGACGGTCGTCGAGACCGGCAGCAAGCTCTCCAGGGGGTGGAAGACCTCGAAGTCGTAGGTCCCGGGCTCGAGCGCGAACAGGAAATCGCCCCCTCCCCGGGTGACGTAGGAGGTCACGAACTGTTGACCGCGAAACGCCCGCACCACGGCGCCCAGGATCGAGCTACCGCCGGCGGAGCGCACCACGCCGCTGACGTCGACCCCGGGCAGCATCACGAGGTCGACGGTGCGGTCACTCTCGACCCGCAGGCCCAGGGTCTGGCGGACGTAGCCGCTCGCGGCGAACGACAGCACGTACTCCGGCGGCTGGAGATCGCGCGGCACGACGGCCCGGAAAGTGCCATCCAGGTCGGCAAGGGCGTCGAAGCTCTCACCGGCGGCGGTCTCCGCCAGATGGCGCAGCCTGACGGTAACAGAGTCCAGCGTCTCTCCGGTCTGGTCACGGACGGTCCCGGTCACCGTCCACCCGCGCTCCAGCGTGAGATCCACCACGGCATCGTCGTCGAAGGGGCCGAGCCCCGGAGTCTGCTGGAGATACGGCGGATCGGCGAAGATCCGCGCCTGGATTTCGACGCCGCGCGGCACGACCACGGAATACGAGCCGTCGTCCGCGCTCGTAGTGTAGTCGCTCCAGTCGACGTCCCAGTTCCAGAAGTTCAGGCCGACGTCTCCGACCCCGGTGCCGTCGGGATCGATCACCCTGCCCGAGAGCACGATTTCGGGAAGCGCCTGGATGTCCAGGGTGAGGTCTCCGGAGATCTCGACGAACCAGGACTGGCGGATGTAGCGGCCGCCGGGAACGTCGTCCAGGGTCACGACGACGCCGCCGGCATCCACCGACTGCGAATAACTACCGTCGGTGGCGGTGAGCTGCTCGCCCAGGTAGCCGACGAACATCAAGTCCTCGTCGTACTGGTAGAAGAAGAACCTGGCGCCGGCCAGCGGCATGCCGGTGTCGGCGTCGGTGACCATGCCGCTGAGGGTGAAGGCCCCGGCCTTGTACGGGGCAATGACTTTCGCTTCAGGCCTCGGCGGCCGGGCCATCGGTTTGCGGACGCTGGCCTTGCGAGCGGCGAGCCAACCACGGTCCGCCAGCCATTTGAGCCGCGTGGCGTCGAGGGAGCTCAGATCGAGCTCGGTGCCGAGCTGCGAAGCGATCGCCGCTCTCAGCTCCTCGGGGAGCTGGTCGAAACGCCGCTCCGCCGGGCGGTAGGGATAGGGGATCGGAGCGCGGTTCTCGAGCCGCCGGTTTCTGGCTTCGAGCCGCCGGCTATCCTCCGAGGCGAGGGTCAGGAAGCGGGAGCGTGCCGCGGCCGCGCTGCGGCGGAAAGCGGCGTCGAGGGTCGTCCGCCAGGACTCGACACCCCGGCTGTCGTGGAGCACGAGCTCGGTGGCTGCCGCGAGATCCGGCACCTTGAGGGAAAACGGAACGCCTTCCCCGGCCGTCGGCAGCGGCGCGAAGGTCTCGGGGGCTTGCAGGCGGGTCGACCACAGGACGTCGCCGCCAGCATCGAGCAGCGAGGCGGTCCAGGCGCCGCGTCCGGGGGCGCGGTGGCCCTGCCGATCGAAGCCCTCGGCATAGTTCTCGATGCGCATCGCCGAGGTCAGCTCCACGGTGTCGCCGTCGAGCTCGAAGCCGAGCAGGAATCCGTCTGGTTGATCGGCGGCGTGAAACGGCACGGTGATCGCCACCGCGAACAGGCATGCGAGGAGATACGGTTTCATGAGGGGACTCCCAAGAAGCGATGGCAGGATTCAACGAGGCCGGCTTCATTACCGGCAAATATCACCATAGCGCGAGCCCGCGGGCCGGCGGCTCGCTCCCCGGTCGGGCGGATGGCGCTCTCTAGATCTCCTGCAGCCATGAGTCTGCTGTAGGGTAACGGCTCGGGAGCGGGCCGTAACCTGCCAGCTCCAGGTTGCATCTCAGATGACGTCAGCCGGCTTCATCCAGGGGCCTGCTGTTGCTGTCATCCAAGACGTAATCCAAAACGAAAGGCAAGCAACCCATACTCGTCCGCGAAGGGAGAGCTCACCATGGGCTTCTTTGGAACCAGAAAAACCACCATGCCGTCGCCGGAGCGGGCACTGCCCGGCCGGGACGAGAAGATACCTGTGCCGGAGCGGCACTTCGTGCTCGACGCGCCGCTGGCTCCGCCCTACCCGGAGGGCATGGAGATCGCGCTCTTCGGCCTCGGCTGCTTCTGGGGCGCCGAGCGAAAGTTCTGGCAGGCCGAGGGCGTCTACTCGACCGCCGTCGGCTACGCCGCCGGCCTGACCCCGAATCCCAGCTACCAAGAGGTGTGCAGCGGCTACACCGGCCACAACGAGGTCGTGCAGGTGGTGTTCGATCCAGCGAAGACCGATTACGAGGCGCTGCTCAAGATCTTCTGGGAGAGCCACGACCCCACCCAGGGCATGCGCCAGGGCAACGACCACGGCACCCAGTACCGCTCGGGCATCTACACCACCTCCGGCGCCCAGCGCGCCGCCGCGGAGGCGTCCCGCGACGCCTACCAGCAGCAGCTCACCGCCGCCGGCTACGGCGAGATCACCACCGAGATCCTCGACGCGCCGGAGCTCTACTACGCCGAGGAGTACCACCAGCAGTACCTGGCGAAGAACCCGGGGGGGTACTGCGGGATCGGTGGGACGGGAGTGAGCTGCCCGGTGGGTGTCGGGGTCGGCTAACCCCCCGCCAACACGAACACCCTCCCCGTCCGCGGCCCCTTGATGCCGCTCCAGGCGGAGGTGAGGAGGAAATCGATCTTGCCGTCGCCGTCGACGTCGCCGAGGCCGGTGGCGTCGAAGCCGAAGGTGTCGCCCATCACCTTGCAGGTCCAGGCGCGGATCAGCGCGCCGTCCTTGCCGGAGTGGAGGTAGACCTTGCCGCCGCCCGGAGCGCCGCCGCCGTGCTGCCAGGCGCCGACGATGAGGTCGTCGTGGCCGTCGCCGTCGACGTCGCCGGTGTCGGCCGGGCCGATGCCGAAGCCGTCGCCGGCCTCCTCGCCGGTGAGGGTCAACAGGTTGCGGCCGTCGGCGCCGGAGTGGACGACGATGCGGCCGGTGGAGCGACCCTTGGCGCCATGGGCCCAGTCCGAGGCGTAGACGTCGGGCGTGCCGTCGCCGTCGATGTCGCCGACGACGGACATGAACATGGCGGCGAGCTGGGCGCCCTGCTCGTCGGATTCGATGACGAACGCCGGCTCGTCTTCGAGGTCGTCGTAGACGTAGACCCGGCCGCGGTCGCCCTCGCCGGCGTTCGACGCGCCGACCACCAGCAGCCGGTGCCCCTCGCCCACCGAGCCGGCGACGGTGGAGCCGAAGCCGTCGCCGGCCTCGCCGCCCCGCCACTCTTTCAGCACCGAGCCGTCCTTGCCCGAGTAGACCGCGGCGCGGCCGGCGCCCTCGCCGGCGCCGTCGTGGTTGGTGGCGCCGGCCATCACGTCGGCGTGGCCGTCGCCGTTCACGTCGCCGGCGCCGCTCACGTCGCTGCCGAAACGCTCGGCCTCCTGGGCCGCTTCGAGCGCCAGCAGCACCGCGCCGTCAGTTCCTGAGTAGACGAACACCGCGTTCGCCGCCGGGGCGCCGGCGATGACGTCGGGCGTGCCGTCGGCGTTGACGTCGCCGGCCGCCTCCAGCGTCTCGCCCAGGCGATTGCCGGGCTCGCCCTCCACCTGCCAGAGCAGCTCGCCGCCGGCGCCCGAGTAGACGTAGACCTTGCCCGCCTGCGCGCCGCCGACGTCCTTGCTCACCGCCGAGACCACCGCGTCGTCGACGCCGTCGCCGTCCACGTCGCCGATGTTGCGGCCGATCCAGCCGAAAGCGTCGCCGGCCGCCTCGCCCACCCACTCGTGGATCACCCGCGTCTCCTCGACGAACGGCTCCGCGAAGTCCTCGGGCTTCATCAGCAGGTCCTGGTAACGCGGCTCCTCGCGCAGGTTCTCGAGGTCGCCGTCGAGCGCGATCTGGCTGAGGTCGAACTCGCCGGCAGCCTTCAGCTCGTGCAGCACGTCCAGGGCCTTGTCTCCCTCGCCCTCGAGCGCGTGGACGGCGGCGATGCCGTAGCGCGCGTTATGGAGGCTCGGATCGGCCTCGACCGCTAGGTTGTAAGCGGCGAGCGCACCGCCGAAGTCCTGCTGTTGCTTGCGCGCCACGCCCAGCAGAGACCAGGCGCGGGCATTGCCGGCGTCGCCGGCGGTCACCTTCTCGAGAATCTCGGCAGCGCCTTTCGGGTCCTGGGTCTGGAGCTTGGCGATCGCGTCGCCGACGGTCGGCCCCGTCTCTTGCACGGCCTCGGCCGCCTCGCCCGCGGGGTCGGGCGCCTCACCGTCGCCCTGGCAGCCCAGGATCGTCGCGGCGACGAGCAGAAGGGTCGAGAGAGCTCCGGCGGTCGATGAGAGTACACGGGTGCGCGGCATGGATCGTCCTCCACTGGTCTTCGGGGTTTGCCCTCGAGTACGAGGTTTCCCGAGAGAGGGTTGTATCATCCCCCGAGCTCCCGACCCGGAACCTGGAGACAAACGCCGTTCTTCGAGATCGAGCGCGAGCCCTCGGTCACCACCGGGGGCGACGCCATGACCGTGGCAGTGCTGGAGCTGCTGGGCCGGTAGCTCAATCCGGAAACGGCGACGCGTCGATTCCCGGGATGACCTTCAGGGCGTTCTTGTAATAGAGCTTCTTGAGCACCTCGTCCGGCAGGCCGAGACCGTACATCTTCCAGAAGGCGTGGCGGCGGCGGTAGTAGTCGAAGTACTCGTCCTCGGTCTCGAGCACCCGGAAGTAGACGTGGTACTCGGCGGGGTTCCAGCTGTCCTTACCGAACATCACGCGGTCCTGGTAGCGGATGAACCACTCGCGCGCGAACCGCGGCTGGCGGCCGAGCTCGGCCAGCACGGCGCCGATCTCGGTGTACATGTTGGGCAGCTCGTCCATCAGCTTGCCGAGTCGACCGAGGTCGTTGCCCAGCCAGCCGAGGTGGGCGTTGATGAACGTCGTGCCCGGGTGCTTGCGGAAGACGTCGTGCTGCTCACCCATGATCTGTTCCCAGGAGGCGACGACCTCCGGATCCCGGTAACGCTCGGGCTTCTGGATCAGCTCCAGTAAGCGCTCGTTGTCGCCGTCCTTGGGCTTCCAGAACGACGACGGCTCGCCGGAGTGGATCAGCACCGGGATGCCGAGCTCGGCGCAGCGGGCCCAGATCGGGTCGAGCCGTGGGTCGTTCACCGCCACGCGCTCGCCGTGGCCGTCCTTCAGGTTGAGCCCCAGGCTCTTGTAGATCTTGAGTCCCTGGGCGCCGGCGGCGACGTCCGCCTCGAGCTGCTCGATCGCCCGCTCCGCCCAGCCGGGCTGCTCCAGGCCGCGCGGATCGAGGTTGGTGAACACGACGAAGCGGCCGGGGGCGTTTTCCTCGGCGTTCTCGACCGCGCGCCTCAGGAAGTCGCCATCGTGGAGCGCCAGGCGCATGCTTCCGTCCTCGGCCTCCACCCGCCGGAAGCCCCGCCCGCTCAGGTTGACCATCACCGCCATGTTGAGCTCGTCCATCGCCGCCGTGAGCTCGCCTAGGTCCTGGTCGGGCATCTCCCACTGATGGTTGTGGACGTCGATGAACGGGAACTTGGCGCGCGTCACCGGATGCTCCGGCACCACCAGCGTCGACGGCGGGTCGTACTCGTGGAACGGGATTGCCGCGGGCGACGGGGTTTCGAGAGTAACCTGTTGACCCATGGCGCTCAGACCGAGCATCAACCACAGGACTGCGATCAGGATTCGGTTCATGCGTGTCTCCTCGCGAGCACTCTAGTCCAAGTGGACTAATCGACTCGGCGAACGTAGACGATCGGCAGCCCGAGCCTCTGCAGCTCCTCGTTGAACGGCCCGACGCCGTCTTCCAGGATCGCCTGGAGCTCCCAGCGCAGCTCTTGCCACATGGCTTTCACGTCACGCAGACGGCTCCTGGAGCCCTCGGCCAGGGGCGCGCCGGCGCCGTCGGCGTCGCTGATCAGGAACCGGGTCTGGACGTCGAGCATGTTCGGCCAGTTGATGTCGTCGTCGTAGGTCTCGTGCCTGGGCTGCACGACCTGGCCCTCCCAGTCGTCGATGCGGCCGATCAGGTCGCGCGCGGTCTCGCGGTGGCTGTCGACGTCAGAGTGGCCCTCGACGTCCGAGAGGCCGTCGAGCATCTCGACGCGCTCGGCGATCCGGGCTCGGGCGGTGCGGAGATCGTCGAGGCCGGACATCATCTCCTCGAACAGGTTGGTGACGTCGAGCAGGTAGCGGTCGAGCTCGGCGAAGTCGTCAACGCTGGTCTCGACGCGCGGATCGGCAAGCACCCGGAAGTCGCGGGTCGAGACGTGGTCGTCCACCGTGAGGCGGGCCATGTAGGTGCCCGGCACCACCCGGCTGCCGCGCCAGCCGTCGAACAGGCGGACGTCGGCCACGCAGCGGAGCTGCTCGCGGCGCAGATCCCAGACCCAGCGGTTCATGCCGGCCTCGGTGGCGAGCACCTCGATCGGCTTGCGGTTGCGGGGCTCGGTGTTGTCCCGCGCGCAGTGGTCGGCCTCGGTCTCTTCGCTGGCGTATGTACGGATGACCTTCTCCACGGCATCGAGGATCTCGAGCTTGATCGGCTCGGCGCCCTCGCCCCGCTCCTGCTTCAGGGTGTAGTGGATCACGGCACCGCTCGGGGGGTTCTTGCCGGTGAAGGGTGGCGGCCCGCCGAATCCTTCTCCACCGTCGAGCCGGTAGGTGTCGCGAGGCGTGAACAGGTGGGCCTCGGCGTCGGCCAGCTCGTCTACGATCTGGTGCAGCGGGGTCAGGTCGTCGAGGATCCAGAAGCCGCGGCCCTGGGTGGCGGCGATCAGGTCCTGGTCGTGGACTTTCAGGTCGGTGATCGGCACCTCCGGCAGCTCGAGCTGCAGCGACTGCCAGAGCGCGCCGTCGTCGAACGAGACGAAGACCCCGGTCTCGGTGCCGGCGTAGAGCAGCCCGCGCCGGTCGGGGTCCTCGCGCACCGCTCGGGCGAAAGTGTCCTCGGGCAAGCCGGCCGTGATTTTGCGCCAGCTGGCGCCATGGTTGGCGGTGGCGTAGATCCTGGGCGTGAAGTCGTTCATCTTGTAGCCGGCGAAGGCGACGTAGGCGGCCGCCGGATCGTGGGGCGAGATCTCGATCGAGTTGACGTGCGCCTCGCCCGCGTCCTCGGGGGTAACGTTCGTCCAGCCGTTGCCGCCGTCACGGGTGACGTGCAGCAGGCCGTCGTCCGAGCCCACCCAGATGGTGTCCGGCTCGTGCGGCGACGGTGCGACGTAGAAGAGCGTGTTGTAGAACTCGGCGCCCGCCTGCTCGTTGGTGATCGGCCCGCCGCCCTGGCCCTGCTTGTCTTCCTCGTCGCGGGTGAGATCGCCCGAGAGCTCCTCCCAGGTGCGGCCCCGGTCGGACGAACGGAGCAGCACCTGGGTGCCGTAGTAGAGCACCTCCGGGTCGTGGGGCGAGACCGCCACCGGTGCGTTCCAGTTGGTGCGGTACTTGTGGTCCCTGGCGTCGCGGCCGAACACGTACTCAGGGTACGGACGGATGCTGCGTACCGCGCCGGTCGCGACGTCGTACTCGTCGACGGTGGCGTTGATCGAGGTGGCGTAGATCAGCCGTGGATCGTCGGGATCGAAGGCGATGTGCGCGCTCTCGCCGCCGCCCACCGGATACCAGCTCTCGCGGCCGATGCCGCCGCGCACCGAGCGGCTGGCAATCGCCATGGTGGAATTGTCCTGCTGACCACCGTACAGATAGTAGGGAAAGCGATTGTCGACCGACACGCGGTAGAACTGGGCGGTGGGCTGGTTGTCGATCGACGACCAGGTCTCGCCGCCGTCGAGCGTCACGGTGGCGCCGCCGTCATTGCCGTTGATCATCACGTCGTGATCCTCGGGGTGGATCCACAGGTCGTGGTGGTCGCCGTGCGGCGCGCTGACCGTCTCGAAGGTCTTGCCGCCGTCGATCGACTTCATCAGCGGCACGTTCATCACCCAGACGGTGTTCTCGTCCTCGGTGTCGGCGGCGACGTGGTGGTAGTACCAGGAGCGGGCCTGGATCACCCGGGTGGAGTTGACGCGCTGCCACGATTCTCCGGCGTCCTCGGAGCGGTAGAGGCCGCCCTCCTCCGCCTCGACGATGGCGTAGACCCGCCGCGAGTCGGCCGGGGAGACCGACACGCCGATCTTGCCCACCAGCTCGGGCAGCCCCTTCTCGAGCTTCGTCCACGAGTCTCCGCCGTCGGTGCTCTTGTAGAGCCCTGAGCCCGGCCCGCCGCTGCGCACGAACCACGGGCTACGGCGGTGATCCCACATGGCGGCGTAGAGGACGCGGGGGTTGGTGGCGTCGAGCGAGAGGTCGGCGGCGCCGGTGTTCTCGTCGACCTCGAGCACCAGCTTCCAGGTCGCGCCACCGTCGTTGGACTTGTAGACGCCGCGCTCGGGGTTGGCCCCCCAGGGGTTGCCCTGGGCGGCGACCCAGACGACGTCCGGATCCGTCGGGTGCACCCGGATCTTGGAGATCTGCCGGGTCGCCTCGAGCCCCAGGTGGGTCCAGGTCTCGCCGGCGTCGGTCGACTTGTAGACGCCGTCGCCGTGAGAGGTGGTGACGCCGCGGATCGGTGCCTCGCCGGTACCGGCGTAGACCACGTTGGGATCCGAGATCGCCACCGCCACCGCGCCGATCGTGCCCGTATTGAAGAAGCCGTCGGAGACGTTCTCCCACGTGTGACCGGCGTTCTCCGTCTTCCAGACCCCGCCACCGGCAGCGCCCATGTAGAACGTGTGCGGCCGGCTCGGCACGCCGGCGACCGCCGTGACCCGTCCGCCGCGATAGGGGCCGACCAGCCGCCACTCCATCGCCTTGTAGAGCTCTTCCGGAATCTCGTCCGCCACCGCCGGCCGCGGCAAGATCCAACCACCCGACACCATCAGTAGAAATGCCGCCGCCACGCCGATCTGCTTCGCCATCCTGGATCTCCTGTGGAAGACCCAGCATCTTATGCCACCGGCCGCGTCAGGGAAACGGCACTTCCATCATGAACAGATCGGTACGGCTGTCGACGTCGAAGTCGCCGGTCAGCACCTTGAGCTGCCGGTAGGATCTCCAGAAGAAGCTGCTCGGGCATGGGTTGCTGCCGCCGTTGCGGATCGGGGTCTCCGGCCCAAAAAGGCCGGTGGGCTGGCCGTAGAGGGCCCGCATGCCCATGCACGAACGTCCTTCGCCCCGGTCCGGCACCAGGAGAGCCAGCAGGTCCGAGAACCGGTCGCCGTTGAAGTCGCCGGAGAAGATCTTGGCGTGGCGATTGACCCGCAGCCTGTAGGGCGAGCGCGCGACCCAGAAGAAATGCTTGCCCGGCTGGCTGGTGGACGGCCGCGACAGGCCCACGTAGACGTCGCGGTCGGCGTGGGTCTCCGGATCCGCGTTGTCGAACCGCACCCAGGCGACGTCGGTGCGACCGTCGTGGTCGAAGTCGCCGGTGAAGTACCGGCTGTCCTTGCAGTTGGTCGGCCGGGTCCACTCGCCATTGGCGTGGTCGCCTTCGGCGGTAAAGGACCACCGCCCCGACGGATCCTGGCGCGACGTGCCGACCCAGAAGCCCAGGCGCGAGCAGCCGCTCGACGGCAGGTCGATCTTCAGCACGTCGCTCTTACCGTCACCGTCGAAGTCGCCGATCAGGATCTCCATGTTGGTGGGCGAGGTGTGCCAGTCGACGCCCCAGGGGCCGTCGCCCTGATCGCTGAATACGTCACTACCGGCCGGGGACATGTTGACGCCCACCCAGAGGTCGCGCATGTCCCATCCCGACGCCGGGATCCCGACGTGGAGCACGTCCGTGTAGCCGTCGCCGGTGAAGTCGCCGGTGAAGAACCGGTCGTTGAGCGTGGCGAAGCGGGTCGCCCACTTGCTGGTGGCGAAGGTGCCCTGAAAGGCGCTGGTGCCGGCGGTCGAGGTGCCGACGTGGAGGTCGGCGTTCATCTGGCCGGGGCGCGGCATCTCGACCCGCAGCAGATCGGTGTTGACGTCGCGGTTGAAGTCGCCGGTGAGGTATTGGAAGTGGGTCGACGCCCGCCAGGTCGCGAAGTCGCTGGCAACGAAGCCGCCGGCGCCGTCCGAGATCAGGACGCGCACCACTTCCTGCGAGGGTCCGCTCCCAGGCTCCGGGACCTCGATCTGCGCGATGTCGGTCTTGCCGTCGCGGTTGAAGTCGCCGGCCAGCAGCCGGGCGTAGGCGTAGCGCGACAGCGGCCCGCCCTCGGTGCTCCCGGTTCGCCCGACGAACAGGTCCGGCGATTCGGTGGCCAGAGCCAGAAACGGAGGGCCGGTATCCCGGCTGTAGCGCAAGGTCGTGCCTAGCAGGAAGGCGTGATGATCGGAGAGGTCGTGGTGAAAGGTGTTGCCGTTGGCACCGTTGACCCATCCCCCCGATCTGCGGATGGGCGTGATCACGGTTCGTGCCGAGACTGGTCGACGGTGCACGGAGGAGATCACCGCGTGGTCCAGCCAGGAGGCGGGCTCGGCACCGGCGGTGACCGGGGTCAGATCGTTGGTGACCGCGTCGAAAGTGTACATGCGGCCGGTCCGCGTACTGGCCGGCGGCGCGTAGGCCGTCAACGTGCTCAGCATGTCCTGATACTCGCCGGTGCCGAAATCGATGTTCATGTCGCCGCCGATGAACAGTGGCTCGTCCCAGGGCAAGGCCAGCCCCTGGATGAAGACCTGGATCTCTTGCAGCTGACTTGCACGCGCGGCCACGTAGTCGGGCCAATCCGCGTGCGGCGAGCCGTCGCTGTTGAACGCGCTCGCCTGCAGATGGGTGCCGATGACGTGGTAACGCTGGCCGTTCTTGTTGATGCGGGCATGGATCGCGCCCTTGCGGGCCGAGCAGTCGGAGGTGCCGCCGCCGAAGACCTGGGTGATCACCGAGCCGACACAGTCCGTGAACACGAACTCGTCCATGGCCTCGATCGGCCAACGGCTGGCGATGATCACGGCGCCGTCGTCCTCGGTCTGCGACGGCCCCCCGGGCGCCTTGGACTGGTACTTCCAGCCCAGGTCCCAGAGCCGGGTCTGCAGCAGGTAACGGTTGTTGCTCCTGGCATTGTCGACTCCGAACCCGGGGTTGTTGCCGAAGAGGTCGCGCATCGGATCCGGGCCGAATCCCCGCCGGCTGACCCCCGCCAACGTGTTGTCGAACATCTCGCCGAGCACCAGGACGTCGTAGCCCGCCCCGGCCTCGGCGTTCGAAGCATCCAGGATGGCATTGTCCAGCAGGTCCCAGCGATCCCACATCCCGATGTGGTTGGTGACGTGGTTGATCCTCGGCAGCATGGCGGTGTTGTAGAACAGCACCTGGAAGTCGTCGTCCGGCACCTCGGCGCCGCGGGCCTGATTCTGCTCGATCTCCTGCGGGTTGGTGAGCTTGAGCAGCACTGAACCGCCGGGCCAGGGAACGCCGCCGGAGGTCACTCCGAACGGATCGACGGCCGATACGGATCGAGAGGCCGCCAGGGCCGCGATCACGAGCAAGCAGGCAGCGCGGATCATCGGGGCAGAGGGGACGAAACGGCGGGTCGGGACGAGAGACGGCTTCGAGGTCATGGGTGCACTCCTGTGGTTGATGGTCTCGAGGTGTAAGAGAGCCATCGCCGGAGGTTTTCCCACTCCGCCTTCAAACGGGCGAGCCCGGCGCCCGATCCGCCGTGTTGTTAAGGTTCGCGTTCCGAAACGTCGCACGATGTAGACGAACGACCAAGGAGGCACTCATGCGCGCACCCCGTCTCGTCATCCTGATCCTTCTCACCGCCGCTCTCGCGGCCGGCCTGCCGCTCCTGGCCCAGGACGAAGAGGGCAACCCGCCGACGGAGTTCGACACCTACTGGATGGTGTTCCTCGAGCGCGGAGACGATCCGCCCGAGCTCGACGAAGAGGCCTCCGCCGAGCTCCAGCGCCAGCACCTGGCGCACCTCTCGAAAGTCCACCGCGAGGGCTATTCCCTGGTCCACGGCCCGCTCGAAGTGCCGCCCGAGGAGACGCTGCGCGGCTTCGTCCTCTACCGTGGCGACATGGAACAGAAGAAGGTCGAGGAGATGGCGAGCGCCGACCCGGCCGTGAAGGCCGGGCGGCTCAAGGCGCGGGCCGTCAAGTGGTGGACCCCGGCGGGGGCGATGCGCTTCGGAAAACCGCCCCGAGCCGAGAGCTGACTCAGGGGCGCGACCGGGCGCTTTCCTCCAACACCTCCCGGTACACCGAGTGCAGCACGGACCTCGATGGCACTCTACCGCCACCGGTCGTATCTCCGACTCTACACCCCTCCTCGACCGGCATCCTCAGCCGAGGCTGTAGCCGAACTTACTCGCGGCAGCCTGGAGCGGCCAGGCGCTCGTCGGTGAGCGGCAGATCGCCCGACGCTGCGTCGCTCTCAGAACGCCTGCGCCTGAGCGATCACCGGCGCGGGGTCGCGGCCTTCGAGTAACCAGGTCTTCGGGCTCACCACGATCTCGCGGTCTTCGTCGACCACCAGATCCGCCCATGGAGTCAGGAACCAGCGGGCCACCGCAACCGGGCTGATCGAAGGTTGGATCTGGGGCAAGACGCGCTCTGCTCCGGGGACAGTTCGGTCGCCCTCGAACTGGAAGTCCGGGATCCACCAGCTTCCGTCTTGTCTGAAGCCGAAGAGAGTGCGGGCCAACAGGCCCTGTCGTATTCTGTTTGCACTGACGCCAAGCCGCGTGGCGGCTTTCTCGATCGTAAGACTGCTCTCCTGCAGCTCACGGCCGGTGGTCGGCAAAACTGTCTGGAGTCGAACCGCCAGACTTCTCGCGTCGCCGCCCCACCGTTCGAGACTCCAGTCCGGATCTAAAGTAGTCATAGCTAAACCTATTCTATACGAAGCGACCACTGAGAGGTGCGCAGTGTGCACCCTACAGGAGAGAAATACGACACTACCGTTGTAGGGTGTGCACCGCAGACCTCCGACTTCCCGCGGCGTCTACCGCCCGCCCGGCACTCCCCGCCCCGGCGTCCAGGGGACGCCGGCGGCCTCGAGCTGGTCTTCCAGGGCTACGAGGTCGGCGGTGATCAGCTGGTTGAGGTCGCGGCGCACCTCGGCGAGCTCCTTTTCGGCGATCTCGACGCTTCGGACGTGGGTCGGCGTCGGGCCGTAGGTGGAGAAGCGGTTGCCGACCTGGGCGACGGCGAGGCGGCGCTGGATGGACGGCGGGTTGGGCTCGCCGATGTCGTCGCGCTGCTGGTTGCCTCCGAGGGCCTCCCGCAGGTCGGCGAGACGAGCTTCGAGCGCGCGCACCTGGTCGTCGAGGCCGGCGTCGCTGGCTGTGGAGCGCTTCAGGGTTTCCTTGATCGCGCCCAGACGCTTGTCTGTCTCGTCGATCGCCGCGGCGGCGCCGGTCACGCCCCGCAGGAGCTCCTGGAGCCGCCTGAGAAAGGCCACCATCTCGGCGGGCTCGGCACCGGGTAACGTGGTCTCGGTCAGCCGCACGACCTCGAAGGTCCGCGGCTCACCGAGCTCGGTGAGCACGCCTTCGACGCGCCTGGCCAGGCTGACGTTGTAGGTACCCGGAGCGGCGAGGAAGCCGTCGTCGCCGAGGAAGTCCTCGCCGGGATTCGGATTCCAGGCCGTGGTCGGGGGGTGGCGCAGGTCCCAGGCGACACGGTGGAAGCCAGCCTTGGCGGGGCCTTCGAGCCGCCGCACCACTTCGCCGCTCGCGTCGCGCACGGTGAGCACCATCGCCGGCTCCTCCTCGCGCGCCTCGCGGCGCAGCTCGTCCCAGCCCGGGTAGGGGGTGTCGCCGCCTTCCCCGGCGATCTCCTTCTCCTGCTCGCGCCGGGCCGCCTCGCGGGTCTTGTAGCCTTCTGCCAGGTAGTAGGTGAAGACGGCGCCGAACGGCGGATTGGGGGCGACGTAGAAATCCGCGCCCTGGGTGGCCTTGGCGCCGTGGCCGAGGGGGCGCCGCTCGACGTACCACAAGGCGTCCTTGACCGCGAACAGTCTGGCCTCCTGCTCCAGCATCTCCTCGGACACCTCGCGCAGCGGCGAGTAGTCGTCGAAGATGTAGAAGCCGCGCCCGAAGGTGGCGCCCACCAGGTCGTTCTCGCGCTGCTGGATCGCCAGGTCCCGGAACGGGATGTTGGGCACGCCGCCGGTGAGCTTGATCCAATGGTTACCGCCCGAGATCGAGAAGAAGACGCCGAGCTCGGTGCCGGCGAAGAGCAGCTCCGGCTTCTCGTGGTCCTGCACCAGGCGCCACACCAGGTGCCGGTCCGGCAGGCCGCCGTCGTCCGGATCACCGGCGATCGACTTCCAGGTGCGGCCGCGGTCGGTGCTCTTCAGCAGGTAGGGAGAGAAGTCGCCGGTCTTGTGATTGTCGAGCGCGGCGTAGACGGTGTCGGCGTCGTGCAGGTCGGCCTTGACGTCGTTGACGAAGCTGCCCTCGGGCACCGGCAGGCTGTCGACCCGGCGCCAGCTGTCGCCACCGTCCTCGGTGACCTGGATCAGGCCGTCGTCGGTGCCGGCGTAGATCAGGCCTTCGACCAGCGGCGACTCGGACAGCGAGGTGACGTTGGCGAAGCTGGACATCGCCCACAGGTCCCAGATCGCGTCCCAGCTCTGCACCCGGTCCATCATCGGCAGCAGCAGGCGGTCCTGGCCGCGCGAGAGGTCTTCGGAGATCGGGCGCCAGCTGTCGCCACGGTCGTCGGAGCGCCAGACGCGCTGGCTGGCGAAGTAGAGGCGCGCCGGGTCGTGCGGGCTCACCAGGATCGGCGAGTCCCAGTTCCAGCGCTCGGCGTCCTCACCCTGGTCCGGCTGCGGTTGGATGTAGACGATCTCGCCGGTCTTGCGATCGTAGCGCACCAGGCTGCCCTGCTGCCACTCGGAGTAGACGATGTCCGGGTTGGAGGGATCGGTGGCCGGCTGGTGGCCGTCGCCGAAGAGGGTGATGAACCAGTCGCTCGAACGGATGCCGTTGGTGTTGAGGGTGCGCGACGGGCCGCCCTGGGTGTTGTTGTCCTGGGTGCCGCCGTAGACGTTGTAGAACGGCTCGTCGTTGTCGACCGCCACTTTGTAGAACTGGGTGACCGGCAGGTTGGTGACGAACTTCCAGTTCTTGCCCAGATCCCAGCTCTCGTAGAGGCCGCCGTCGGAGCCCGCCAGCAGGTAGCCCGGGTCGTCGGCGTCGAAAGCCAGGGCGTGGTTGTCGCCGTGCTTGTGCTCCTCGCCGACGCGGTGGAAGGTCTTGCCGCCGTCCTCGGTGACGTGCATGCGCGGGTCCATCTGGTAGACGCGGTCGAGCTTGTGCGGGCTGGCGAAGATCTCCTGGTAGTAGTGCGGCCCGGTGCCGCCCGAGACGTAGTCGCTGCGCTTCTCCCAGGTGCCGCCGCCGTCCGCCGAGCGCCAGAAGCCGCCCTCGCGGTGGGCCAGCTCGATGGTGGCGTAGACGATGTCGGGGTCTACGGGTGAGATCGCGAGGCCGATCTTGCCCATCTCCTCCTCGGGCAGGCCACGCTCGAGCTGGCGCCAGGTTGCGCCGCCGTCGGTCGACTTGTGGATGCCGGAGCCGGGACCGCCGTCGATCAGCGCCGCCACGGTGCGAAAGCGCTGGTGGGTGGCGGCGTAGAGCACGTCGGGGTCGCGCGGGTCCATCTTGACTTCGTTGACACCCACATACTCTTCGTCCCCGAGGAGCTTCTCCCAGGTCTTTCCGCCGTCGGTGGTCTTGAACAGGCCGCGGTCGCCGCCGGCCGACCACAGCGGCCCCTGGGCGGCGACGTAGACGATGTCCGAGTCGCGCGGATCGACCACGATATTGCCGATGTGCTCCGACTCACCGAGCCCCATGTTGTGCCACGAGGCGCCGCCGTCGAGGCTCTTGTAGACGCCGTCACCGTAGCCCACGTGACGGCCGCCGACGTTCTCGCCGGTGCCGACCCAGATCACCTCCGGACGGTTGGGGTCGATGGTGACGCAGCCGATCGAGTACGAGCCCTGGTCGTCGAAGATCGGCGCCCAGGTGGTGCCGGCGTTGGTGGTCTTCCACACGTTGCCCGAGCCCACCGCCACGTACCAGGTGCTCTGGTCATGGGGATGGATGGCGACGTCGGCGATCCGGCCCGACATCAACGCCGGGCCGATCGAGCGCAGCTCGAGGCCGGCGAAGGTCTCGGCGGTCAGCTTGGAGGCGTCCTCCGCCTGCTCTTCCTTGGCCTTCTTCTCCGCTTTCTTCGCCAGGGCCGGGTACGCCGACCACGTGTTCGCCAGGCACACCGTCAGCAGGAAGGCCACCGCCTTGAAGGATCGCATCATCTTCTCTCCTGTCTACCAGGCCGAGGTGTCTCCCGACTCGAAGCCGTCGACGAACAGGGTGCAGCCGTTGGCCTCGCAGGTCACCGAGTCACGCCAGGTGACGTTGGTGATGCTGATGTCGTCGATCCAAAAGCCGACGTTGGCGGTATTGAGGTCGCAGACCATCCGATACCGGAACTGGGCCCGCTCGCCGTTGACCGTCGCGCCGAGATCGACGGTGGCGTCCCGCCAGGTGGTCTGGGTGCCCGACCAGGCCATCCGCCCCGGGGCCGAGTTGTTGGTGAACAACACGCCGTCGTAGGGCACGGTGGAAAGGTCGCCGATGTCGAACCAATCACCGCCCTCGGTGCGCAGCTCGAGCACGACGCCGTCCCAGCGCTGGGTGCCGTCGCCCTCGGTGTCGTAGAACAGCGAGAAGTCGAGCTCGGTGGTGCCGCCGCCGACGTCGAGCCAGGGCGAGATCAGCGACTTGTCGCAGAAGTTGCCCTCGTCGTCGGTGAACCAGCTCATGGTGCCGGTGTTGGCCTGGGTGCCGGTGCGCGCCCAGCCGCCCGAGCCGATGCGGGTGTCGTCGGTGAACGGGGTGGCCGCGTCTTCGGCGTCCTCGGTCAGGGTGCCGGTCATGTCCACCGGGTCGCCCGCCACCAGCAGGTCGAGGGCGGCGCTGCCGCTGCCATTGTCCGAGGTGACGTCTACCTGGATGCTCGCTTCGGTCAGGCAGGCCACGGTGGCGCCGCCCTCGATGCTGGCGAGCTGGGTGTCGGACGCGCCGGGCGCCAGGTCGGCGAAGGTGAGGTTGCCGTCGGCGACGTCAACCGCGCCGTCCAGGGAGGCGACGGTGGCGCTCACGCTGGTGACCATCTGGCCGCCGCGGTTGGTCACGGTCACCGGCAACAGCCCCGGCTCGCCCTGATCGAGGATGCCGTCCGGATCGCAGCCCAGGGCCGAGTCGTCGACCTCACCGAGCTCGATCTCGAAGGGGCTGCGCTGGGCGCGGAAGATGCCGCGGCCGTGGGTGCCCGCCCAGAGCACGTCGTCACCCACGAAGTAGAGCTGCATCACCCGGGTCAGCGGCATGCCGTAGTCGTAAGCGATCCACTCGAAGATGCCCTCCGCTCCACGGCTGTTGTCGTCCGTGATCCACAGGCCGAGCTCGGTACCGAGGAACAGGCGCGTCGCATCGGTGGGATCCTCCCGGACGCTGAACACCGGCATGTCCGGCAGGTCGCCCGAGATGTCGGTCCAGCTGGAGCCACTGTCGGTCGACTTCCAGATCCTGCTGGAACCGTAGTCGGCAAATGTCACGTAGAGGTCGCCGCCCGCGGCTTCCTCGATCCAGGTGACGTCGGAGGACGGCATGCCCGGATCGGTGATGTCCGTCCACGCGGCGCCTGTGCCCAGAGCGGTGGTGCGGTGGATGGTTCCGGACACCGTACCGGCGTAGGCGACGCTGCCGCTGGCCGGCGAGATCGTCAGAGCATTGATCGAGGCTCCCAGGGAGCCCGAATCGTCCGACCACGAGACCGCACCGTGACTGCGCACGTTGGAGGAGAAAAAGACGTTGTCGGTACCGATGATGAAACGGTTGCCGTTGTTGGGATCGATGGTGAACGGCGAGATGAACAGCGCGCCGGTGGTGTCCGGCAGCGGCAGAGTGGTGGTGCTGAGACCACCGTCGGCCGAGCCATAGAGCGCGGCGCCCGGGGTCGCGCCATACATGAAGTTGTCGTCCTGCTGATCCCAGGAGGCGAAGCTGCCGTCGCCACCCGCCCACTCGATCCACACGTCGCGGTCGCCGAAGTAGAAGTGGGTGCCGTTGTCCTGGGTGCCGCCGATCGCCCGCGTGCCCTCGGCGTTGACGCCGATGCCGTAGTACTGCGCCACGTTGAGGCCGTTGTTGAGTGGCTCGAAGGTGTCGCCACCGTCGGTGGACTTGAAGATGCCGCCGTCCGAGCCGATGTAGACGGTGTCCGAGTCACCCGGATCGAAAGTGATCACGTGGTGATCGGCGTGGACGAAGTTGGGCACCTGGCCGCCACCCGGGTTCCAGAAGGTCTTCTTGGTGATGGTGGCGCCGGCGTTGTTGGTGCGGAACATGTCGACCGCGCCCATGTACACCGTGTCGGAGTCGCTCGGGTCGACGCCGATCGGCAGGTCGTACCAGCCCTGGCGCTCGATGAACGGGGTGGCCGAAGCGGTCTGGGCGAAGGTGTCGCCGTTGTTGATCGAGCGGTACAGGCCGCGGGTGGCGTTGGCCGCATCGGAGATCGAGAGGTAGACGACGCCGTCCGAGCCGATGCCGATCTCCATGCGCGAGATGTCGGTGGTGGGAATGCCGTTCGAATCGAGCACGCTCCAGGTGGCGCCCGAATTCTCGGAGCGGTAGATCGCGCTGGCCAGCTCGGTGCTCTCGGCCAACGTCACGTTGGCCGGCAGGTTGGCGCGGATCAGGGCGCCGTCGTCCATCGACACCATCACCGAGGGGATCGTCAGGCCGGGATCCGTGCCGGCCATGGAGAACGGTGTGCCGGAGACGTTGTTGGCGACGATCACCGCGGTCGCGCCGGCGTTCTCCGCGTTCTGTGCCTTGACGGTGAAGGCGCATGATCCGCGGTCGACGAGGGCGATGTTGCCGGAGACCGCCCCACCGTTGGTGATCGCCTGGCAGGCGTCGGTGGTGGTGCCGGTGCCGTCGAGCGCCGCCACCACGTCGCCGGTGACGCCGGCACCCAGGCCGGGGCCGAACTGCGCCAGCGGCGCCAGGTAGTCGCCGGCGATGCCGCCGGGTGAGTTGACGGTGGCGAAGACCAGGAAGCCGTCGCCGGCGCCGAACAGCGTGGCGAACAGGCGGGTGGTGTCGCTGGGATCGACCTGCAGATCGGTGAAGCCCCGGCCGGTAACCGTGGCGCCGCTCACCTCCGCCCAGGTGGCGCCCAGGTCGGCCGAGCGGTGGATGCCGGTGCGGGTGGCGGCGATCAGGATGTCAGTGCTCGGGATCCGGGCGAGACGGTTGACGTAGTAGAAGTCCTCGTCATCGTCGGTGGCGGCCACCTGGGCCCAGGTGGCGCCGAAGTCGTCGCTGCGGAAGAGCCCCAAGCCCTGGGCGGCGTCGGTGTTGAAGAAGCCTTCGCCGGTGCCGACCCAGACGCGGTCCGCGTCGTCGTCGTCGGTGATCATCGAGCCCACTGCCAGGCTGTCGAGGAACTCGTCTTGCGCCACCCACGAGTCACCGCCGTCGGTGGATTTCCAGATGCCGCCGGAGACGCTGCCCACCAGCAGGGTGTCGCTGTCGTTGGATTTCACCACCAGCCCACGCAGCCGGCCGCCGAACACGCCGGGGCCGAAATCCGCGAACTGGAAGTTGGGCACCGGGGTAATGCCTTCGGCTGCCCGCCGCGCCTCGATCTCCTGCCTCGCCAGCAGGTTGAGCCGGGCCGGGTTCTCGCCGTTCGGGGTGTCGTGCAGGCCCGCCCAGTAGGCCGCCGCTTCGCCCGGGAACTCGGGCTTGGGCTCCTCGTCGCGTGCGCTGAGCTGGGCGATCTTCTGTTGCGAGGGCGAGGTCTGTTGCGTCTCGGGCGTCGAGACCAGGGAGCTGCAGGCCGAGAGGACGAGCAGCGAGAGGACGAGCAGGGCTGTGCGTGTCATGTGGAGATCTCCTGGATGGGCTCCCGGCAGCGCACCGGGTTGACGGCGCCGGGGCTGTCGTCGGACAGCGTGGGATCTGTTGTCGGGGAGGGGCGGACTCGCGTCCACCGTGTGTGTGGTCCTGTTTTACAGGATTGGACGTGGGTGACGCAAGCGGTTTGTGTGGCCAACTATACGGCTTGGCCGTATAATCAAGCGGATGGAGCTCGAATGGAATGAAGACAAACGCGAGACCAACATCGCCCGGCATGGCGTCGACTTCCTGGACGCGGTACGAGTCTTCCTGGATGAGCACAGGCTATGGGGTTACGACGAAGCGCACAGCGACCTGGAGGATCGTTGGTGGGCCCTTGGCAGGGTTCACGATCTGGTCCTCTTCGTGGTGACGACCGAACGGCGCGGCGTGACTCGTATGATCTCGGCGAGAAAGGCAACCCGAAATGAGCAAACGACCTACTACGAGAATCTCACTGGCTGAGGACGGCACAGTCCTCGAGCTCACTGCCGAAGGGCGGAAGGAGCCCAGCGAGAGCAAGACGGACTGGGACCGGGTAAAGGCAATGTCGGACAAGGAGGCTCTTCGGGCTGCCGAGAGCGATCCCGACGCCAAGCCGTTGACGGTCCGGCAGCTCGCCGGCGCTTGCAAGGTGCCTGCGCTGATCGACGTGCGGGCGATCCGCCTGAAACGTCACCTCTCGCAGGCAGCCTTCGCCAAGCGGTATGGCTTCGCTTTGGATGCCATCCAGGATTGGGAGCAGGGCCGACGCCCGCCCAATCGATATGCCCGACTCCTTCTCACCGTGATCGACAAGGAGCCGGAGGCCGTCGAGCGTGCCCTGGCGAGCTGATTTCGGCTGAATCTCCAGGCTTCCTCGAACCTCACCGAGACACTCACGCTGTGGTATCGACCGGCGAAGTGGCCACAACGACTAAATGCTGGTGGATTCGCGGGTCCGCCAATCACGGAGCCGCACACTCTCCCACCACGTGGTGAGCAGCAATCCCAGCCCCACGACGGCGAGGATACCCAGCGAGTGCGAGCCGAAGGCGTGGCCGGGGGAGCTGTAGGGGCACACCAGGCGCCACAGCGCGTCGGCGGCCAGGCCGGCGCCGACGCCGCCGAGGACGCCGAGGCGGCGGGGCCTTGCGGTGAGGCCTCGTCGGCCGAGCCAGACGGCGAAGAGCACGCAGGGAATGCCGAGGGCGACCTCGTAGGAGAAGCAGTAGGCACCGGCGCGCCACTCCTCGCCGGGGGCCGGCGCCATCGGGCTGCGGGTCCAGGTGGCCATGGCGACGGCGGCGTGCAGGATCGCGGCGCCGGCCGCGCCGAAGCTGAGGATGGCGAGGTTGGAGCCACGCCCCGGCACCGCCTCGCGCAGAACATGGAGTAGCAGCACCGCCGCCGCCGCCAGCTCGAGCGCCGAGAGCCCCCAGACCCACGGGACGCCGAGCGTGTCCGAATCCACGCGCCAGCCGAACCGGAGGCCGAGGTAGATCAGGCACACCGACACGAAGAGGGCCAGGAAGAGCACCATCCAACGCCCGGGCAGGAAGGGCCTCACCGGGCGCAGCTCGCCCCCGAGCCTGGCGCGCAGGGCCTCGAATGCTTTGCTCTGGTTGATCGTTTCGCTCATCGCTCGGGAGAGCTCCTCAGTTTTCCCCTTGGCTCGATTCGTCCACGGGGTTACTCGCAAGATCGGTTTCGAGCACCCCTTGGAGCTGTTTGCGGGCGCGGTGCGCCCGCACCTTGGCGGCAACCTCCTGGATGCCCAACATGCCAGCGATCTCACGGAAGCTGAATCCCCAGACGTGGTGCAGCAGTAGCGGCTCGCGCTGATCGTCCGAGAGAGTCGCCACCGCACGGCGAAGCCGGTTGCGATCTGGGAAGCCTTCGCCGAACGCCGGCACCGGCAGCTCGGGCAGCTCCTCCCCCTGGTCCGCCTCCAATCGCCGCCGACGCGCCCACGCCCGGCAGTCCATGAGGTAGACGTGCCGCGCCACGCCGAAGGCCCAGGGCTCCACCGGTCGTGGCGGCGTATAGGTGTGCCGCGAGCGGTGGATCTGCAGGAAAGTCTCCTGCAGAAGGTCGTCGGCCCGCGGCTGGCTCATGGTGAGCGACAGCAAGTAGCGGCGCAGCCTGGGCGCGAGCTGGCCGTGCAGCCGCTCGAAGGCATCGAGCTCGCCCGCCTGATAGGCGGACATCCACTGGCTCAACTGGTCGCGCTCGGAGCTCATGGGGTCTTCCTAGCGCCAGGGCCCGCCAGGATCTCTAACAACCGCCGATGGGTTTCGGGTCTGAGAATCAGGTCGAAGTGATTATCGTCGATATAGGTCGTCGGTGCAGCCAGAGCCGCCTCTTCCTGAGGCGAGAGCCGGTTCTGGGAGGCGACGGTGCCGTGCTCGTCGCCCTCGGCGGTCGCCATTTCGTGAAGCTCTTTGAGGCGCCGGAGTTTCTTGTCGCCGGTGAACAGGATCTCCCAGCGACCGTCACGCTGCCGGAGCACCGCGCGGTCCGGCGTGTCCTCGGACCTGCTCTGGATCATGTAGTAGCCGACGCCGTCGCGCCAGCCCGCGGCGTCGCTCGCCAGCACCTGGTGGAACCGCCGCGCATAGTCGAGCACCTGGCGCAGGTGCTCCATCTGGCGCTCCTCGTCGCCGAAGATGTCCTCAGCTCCGCGTCTTGCGATCCGCCGCCGTGCCTCGGGAGCGAAGATCGACCAACCGTGGCGCAACCAGGCGTCGGCGTCGAAGATGTCGACGGCCAGCGGCTTGCCCGCTTCGTCGAGGAAAAGGTCTGGCCGCACCACGGGCAGGTCCTGAAAAAGCGCCGGCATGGTGAACATCGCCTCGGGCCGCATCTTGCGCCCGACCAGGGCGACGTAGCCGCGCCCGCGGTGCATCTCGCGCAGCATGCGCAGGCTGCCGCCGTTGGAATTGCCCAGCAGGATCACCTTGCGCGCGGCGATCTCCTCGGGCGGGCGTGCCGCACCGCCCTTGGCCTCCTCCGGAGTCGCGCCGCCGTACTTCAGCAGGTAGCGGCAGATGTAGCCACCGTTCGACTGGCAGATGAGGTCGACCTCCAGCCGGTCCTCGCCCCGCGCCCGGCGCAGTGCCTCGAGCTGTACCAGCAGCCGCTGCGCGGCGATCCGGTGGTCGAGCCGCCAGTCGTAGGCGAAGAGGAACGCGGTGTCGGCGGCGGCGGGGTCGCCGAGGTCGCCGAGCCGGTAGCCGTTGGCCTCCAGCAGCTCGACGATCGGCCCGTAGACTTTCTGGCCGAAGATCCCGGCCAGCCGGATCTCGCGGATCGCCTCCGTCGGCTCCAGGCGCGACTCCGCCGAGCTCGGCGCCGGGCCGATCGGCCGGGCGAGGCCGTAGGCATCATCGTGCGGCACGATCACGTTCCGACCCTCGCCCCAGACCAGCTCGCCGGTGGCGCGCTCACGCAGCTTGCTGCCGGTCGAGCCCGGCACGTAGACGACCGGAGTCTTGCGCTCCACCTGCTGGAGCGCCACAAGCACGGGGGGCGGCGCCGCGCTGCAGCCGGCCAGCACCGACGCCACGATCACCAGGCAGGCAATCAGGACCGGCATGCGGGAAGTGCGGGATCGGCTTCTCGGCAAGAGGGTCCTCTTCGCGCCTCGGTTCAAAGGGGCGCGAGTATAGCAATCGCCTCGAGGCCGTCTGTTCGGGACAGACCCGAGTATGGTAGAAATCAGCTCCCGCCGGTCACCCCGGTCCAGTCAGCGACCCTTCAGGCCGGCCCCTCCTCTCGCGCATACCCGATCCAGGAAGGTGGACCCAGTGAGCACCGACACGTCGTTGTCCATGCAGAAGATCGTCTCCCTCGCCAAGCGCCGCGGCTTCGTCTACCAGAGCTCGGAGATCTACGGCGGTTTGCGTTCGGCCTACGACTACGGGCCCATGGGCGTGGAGCTCAAGCGCAACCTGATGAACGAGTGGTGGCGCGCCATGGTCCACAGCCGCGAGGACATCCACGGCATCGACGCCTCGATCATCATGCATCCCAGGGTCTGGCAGTCGAGCGGTCACCTGGCCAACTTCACCGACCCCCTGGTCGACTGCAAGGTGTGCGGCGAGCGCTTCCGCGCCGACAAGGCACCGAAGCTCGGCGAAGGCGAGCCGGCACCGATCGAGCTGGCCGACAAGGGCCGCGCCAAGGTGGCGCTCGAGAAGGTCCGGAGCGCCTTCGGTCTGGAGCTCCAGCGGCGCAAGAAGACGCTCCACGGCGCCCTCGGCTCGGAGCGCGGCTATGTGTGCCCCAACTGCGGCTCGCCGTTCCTCTCCGAGGAGCGGAAGTTCAACCTCATGCTGCGCTCGTTCCTCGGCCCGGTCGATCCGATCGGCAAGGCCGTCGACGCGGTTCGTGAGGCGGTCGAGCAGGGGCTCGACGAGGAGACCCAGCGCGCCCGCGCCGAGGAGGCGCTGACCGAGAGCACCGTCTACCTGCGCCCGGAGACCGCGCAGGCGATGTTCGTGCAGTTCCCCAACGTCGTGCAGTCGACCAGCGCCAAGATCCCCTTCGGCATCGCCCAACTCGGCCGCAGCTTCCGCAACGAGGTCACGGTGGAGCACTTCATCTTCCGCTCGGTGGAGTTCGAGCAGATGGAGATGGAGTACTTCGTGCCACCGGGTGAGGGCCCGAAGTGGCTCGAATACTGGAAGAACGAGCGGCTCGAATGGTGGAAGGGCGTCGGCCTCAAAGCCGACAACCTACGCCTGCGTCAGCACGGCGCCGACGAGCTCGCCCACTACTCCGACGGCTGTTTCGACGTCGAGTACCTCTTCCCCTGGGGCTGGGACGAGCTCGAGGGCGTCGCCTCGCGAACCGACTTCGACCTCAAGGCCCACGGCGAGGGCTCGGGCAAGAAGCTCGACTACTTCGACCCCCAGGCCACCAACCCCGAGACCGGCAAGCAGGGCTGGCGCTACCGCCCCCACGTCATCGAGCCGGCCGGCGGCGCCACCCGCGGCGTGCTGGCGCTGCTGTGCGACGCCTACGACGAAGAGGAGGCCGACGCCGAGGGCAAGGGCCAGCGCACCGTGCTGCGTCTCCACCCCCGCCTCTCCCCCATCAAGGCGGGCATCCTGCCGCTGGTGAAGAAAGACGGCATGCCCGAAACCGCCCGCGGCATCGTCGAGGAGTTCCTGGCCGCCGGCATCAACGCCAAGTACGACGCGCAGCACTCGATCGGCAAGCGCTACGCCCGCCACGACGAGGTCGGCACCCCCTACTGCCTCACCGTCGACGGCCAGACCGCCGAGGACGAGACCGTCACCATCCGTTACCGCGACGACCGTCGGCAGGAGCGGATCAAGGTCGCCGAAGCCGTCGAGGTGGTGCAGCGGGCGTTGCGGGTCTGAGGGCGGCAAGATGGCGGACGGGCGGGGTTGACGGCCAGAAAATATCGAGTCGAAAGCCCGGGTCGTGGGCGCGATGGCCAATTGCGAAGACCGTTCACGACCTCCCCGAGAGCGATTTCCCGTCGTTCGGCGCATTACCGGCCCCGATTCCAGGATTTCCCGCCGATCGACGCCTTCCGAGGCGCCGTTTCCCTGGTTTCCCGCCGATCGACGCCTTCTGAGCGCCGGCACTCGAGCGGGCAGAGCGGCACGCACTCGAGCGGGCACTCGAGCGGCACGGGTGGTTCCGACCATGACTCCAGGGGATCTTACTCCCAAGGCGCGAGGCACGGCCGACCGCGGTCGGCCGGCGGCGAATCCTCCCGGGCGCCGAGACCCGATAAGTTACACGAAGCAACAATACCGCGGAGCGGTTTAGTTCAACGTCGTTTACGACCGACATCGCGATCCGCCCGTCAAGAGCCCCACATGAAGCCTTCGGCCAGCAAGTAGAAGACGAGCAGCGCACCGAGGTAGAACAGAGTGATCCCCAACGCCCCCGCCAACCGCACGGCGAGCCGCGCCGCCCACGCGGCGGTGGCCGTCGCCAGCATGGACGCGTTCACCGCGCCGATGCGCGGGCCGCCGATGTCCGGGAACTCCAGCACCTCGAGACTGAGCCATGCAAGGTGCCGCCGTTTCGGCAGGCCATGCCGCAACCTGGTGGACCTCGAGCCTGGCGCACAGAGCCCTACGGGGGCGTTCTAGCAGCGAGGATCTCCTGCAAGGCGGTTTCCGCCTCTTCAGCGGGATAGCGATGGAGCAGACCCTCGAAGACGCGGCGTTGCTCGTCGAGATCGGTGGCCCCAGTCATCCTGGTCAGCAGGTAGACGATCATCTGGTTCAGAGAGACCCCTTCTGTCCGGGCTTGTCGGGCCAGATTCTGATGGAGCGACTCGGGAAGACGCAGTGTCAGGCGGCTCATGAGCGTTTGGCCTCCGCGAGAAGGCGCAGAAAGTCGGGCGGTCGCAGTATGACAAATCCCCACTCCCTGGCAGGTGTTCGGAAGTCTCGAACATTCGAAGTGACGAGAACGGATCGGCTGTTGAGAACGCAATCGACGACCAAATCATCCCCCGGATCTCGTCTCGCTGGCCGATGTCTGAAGTAGATAGGCGTATGCCGCGATCGAGCGACCAGCGCCTGGAGAGCTTTGAGTGCAGCTTCACCTCGGATCGGGCTGAGCTTACGCCCCAGGACATCGTGGTACTCGAGCGCCAGGGCCGTCGAGACGCAAGGCTCGAACTCGCCGGCGACCCATGCATCGATGACGTCCGCTGCCGGACCCAGGTGTGTCAGCCCTTCGAAGAGGACATTCGTATCGATGACAGCCCGAGTCACGACACCAATATAGCACCACTTTGAGGCGCCTCCGGGAACGAGGTCGGCACCCCGTATTGCCTCACCGTTGACGGCCAGACCACCGAGGACGAGACGGTCACGATTCGCTATAGAGACGATCGTCGCCAGGAGCGGATCAAGGTGGCCGAAGCCGTCGAGGTGGTGCAGCGGGCGTTGCGGGTCTGACTCACACCGCCGCACGCACCGGATCACGGCTCGAGCTCGCGCGAGAAGGTGACCGGGCTTCTCTTCACGGCTCTACTCGGCGCTGCCACCGGTGGCAGCGTGGAGGTGCAGCCGCGTCGTCGCCACTGTCACCACGTACCGAGCCGGGCCGCAACCGCGACGCAAGCGCTGCCACCACGTGCGCCAAGGGGCTACGGTGGCGTTGCCTTCACTGTCACCGGTGGCAGCGCCGAGGTGCAACCGCGACCTCCTCGTTGTACGCGCCAGGGAACGCCTGCAGGCCGTGCGAACTATCTTTCCCACGGCTCAGGTGAAGCGTTCCGGTGCCCGAGAACAATCTTCCGGAGCTCGGGACAAGGCGATTCCAGAGCTTCGAGGGTTCCTACCCGAACCCGGAGAACGCGATCGTGGGGAGCCTGAATCCATGGTTCCTGCCCAGGGTAGAGCGAAGACGCTCCGCTAGACTCTCTCCGAGCCGACCGAATACTCATGAGCTCCGGAGCTGAATCCATGCCCAGAAAGCAATCCATCGTCCACGTGGCCCTGGTCGTCCGCGACTACGACGAGGCCATCGAGTTCTACACCCGCAAGCTCCACTTCACCCTGGTGGAAGACACCTACCAGCCCGAGCAGGACAAGCGTTGGGTGGTGGTGGCTCCTCCCGGGTCGACGGGCACGACCCTGCTCCTGGCCAGGGCGTCGAAGCCCGAGCAGGAGCCGTTCGTCGGCCGGCAGACCGGCGGCCGGGTGTTCCTCTTCCTGAACACCGACGATTTCTGGCGCGACTACAACGAGATGGTGGCGAACGGGATCAAGTTCGTGCGGGAGCCCAAGGTCGCTCCCTACGGTACCGTGGCCGTCTTCGAGGACTTGTACGGCAACCTCTGGGATCTGCTCGAGCTGAACGGCGCCTAGGTCGCCGGTCGTCTTTCTCGGCATCCGACGCTATTCCATGGTCCGGGTAAACCGACCGATAATAGAGCGTGTGGAACAATCCCTGACACAAGCCCTCCGGCGAGTCCTCCCCCCTCCGAGAGTGCAGCCGGCCCCGACCGAGGAAATGGCGCTTCTCGCCTTGCGGCGCCTCGAGGCCGAGAACGGGTTCGGCATCCATGCGGCGATCTGGGCGGCGGCGAGCGCTCTGCTCGTGACGCTCAACCTGCTCACCGGGCTGGCGGTCCCCTGGGGCGTCGCGATCGCCCTGGCCTGGGGGCTGGGTCTGGCCGCCCAGGGTCTGGCGGCCGGCCGGCGGCGGAGAAAGCTCGACGAGCAGCACCGCGACCTGCTCGCCGCGCATCGGCTGGCGGCGCGCGACGAAGCTGCCGACGGCGTGACGGCGCAGCGCGAGCAGCTGCTGCGCTCGGCCGAGGACGCCCGTGCGGCGTTGCGGACGGTGAGCCCCGAGACGGTCGCCGAGGTCTCGCGGGGTGAAGCTGCCGCCCTGACGGCGGTGGCCTGGCTCGACCAGGCGGCCCGACTCGCGGAGCGCCACCGGGCGGACCCCGAGCTACGCCGCCGGGTGGCCACCCGGCTGTCGCAGCCCGGCGAGACCCAGGAGCACCTGCGCACCCTGCTGGCGGAGCTCGACCGCCATGACCGCAAGCTCGCGGCCCTGGAGCGCGAGGCAGGCGAGCGCCGGTCGCTGGTGGAGTCGTTCCTGCTGGCCCTCGAGAACGCCAAGATCGCCGGCGGCGGCCGCGACCTCGCGGCGGTGACCGCTCCCCTCCGAGAACGGGTGGCGTTGCTCGAGCAGGCCGGCTCCGGTGATGCCGGCGGGCCTGAGAGGCCGCGGCCGGAGGAACGTTCACAGTCCGCGGCTGCCCGCATCCGCGAGGAGGTGCGGCTGGCGCGGGATCTGCAGCGCTCCATCCTGCCCGCCGGCGCCCCCGAGGTGCCGGGGCTCGAGGTGGCTCACCTCTACCGGCCGTCGAGCGAGGTCGGAGGCGACTTCTACGACTTCTACTCCACCGCGCCGGGGCGGCTGCTGGTGGCGCTCGGCGACGCCAGCGGCCACGGCCTCGACAGCTCGATCGTCAGCAGCATGGCCAAGAGCGCCCTCTACATGCAGGTCTCGGGCGGCCGGGGCCTTGCCGAGTCGATGGCCGAGATCAACCGCATGATGTACGACACCCTCGGCCGGCGTCGCCTCATGACCTTGACGCTGCTCGAGCTCGACACCGGCCGGCGGACGATCTCGTGGGTCAACGCCGGACAGGTCTACCCCCTGTTGCGGCGCGACGGCCGGGTGAGCGAGCTCGAGCAGCCCGGCTACCCGCTGGGGGTGCGCCGCGATCTCGTGCCCGAGCTCGGCGAGGTGGAGTTGAGAGCCGGTGACCTGCTCGTGCTGCTCACCGACGGCTACGTGGAGGCGGTCGACGACGCCGGCCGATCCTACGGTTGGGAGCGGCTGACGAAGCGTCTCGAGAAGGCCGAAGCGGCTGGTGCCGCGAGCCTCCTGCGACAGCTCTCGGGCGAGCTCGATGCCTACCTGGGAGCGGCGACGCCGCAGGACGACGTCACTTTGATCACCATCCGCTTCGAGCCATGAAGAACCTCTACAAGCCCGCCGAGAGCGCAGAAGAGCTGGCGCGGCTCGAGTCGCGGCTGCGCGGCTCGCGGGCCGGCTTCGTAGTCCTGATGAGGCTGTGGCTGATCGCCTCCGCCTTCCTCGTCGTCATCGATCTCGCCAGCTGCGGCTTCCAGGGCGATCTCCACCCGGCGGCGCGCTTCTGGGCGGTCATCCCGATCCTGGCGATGGGCGTCGGCGTCGCCGGGGCCGCCGCCAGCCAGCTGTGGGCGGCCCCGCGGCTCCTTGCCGTTCAGCGTCAGCTACTGTCGGCCCGGCGGCGCGGCGACGCGGAGCTCGGCGAAGAGATCGGTTCGGCCGAGGCGCGGATCCGCGCCGGGCTCGAGGCTCTCTCGCCGCGCCGCGACACTCTCGAGGCAGCGCTCGAGGGCGCCGAGCGCCGGTCGCGGCGCCAGCTCGAACGGCTGGCGCGCAACGGCGTCGATCTCGCCGTGGCGCGGCTCGGCCGAGGCGCACGCGAGGGACCGCTCCTCGAGTCGGCCGGGCGTCTCCGCGTCGGGCTCGAGTCCTACCGCGCCGCCCTAGCTGGCGTGGAGATCGATTGCCTGTTGGAAGCGTGTCTCCTCGAACCCGGCAGCGGCGTCTCCCTGGCCCTCGGCAGGGCCGGCGACCACCTCGACACGCTGCCGCGGCCGGAGGCGGCAGGCCGGGCCGCGTCAGACGACGAGGCGGTGCCGAACGAGACGCGGCCCTCGATCGCCGTCCTGCCCTTTGCCGACCTCTCGCCCCAGCGCGATCAGGAGTATTTCTGCCACGGGCTGGCCGATGAGCTGATCAACGCGTTGACCAAGGTCCGGCAACTGCGGGTGGTCGCCCGTACCTCGGCCTTTTCGCTTCGGAACGAGCAGCTCGACGTCCGCGAGATCGGCCGCCGGTTGCAGGTCGAAACCATCCTCGAAGGCAGCGTGCGCAGGGCTGGAGACCGGCTGCGCATCACCGCGCAGCTCGTCCGAGCGGCCGATGGCCTGCACCTCTGGTCCGAGCGCTACGACCGCCAGGTGGGCGACGTCTTCGCCATCCAGGACGAGATCACCGTGGCGATCACCGCCCATCTCGAGGTCGAGCTGCTGGCGTCGGGCCGGCGTCCTTCGAGGCAGCGCCAGACCGAGGACATCGAGGCATATCACCTCTACCTCAAGGGACGCCACTTCTGGAGCAAGCGATCACCGGCGGATCTCGAGGAGAGCATCGCCTACTTCCTGCAGGCGATCGCCAGGGATCCGCGCTACGCCCTGGCCCACGCTGGCCTCGCCGACTCCTACAACCTGCTCGGCTACTACAGCGTCCTCGCCCCGAGTGAGGCCTTCCCGCGTGCCAAGGAGGCGGCCCACAGGGCCCTCGAGATCGACGACGATCTCGCCGAGGCCCATTCGTCGCTGGCCTTCGCCAACCTGCTTTTCGACTGGGACTGGCCCGGCGCCGAGCGGGAGTTCCGCCGCACCTTCGAGCTCAACCCGGGCTACGCCACGGCGCATCACTGGTTCGCCGAGCTCCTGGCGCTGCGAGGGCGCCACGAAGAAGCCATCGAACAGGTGAAGCTGGCGCTCGACCTCGATCCACTGTCTCTGATCATCAACACCCTGCTGGGTTGGGTCTACTACTACGCGCGCCGCTACGAGGAGGCGATCGCGGCGCTCGAGGAGACTTTGGAGCTGGGCCCCGGCTTCGCCCCGGCGGTGTTCTGGCTGGGGCTGACCCACCAGCAGCAGGGACGGCTCGAGGACGCCGCCGCCGTGCTGCTGAAAGCGATCGAGCATTCCGACCGCAGCCCGATGATGGTGGCGGCGCTCGGGCGTCTCCACGCATTGATGGGGGAGCCGGACGCGGCGAGAGCGGTGCTCGCCGAGCTCGAAGACGCCTCGCGGCCGGACTACGTTCCAGCGTACTACATCGCCGCCATCCACGCCGGCGGCGGCGATCGGGAGAAGGCACTCGACTGGCTCGAGCGCTCCCGCGAGGCGCGGGAGAACTGGATGGTGTTCCTGGGCGTCGACCCGATCTGGGACGCGCTGCGCGCCGAGCCGAGGTTCACGGCGCTGCTCGCCGAGGTTGGGCTGACGAGAGACCTCAGCTGACCGAGAAAAAGAGGCGCACGCGGAGCTGGCAGAGGCGCTTCGTGCCGTCGGAGGCCTAGCTCTGGCCTGCCGCGAGGTGGGCGTCGAGAGGACCGTAGGCGACGGCGGGATCCTGGGTGCCGTCCCACGCCGCCCAGTACTCCGCCAGCGGCGTCTCCTCCCGGTGCATGCGCCCCAGGACGTCGCCCTCGGCGACCGTGCCCTCGGGTTTCCAGTCCTCCCCGCGGGCCGCCTGGGCGGTGGCCAGAAACTCCGACGCGGCCTCGCGGTCGCCCCGCTTCCAGGCCAGGTAGCCACGCAGGAAGAAGCCGCCGACCGCCCGGTGATTGGTGCGGCAGGCCCACTCCAGACGCTGGTCGGCCTGAGCGTGGTCGCCCTCGAGGAGGGCGATCTCGCCCAGCACGAGCAGGGAGCCGGTCTCCTCCGGGTTGATCTCGAGCGCCCGCTCGAGCGCCGAACGGGCGGCTTCGAGATCCGCGGGCGAGGCGGCGGTCATTGCTCGCAGCACACCCCACTGTTTGTGCGCGCGATGGCTCATCGGAACGTCGCGGCGTAGGCGGTCGAGCTCGGCCAGCGCGTCCTCGGTGCGGCCCTGGTACGTGAGACAGCTCGCCAGGTAGTAGCGGGAGTCGCCGTGGTCCGGTTTCAGCTCCAGGGCCCGGCGCAGGAGGCCGGCGGCGCGGTCGACGTCGCCGTCGCGCTTGAGCGCGTCCATGGCCGCCCGCTGGGTGGACCAGAACTCGAGCAGGCGCGCCTTCTCGTCGACCGGCTCGGTGGGCGCCGCGGTCGCTGCGGCCACGACGCCGGCGATCCGGCGGGCCGCCGGATCGCCCTCGGTGAGCTCCCAGAGGGCGTCGGCATCGAGCCCTTCGAAGACCTGGGGCTCGCCGGCCAGCCAGCGGACCTCGACGCGCTCGGCCCTCTCGGCAGCGCCCAGCCCGAAGTGCAGGGTACGGCTGCTCTGGGAGAGGTACGAGGCGCTGGTCACCGAGCGTCGTAGCTCCACGCCGCCGGCGCTCACGACCACGGTGGTGCCGTCGCCGAAACCCCGGGGCTCGCCTCCGGTGAGACGGCTGCGCAGCCGCAGCTGCAGCCAGTGGCCGGTCTGCATGTCGTTGCGCAGCAGCTGGACGCCCTCGCCGCGGTGGAAGAAGGCGACGTCGAGGTCGCCGTCCCGGTCGAAATCGGAGAGCGCCAGGCCGCGGCTGACGTGGGGCGGCGACAGCACCTCGCTCGCCGCCGCCAGGTCGTGGAACGACTCGCCCTGACGGTTCCACAGCAGGAGCGGCGATTGCGGCCGCAGGCCCTTGGGAGTCTGGTCGTCCTCCAGCGTACTGCCGTTGGCGACGATGAGATCGAGCCAGCCGTCACCGTCGAAGTCGGCGAACTCGGTGCCCCAGCCGACCAGCTGCAGGGCGATCTGCCCCAGGCCCAGAGGCACCGCCAGGTCGGAGAAGGACAGCCGCACGGAGGCCCCGGGGTCGGCGGCGGCGCGCAGCGCGGCCAGGCGCGAGTCGTAGAGAGCGTTCTCCTGCGCGATCCAGTGGGTGATGAACAGGTCGTCGTCGCCGTCGCGGTTCCAGTCGCCGGCGGTCAATCCCATGGCGCCGCGGTAGTCGGCGACGAAGGCACGCAGGCCGGCGTCTTCGAAGGTCTCCCCGCGGTTCAAGTAGAGGGCGTTGTCCGAGATGTCGTTGGCGACGTAGAGGTCGAGCCGGCCATCGTCGTCAAAATCGTGCCACAGGGCGGTGAGGCTGCGGCCCTCTGGGTTGGAGCTACCGTAGAGCGCCGCCACCTCGGTGAAGGTCACCGCGCCGTCGTCGCCGGCACCGTCGTTGCGCAAGAGCAGATTACGCTCGGGCTCGAACGAGGCCGGGTTCAGGGTGTAGGGCACCGCGGCGCCGTACTGCTCGGTGGTGCGCCCCTCGGCGCTTGGCGAAGGCGGCTCGTAGCGCACGTAGCCGCAGACGTAGAGGTCGAGATCGCGGTCGTTGTCGAAGTCGCCCCAGGTCGCGCCGGCCCAGTAGCCTTCCAGGTCGGGCAGGACGTCCTCGCGCTCCAGGCGCCCCTCGCGGTTGCGGAAGAACAGCAAGCTGCCGTAGCCGGTGACGACGAGGTCGAGCCAGCCGTCGCCGTCGGCATCGCCCCAGGCGGCGGCCATCCCCGAGATGCGGGTCTCGGGAAACTCCTCGACCCTACGGAATGAGATCGCGCCGTCGTCGCCGGTGCGGTTCTCGTAGAGCTCGGACGGCGCCCAGCGCTCGCGCGGCAGATCCAGGGCACCACCGGCGCTGACCAGGAACAGGTCGTCGTCGCCGTCGTTGTCGAAGTCGCCCCACGCCAGACCCGAGCCCAGGTCTTCGGGCAGCTGCGAGGTGCGCGCGCCCTCGAAAGTGACGAAGCGGTCGAGGCCGGCCGCCGCGGTGACGTCGGTGAAGCGGGGCGCTGGAGCCTCCGCCGGCAGCCCGCGCGACAGGTTGTCGGTGATGTCTTCGAGGTCCTCGCCCGGCCGCCGGACCTCGGGCCGGCTGGCGCGGTAGAGCAGGAAGCCCACGACCGCAGCGACCAGCGCCGCAGCCGCCAGCGCCAGGATCGTCCGGCGCAGGCGCTGATGTCGACTCGCCCGCCGCCGGGCCGGGCGCAGGGTCTTCTTTTTCTCCGCGTCCACGGCTCGGTTCCGGAAGGTCGTGCTATCTGCCGGCCGGAGCCGCGACTGCCAGCCCGCCGCCATCGGCGCCACCAGCACCACTGCCGCGGGCCTGCTGAACCGGCTCCGCCACCTCGATGGTCGCCTCGACACGGTTCATTTCGATCACCGGCGCGGTGAGGCCGGAGTCCTCGCCGAGCAGGAAGTTGATCAGGAACTGGTCGACCTTGCGGTACATCAGATGCGCGACCACCCGGTAGCTACCCGGCTCCTCGGGCGACGGCAGCTCGATCTGCTGTTCCTCCCGGCCCAGCCGGGCGAGGTCGCGCGGGGTGCCGCGAGCGCGGTTCGTCGGGCAGTCGACGAGATACTCGACGGTGTCGGAGTAGCCCGGGAAGAGCGCCCGGCGGTAACGCACGCCCACCATCTCCCACAGGTTGTGGCGATCGATCAGGTTGCCGTGCTGATCCACCGGCTCGGCCTTGAACAGAAAGCTCCCCGGCTCGATGAAGTGCTTCGCGTCGCGCGTGCCCGAAGAGAAGATCTCCTCCCCCGCCGGGTCGTAGACGTGGATTTCCACCCAGCTCTGGATGATGTCGAGCGGGCCGGTGGGGAAATCGTGGCCCACCTTGTTGGCGGTCATCACCACCCGGATCGGCAGCTTGGCGCCGGGCTCGGCGGTCTCGGGCACGTCGAGCACCAGGTCGACCACCGGGCCGTCGCGCCACTTGTCTGCGATCTCGGGGATCTCGTACTCCCCGCGCAGCCACTGCTCGGTCAGCCGCAGCTGTTCTTCCCAGCCCTCCAGCTCGAGCATCTTGGGCACCATGCTGTTGGCGGCGACGAAACGGTGGCTGCGGTGCTTGCCGTCGCCGGGTCCCCGATTGTAGTCCGCCAGGTCGCCGGAAGCGGGGTCGGTCGACTCCACCAGCGGCATGTGGCACTCCCGGCACTCGACCGTCTTCTCGGGATCGCCTTCGGTGAACCAGTGGCTCGCCTTCCAGTTGTCGTACTGGTTCTGCAGCTGTACCCAGCCGACGCGGTTGACCTCCTGATCGATGAATTGCTTGTGGCAGGCGGCGCAATACTCCGGCGCCTTGAACATACGCTTGCTCAGCCGCAGATGCTCGTCGGGGTAGGTGCGGATCAGGAAGTCGCTGGCAAATTTCCCG
>JAAELT010000276.1 GCA_024226315.1 bacterium | reverse complement strand
GGTCGCCTTGATGATCTCCTGCCCGAATTTGCGCATCATGACGCCTTGAACCGCCAGATCCTTGTGCTCGGCGATGACGTTGCGCTTCTCGACCGGGGCGTCGAAGCCGAACAAGAGGTCCGGCGACGCCAGGTGGAAGAAGTGCAGGGCGTGGGACTGGAACAGCTGGCCGTAATGCATCAGCCGGCGCATCTTCTCCCCAGTCGGGGTCAGCTGCTCGGCGCCGATGATGCCGTCGACCGCCTTGGCAGCGCACAGGTGGTGGCTCACCGGGCAGATGCCGCACAGGCGCTGGACCAGCACGGGCAGCTCCCAGAACGGCCGCCCCTGGATGAAACGCTCGAAACCCCGGAACTCGACGATGTGAAGCCGCGCCTGGGACACCCGGTTGGCCTCGTCGAGCAGGATCGAGACCTTGCCGTGGCCCTCGACCCGAGTCAGGGGTTCGATGACGATACGTCGTCCCGTCGCGCTGTTCGGCATGTTCTTTTCCTCGCCCGAATCAGTCGTACTTGACGAGCTCGTAGGGCAGCTCGAGGGGCTGGTCGGTCAGTAGAGCGGTCAACGCCTCCCACAGGGTGTCCGCAGAGGGCGGGCAGCCGGGCAGGTGGAAGTCGACCTTGACCACCTCGTGGCAGGGGTAGACCTTGTCGAGCAGCAGCGGGATCTCCTCGTCGTCCGGCACCAGGCCGCGCGGGTTGACTACCGTCGGCCCGTCCAGAAAGGCCTCTCTGTAGCATTCCTCGAGCGGTACGGTGTTGCGCAGGGCCGGGATGCCGCCGTTGATCGCGCAGTCGCCGACGGAGATCAGGACCTTGCAGTGCTTGCGGAAGTCCTGCAGCACCTTGACGTTCTCCTCGTTGGCGCAGCCGCCTTCGATCAGCCCGACGTCGACCGGTCCCTGGATCTCCTTGATGTCGTTGATCGGCGAACGGTCGAAGTCGACCAGCTCGGCGAGCTGCAGGATGCGGTCGTCGATGTCGAGCAGGGACATGTGGCAGCCGAAGCAGCCACACAGCGAGGTCGTCGCGACTTTCGGTTTGCTCATTTTCCTTCCTCGGTATGCGCCGCCTCGATCTCGGAGCCGATCGGCTGGTGGTCGAAGCGTCGCCGGCCCACCGGCACGACGTAGCCGACGCGCTTCTCGAGCAGACAGCCGGTGGGGCAGGCGGCGATCGCCTGGTCGGCGGCCTCGGCGTCGGTGTCGCCCAGGCCGTCCTCGGAGTTGACTGCCAGGTGCTTCTCCCGCCCGCGGCCGACGAAGCCGAAGACGTGCTTGCCGTCGAGCTCCTGGGAGGCCCGCACGCAGCGGCTGCACAGGATGCAGCGGTTGCGGTCGATGAAGACGTCGGGGTGTGAGGCGTCGAGCTCTCTTTCAGGAAAGATGAAAGGATACTTCGGCGCCGTGATCCCGAACCGGTACGCCAGGGCCTGCAGCTCGCAGTTGCCGCTCTTCTCGCAGAACATGCAGAAGTGGTTGCCCTCGACGAACAGCATGTCGATCAGGTTGCGGCGCAGGCGGCGCAGCTCCTCGGTGTCGTTCTCGACGATCATTCCCGGCGCCACCGGCTGGGTGCAGGCCGACTGCGGACGGCCGCCCACCCGCACGGTGCACACCCGGCAAGCGCCCGCCGGGGTCAGCCCCTTCATCCAGCACAGGCGCGGGACGTAGACTCCGGCCGCCTCGGCCGCCTCCAGGATGGTCTGGCCCGCCTCGGCCTCGATCCGGCGCCCGTCGATCGAGAGCACGATCTTCTGGTTGTCCATCACGCCCCCCGATCTTTAGTGAAGTGAACGGACTCGCGGCCGGTCAGCCCCTGGGCTTCCTCCAGGGCGGCATGGATGTCGAAGGAGGCGAGCTGGCCGTCCACCGGCTCGATCAGCAGCTTCTCGTACTCGCCGCGGAAGTTCTCGAGCGTCGACATCACCGGGTGCGGCGCGGTCTGCCCCAGGCCGCAGCGGCTGGTGGTCTTCACCGTGAGAGCCAGGTCTTCCAGGTACTCGAGATCGGCGGCCTCACCCTTGCCGGCGAGGATCTTGTCCAGCCGTTCCTTGATCAGTACGTTGCCCACCCGGCAGGGCGTGCAGTAGCCACAGCTCTCGTGGATGAAGAAGCGCATG
>JAAELT010000275.1 GCA_024226315.1 bacterium | reverse complement strand
TTGAAAAATTTTCATCAAGTGACGTCACTTGATGAATCCGCTTCACTGGATAGCAATCCAAGTGCGGAGCAAGTCGATGAATTTGGCAAACAACAGCATGGCCGAACTTGGGCGCGCAGTGACTATATGTGGTTAGATCGATCTGAAGAGAAGAGCTTATGAAAACGGCAAAAAGGTTTGGAAACCATGAATTTAAATCGTGCAGTTGTTCCTTGCCACTTCCACATTGTCGGTGAATTTCATGTTGCCTAACGTCATCGTTATTCGTTGATCAACCCAAACAAACCAAGGGCCTTTTTAGGCCCGATCGACCGACGATGAAAAGGAGGAAAGTCTTCAAGGAATACTATGAATATCTAAGATGAGTTTCTTGAGTATTCTTTAGTACACTCATTTTTGAATATTCATTTGTTTCTCTCTTTTGCTTCATCTTTCCTCCTTCGTCGTCATGTCGGCGGTCGATCCGGTATAAAGGCCCTTGGTTTGGATTGATCACCGACAATGATTCAATGTGCAAGTGGCAAGGAACAACTGCACAATTTAAATTCATGGCTTCCAAACCTTTTTGCCGTTTTCACA
>JAAELT010000274.1 GCA_024226315.1 bacterium | reverse complement strand
TGTAGCGGCTCTGGTTTTCGCGACGCAATACATCAAGCAAAAACTCGTCATGCGCAGTAGCCGATGAAACCGCCTGATTTATAATCGTATCGTATTCACTACGGATGCTTGGCAGACGAAGTGATTTGCTTAATTCTGTGATTTGGGATTTGATATTATTTGCACTCATTGTTGTTTAATTTTGAAGGGTTAATAATTGTATTTTCGCCTGTGGGTTCGCTTTGCAATAGCCGACTAATTTCCTGCAGTTGAGCGGTTGCAGAATGTTCAATATCGCCCCGATGAGGCTCTGCTGTTGCTCCCTGACAAATATTTTGGCAGACGATAATTATTTTATCGACAGTTACATCATGAGGCGATTGTTGTTTTGTTTTTTCGATGGCAAGCCTTAGATTTTCAATGTAGCGGCTCTGGTTTTCGCGACGCAATACATCAAGCAAAAACTCGTCATGCGCAGTAGCCGATGAAACCGCCTGATTTATAATCGTATCGTATTCACTACGGATGCTTGGCAGACGAAGTGATTTGCTTAATTCTGTGA
>JAAELT010000273.1 GCA_024226315.1 bacterium | reverse complement strand
GGGACATCCCGGTCAAGGAGCAGAACGTCAGCGGCGCCCCGAGTTGGGGCAGCTGGCGGGCCCAGACCGGCATCATCCTGGGGTGGTTCGCACCGCTATGATGACTATTCTGACGCCAGCGCCGGGCGTAGGCGAGGCGAGGCGAGGCGGCTCTCCGGCGGCGCGCCGGTGGAGATCCCCGCGACGCTCGAGAGCCAGCTCGCCAAGCGCCTGGCCGCCCATCCCGAAGTCGAGATCGCCGGCGTCACCAGCCGGCTCGAAAAGGACGGCGAGAGCGTCGTCGAGATCGAGCTCATCGCGCCCCGCCCCCTCCCCGACGAGCTGATCGGCGACCTCGCCGCCGTCGCCCGCGCCGAGCTCGAGGCCGGGCAGCAGCAAGATCTGGTCGTGCGGGTAGGGACGCGGCTCGCGGTCGAGGTGCGGTGACGACCACACCAACTCCAGTGAGCACGTTTTGACGGTGCCTGAACGCGTTCAACTGGCTGAGCTCCTCTGTCCGGCCTGCGGCCGCGGCCGCCCTGGAGACGCCGACCGGCGCCTCGGTGGATGCGGTAGGATGAATCCGAGATGACGGTAAGAGCCAGACAGCAATCAGACTCTGAGCGGCTCGTCGCCGAGCGCCTCGGAGAGCTGCGGAGTCCCATCAAGCAGTCGGTGCATGCACTCGAGCCCGAGGCGGAAGTCATCCTCTACGGCTCGCGCGCCCGGGGCGACGCGGAAGCGGATTCCGACTGGGACCTGCTGATTCTGGTCGATGGCCCGGTCGATGCCGCTCGCGAACAAGCAATTCGCCACCGACTGTACGAGCTGGAGTGGGATTCCGACGAGGTGCTGTGTTCGGTGATCTGCAGCCGGGAGGACTGGAACAGCCCTCTGTACCGGGCGATGCCTTTTCACCAGAACGTCGATCGCGACGGAATCGCCCTGTGACCTACATGGACTTCGTCAGCTTCGACAGCGACCAGGTCCGGCCGTGGATCGACCAGGCGGAGGTCTTCGTGGAGGAGATCGTGGCTCTGGTCGCGGCAGAGGCGGCGGATTCGAGCACGGAGGACGAGTAGACCTCACCCGCTACCGATACTCGCTTGGTGGATGATCTCGCGTCTCAGCACAGGACCTTGAACCCCACCGGCTCTCTCTCCGGCGCCTCTGCCGCCTCAAGCAGCGCCGCGACGTGTTCGAAAAGCACCGCGATCTTCCGAGTGACCGACGTCCCTGGCAAGCCGGTCTTGGCTCGAGGTCGCGTCCCTGCCCGACGTCCCTGGCAAGCCGGTCCCGATGTCGTCCCGACCGGTATCCTGAGTGGCGTGGTAGGCTCCGTTGGTGGTCATCGGGCCGATCCACCCGGACTCGGGTGAGGATCTCGGTGACCGTGACCGAGGTGGGTGGGACCTAGACCCAGCTCCAAGATTGGGACCAGCGCCTGGCGGTGGAGAGCCCGTACGCGGAGGTGAGTCGGACGTTGTGCAGAATCCTGGGATTCTCCCAGTCGGTGGACAGCCTGGAGCGGATGAACCGGAAGATGTCGGAGCCTGTGGTGGACTACTGGGACTCGCTGGCACCGCCTCCAGCCTCGGAGGAGGGCACGATGTTGGTGCTCAGCGCTGATGGCAAAGGGGTTCCGATTCGCCGTGACAAGCACGCTAGGGTGGCGCCAGATCCAGCGCCTTTGAAGGGGCCGAAGCCCGGGGCGAAGAAGATGGCGCTGCTGGGGGCGAGTTACACCGTGGATCCTCGCCTCAGGACGCCGGAAGAGGTGACGGCGTCGCTGTTCCACAAGCCTACCGCCTTGAGCAGGCAGCGCCCGGGTCCTCAGCACAAGCGCTTGCGCGCGAGCTTGGCGCGCAGCCAGAGTGGGTCCACCGATCCGGCCCAAGCCGAGATTTTCGGCTCGCTGGCAATGGAGGCCGAGGATCGCAATTCCGACGGCAGGAAGCCCACCATCGTGTTGATGGACGGGCAGCACTCTCTGTGGGAGACGGCGCAGCGTGACTTGCCCGGCGGCTCCATCGAGATCCTGGATCTGCTGCACGTGACCCCGCGTCTGTGGAAGGTCGCCTATCTCTTCCATCCACAGGGCAGCGCCTCTGCGGCACAGTTCGTTCGCAGCCGCGTGTTGCGGATTCTGAGGGGAGAGGTTCATTCGGTGATTCGAGGCCTTCGCCAAATGGCAACCCGTAGCGGCCTGACGGGTCGTAAGCGCAAGCAACTGGAACGGATTTGTGGGTACTTCGAGAATCACCGCTCGAGGATGCGCTACGACGAGTATTTGGCCGCCGGATATCCGATCGCCACCGGAGTGATCGAAGGAGCTTGTCGCCACGTCGTCAAGGATCGCTTGGAGAGAGCCGGCATGCAATGGGTGTTCGAGGGGGCCCAGGCCATGCTCGAT
>JAAELT010000272.1 GCA_024226315.1 bacterium | reverse complement strand
GGTTCGATACCAAAGCCCAGGGAAAGCGTCGCGTAGCGACGCGCCACCCTGGGTGGCGGATCGTCTGGATTCCGAACCCGGAAAGGGTTCAATACTGCTCGCCGGCCATTGTATGCAACCCTTTCAGGGTGAAAAGCGAGCGGCTTTGTTGGTCGATTCTTCCACCCGCCTGGTGCCACCTAACCCATTGATTTCTCAGTGCTTATCCCGTCGTACCAGCGTCGGGAGGAAGCGTATCACAGCGCCCTTCAGGCGTGTCAAGGGGGACTGGTGGGGAAGCACTGGCCAATTCTCCCCCACGCTCGACAACACACGTCAACACTTGAGGCCACCAACCCTCATCTGGACGGCATCTGCCCGGCCCAGCACCCGAGCTGCTGGAGCATCTGGTCTACGTCGATACCAGTGCGGCGAGCTGTCACTGACCGCATGCTGGCGCAGGCTGGCGACGAGACTCGTCGCGGGCAATGACGCCGCGCTTCGAGAAGCCACCAGGTCACTCACGTGACGGCCGGTGCCTCGGGACCTCGAGCGACAGCTCGGACTTCTGACATTCGGAGATTTCAGGTAAGGTGAATGGGGGATTTGGCTCGTTCCTTGCGCTGTATAGAGTCGAAAGGAATCGAATCGCGTTGCCCAGGGCGGCTTCTCGGATTCCCTGATCGCGTCGGAGGATCCGATTTCTCGGTTCGGGGCAGTGACCTGTGATCGGCTTAGGCAGAGTTTTCAAGGGAGAAGGTCATGCCGCGCAGCTTTGTTGAATGGAACCTGGAGACGGCAGGTCGGCATAGGCTCGGCGTCGCCCTGGCTGTCGTTTCGATGGTGATCTCGATGGCCTGGGTCGCCGTGCCGAGCTCGGCGCAGGATCCCGTGCTCGACGCTGAGCGCCGCCTGAGATTGCGGCCGCCGATGCGTGCCACCTTGCCGCCTACCCCCGAACGGGCCGCCGCGGCACAGGTGCCGGCGGTCGGCGGCGCCTGGACGCGCTTAGGCGCGGCGCCCATCCTCAACGGGCAAGTGGCGTCGTCGCCGCGCAAAGAAGTCGCCGGCGCGGTCGAGGTAGTCGTCGCCCACCCGAGCGACGCCGACGTCCTGTGGATCGGAACGGTCAACGGTGGGGTGTTCCGCACCGAGAACGCCAGCGCGCCGAGCCCCATTTGGACGCCTCTGGCGGAGGGCCTGGGGGCGCTTTCGGTCGGCGCTCTCGATCTCGATCCGGCCTCGGTCGCCGGCGCCTCCGATCGGGACGCGACCCCACCGAATGGTGAAACGGCACCGACCCTGGTCTTCGGGGTCGGCCGCACGAGCTCCTTCGGCAGTTTCGGAAGCCCGCGGCGCGGTCTTTTCCGCTCGACCGACGGCGGCGACTCGTGGACTCCTCTCGACCCCGGCATGGCAGGCAGGAACATCGCCGGCGTCGCCACGCGCGGCGAGATCCTGATCGCTTGCGCCGACAACGCCGACAGCGGATTCGTCGAAGACACCGGCCTGTTCCGCTCGATCGACGCCGGCGTCGGATTCGGCCGCCTCGCCGGCGGCAGCGGCGTGCCCAGCAGCGCCTTCTGCCTCGATCTGGCGGGCGATCTGGACGATCCGGCCCGGCTCTACGCCGCCCTGGTCGATATCTCCGGCAGCGAAGACGGCATCTACGCGAGCGAGAACACCGGAGAGACGTGGCGACGGATCAGCCCGGCGACGACCAATTCGCGCCTCGGCGGCGCGTCGGGGGCGGAGCTGGCGGTCGGTGGCGGCGCCGGCGTGCTCTACGCCGCGATCTGTACCGGCGGACGGCTGGCGGAGGTGTCGCGGACCGCCGACGGCGGCGCCAGCTGGACGTTGATGGGGCTGCCGTTGACCACCGAGGACGCCGTCTTCGGCGCCCACCCGGGCGGTCAATGCCCGCCCCACCTCTCGCTCGCGGCGCATCCGAAGGAGGCTTCGGTGGTCTTCGTCGGCGGTGATCGCCAGCCCTCCGCCACCGAGAACGCTCCCAGACCGTCCTTTCCCAACTCGATCGGCGCCGATGATTTCGGAGCGCGGCTCTTCCGCGGCGAGCTGACGCCCCAGGGCACGCAATGGACATCTCTCGCCTTCTGCCCCCCCGGTGTGACGACGCCCGCGTGCGGCACCGGGCGCCCGGCGGACGGCTCGGCGCCGCATGCCGATTCGCGGGCGATGACCTTCAACGCCGACGGGGAGCTGGTGGAGACCGACGACGGCGGCATCTATGCGCACACCGATCCCGACGGCACCGGCGGCACCTGGCGGACGCTGAACGGCAGCCTGTCGATAAACGAGCAGCACGACGTCGCCTACGATCCGATCGCCGGGATCGCCATCTCGGGCAATCAGGACAACGGCTCCGCCAACCAGAGGACGCCGGACGACCCAGCCTGGATCCTCCAGGCCTTCGGCGACGGCGGCGACGTCGCGGTCGGCGCCAACGACCCGGCACCCGGCCTCTCGATGCGTTACTTCAGCTCTCAGAGCCTGCAGGGAGCCCTGCGCGCCGCTTTCGACGCCGACAACAACTTCGTCGCCGGCAGCGCTAGACGCCTCCGTCTCCAGGCCCTCGACGCGATTCGCATTGCCCCCCAGTTCGTGACCCCGATGGTGATCCATGGCGCGGATCCGACGCGGATCGTCTTCGGCGGCGGCAACGGGGTCTTCGAGAGCCGGGACCGCGGTGATACGACGCGCCGAATTTCGACCGATCGGGTCAACGCCTTCGGCGGTCGGGCGATCTGCTATGGCACGGCATCCAATCCCGACGTGCTCTACTACGGCGCTGGGGGCGACGTGTTCGCGCGCTCGAGCCCGCCGCCGGCGTCGCCGACGCGCTCGCTCTCTTATCCGGGCGACCGGGTCATCGGCTGTGCTCTCGATCCGGACGACGCCCGGCACGTCTTCGTGATTGACGGTTCGAGGGTCTTCGAGAGCCGCGACGGCGGTGCGGCGTGGGACGAGCGCAGCGGCGATCTGTCGGCGCTCGAGCCGGGGGTTCTGCGCTCGGTGGCTTTCGTACCCAGCCCCGGAGGCGACCCTGCCGGCGACCGCCTCGTGGTCGGCGGCGGCGAAGGGGTCTTCATCGCCTTTGCCGCCACCGACTTCAGCATCTGGCAACCGCTCGGCTCCGACCTGCCGCCGGCCCCGGTCTTCGAGCTGGTCTACGACGCCACCGACGACGCCCTCCTCGCCGGCACCCTCGGGCGGGGCGCCTACCTGCTGACTCCGGTGCGCGCCCTGGCGCTGCCGACTCCCTGAGGAGATTCGAGATGCGGACCTCTCGAAAGACATGGATCACGGGCTCGGCATGGCTGGGCCTCTTCATATTCTCATCGATCGCCGGCGCCATCGATGAACCGACGGAGAACGAGGCCGCGGCGGCGGCGGCGGTTTTCGAGCTGGCGCCGGGGGTGATCGTTGACCCGGATCGACAGGTGGTCTATCTGATGCGCCCGGAGGGCGGTATGGAAGCGGTCCTGATCGACGACGGAGACTTACTGTGGGCCAACGAGTCCGCGGACAAGCCACTCGGTGTCCACGGCAACCTGCTCGTCGCTCAGGCGGATCCCAAGGGGCCCGGTGACAGTACGGGGGTGCTTCCGATGTTTCTTCTCGATCGGGTGACGGGCGAAGCGCGGCTGGATCTGCCGCTCCGTCTACCGGGCGAGGTCCCGACGCGGCTAGACAGCGGCCCGGGAGGCGCCCTGGAGGTCGCCGTTCAGGTGCGCGAGGGCGAGCTTCTCGTCGGCTGGCGACAGGATCAGGTCGACCTGAGGGCGATTCCCGGCGGCCCGGAGCCCCGGGAAGCGCTTCGCGAATTCGACGGCGCGTTCCGCATCGACCTCGGGTCGGAGCGCGCCATGCCGGTGTCGCCCCAGCGCCTGGCGCCGAGGACGCCGACCGTTCGGAGCACCGCAGATGGGATCCGACCGGCGCAAAGTCCCCATCTATCTCTCGACGACGGGCCGGTGATCGTCGAGATAGAGTCCGGTGATGGGCGGCACCTGCTGATCAGCCAGCGCGTGGCCCCGGGGGTAAGCGAGGAGTATCGCTGGACGATCCTCGAGTCCGCTACCGGCGAGCTCGCTGGTCGTGTGCGAGCGCGGACGTCTTTCGCTCCTTTCTTCGTCCGCGAAAAGACGATAATCTTCGAGGAAGATTCGACCGGCGACTTCGTTGATGGGCGGCTGACCTTCGGACCGCGACAATTGCGTTGCGTGGCTCTTGGCGACGGCGCCTCGACGGCAGGCGCGGTCTTATGGGAGCATCCACTGCGCGACACAACCTACCGTGGACCTCTCCCCCATTGAGTTGGCGAACGAGATAGCGGAGGCGATCTCGCAGCAAGAGTCTCGATATCGGTGTCTCAGATGTCCCACAAACCGAGCCCAAGACGCTTCGTCGTTCGCCCAGCGAAAGGCGAGTTCCCGGATCTCGAGCAGCGTGTCGCCGCTTTGGGCTCGGTAAGGCCGCTCAAGGGCAGCACAGAAGCGGCCGTGGTCGAGATCGAGGTAGAAATACAGTCGGCTGACCACAAAGAGACGTGGGAGAGTGTCCGAGACGCGCTCGGCGCCCAACACGACGTGGCGCCGGTGCTGCTCGATGACGAGGGCGGAGAGCACTATCCCACCGGCACGATCGGCGTGCGCTTCGAGAAAGTGCCCGACGAGGATGAGCTGGATCGCTTCGCGGTCGAGCATGGCCTCAAAGTCCGTGCCCGAAACAAGTACGTCGCTGCGCAGGCCGATTTCGAGATTGCCAACCGCGAATCGAGCTATTTGCCGGAGGTCGTCGAAAAGTTGATGAGTTCAGAAAAGGTTCGCACTGCGTGGGCTGCCACCGAATCACTCTACCGGCGCTGTGATTGAGCGGCGGCTGTTGTGGTCATGGAACCCGTTGTCCGATAAACGCCCGTCTCATTCAAGGAGGTCCTGCTATGCACTTTTACACTGCCGCCCGCAACCGTATCGAGCTCGATCATCTCGACTCGCGAATCGCTCTCGAGGGAGGTCTGCCATTCGTCGCCGTGCCGGAGGCGGAAGCGGCCGCTCCCATGGTTTCTAATGCCGCCCGTGCCCACTTTGGCATGGCGCCGCGACGCGGGGCGGTACGCTCCGCTGCTCCGGTCACAAAGGCGCCGCCGCCCGCGGTCTTTCGAGAGCGCGCAACTGGTTTGTTGCGCGTGGTCTACAGGGAGATGGTAATCCGCTTCAAATCCAAGGTGACTGCCAGACAGCGGCGACAGATACTGGCCAAACACGGCTTGAAGGAGCGCTCGAGGAATTCGTTCATCCGGCGGCAATGGGTGCTCTATGCCGAGAGCCGGCCCGATGGCCCGAGACTCCTCGAGATCGTCAACGAAATCGCCGAGATGGACGAGGTGGTTTTCGCTACGCCCAATTTCGTCTCGGAGTATCGGCGAAACGTGCCCGAAATCCCGGTCGAGCAATGGCATCTCAAGAACACTGCCGCGGCTCCAGGCCAGGTCGAGGGCGAAGACGTCAACGCAGAAAGCGCCTGGTCCCATACGCTGGGCAATTCCTCGATCGTCGTTGCAGTGCTCGATGACGGAGTGGACATCGACCATCCTAACCTCTCCTCGAATATTCTCAGGAATCCCAATCCGAACGATCCGCGCGACACGGTGGGGCGGGACTTCTTCGTCCCAGACGACGACCCGGGGACATTCGATCCCCGGCCGAAGATTTTCCGGTTTCCGTTCGACCGCCTGGCGGGTAACGACATCCACGGAACTCCGTGTGCCGGCGTCATCGCGGCCCCGGGTCTCGATGGCGGTGCGTTGGGAATCGCGCCGGAGTGCAAGATACTGGCGATAAAGATCTTCCACGCCGATCAATTCGCCCCCGATGCACGGGTCGCCGATGCGATTCGCTACGCTGCACTGCACGCCGATATCCTGTCCTGCTCGTGGTCCGGCGGCCGCAGCCCGGATATCGACTTGGCGATCGACGACGCGGTGACCAGCTTGGGCCGCAATGGAAAGGGCAGCGCTATCTTCTGTGCCGCCGGCAACGACTTCGCGAATCGCGTCTCGTTTCCTGCCAGCCATCCGAACACGATCGCCGTCGGCGCGACCACGGACACAGCCCGGCGGGCCGATTACTCCAACCAAGGCCCCACGTTGACCATCGCGGCGCCTTCGAGCGGCGGCATCGAGGGGATCTACACTACCGACGTCTCGTTGCCGAATCGGGGCTTCAACCTCGGGAGCGAGGCGGCGGGGGGTGCCGACGGCTTACACACCGACAGCTTCGGCGGAACATCCTCAGCTACGCCGCTTGCAGCAGGCATCGGCGCATTGATCCTGTCCCAGGATCCAAGCCTCGAGCCTGAGGCTCTTCGGGAGCGACTCAAAGCAACCGCGGAGAAGATCGGCAGCGGCTATGACGAAAACGGACATAGCCTGGACTTCGGCTTCGGCCGCGTCGACGCCGCGGCCGCACTATCATGAGCGTCAGATTGGATCCAGCGAGATGGAACCGAAGACGTGCGACGACATGTCCGCGATCAGCTTGGGAGGTGTAGAGATGAAGCAGTATCCTGTCCTGATTTTTCTGATGTCAGGTTTCTGATTCCTTAGGTTGGGGGAAGGCAGAGCCACAGCTAGCCCAGTGCTTCGAACACGGTCTGCGGTTGAGGAAGAAGGAGAATGCGATGAAAAGAGCGTTTCTGGCGGCCATCGTTATGTTGACGGCAGCGGTGCCGATGGAGAGTCAAACATCTCAATGTGTAGTTCCAACCGACGTCGCCTACAAGATTGATCTCGCAACGGGCCGAACCGATGGGCCAAGAGTCTACAAGCCAAACGATCAGATCCGGATTCTTCTGTTCAACCGCAATCCGCTCCGTGACTACGACGTAGAGATCAAGGCGGTGCCGCTGCCCGAGCCGGCTCTCGAGCTGGCCGGGACCATTTTTGAAGGTGTGGCGGGCATCATCAAGAAGGACCCGGAAGCAGGCAAAAAAGTCGCGCCGGCAGGTGTTCCCGCTCCGGCTGCAGGCCGAGCCGCGCTCACGTGTGACCAGCTTGTGAGCCAAGCGGCGGCAAAATCGGACATCGACAACAAGAAGGACGCCGTCGTCGCCGCCCTGGCGGAACTCCGCGCCAACTTCACGGGCTACGAAACCAAGATCAAGAAAGCGGCCGAGGATTCGAAAGCGAAGGAGGCTGCGCTCCATGCCAAGGCCGAGTGCTTGTTGCTGGTGTCGTCGTTTAGCCAGTACAAGGCGGCGCTGAACTGGCCTGCGGTCAAGGCTGCTCGTACTGCCGTCGACGCCAAAGCGAAAGAACTGGGTGACGGCACCAAGACCGGGCTCGTCAAGGAGTTGATGGATGGCCGGGCGGTGTTCAACGGGGAGCGGACAGCAGGCTGCAAAGCGGAATTCGACGAGGCCGAGAAGCCGGTGAAGGCCGCTCTGGCTCTGGCCAGGGGCATGCAGGGCGACGTGGCGGATGGGCTCAAGAAGCACGAGCCGACGCAGAAAGCGCTCAACGCCAACGACCAGAAGATGACCAAGCTCCTCGCTGACACGTCGAAGTTCCACATGACCCGTGTCGTCGGCCCCTACCTCGATCCTACAGAAGTGACTCTCACAGCCAAGAGCAAAAAGAGCGGAGATAAGACCTTCCCGGGCACCCCGGACGCCACTGCGGTCTTCAGCTTCGGCGGGCGTGCCCGTTTTGCCATCTCTGTGGGTGTGGCATTCAGTTCGCTCGAAGGCCCAGAGTACGACGATATCACGCGTTTCGAGCTCGAGCCGTCGGGCATGCGCGTGCTTGACGATGATGGGGAACCGAAGCTCGGCCGCGTGCTAGGCCTCGTCGATGACTCGGAGAACCGAGTCGCGCCGCTCCTTATGCTCCACACCCGGTTCGCCGAGGGAAAGGGCGTATTCTCCGCCTACCACGTTTCTCTCGGTCTGACGGCGCGGGTCGGTACCGCCAGCTCTGCGGTCGAGTACCTCGTCGGCGTGTCAGCGAGTCTCGCCGAGGAGCGCTTCTTCATTACGCTGGGCGGGTACTACGGGAGAGTCGAGACGATCGACGAGGGCTTCTGGGTGGGCGCTCTATTGCCGAGCGAGATCACCGAATTGCCCGTCCGAGATGATCGTGAGTGGGCGCCGGGGATCAGTCTGTCGTACAAGATCAAGTGACGATCGAGGGCAAGTGATTGGCTAGGCCGAAACCGGGCATTCCTAGGCGTCTGCTGCGGGCACAATCCTCCACGACTTGGGAGGGCGTATGGTATACTCATCCTGCGTCGGAGAACTCGTCAGAGAGCCAAATAGGCAATCTCCGCGAAATCGATTCTACTAGCCGCCGATGCTTCGCACTCCAGTTAGATCGTGGTCGGCCGGACATCAGCTGAGGTGAAAGACATGCGACTGTTCCCGTTGTGTTTCCTCTTGGTCGGTGCATGTTTCGCGAGCACCACCGTATCCGCCCAGCTGCTCCCGCCGGAGGAAGCCGCTCGCACCGAGCGAGTCCGTGCCCTGCAGCGCATCGCAGAGTCGCAGCAACCCAGCAGCCAGGTCGCGAAGCGGCCTGTGCGATTGCCGTACTAGAGGATCGAACGCTGGAAGAAGAGTGCTTGGAGCTCTTGATTGGGCGCAGGGCGACGCGGGCCGCACGCACACGGCGAGCAAAGAGGATTGTCAACGGCCTCTCCAGCTTCAAGTACCCTTCCGTCGGCGCTCTGCTGCGCGGCGCCAGTCCGGCCTCCGCCAAGATCCAATGTTCAGGAACCCTGATCGCCGCCAACAAGTTCCTAACAGCCGCTCACTGTATTGCCCAGAGTCCGAACGGCACCTATTGGATCTACCTGCAACACGCGGGTTTCTTTTCCATTTCTCGAGACGCCCAGGGGAGAAATGACATCGCTTGGCCAGAAAAGGAGTACGCAACGGAGGGCGATCCAGCAGATATCGCGATTCTGACGCTTGATCAGCCCGTTCCGAGCATCATTCCGATGCTCATCAACGGCACGACGGAGAGGATCCCTTTCGGCTACGCTGCGACCATCGCCGGCTTCGGACGGACTGGAGGACCGTGGGTGGACTACGGTATCAAGCGAGTCGGCTTCATAGACGTCGCAGAGTGCAAACCTTCACTCAAGCCGGCGCACCATATCTGTTGGAATTTCACGGCTCTCACTCATGGCGGGAAGCTCAGGACCAACACATGCCTGGCGGACTCCGGAGGCCCGCTATTCGATGACGTGGACCACTCGCGGCTCCTTGGCATCACTACTGATGGGGATCGCCGTGATTGCGGTCTCGGCGACCACAGCTGGGACCTCAAGGTCTATCGTTGGTACGAATGGATCAAGGAGCAAGGCGTACGGCTGCCAAAGAACCGAAGTTGCGAACTTGCGCCTTGTGTGGATGCCGACCGTCACGTTGTTGGTGAAACTCGCCGCCTTGGCAACAAAGTCCCGGAAATACAGTACTCGATCGAGACACACGCAGGCATGCGGCACCTAATGGTTGCGATGAATGGCGAGGATGACGGTAACAACACGAACGACTTCGACTTGTTCTTGGCAAGAGTGTCTTCAGGAGAGGGCAAAGCAGAGGTAGTCTGCAAGCAGGACGGTCCAGGCCAATTCGGCTTTTGTGTCGTCGACGATCCACGACCAGACCGTTGGCAGATCACAGTTCGCCGCAAACAAGGAAGCGGCTTGGTCCAAGTCGTGGTGACGCAACTACCCGGCCCGGCCGTCCCCGCCGTTCGTCCAACCAACCCACGGAGCACCCCGGTCCCAGTCTCACGAGGCGAAGGGTGCCGGTGAAGTAGCTCTTGCGGCGAGTATCTGGCAGGGCAACACGCCGAGTGATTAATGCAGCGCTCGTCACGAGCATTGCTATGGTCTGCGCCGAGTTGCGATCAAGCACTACCACAGATCTGCCGTCCGCAGAACCCACGCAGCTGGCCGCCGACCTTCAACTCGACCCGAGTGCGCAAGCTATCATCGACGAACTTGAAGCCAGGTTGCATGCTCTAGCGAGCTGCGCCGACCTGCATGGAGAATCCAGCCCCGAGCATGCGCGACACCGTAGAAGTCTCCTCTCAAGCCTCCGACAGGCCGAGGCACTTCTTCAAGACGACGATCCGGACTCACTCTACACGGTCACCCGGATTTACGAGTCGCTAGTACGGGCGTACGAGCATCTGGGGCCAGGGTTCGAGATGCCACACCGCCACGCAGAAAACACACTCGAAAGAGCATTTGGGCAGTGGTCAAAGGCGTATGACGACCTCTATCGGAGGGCTGTTGCTTATTCCAACAACGCGCAGTACCTTGAGGCTCTTGCTGCAGCGCACGATCTGGTAACCGTTTCGGAGTTGTTTGCCCAGCGTGATCCGATTAAGCGTGGCGACGCCCTGACGGTCTTTGCCCAGCTCAACATTGACCTCCACCGATTCTCTACCGCAGCCTCTCTGTTCAAGGAGGCTGTCGAGGTCCTCGCCGCCAGTTATCGAAGCGATCCGGGTATTTCGCCAAGGTACACTATTGGCGTTGAGTTAATGCTTGCGAGTCGACGCGATCGACTGGCTGCGCTCTATGAGAGAATCGGGTATCTCTCCGAAGCTGAAGAGCAGTACCGCAAAGCCTTGGCGATTCGGGAGAGGTTGCCGCAATCCCCAAACGTCCGAGCCGAACTAGGTTACTCCTTTTCACGCTTGGGATCTCTGCTGCTTGAGCAGCACCGCCCGGAGGAGGCCGAGCATTTCAGCTTGATGGCTCTGGATCTATCTCGCGAGGCAATGGATGCGGCCATTGCCGATTCGGATGTTGTCGAGATGGTGAAGGCCATCGTCGAAGAAACGGGTGAGCATTATACCGTGGCCTCGAACTATGCCGATGCGTTGAACAACGTCGGCCTCGTCTACACGGCGCTCGGAAAGTACGACGAAGCTGAGGCAGCGTTCAAGGAGTCGCATCAAATCGACTCGGAGTGGCGACCTCACAGCCGAGTTGAGCTTGCCAAGATTCGCGAGAACCTATCGTTTCTATATGCGGAGCAAGGTCAGTTTGAGCGCGCGATTGAGGAGGGCAAGGAGGCGCTTGAGCTCTTGGCCACGAGTGGCCAAACCGATGAGCTCATCCGTGTGTCTATCCTGCAAAAACTCGGAAACATGAACTTGGCCAAGGGGGACTTTGGAGAAGCTGAGCGACTTCTGAGCATAGCACTCCCGACGCAGGAGGCGCTCACTGCAGCGAACGCTCCGAGTTTGTCAAACACCTACACGAGCATGGGTTGGCTGAGGTTCGCGCAAGGCCGCTGGGAAGAGTCGAGCGAGTTCTTCAGGAAGGCAAACCGCATCCGCATTGCGAGAGCTACTCGAGAAGTGCGCTCGTTGAGGAGTGGAGCCGACCGGTTCGCCTGGCACCTTCAAGGACAGGCACGGTCTTCCTTTGCCGGCGAACTGCTGGCGGCTCCGTTCTTGATATCCGAAGGTGCTCATACTTCACACGAAGTGCTTGAGCGCAGCTTCATCATCTCTCAGTGGGAACACTGGTCGAAAGCAGGCTTCGCCGCGTCAAAGATGGCCGAACGTTTGGCATTCATTGATCCAACGCACGCGGCGCTGGTACGGGAGCGCCAGGACCTCGCCATAGTCCTGGACCTTCTGAATGACGCAGTGATTAGAGCATCAAGTCAGCAAGTGCTCGCGCCATCTTCCGAGCTGTCGCCGCTAAGGGAGGAGATCGACAGATTGGTCGATCGGATTTCTGAGATTGATGAGATCATCCCAGAATACAAAGACCTTACTACACCAAATGCGTTGACCGTTGGCGAGGTGCAAGGGCTGCTGCTCGAAAATGAGGTGTTGGTACAGCTCGTCGATGTCGCGGCTGAAGGCCGAAATCTCTTGGTGTGGATTGTGCCGAAACATTCAGCTCCGTTCTTCAGAAGCGTCACCCTGACCGACGGCAGTCTACATGATGCAGTCCAGACCCTACGCTGCGGTCTTGACTGGGAGGAGTGGCAGGGAATCGAGAGTGCAGGGCGGTGCGCGAGTGCCCTTGACCTCTTGCGAATGCCGTCGGAGAACGGACCCTTACCGTTCGATTTGGGATTGGCACATCAGCTGTATCGTTGGCTCTTGGGTCCCGTTGAAGATCTGATCGCAGGGAAAGAACTGCTGGTCGTGGCGTCCGGACCGCTCACGGTGGATGTCAAGGTAGTTGTCGCCTCGAGGTTTCGTTCTCAAGCCGCGAGCAGAGCTGGGCGGCCTTGCCACCGCCGGTGCCCGGTCCGACCTCTGTACACCCGGGACGCCCTCCGTGGCGCCGAGCTGCTCAGGGTCC
>JAAELT010000271.1 GCA_024226315.1 bacterium | reverse complement strand
TGTGGAACCCTTTCAGGGTTCAATTCGTGCGGGGCCGCTTGACCCAGGGTGGCGCGCTTCGCGCTTACCCTGGGCTGTTGAGTGCAACCCCTTTGGGGTTGTAAGGCTCCTGTTTTCAACTATTTGTGCAATTACCGAAACGTCTTGTTAGACACCGGGCCGCACTCACTCATCGACACTTTCGTACTGCGCCGGTGACGCACCTCTTTTCTCAATGATCCCGTACCGCAATTCCGGGGTAACTGCACTTATCGATTCAACAACCACTTCGTGCCACCAGTAGTCGCCAAAATCGAACAGGTACTCGAATCTTTGGCCCACCCTGAGCCCTAGGTCATCGAGCCTTGTCTCTGCAGCATTCATTCGGCCCTCCTCCCCGAACGGATCACGATCATCGAACATCGGAGGAGCTGTGTATTCCTTCGGTCGCGGTTCAGATCGTGGCCCGCGACCGGGAGCCTTAGGAAAGTAAAAGGAGTATAGATGCGGATCGTCTCGATCGAATGCCACGAAGATCCCCTCATGAAGATCCTCCAGGGTATGATCGCCGCGCAGCGCAATGGTGCGCCAGACTCGCCTCGCACCTTTCAGGTTTACCTTGAGAAGGTAGTGCTTGCCTGGTTTAGCTGGTGTCATACTGTTTTGCTTCCTCACGTCCGTCTATCGTCCCGCATCACCGGGCGGCGGGAGTTGAGTTTCAATTGTAAATCCGCCCGCCACCGCCGCTCCGGTGCATGCGATGGTTAGCCCGGCATTGGGATTGAGTTCGCCACTGCCACTCGACGGAGCTTAAGGAGAAAGCCCCCGCTCGCCGAGGCGAATGCGTCAGCCATAGATGCTTCTGCCTGTGTTGCATCTCCAGCCAGATGAAAAGCCAGTGCGGCCATGAATGCATCATCTGTTTCTTTGAGCTCGTTCGCGACCGCCGTGTAATCACTCAGCCGGCCAAGCCACGGAATTCCGTGCCTAACCACGGCCTCGGAAACCTCTTGGGCGAGTTCGTCTGGCGATTCCGAGCCACTAATCTTCCACCAGTGGTCACGCGGATACTCAAATAGTTCACCGATTCTGATTCGAACGTCACAATCGTACTCTTTCAGAGTTCCCTTCACAGGAAGTCCACCCGATAGTTCGTGGAGATGGGGAATGTGCACTCCGAGATTGATCGTGAACCGCGCTTCCGTGGCAGAATTCCATTTCGAGTTCTGCAAGCTGACGACTCTGGGCCAGTCGTCCGGGCGCACCCAGTGATTGCCACTCTTTCGGAAGCCCCTCGTCTTAAGAGTGTCCTTGTGGAGGGCCACTGCCATCTGCTTAATCACATCCTGTGTAGTCATGGCTTTTCTCAGGGCTAACAGTTGTGTGAGTGGCACGCCGTTACTAAATATAGACACCGGCGCCCATATTTAGAAACCTGGTGTTTACATTTAGACACCTCCGAGGTTTCCAGATCTAGACACCAGGTTTCCACATTTAGACACCTCCACCCACGACCCGGTGCAGCAGATCCAGACGCTCGGCGACGTCGCGCGTCAAGATCCAGGCCCGCCGGACCGGGTCCCGCCGGCCTCCGGCCGACTTGACTCGCCGCTGGAGATCCCGCTCCCTCAGACCAATCCGCAGAGCCACCTTCCGGCCCGCAGCGACCGCGGCCCGGCTGCCGACCTTCCCTACGGCAGGGTACTCCGCCTCGCGTTCCCGTGAGCGGTGCCGGACCACCAGCTCCACCGTCCTCGAGTGCTCGCGAGTGTCTTCGTCGTAGCGATAGCGGACACATAACAGGCTCTCCCCACGCCGGGCCGCCAGGTCCTTGTTCCCTGGTGCCCCGGTTTCAGCGTTCTCAGCGTGCGCAGAGAGTTACTATACAGGCTAGCAGGCCGTGACAGGAGCGGTGGGACAGATTCCTGCCGGTGCGGCGCCGATCACGAAAAAGGCGGCCATGGGCTGCTGCGGGCTCGGCATCAGGCCCACCGTGGCCGCCGCCGGCGCGGTGGCGAAAGTCGGGGAGGTGCCTAGGCCGGATGCGCGGGCGGCTCGTCCTGCTCCTGGCGCGGCGCCTCCTTCTGCCACTCCTCCGGCCACGGCCGGGGGTGGTGTCGCCGCTCGACCATGAAGTAGACCAGCGGCACCACCACCAGGGTGAGCACGGTCGAGGCGATGGCGCCGGTCATCAGCGCGATCGCCAGGCCCTCGAAAATCGGGTCGAAGAGGATCACGAAGGCGCCCACCACCACCGTGCCGGCGGTCAGCAGGATCGGCCGGAAACGGACGCTGCCGGCCTCGACCACCGCCTCGGCCAGGCTCTTGCCGTCGGCGAGCGCCAGCTCGACGAAGTCGATCAGCAGCACCGAGTTGCGCACCATGATGCCCGCCAGGGCGATGAAGCCGATCATCGAGGTGGCGGTGAAGAAGGCGCCGAGCAGCCAGTGACCGGGGAGGATCCCCACCAGCGACAGCGGGATGGCGATCATCATCACCAGCGGCACGCGGAACGAGCCGAACCAGCCGACAATCAGCAGGTAGATCAGGATCAGCACGGCGCCGAAGGCCGCGCCCAGGTCGCGGAAGACCTCGTAGGTGATGTGCCACTCGCCGTCCCATTTGAGCGCCGCCTGCTCGGTGGACCAGGGCGCGGCGCGGTAGAGTTGTTCGAGATATACCGCTTGCCGCCCTCCGGGCGGACTCCCCCCCGCCGGCAGCTCGATTTCGCCGATGCGCTCGGACATCTCCATGATGGCGTAGACCGGGCTCTCCGAGACCCCCGCCACGTCGGCCGAGACGTAGATCACCGGCTTCAGGTTCTTGCGGTGCAGCGTCGGCTCGAGGGCGGCACGCTCCAGGCGCACGAGCTCTGACAGCGGCACCAGGGTGCCCTTCATCGACGCCAGCTGCACGTCGCCGAGGTCGGCCTCTGACGAGCGCTCGGCCCGCGGTAGCTCCAGGCGGATGGTCACCGGCTCCACCTCGTCCTCGTCGTGCAGCACGCCGACGTCCTCGCCCGAGAGCGCCAGCCGTGTCGCCTGCACGACTTTGGCCGCCGGCACCCAGTGCAGCGCCGCCTTCTCGCGGTCGACCTCGAACACCAGCTTGGTCTGCGGATCTTCCACCCACCAGTCGACGTCGACCACGCCCTCGGTGGTGGCAAAGACCTCGCGCACCTGGCGTGCAACCCGTTGCCGCTCCTCCTGGGTCGGGCCGTAGATCTCGGCCAGCAGGGTGGAGAGCACCGGCGGCCCGGGTGGCACTTCCACGATCTTGGCGGCGGCGCCGTGCCTGAGAGCGATCTCCTGGATCCTCGGGCGCAGGCTCTTGGCGATCTCGTGGCTCTGGCGCGAGCGCTCCTTCTTGTGCCTCAGGTTGACCTGCAGGTCGGCGACGTTCGAGCCCGCGCGCAGGTCGTAGTGGCGCACCAGGCCGTTGAAGTTGATCGGCGCCGAGGTGCCGACGTAGAGCTGGATGTCGGTGACCTCGGCGACGGTGGCGAGGTCGTCGGCGACCTCGCGAGCCACTTGCGAGGTGGTCTCCAGCGTCGTGCCCTCGGGCAGGTCGAGCACCACCTGCAGCTCGCTCTTGTTGTCGAACGGCAGCATCTTGACGCTCACCATCTCGAGCGGGAAGAGCGCCACCGAGGCCAGCAGCAGCGCGGCGATCGTCCCCAGGAAGACCCAAGCCCGGCGGGGGCGCCGGAGGAGCGGCACCAGCAGCCGCCGGTAGAGTCGGTAGATCCGACTTTCCTCCAGACCCTCGCCCTCTTCCCGGTGCTGGCCGTCGGCGCGCACCAGGCGGTAGGCGAACCACGGCGCGGCGATCAGTGCCACCAGCAGCGAGAAGGTCATGGCCAGCGACGCGCCCACCGGCATGGGCAGCATGTAGGGGCCCATCAGGCCGCGCACGAAGGCCATCGGCAGCACGGCGGCGATCACCGTCAGGGTGGCCAGGATGGTCGGATTGCCGACCTCGTTGACCGCCGCCAGCGCCGCCTCGAGCGGCGGCTTCTTGCTCCGCGACAGGTGGCGCACGATGTTCTCGACCACGATGATCGAGTCGTCGACCACGATGCCGGTGACGAAGATCAGGGCGAACAGCGTCACTCGGTTCAGGGTGTAGCCGAACACGTAGTAGACGAACAGAGTCAGGGCGAAGGAGACCGGCACCGAGATGAACACCACCAGCGCGCCGCGCCAGCCCAGCGCCAGGCCGATGACGATCGACACCGAGACGATGGCGAGGATCAGGTGCAGCAACAGCTCTTCGGCCTTCTCCGCCGCGGTCGAGCCGTAGTCGCGGGTGACGGTGAGCTCGACGTCCTCGGGGATCAGCCGTCCGGTGAGCTCTCGCACCTTGGCCTTGACCTCGGCCACCACCGACTCTGCGTCCGCGCCTTGACGTTTCGCTACCGCCAGGGTGACGGCCGGCGCCAGGCCCGTCGGCGCGATCTCACCGGCCGACGCGCCGGATCGGAAGAAGACGTGCGTCTCGGCCTGCTCGGCGCCATCGACGATCTCGGCGACGTCGCGCAGGTAGACCGGCCGACCGCCGTGTACGCCGACCACCAGCGACGCCACCTCGTCGCGGTCGCGCAGGAAGGCGCCGGTCTCGACCAGCAGCTCGCGGTTGCCGGCCTCGAAGGCGCCGGCCGAGGCGGCGGCGTTTTGAACCTGCAGGGAGAAGACGGCGGCAGAGGGGTCGACGCCCGAGGCCGCCATGCGGGCCGGGTCGAGCAGCAGACGCAGCTGCCGGCGCTGGCCGCCGATCACCCGCATCTCGGCGACGTCGTCGAGGGTGGCGAGCTCGCGCTCGAGCTCCATCGCCAGGCGGCGCAGCTCGAAGGCGTCGTAGCGCTCGCTCCACAGCGTGTAGGCGACCACCGGCACGTCGTCGATGGTGCGCGGCTTGACCAGCGGCGGCGTGGCGCCGGGCGGGATCTTGTCGAGGCCGGAAGCCAACTTGCTGTAGACCTTGACCAGGCTCCGCTCCTGGTCGTCGCCGACGTAGAAGCGCACGGTCACCATCGAGGCACCTGGCCGCGACGCGGAGTACACGTATTCGACTCCCGGAATCTCCCACATGCGTTTCTCGAGCGGCACCGTGACGCGGTTCTCGACCTCCTCGGGCGTGGCGCCGGGCAAGCCGACGAAGATGTCGACGATCGGCACGACGATCTGCGGCTCTTCCTCGCGCGGTGTCTGGGAGATCGCCAGCACGCCCAGGGCCAGCGCCGCCACCACCAGCAGCGGCGTCAGCTTGGAGTCGATGAAGAAAGCGCCGATCTTGCCGGCCAGGCCGAGCTCTCGACTCATGACGCCACCTGGAGTTTCTCTTCGACTTCGTCGAGGGCGCGCTCACGCGCGACGTCCGTGCCGTCCACCAGGGTGCCGTCCACCAGACCGGCGGGCGGCTCGACCACGTAACGCTCGCCGACCTCGAGGCCCGACAGGATCTCGACCCGGGCGTCTTCGGCCTTGCTCGAGGCGCGGCCGGTCTTGATCCAGCGCAGGCGTGCCTTGCCGTCGCCGGAGACCACGAACAGACCCTCCAGCTGACCGCGGTGGACGAGTGCCGAGGCCGGCACCCGCAGCACCTGGCCCTCACCGTGCTCGAAGCTCACGCGGGCGAACATGCCGGACTTCAAGGCGCCGTCCTGGTTGTCGAGCAACAGCTGTACCGAGAAGGTGCGGCTGGCCGGGTCGCCGGCCGGCACGATGCGGTCGATGACGGCGTCGAGAGCGCGGCCGGTGATCTCCACCCTCGCGGCGCCGCCGGGCTCGAGGCTCACGACCTCCGCCTCTGGCACGTTGACCACGATCTTCACCCGCGACAGGTCCTCCAGGGTGAACAGCGGTGCCCCCGGGGTGGTCATGTCGCCGGCCTCGATTTTCTTGGCGACCACCCAGCCGGTGAGCGGGCTGCGGATCTCGGCATAGCCGAGATGGACGCGCGCGGCGGTGACGTTGGCCTCGGCCTGGGTCACCGCCGCCCGGGCGACGTGGAAGCCGGTGGTGGCGTCCTCCAGGGATTTGTCGGTTACCGAGCCGCGGCCGTGGAGATCGTGCATGCGCTCGTGCTGGACGCGGGCGTTCTCGAGCTGAGCCTGGGCCATGGCGAGAGCCGCTTCGGCCTGCGCCACCGCGGCACCCAGATCGCGACTCTCGATGCTGGCCAGCAGCTGGCCTCGTTCCACGCGATCCCCCTCGCGCACCAGTACCCGGTCGATGCGGCCGAGGATCTTGGTGCCGGGGGAAATTCGCCGCGCGGGCTCCACCGAGCCCGAGGCCTGAGTGACCAGGGGAACTGCCTCACGAGCGGCGGTGGCGAGGCGGACGCGAACGGCTTCGGTTGTTTCGGAAGTCGAGCGTTCAGGGACTTCCGTACGTCCGCAGGCACCGAGAGTCAGGGTGATCAATGTCAGGAAAGGCAGCCATCGGGTTCTCATCTCAAAGGTCTCCGGTCGCAAGATCCAGGGTGGCTCGGGCCAGCAGCAGGTCGCGCTGGGCGGCGATGCTTCGCAGGCGCGAGCGGGTCAATGCGGTCTCGGCGTCGAGTAGCTCGGTCAACACGGTCAGGCCCTCACGGTAACGGTCCGCGATGATCTCGAGGCTGCGCTGCGCCAGCCGCGCGCCTTTGGCGGTCTGCTCGAGGCGTTGCCGCGCGGCTCGCAGCTCGAAACAGGCGCGGCGCACCTCGAGCGAGATCGACTGGGCGAGCAGCTCGGCCCGCTCTCCGGCCTCGTTCGCCAGCGCCTCGGCGCGGGAGACTCGGGCCCGCCCGCGCCGTCCGTCGAAAAGGTCGAACGACAGGCCCACGGTGACTGCCCAGTTGTCGCCGTCGGCGCCGAAGAAGTCCTCGGCATTCATCTCGTAGCTGGCGCCGAGGCCCAGCTCGGGCCGCCTGGCGGCGCGCTCCACACGGGTCCGGCGCTCGCCGGCCGCGCTGCGGCTGCGTGCCGCCTCCAGGTCCGGCCGCTGACTCCAGGCACGCGCCACCAGCTCGCTCAGCTCGTCGCTCGCCGTCTCACGATCGTCTGCAATCGCGAGGTCGGCGGGCAGGGCGATCGCGATGTCGAGATCCCTACCGAGTGCCAGGTTCAGCGCCGAGGTCGCGATCTCCGCGCCGCTCTCGGCGCGGATGGTGAGCTCGCGCACCTCGCTCTCGCGCACCTCGGCCTGGAGCAGGTCCGATTCCACCACCAGTCCGGCGCGGCGCAGGTCGCCCACCAGCTCGACGTGGGCGCGGGCGGTGGCCAGCGACTCGCGGGTGACCTCCAGCTGGCCGCGCGCCAGCACGGCTCCGGTGTAGCTCTCGATCACTCGATGGATGACCCGCTGGTGGGCTGCTCGACGATCGGCGCCGGCGGCGTCGCGTTCGAGGCCGGCCGCCTCGATGCCGCCCTGGACGCGGCCCCAGGTCCACAGGGGTTGCGAGAGTTGGATCCTCGCCTTCCAGTTGTCGAGCGGATCGGGCTCGTTGAGAGAGTCGAGGGCGAAGTTCTCGGCCTGGAAGTTGCTCTGGCCGAGAAGGTTCGAGAAGACCAGCACCGGGTTGTCGGTCCGCTGGTAGACGCCGTCGAGCTCCAGGCGGGGCAGGCGAAAGGAGCGGGCCTCGTCGACTCCGGCCTCGGCCGCCCCCAGACGTGCTCCCGAGATCCGCAGCTCGCGGTTGCCGTCGAGCGCGATTTCGATCGCACGCTCAAGAGTCAGGACGTGTGAAGTCTCCCCGGCTTCCGTCGCCCAGGCGCCGGAGGCCATCGAGAGGAGCCCCAGGGTGAGGAGGCCGAGGGCCATCGGCGGGCCGGCAGCGGTGTGGCTGATGCGCATCATGACGATTCTCGTGGTCGTTTGAGTCCTTGTCGGTGGCGTTTGCTGGCGGGCTGGCGCCGCAGTCTCGGCTCTTGAGAGACACATCCCGGAGAAAGGTTTCACCTTGGCCGCGAATGAGCCGGGAGAAATTCCCTGCCAGTGAGGAATTCAGCGACCCTCGGACTGGGTGGCTCTGGCCCAGCTCTCGATCTTCTTCCGTAAATCACTGATTTGCAAATACTTGTGGTGATCCTCCGGTCGCGGAGCAACCCCCGGCCGCGGCTGGCACGGTTGTTGCGAAAGTGGTTGTTGCGAAAGTGGAAGTGTGGACGCGCTGCCCCAGGAGGATGAAACATGCGTTTATCGAAGACCCAGTTTGCCCGGACCCTGCCGTATCCGCTCTCCGCCGACGCCGAGGGTGCCTATCCTGACTTGCCGGAGGTCCGCGGAGACGCCGAGCCCCTGGCTCAGAGGTACGCGAAGTCGCCGGCCGTGCGGACCGTAGCCGATCTGATCGACCTGGTGGCGGATCGCCGGGGCGAGCTTCTGAACACCTTCTTGAAGGTGCTGGAGGAGTCGAGGACGACTCGCCGGGACGCCGCGGAGCTGATGGCGCTGGTCACGGCCTGTGGGCTGACGGAAGCCCCGAGCCCCTGCGCCACCGCGATCGCCATCTACGGGAACCTCGAGAAGCTCATCCAGGCCGCGGATCGGTGGACCCACCCGGCGCAGATCGTGCGAAATCCCGCCTCCCAGGCTCTGGCGCTGCTGTGCGAGGCCCGGATCGAGACCGAGAGCGGTGTGGTGAGGGAGCGTCTGGAGCACATCTTGCCGCGGCTCCAGCGCGCCGCGCGGCTGACGCGGAAAGCCGCCTCCCGCCGTGTTCAGGATACCGGCCGGCCGGCCGAGTGGGTCGACCGCTGGCTCTGATACTGACTCTCATAAAGGGAAGAACCGAGCCGCGGGCTCGGTTCTTCGGAGGAAAGCTGAAGCGGGAAGCCAAGCCCCCGGGCTCGGCTTCACTGCGGGTCAGGGGGAGTCGGAGCCGTCACCGAATCCGCCGCGGAAGCCCTTGCCGGATCCGCCGCGATGACGCGGACCGCGCCGGCTTTCGCGCAGCTCCTTGAAGTTCTCCCACTTCTCGAGCTGCTCAGCGTCCAGCAAGGCGGCGAACTGGGTTTCGACGTCTTCACGCACGGTGCGCACGCGGTCCCTCAGGCCGTGGATTTCGATGGCCAGTTGGCCGACTGTCAGGGCGTCCGGATTGTCGGTCTCGAGCGCGGCTTTCATCTGCTCGTGCAGGGCCCGCGTCTGCTCCCGAACCCCCTCGAGCTGGGCTCGTGCGTCGTCACGCAGGGCCTCGGCGGCCTCGATCTGCTCGTCGTTCAGATCGAGGTACCCGGGGGGCGGGATCATCGGGCCGTCCGGGCCACGGCCGTGGCCGCGGTGGCCGGGGCCTTCCCCCGGGCCGGCGAAGGCCGCCAGCGGCAACAGGGCGAGCAGTGCGACAGCGATCAGGGCGATGGTCTTGCGGTGGGTCATGGCGTTTCTCCTTGTCAGTGCTTCGCGTGAGGAACGGGGCTCGGTTGGTGCCCCGATGTCTTTCAAGAGCTGAAACCCACGGGCCCGCAAGACCTTGCGGTCTGGTTTGTAAGGTGTTTGTAAACTGGGGCTGGCGTCTCTCAGGCGGTGCCGCCTATCTCCGCCGACAGGCGCGATTCCAGGGCCGGCGGCAACTCGCCGCGGCCGATGTCCATGCAGGCGTCGTGGGTCAGGTCGAGGGTGGCGAAGAGCGCCGCGCAGCGCTCGCATACCTCCTTCTGGTGGACGGGGAACTCCGCCCCGCGGTCCAACGCCTCCTGCTTGGCGCGCAAGAGATCGAGACAGACCCGCTGACTGTAAAGCGCCGCCGGTGCCTCTCGGCGCGGCAGGGTCTCCTCCAGCCGCTGGCGGAGCAGCAGCCGCGCGCGGTGCACACGGGTCTTGACGGTCGCCTGCTTGAGCCCCAGGATCCCCGCCACGTCGGCCACCGGCAGCTCGAGCAGATCTTTGAGGATCAGCGCCATCCGGTAGTGCGTCGGCAACTCGGCGAGCGCCCGCTCGACGCTCTCCCGTGCCTCGCGCCGCAGCTGAGCGTCGAGAGGGCCGTCGTCGGGCCGCGTCAGGTCGGCGATCGGCTCCTGGCCGAAGGGCTCTAGATCGCTCAGGGAGGCCAGCGCGTGGGGCTCCCCGGCGCGGCGTCGCTTGCGCCGCCGGCAGGCGCGAGCGGCGATCGTGTAGAGCCAGGTCGTGGGACGCGCCTGCCCCCGGAACTGATGCCACTTGCGGAAGGCGAGCAGGAAGGTCTCCTGCACCAGGTCCTCGGCGTCCTCCGGCGAGCCGCAGAACCTCAGCGCCAGGTTGTAGAGCCGTCCGCCGTAGGCCTGGAGCAGCCTGGGCAGCGCGACCTCGGCGCTCTGACCGGCGAGGCCGGAGAGCTCTTCGGTGCTCGGGATCGAGACGGCTTCGGTCATGGCCGAGATTCTAATGCCCGTGATATCGTTTGCGCTCTCGATCCTGCCGAGAAAGGAGCCTCTGAAGCCATGCCGGATACGGTCCCTGAACGGACGCCGCTCCATGACCGCCATGTCGCGGCCGGCGCCAAGCTGGTCGAGTTCGCCGGCTGGGCGATGCCGGTGCGCTACGGCTCGGAGATCGAGGAGCACCGCTCGGTGCGTGGCGCCGCCGGTATCTTCGACGTCTCGCACATGGGTGAGCTCCGCGTCAGCGGCGCGGGCGCGCTGGATTTCCTGCAGCGCATGACGCCCAACAACGTCGCCAGGCTCAAACCCGGTCGCGCTCACTACAGTGGACTCTTGACCGAGGACGCTACCTATGTCGACGACCTGCTGGTCTACCAGCTGGACGTGGGCGACTACCTGCTGGTGGTCAACGCCGCCAATCTAGACGGCGATCTGGATTGGCTGCGCTCTCATCCCCATCCCGACTGCACGATCGAGGACCACTCCGACCGCTACGCTCTGATCGCGCTCCAGGGACCGCGGGCGATCGAGATCCTGCAGCGTCATACCGCGACGGAGCTCGACGCGATCAGCTACTACCACTTCGTGGGCGGCGCCCAGGTGGCGGGGGAGAGCTGTCTGTTGTCCCGCACCGGTTACACCGGCGAGGCCGGTTTCGAGCTCTATCTGCCGCCCGAGGCGGCGCCGGCGGTGTGGGACGCATTGGTCGACTCGGGCGCCGTGCCCGCCGGGCTCGCGGCGCGTGATTCGCTGCGTCTGGAGGCCGGTATGACGCTCTATGGCCACGAGATCGACCGCACGACCACGCCGTACGAGGCCGGCCTCGGCTGGGTGGTGAAGCTCAAGAAGAAGGTGGACTTCCTCGGGCGCGACGTGCTGGTCGATCAGAAGGAAAACGGCACCGAGCGGCAGCTGATCGGCTTCGAGCTCCGCGATCGAGGGGTGGCGCGCCAGGGCCAGAGCCTGTTCCACGGCGACGAGGAGGTCGGCACCGTGACCAGCGGCTGCTGGAGCCCCACCTTCGAGAAAGCGATCGGCACCGCCTACGTGCCGAACCGGCTGGCGAAGCCAGGCACCGAGCTCGAGGTCGCGGTACGCCGCCGTCGGCTGGCCGCCGTCGTAGTGCCCTTGCCCTTCTACCGCCGAGACTAGAAGCGACCGTTTAGAATCCGAATAGCCGCCCGATCTCAGCGGCGACGACCTGAAACGCCAGAATCCGAGCCGGGAAGGAAGAACGATGTATCCGAGTGAGTATCGCTACACCGAAAACCACGAGTGGCTGAAGATCCAAGAAGGCGTCTGTACCCTGGGGATCACCGACTACGCGCAGAACGAGCTGGGCGAGGTGGTGTACGTCGATCTGCCCGAAGCCGGGGACTCGTTCGACGCCGGAGAGAGTTTCGGCGCGATCGATTCGTCGAAGACCTCGGCCGATGTCTACACGCCCCTTGCCGGCGAGGTGGTCGAGGTCAACTCGGCGCTCGAGGAAGAGCCGGAGCTGGTCAACGAGGATCCTCACGGCAAGGGCTGGCTGGTCAAGATCCGGTTCTCGTCTTCGGAAGGACTCGACGAGATGTTGAGCTCCGAGAGCTACGAGGAGCTCGCCAAGGGCCAGGGCTAGGGACCGGGCGTGCGTTTGGAGCTGGGCGTCATCGCCTTTTTCTCGATCGTCTGGTTGTTGGCGATCGGCATGAACCTCGGCCTGCTGCCGGCGGCGGGCACGCTGGATCTCGATCTCTACAGCCTCTACAGCATCGCGGCGGCGCTCGGCTGGCTGTCGGGCAACCTCTACGTCAACCGCTGCCGTCTGTATCCGGATCAGTGGCGCCTGCGCCTGTTCCTCAACTACCTGCTGATGCCGCTCTCCGTCCCCTACCTTCTACGCTCCCTGGCCTCGCAGCCAATCCAGGAGGCCGCGCCCCTGGTGCCGGTCTACAGCTTCTGCGTCTACTCCCTGTTCTTCCTGGTCCCGGTCACTCTGCGAGCGAATCGCCTGCCCGGCCAGGGCTGAGAATCCCCCCTCGATCCCCCCTTTTTCAAAGGGGGGAAGTCAGAGGCCGTCCCCCTGTGCCCGGATCCCCGAGGACGGCGCGAGGATTGTCTGAGCGAAGCGAGTTGCGCAGCGCCGCCCGCAGGGGACCGGGCTCAGGCAATCAGTCGCCCCGTTCCAGGAGCATGGCGTCGCCGTAGGAGTAGAAGCGGTACTCGTGGGCCACCGCTTCCTCGTACGCGGCTAGCACGCGATCGCGGCCGGTGGTGCCAGGGCCAGCGAATGCCGAGACCATCATCAACAGGGTCGAGCGCGGCAGGTGGAAGTTGGTCATCAGCACGTCGACGGCGCGGAAGCGGTAGCCCGGGGTGATGAACAGCTCGGTCCGTCCGTCCACCGGCTCGACCTCGCCGGTCGCCAGAGCGGCGCTCTCCAGCGTGCGGACGACGGTGGTGCCGACCGCCACGATTCGGCCGCCGGCGGCCCGGGTGCGGCGGATCGCCTCGGCGGTCGCCGTGGGTACGATGTACCGCTCAGCTTCCATGCGGTGCTCCTCGACGCGCTCGACGCTGACCGGCCGGAAGGTGCCGATGCCGACGTGCAGGGTCACCGCCGCGCGCTCGACGCCGCGTGCGGTGAGGTCGTCGAACAGCTCGCCGGAGAAATGGAGGCCGGCGGTGGGGGCGGCGACGGCGCCGGGGTGGCGGGCGTAGACCGTCTGGTAGCTCGCGCGGTCGGCCGCCTCGTCGCCGCGGCGGATGTACGGCGGCAGCGGCACGTGCCCCAGACGCTCCAGGTGGGGCTCGACCTCCGAGGAAAAATGCAGGCGTCGACGGCCGCTCTCGCCCTCGGCTTCCACTTCGGCGCCGAGGCCACTATCCAACTCGAGCACGGTGCCGGTTCTGGCTCGCTTCGCCGGCTTGGCCAGAGCTTCCCAGGTACTCGTCTCCAGCTTCTCGAGCAGCAACAACTCGACGCTTCCGCCCCCCGGGCGACGGCGCGCGAACAGCCGCGCCGGAATCACCCGGGTGTCGTTGACCACCAGCAGATCGCCGGGCCGCAAGAGGCCGGGAAGGTCCGCGACCGTCCGATGCCGTGCCTCGCCCTCGGCGTCGAGCACCAGCAAGCGGCTGTGGCCCCGCCCTGCCGGCGCCTGGGCGATCAGGGATTCCGGCAGCCGGTAGTCGAAGTCCGAAGCCCGTAGTGCCCTCATGTCACCGCGTGCGCGGATCGAGCAGATCGCGCAGGCCATCGCCTACCAGGTTGATCGAGATGACCGTGAGGATCAGAGCGATGGCCGGAAACGTCGCAACCCACCAGGCGTCGAGCAGAGCACTCTGGCCGTCGAGGATCATGTTGCCCCAGCTGGCCTGCGGCGGCTGCACGCCGAAGCCGAGAAACGAGAGAGAGGCCTCGAACAGGATCAGGGTGCCGATCCGGAGCGTCGCCGCCACCGTCAGTGGTGTCAGGGCGTTGGGCAGCATGTGACGGAAGAAGACCCGCGTCCTCGAGGCCCCGAGGCCGCGGGCGGCGTGGACGAAATCGCGCTCCCGCAGAGTCAACAGCTCGGCGCGGGTCAAACGGCTGATGTAGGGCCAGGCGGTCATGCCCAGCAACAGGATGAGCATCCAGGTGTCGGTCGAGAACAGGGCCGTCAGAGCGATCAACAGGAAGATCCAGGGAATCGTCAACAGGCCGTCGACCACGCGCATCAGAACCGTGTCTAGGATCGGGCCGCCGAGCGCGGCCAGCGCGCCGACGGTGATCCCGATGAGAGTCGCCAGGGCGACCGAGAAGATGCCGATCATCAACGACACCCGGGCGCCGTGGATCAGCCGCGACAGGATGTCGCGGCTGAACTTGTCGGTGCCCAGCACGAACACCCGGCGGTCACGCACGCCGCCGTCGTCCAGGTTTCGGACCTCGTTCTCGGGGTACCGGGTCTCCATCCCCAGGCGCTCGACCAAGAGACCGTCCCCGGTCCGCTCGACCCGATCGGCGAGCTTCCAGACCCCGTGGTCGAACTCCACCGCCGCCATCACGGAGAGCGGTGGCAGGTGCCTGCCGGCCACCGAATCGAGCTGCTCGGTCGGGTCGTAGGGCGCCAGCCATGGAGCGGCCAGTCCGATCGTCAGGAACGTCGCCAGGATCGGGCCGCCGGCGCGCAGCAGCCGGTTACGCTTCATGGCGCACCCGCGGATCGATCCAGGCATGAAGCAGGTCGGCGAGCAGGCTGCCGAGCACCACCATGGTGCCCGTCAAGGCGGTGCTGGCAAGGATTACAGGGTAGTCCCGCTGCCGGATGGCCTGGAAGACGGCGTTGCCGAGGCCGGGCCAGGAGAAGATCACCTCGATGACCACGGTGCCCGAGAGCATGATCGGCAGCGCCATGCCGAACCTCTGGACCAGGGGGATCAGGGCGTTGGGCAGGGCGTGGACCCACAGCACCCGTGCCGGGTGCAGTCCCTTGGCGTGGGCGGTGCGGATGTAGTCCTGGTTCAGCACCTCGAGCAGGCCGTTCCTGGCAAAGCGCACTACCGCGCCACAGCGCGCGATGCCTAGGATCAGGGCCGGCAGGGCGAGATGGTGGAGCAGATCGAGCAGCCTCTGGAGCGGCGGCAGCGCCTGCGCGCCCTCCGACGTCATCTGGTTGATCGGGAACCAGGACCAGCGCACCGCCAGCAGCTCGATCGCCAGCAGCGCCAGCCAGAAGCCGGGGATCGAGAACAGCAACAGCGAGAGATAACGGATCCAGCGATCGAGGGTGGTGCCTGCCCGCGCCGCCGCCGCCAGTCCCAGCGCCAAGCCGAGCGCGTGTTCCACCAGGACCGCCGCCAGCACCAGCAGGACAGTGTTCGGCATCCTCTCCATCAGCACGTCGAACGCCGGGCGCTCGAAGGTAATGGAGGCCCCCCAGTCGCCACGCAGGACCGATCCCAGCCAGCGCAGGTACTGCTGCCCCAGGGGCTTGTCGAGGCCGTAGAGCTCGCGCAGCTCCAGCTTCTGCTCGTTCGAAATCCTGGGATTGTCGAACAGCCGCACGGGCTCGCCCGGGGCGATGTGGATGAGGAAGAACGTCGCCGTCAGGACCAGGAACAGCAGCAGCGTGGCAGCGCCGAGGCGGCGGAGAATGAAGCGGAGCACGATGCGTCGCGGCCGCGGTCCGCGGGCTCTACTCGGTGTCCTCGAGCCGCCAGCGGCGGAGATTGAAGAAGGTGCTGATCGAGTTGGGGTCGACGTCGTGCAGGTTTTTGCTCGCCGCGCACAGGCGCTGTGTCTCGTAGAGGAAGGTCAGGGGCGCCTCCTCGTGGAGCAAGGCCTGCAGCTGATCGTAGATGGGCTTGGCGGCCAGCGGGTCGACCTCGGCCGCCGTCTGATCGATCAGGCGGTCCATCTCGGGGTTCGAGTACGCGCCCCAGTTGAAACCGTCGTCGATCGCCGAGGTGTGGAGGAAAAAGCTCGTGTTGAGGCTGGTATCGAGCGCCAGTGCCTGGATCGCGGCGTCGAAGTCGTGTGCGTTGAGCGGGTCGAGCAGCGCGTTGAACTCCATCGAGCGGGTGCGGACGTCGACGCCGACTCGCTTCAGATGATCCTGGATCATCACCAGCGCGTCGAGCCGTACCTGGCTCTCGGCGTTGGTCACCAGCTCGAAGCTGAACGGCTGACCGTCGCGGTCCAGGATGCCGTCGCCGTCGCTGTCGGTCCATCCCGCCCGCGCCAGCATCTCCTTGGCCCGGCCGGGATCGTAGGGCCACGGCTGCAGGTTCTTGTTGTAGGCCCAGTGGTTGGACGGAAAGGGCGAATAGGACACGTTGGCGTAGCCGTAGTGGATCGAGTCGACGATCTCCTGCCGGTCGATCGCCATGGTCAGCGCCTGGCGGACCTCTTTGTCGGCGAACAGCGGCCGCGACACGTTCCAGGTCAGGAAGAAGAAGACGCGGGGGATGTAGGGCAGCAGCTTCAGGTCGGGATCGGCCTCGATCCTGGCGGCGTCCTGGGGAGCGATGATCTCCACCAGATGGGCCTTGCCCGAGCGCAGCAGGGCGAGGCGGCTGTTCTCTTCCGGGATGACCTCGAAGACGATGCGATCGACTTTCGGGAGCTTCGAGTCGAAGTACTTCTTGTTACGCCGCAGCACGTAGCGCTGCTGGGGCTCCCAGGACTCGAGGGCGAACGGGCCGTTGACCACCATGTGATCCCGGAACCAAGTGGTGTTCTCGCGCCACTCCTCGAACGGGATCACGCCCCAGGCGTGTTTGGGCAGGATGACGCCGATGACCGCGTCCTGGAGCTGGGCGGCGTAGGCCTTGGAGAAATGGAAGACCGCGGTGTGCGGATCGACCACCTCGACGTCCGTGATGTGTTTCTTGGCTTCGATGAGGCCCCAGGGCACGTCCGGATGGATGTGGCCCTGCCAGGTCCAGCGCACGTCTTCGGCGGTGACCGGCACGCCGTCGCTCCACACCACGTCGGGGCGCAGGTGGAAGGTCAGCCGTAGGCGGTCCTCGGAGAACTCGTAGGATTCGGCCAGCTGCGGCTCGAAGGTCGGTGGGCCGTCCTGATAGTCGGCCTGCTCCTCCACCAGCTGAAGGAAGAAGGCGTGGTAGAGCAGGGCGTTGGTAATTGCCGTCGACTGAGTGGTGAGCTCGTTGACGCCCTGCATGTCGACGGAGTGCGAGACGACGACCGTACGCTCGCCGTCGGTGTCAGGCTTTTTTCCGACGCTCTCCGGTGCACCACAGGCCGCGGCCAGCAGCGCGGCGGTGAGCAGCTGGAGCCAACGGGCTGGAGGACTTTGGTTGAGCGCTCTTGATGTCATCGTTCCACTCCGCTGCCCCACCTCTCGAACACGGTGCTGCCGCTTCTCGCTGGCGGATTCCGAAGGTGCCGCGAGTCGGGATTGTATCCTGAAGGAACGGTGGCTGCGGATGGTACCGATTCGCCTGGTCGCGGTCAATTCACCATTTCTCAGGACGTTGCGGCGAGAGCTCCAAGCCCCAGGCCGGAAGCACGGTGCTATGCTGGGGGGATGTCGCTGCTGACCTCCAGGCGCCTGGTGATCGCCGCGGTCGTCTTTGCGCTCTTCGTCGTGTTCGACATCGCGTTGTTCGGCTGGCTGATCTTCAATTCGCTGTCTCAGCGTGAGGTCGAGAAGGTCCTGCTCACGACCCGTGCCGAAGCGGAACCGCTCGCCCGCATGCTCGAGGAGCGGGCGCTGAGCCTCGATCGCGATCTCTTCGTCACCCTCAGCGTAACGGAGCGGGCGACCTTCCTCGACTCCTTCCCGACCCAGCGGGAGATGATCCGCAGCATCCAGATCCGCGGGGTCGACGGTACCATCGTATACCAGGAGGAGAGCACCAGTGACTTGCCGCTCGAGGACCTCGGAGTGCCGCGGATCGAAGGCACCGAGAGTCTGGAGATCCCGCTCGGCCCCTCGGAGCTCGAGCTGCAGGAGGTCGAGGTCCCGATCGGCGATCTGGGGACCATGATCGTCGGCCTGAGTGAACAGCAGATGGCCGAGAGCATCGGCGAGCTGCGGCAGGACCTGATCCGGCAGACGTCGGTCATCGGCGTCTTGACGTTGACTCTCCTGGTGGCGGCCTTCATCGCCGTCTGGGTGCTCTTCCGGCGCGCCCAGCGCCTGGAGGAGCAGGCGGTCGAAGCGGAGCGTCTGGCCTACATCGGCACTCTGGCTTCGGGTCTGGCGCACGAGATCCGCAATCCCCTGAACTCGCTGTCGCTGAACATGCAAATGCTCGAGGAGGAAGCCGCCCAGGGGGTCCCGAGCGGTTCGCAGAATCGGCTGCTTTCGATCACCCGCTCCGAGCTGCGCCGGCTCGAGCGTCTGGCCACCGGCTTCCTGTCCTACGCCAAGCCCCGGCCACTCGATCTCGAGGTGTTGTCGGCGGTCGAGCTGCTGGAGCGCGTGATCGAGGTGATGGGCGGGGAGATCCAGGACCGAGGTGCCGTGGTCGAAATCGAGGACTCGAGCGGCGGTGCCCGCGTGCGGGTGGACCGCGGCCAGATCAACCAGCTGCTGATCAACCTGACCCAGAATGCCCTGGCGGCTTCCGGGGGCACCGGCACCGCGTTGGTGCGTCTGATCGCCCGGCGGCGCGGCTCCAAGGTCCTGCTCGAAGTCTCGGACAACGGCCAGGGGATCCCGGCGGAAGACCAGGAGCGCATGTTCGACTTGTTCTACTCGACTCGAAAGGGCGGTACCGGCCTCGGGCTGGCGATCGTCAAGCGCATCGCCAAGACCCACGACGCCGAGATCGAGGTGGACAGTGAGATCGGTGCCGGCACCACGGTGCGTCTGGAGCTGGCCGAGGCCGTAGCCGGCTCCGAAATCGCCGAACGCCCCCGTTCCGGGGTTCTGGCTTCCGCCCCGCAAGGGGCGAAACAGGCCTAGCCCGGGGCGCTCAACCTGCCGACGTCATCGCTTCGAAATCCTCCTCGGTGATGAAATCGTCGGGGTCGTCCGCTCCGCACACCGTGCACACCGCCTCCTTGACCTGCAGATCCACCCACTCGAAGGTGTAGCAGGGAGTCTCGCAATTGATGCAGAGCAGGTACTCGGGCTGGTCCATGCACGGATGATAGCTCATCATTGACCGTGCGCCGGCATCGTGGTATGTTCCCCGACCTCGCCTTTCGGCCGGCTGTGCCGGCTCATCCAGGCCTTCCTCACAGCGGAAACGACCCCACACGGCGGAGAAGACCCCTCCGGGAGCTGAGCGATGTATGCAGTGATCGAAACAGGTGGTAAGCAATATCGGGTGGTGCCGGGCGATGTCATCGACGTCGAGCTACTGGCGCCGAGCGAGGATTCGGAGATCGTCTTCGAGCGCGTCCTGATGGTGGGCGACGGCGGCGACGTGAAAGTCGGCGATCCCTTGGTCGAGGGAGCCCAGGTGCACGGCGTGCGCCTCCGGGAGGTCCGCGGCCGCAAGGTGACCGTGTTCAAGATGAAGCGCCGCAAGGGCTATCGCCGCAAGAACGGGCACCGGCAGAATCTACTGCAGGTCGAGATCAAGGACATTCAGGCGTAGGAGGAGACTCATGGCTCACAAGAAAGGTCAAGGCTCCAGCCGCAACGGCCGCGACTCGAACCCGCAACATCTCGGCGTCAAGCGCTACGGGGGCCAGAGCGTCACCGGCGGCACCATCATCGTGCGCCAGCGCGGCACCAAGATCTTCCCCGGGCAGAACGTCGGCCGCGGCAAGGACGACACGCTGTTCGCCAAGGCCGACGGCGTGGTCAAGTTCCAGGACCGCGGGCGCCGCGGCAAGTTCGTGCACGTGCTGCCAGCGGAGTGACCCACTCAGCTTGGTCTTCATCGACGAGGCCGTGATCGACGCCGTCGCCGGCAACGGCGGCAATGGCTGCGTCGCTTTTCGGCGAGAGAAGTACGTGCCGCGCGGCGGACCGTCCGGCGGCGATGGTGGCAACGGTGGCTCGGTGTGGCTGGTGGGTCAGCACGGGCTCAACACCCTTCAGCACCTGCGCTACCGCTCGCGGATGGCGGCCGAGCGCGGCCGTCACGGCGAAGGCTCGGACCGTACCGGCCGGCGGGGCTCGGATCTCGAGATCCCGACGCCGCTCGGTACCCTGGCCTACGACCGCGACACCGACGAGCTGCTCGGCGAAGTGCTCCAGGAGGACGAGCGCCTGCTGGTCGCCAAGGGTGGCCGGGGCGGCAAGGGCAACGCGCGCTTCAAGACCGCCACGCGCCGCGCTCCGCGCTACGCCGAGGAGGGTCGTGAAGGCGAGGAGCGCCGGCTGCGCCTGGAGCTCAAGCTGCTGGCCGACGTTGGCCTGGTGGGTCTGCCGAACGCCGGCAAGTCGACGCTGATCAGTGCCGTCTCGGCGGCGCGGCCCAAGGTCGCGGACTACCCGTTCACTACCCTGGTGCCGCAGCTCGGGGTGGTCGCCGAGGACGCGCTGGCCGACCCTTTTGTGATCGCCGACCTGCCCGGCCTGATCGCCGGCGCCGCCGAGGGCTCCGGCCTCGGCTTCCAGTTCCTGCGTCACGTCGAGCGCTGCCGGGTGCTGGTGCACCTGGTGGATCTCGCCAACCCGGAAGGCGGCTGCGAGGAGGATCTCGAGACCATCGAGCTGGAGCTCGAGGCGTTCAACCCCGAGCTGCTGGCGCGCGCCCGCCTGGTGGTGGGCACCAAGCTCGACGCGGCCATCCCCGAGCGCCGTGCCGCCCTCGCCGCGGCGGCGGCCGAGCGAGATCTGACCTACCTCGAGATCAGCTCGGTGACCCGAAAGGGCTTGGCTGAGCTGACCTCTGAGATGCGGCGGCGGATGCGTGAGGCGGAGGTGGGACTGTGAAGATCGGTCTCTACGGCGGCAGCTTCGATCCGATCCACTACGGTCACATTCGCCCCGCGCGCGAGGCGCGCGAGGCGCTGGGACTCGATCGGCTGATCTACCTGCCGACCGCCCGCCCGCCGCACAAGCCGGGCCTTTCGCCGACCCCGGCGCTGGCCCGCTACGTCATGGTCGAGCTGGCGTTGCTCGCCGAGCGGGGCATGGCGGTGTCGCCGCACGAGATGGTAGAACGGGTGGTCTACACCATCGAGACCCTCGAGCACTATCGCCGTGAGCAACCCGAGGCGCGGCTGTTCCTGATCCTCGGCGAGGACTCCTATCGCCGTCTCGATACCTGGCACCGGTGGCGGGAGATCCTCGAGATCGCCGAGCTGGCGGTGCTCGAACGGCCCGGAGACGGCGGCGACCCCGAGCCGTCGGCGGAGCTCGCCTCGGTGCTCGCCGAGGCGCACCGGAGGGCCCGCGTGCACCGGATCGCCAACGCGCCGGTGGCGATCTCGTCCACCGAGATCAGGCGCGGCATTGCCAGACGTTCTGAGAACCTCAGCCAGCTGGTCCCGCGGCTGGTGTTAGACTACATCGACAAATATGACCTCTACTGACAAGTCCGAGCCCTCCGCGGCCGACCCCGAGATCGACGAGCAGGCGACTGACGACGACCGGCACCTCCAGATCGCGGTCACGGCGGCGCTCGACCGCAAGGCCGAAGAGCTGATCGTGCTCGACCTGGCCAAAGTAAGCGACTTCACCGAGCGCTTCCTGATCTGCCACGGCGCCAACGAACGCCAGGTGGAGGCGGTCGCCGACGCGGTGATCGGCAAGCTCCGCGACGAGGGAAAAAGGCCGCTCCACGTCGAGGGCCGGGCCAAGAACCGCTGGGTGCTGATCGACTATGGCGGCGACATGGTGGTGCACGTGTTTCTCGACGAGCTGCGCCAGTTCTACGCCCTGGAGCGTCTGTGGTCGGACGCTCCCGACATCACCTCCAGGTTCGTCGAGTGACCGACGGTTGAAGCCGGAGTCGTTCGCCACCCTCTTCCACGCCTCGCCGGCGCTGGCGGCGTCCCTGCCCGCGGCCGAGCGCGCGGCCGAGAGCGACTCGCCGATCCTGATTCTGGGAGAGCCCGGCAGTGGCCGGTCGACGGTCGCCCGGGCGTTCCACCAGGCGAGCCGCCGGTATGCCGGGCCACTGGTCGAGATCGATCCCGGGGCCTTGCCCGCGACTCTCTTCGAGAGCGAGCTGTTCGGCCACCAGGCGGGTGCCTTCACCGGCGCCGAGAGGGCGATCGAGGGCCGCGTCGGCCGCGCCGAAGGGGGCACCCTGGTGCTCGATCAGGTCCAGGAGATCCCGCTGGCGGCTCAGTCTAAATTACTGCGTCTGCTGGCCGAGCGCCGCTACGCTCCCCTCGGTGGCCGTGAACGCTCGGCCGACGTGCGGTTCATCTCCATCGCCTCGGAGGACCTGTCCGAGCGCGTCGAGCGCGGCGCCTTCCGCCAGGACCTCTACTATCGTCTCGAGGTGCTGGCGTTCCGCCTGCCGCCGCTGCGCGATCGCCTCGAAGACCTGCCGGCGATCTGCGACCATCTGCTGGCTGACCTGGCGGCCCGCTTCGACAGGCCGGAGCCGGTGCTGAGCGAGCGTTCGCGGCAATGGATGACGCGCTACTCGTGGCCGGGCAACCTGCGGCAGGTGCGCAACCTGCTCGAGCGGGCGCTGATCCTCGAAACCGCAGGGGAGCTGGATCTCGAGCCGCCCGCGGGCGGGGAGTCGCGCCCCCGGACTCTGCTCGAGGTCGAGCGCGCTGAGATCCTGCGTGCCCTGGCCTACACCCGCGGCCACCAGGGGCGGGCGGCGGAGCTTCTGGGTATCAGCCGTAAGGCCCTGTGGGAGAAGCGTAAGCGCCTGGGAGTGCCATGAACCCCTACGCCGCCGTCATCCTCATCACCCTGCTGGTCGACTACCTGCTCGGCCTGATCGCCGACGTGCTGAACCTGAAGGCGTCGAGCAGCGATCCGCCGGCCGAGCTCGTCCACGTCTACGACGCCGAGTCCTACCGCCGCTCGCAGCAGTACACGCGCGTCGCCACCCGCTTCGGCTTCCTCACCTCGACCTTCGACCTGGCGGTGCTGCTGGTCTTCTGGGGCGTCGGCGGCTTCGACCGTCTGGACCTGTGGCTGCGCGGCTTCGAGCTCCATTCGGTACTCACCGGATTGCTCTACATCGGTATCCTGGCGCTGGCGAAAAGCGCCGTTGATCTGCCGTTCGCGGTTTACTCGACCTTCGTAATCGAGGAGCGCTTCGGCTTCAACCGCACCACGCCTCGGACCTTCGTGTTCGATCTGGTGAAGGCTCTGGCGCTGGCGGTGGTGATCGGCGCGCCGCTCCTGGCCCTGGTGCTGACCTTGCTCGAGCGCCTGGGAGACAGCGCCTGGCTGGTCTGCTGGCTGGCCACGAGCGTCATCACCCTGGCGCTGCAGCTGGTGTTCCCGGTGTGGATCCTGCCGCTGTTCTTGAAGTTCACGCCGCTCGAGGACGGTGAGCTGCGCGAGGAGCTGTCGGCCTACGCCCGCAAGGTCGGCTTCGCGCTCCAGGGGATCTTCGTGATCGACGGCTCGCGGCGCACCAGCCGGACCAACGCGTTCTTCACCGGCCTGGGACGGAACAAGCGGATCGCGCTTTTCGACACCCTCATCGAGCGCCACACCGTGCCGGAGCTCACCGCCGTCCTGGCCCACGAGGTCGGGCACTACAAGAAGAAGCACATCGTCAAGGGGCTGGTGCTGTCGATCGCCCACGGCGGCGTGATGTTCTACCTGCTGCAGGTCTTCCTCAGCCACCAGGGCCTGTTCGACGCTTTTGGTATGGAGCAGGCGTCAATCTACTCGGGGCTGGTCTTCTTCGGCCTGCTCTACGCGCCGGTGGAGCTGCTGCTGTCGATGCTGCTGAACCTCCAGTCGCGCAAGCACGAATTCGAGGCCGACCGCTACGCCGTCGAGACGCTCGACGAGCCGGCCGCCATGGCCACGGCGATCGAGAAGCTGTCAGCGGACAACCTCACGAACCTCACGCCGCATCCCTTCTACGTCTTCCTGAGCTACTCTCATCCACCGCTCTCCGAGCGCGTCGCGGCGATCCGCACTCTTGTGCGCCTCGGCGAGGCCGATTCGTCACCCACGGTCTGACGCCGACCGCGGGGACGAGGTCGCGAAGAGGCAACAACGACCTCAGATCAAAGGAGTCAGCTTTCGCTGTCTGACTCTTAAGGCGTCGTGCCCCCGCCTTTTGGATCAGGCAAATCGTTGTTGGATCTGCTCGCCGGATCCCTGAGCGGCCATCAGGCCGTTCCGCGGGGAGTTATGTGCCCTCCTCAGCCATCATCGCTTCGAAGCCCGCGATCTCCCCGCCGCAGCGGTCGAAGTGGACCCGCAGGCGCTCCAGGGCGTCGCTCTGGGTGCGGTGGCGGGCGCGCTCGACCAGTTTCTCGAAGCTCTCCACCAGCAGCACCTCGGCCTCCTCGCAGCGTCCCTGGGCGCTGACGCTTTCGCCGAGAATGCTGATTCCCTCGTCGATCCGCCAGTGGTCGCCGAGCTCGGGCCGCCAGTGCTCGAGCAGGGAACGCAGGAACGTCTCGGCTTCCTCGGCTGCTCCCTGGTGGGTGCGCGTGCTCGCGATCCGCAGATCGAAGAAGTAGATCGTCCAATGGTCGGGTCCGCTTCTCTCCACGCTCGCGGCCCGCGCCCCCCGGTAGAGCTCCTCGGCGCCCTCGTAGTTGCCCTGGTCGAAGCGCACGGCGGCGAGGTTGTTGAGCAGTTGGGGCAGGTCGCGGGAGAAGTTCTCGCGCTGGAGGTCAATCGCTTCTGAGAAGGCATCTTCGGCGGCCTCCAGATCGCCGACGCGTCGCAGGCTCGAACCGAGGTTGTTGAGCAGCCCGACGAGTGACGGGTGGTGGCCGCCCAGGTTCTGCCGCAGCCAGCTCACCGCCTCGCGGTTGAGCCTCACGCCCTCGGCGTAGTCGCCGTGCGCGTTGCGGATGATCGCCAGGTTCTCGAGCGCCGCCAGGCGTCTCTTGCCGCCCTCGGGCATTTCGTTGAGCACTGCCAGCGCTTCGACCGCCGGCTCCTCGGCGGCATCGTACATGGCGCGCCAGCAGAGGATCGAGACCAGCTCGTTGAGCGGCTCGGCCAGATCGGGATGGCCTTCTTCGAACAGACCGCGAGAGGTCGCCAGTGCGCGGCGGACAAGAGCCTCGGCGCGGTCGAACTCGCCGAGGTCCTTGTAGGTCCTGGCCAGAGAGGTCATGGTCTCGACCACCTCGGAGTGGCTCTCGCCATGGAGCTTCTCGCGGATCTCGAGGGCCTCCTCGAGCTGGCTCCGGGCGGCTTCGTAGGCCGCCAGCTGTTCCAGGATCGTGCCGGAGGTGTGCAACAGCTCGGCGCGGATCTCTGGCTGGTCGCGCACGGCGTCCTCGAGCACCGGAACGCTGCGCTCCAGGGCCTCGTGCACCGTCAGCTGCTCGCCCGGCACGACGAACGGGCTCGAGTATTCGAAGACTTCGAGCACCAGCGACAACACCTGGGCTTTCTTGTCGCGTTCCTGCCGCGCCTGATCGCGCTCGAAGGCCACGCGGTCGGCCTGGATCGCCATCGCCACGGCGAAGCCGAGCAAGAGCGCCGCGATCGCCGTCAGCACTGCAAGCGACTGGCGATTGCGGCGCGCGAACTTGCCCGCTCGATATCGCCAGCTGCCGGTACGTGCCAGCACCGGCAGGGCCGCCTGGTGGCGCTCGATGTCGGCCACCAGCTGCTCGACCGAGGCGTAGCGGCGCTGCGGCGCGCTGCGCAGCGCCTTGAGCACGATGGCGTCGAGATCGCCGGTGAGCTGACGGCGGATCTCCTCGGAGCGCTTCCGCCTGTAGGGCAGGGTCTCCACCTCGCTGCCGGTCTCTCGCTCTTGCCCGTCCCCGAGCTCCCGGGTGATGACGGCGCTCGGCGGCAGCGGCTCGGTCTCGGTGATGATGCTCTCGATCTCGCGCGGTGAGCAGCCCTCGAAGCTGTGAGGCAGGCGGCCGGTGAGAATCTCGTAGAGCAGCACGCCGAGCGAATAGACGTCGCTGGCGGTGGTGATCAGCTTGCCGCGGATCTGCTCGGGGCTGGCGTAGTTGGGGGTCAGCACGCGGTCCCAGGTGGCGGTGGACTCCACCCCGGCCGGCATCAGCTCGGGCTTGAGCAGCTTGGCGATGCCGAAGTCGAGCAGCTTGGGATCACCGCCCGCCATCACCAGGATGTTCGACGGCTTGATGTCGCGGTGCACGACCAGGTTGCGGTGGGCGTAGAGCACCGCTTCGGCGACCTTGCCATAGAGCGCCAGGCGCTCGTCGACCGAAAGCTGGTTCTGATCGCAGTAGTCGTCGATCTGTACCCCTTCGACGTACTCCATGACGAAGTACGGCATGCCCTCCTCGGAGGTGCCACCGTCGTAAAGGCGCGCGATGTAGGGATGGTCGAGGCTGGCCAGGATCAGCCGCTCGGTGCGCAGGCGGCGCAGAATCGAGGCCGACTCCATCCCGGGCCGCACCAGCTTGAGCGCCACCTGCCGCGGAAAGGCGTCGTCGGCGCGCTCCGAGAGATAGACCGTGCTCATGCCGCCCTGGCCGATCTGGCGCAGGACCCGGTAGGGGCCGACCATGGTGCCCCGCGGCAGGATGCCGCTGGCGACCGCCGCCCGGGGACTGGCCGGGGAGCCGCCGCCACCGTGCCCCAGGGGCTGATCGAGGAAGGACTCGGTCTCCTGGTCGGCCGCCAGCATGCCCTCCACCGCGCGCCGCAGCTTCGAGTCGTCGCCGCAGGCCTCCTCGAGATAGGCTGGCCGCTCTTCCGGTGTCCGGGTGATCGCCTGCTCGAAGACCTCCCAGACCTGCTGCCAGCTCTGGTTGCTCACGCGGGCTCGAGATTCAGGTAGTTGATCAGCCAGGCGCGGGCAGAGCGCCAGCGGCGGGTGACCGTGGCACTCGAGATTCCCATCACCTCGGCGATCTCCTCGCGGTCGAGGCCGCCGAAGAACCGCAGCTCGACGATGCGCGCTTTCTCCGGGTCGTGCTCGGCCAGCTCGCGCAGCGCCTCGTCCAGCGCCACGAGCCGGGGCGCGCGCTCCTCGGGGACGTTCTTGAGCACCGAGTTGTCGACCCGCACGGCACCGCCGCCGCGTTTCTCGCGGCCGTGGTGGCGGGCGTGATCCACCAGCACCCGGCGCATGATGCGCGCGCACATGGCGTAGAAGTGGGCGCGGTCCTTCCAGCCGATGTTCTCGAGATCGATCAGGCGGAGGTAGGCCTCGTGGACCAGCGCGGTGGTCGCCAGCGTGTGCTCGTAGCGCTCCTGGCGCACCAGGTGGCTGGCGATCTTCTTGAGTCGCTGGTAGACCCGCGGCAGCAGATCAGCCAGCGCGTCGTCGTCACCGCCGCGCCAGGCGATCAGCAGACCGGTGATCTCATGGGCGCTCTCTGTCATCGCAAGGTGTCAATCATCGGACGGTCATCGAAAGACATCCGCCTCCATTGCTGCCTCAGCATATCAACCGTGGGACCCCGACCGGCTCCCGTGGAGACCGACGGCTCGATTCACGAGACGAATGGGGTTTGAATCGCCGTGAGATAGACTCCGGCCACCAATCTATTGATCCCAGCGAAGCGAGGTGCCCGTATGGCCGACGAGAGCAACGACTCCGCCGACACGCAAACGCAGAAGAAGCGCTGGCTCGACCGCGCTCTGGACTGGATCGAGGTCGCCGGCAACAAGCTGCCCGACCCGGCGGTGTTGTTCCTGATCTTGATGATCGTGACCTGGATCGTCTCCGCTGTCCTGGCGCCGGTGGAGTTCGTCGAGATCGATCCGCGGGACGGCCAGCCGGTGCGGGTGGTCAACCAGCTCACCGGTGACGCGCTGGCCCAGTTCATGGTCGACATGGTCAAGACTTTCACCGGCTTCCATCCGCTGGGAGTGGTCCTGGTGGCACTCTTGGGGGTCGGCGTCGCCGAGCACACCGGGTTCATCAACGCCGGCCTCAAGTGGATGCTGAGCTTCACTCCGAAGATGCTGCTGACGCCGATGCTGATCCTGGTGGCGATCGTCAGCCACACGGCGGCCGACGCCGGCTACGTGCTGGTGATACCTCTCGGCGGTGTGATCTTCTACGCCGCCGGCCGGCATCCCCTGGCTGGCATCGCGGCGGCGTTCGCCGGGGTCTCCGGCGGCTTCTCGGCCAACTTCGTCCCGTCGGGCATCGATCCCCTGCTGCAGGGGCTGACCCAGGCCGGCGGTCAGCTCATCCAGCCCGACCTCCAGGTCAACCCGCTGTGCAACTGGCTGTTCACCTCGCTGTCGTCGATCCTGGTAATCGCCGTCGGCTGGTACCTCACCGACAAGGTGATCGAGCCGCGGGTCAACGCCGGCGAGAAGATCGACGGCGACCCCGACGAGATGCCGAAGATGGAGGAGCTCTCCGCCGCCGACCGCAAGGGGCTCTTCGCCGGCATGATCGCGATGCTGCTGGGTGTGGCGGTGCTCTTTTTCATCGTGTTGCCGACGGATTCGGCGATGCGCTCCCCCGAGGGCCAGATCACCGCCTTCGCGGCGCCGCTAATGCAGTCGATCGTGCCGCTCATCTTCCTCTTCTTCCTGATCCCGGGCGTCGTCCACGGCTACGTCTCGGGCACGGTCAAGAGCCACCGCGACATCGTCAAGGGCATGTCGAAGTCGATGAGCACCATGGGCTATTACCTGGTCATGGCCTTCTTCGCAGCCCTGTTCATCTACGCATTCGGCAAGTCCAACGTCGGCGTGCTGCTGGCGCTCAAGGGCGCCGATTTCCTGAAGAGCCTCGGCATGCCCGGGCAGGCGACGATCGTCGGCATCATCATGCTGTCGGCCATGGTCAACCTGCTGGTGGGCTCGGCGTCGGCCAAGTGGGCGCTGCTGGCGCCGATCTTCGTGCCCATGCTGATGCAGCTCGGGCTCTCGCCCGAGCTCACCCAGGCGGCCTACCGCGTCGGCGACTCGACCACCAACATCATCACCCCGCTGATGCCATACTTCCCGCTGGTGGTGGTCTTCTGTCAACGCTACGTCAAGGGCACCGGCATCGGCACCGTGGTGTCGATCATGCTGCCCTACTCGGTGGTCCTGTTCTTCACCTGGACGATCTTCCTGGTGCTCTACTGGCTGGCGGGAATCCCCCTCGGCCTGCAGGCCAGCTACGTCTACCCACCGGTACCGTGACGGAGAAGGATTTCATGCGCAAGCTCACACGCCTCGTCGTCCCGGTCGCGCTCTGCGGCCTCTTCGCCACGACCTTCTTCACCGCCGCTGTCGCCGCTGAGGTAGAGCGGGTGGAGAAGGGCAACCTGGTTCTGGAGGGGATCCCCGAGATCCCGCCCGAGGTCGCCGAGCGTTTCCGGCAGTACCAGAATACCCGCGGTGCCTTTCTCGCCGGCTGGCACCCGTCGGGTGAGGGCATGCTCATCTCGACCCGCTTCGGCGAGACCAACCAGGTGCACTGGGTGAAGACCCCAGGCGGCGCGCGGCACCAGCTGACGTTCTTCGACGAACCGGTCTCGGGCGCCTCGGTGGTGCCCGATCCGGAGCTCGACAGCATGGTCATCGGCCGCGACGTGGGCGGCTCGGAGTTCTTCCAGCTCTACCTCTTCGACATGGGCACCAGCACGTCGCGCCTGCTGACCGACGGCGAGTCGCGCAACGGCAACGTCAGCATCTCCAACAGCGGCGACCGGGCGGCGTTCTTCACCACCCGGCGCAACGGTCGGGACTGGGACATCCACGTCACCAGCCTGAAGGAGCCGGGAGAGCCGAAGCCGATTTTGGAGGAAGGCGGATTCTGGGTGGCGGTGGGCTGGTCGCCGGACGACAGCAAGATGATCCTGGTGCGCGTCGTGTCGGCCAACGAGACGCATCCGCACATCCTCGACCTCGAGTCCGGAGAGCTGAAGGCCGTGCGCCCGGCTGACCAGCAGATCGCCTACGGCGCCGCCACCTGGGCGCACGACGGCAAGGGCGTCTACTTCTCCTCCGACGAGGACAGCGAGTTCCAGCACCTGCGCTACTACGACGTCGCCACCGGCGAGGCCGAGGTGTTGACCGCCGACATCCCGTGGAACGTCGGCGGCCTGACGACCTCGGACGACGGCCGCTGGCTGGCCTTCACCGTCAACGAGGAGGGCATCAGCCGGCTGCGCCTGTGGCGGGCCGACACCCGCGAGGAGGTCGCCCTGCCCGAGCTGCCGATCGGCCAGGTCTTCGGCCTCGAATTCAGCCCCGACTCGAAGCGCCTCGGCATGGTGCTCAACTCGCCGCGCACCTCGGCCGACGTCTTCGTGCTCGACATGGAGTCGCTCGGGCTCGAGCGCTGGACCCACAGCGAGGTGGGCGGGCTCGACACCTCCTCGTTCTCGGTGCCCGAGCTGGTGCACTACGAGACCTTCGACGAGGTCGACGGCGCGCCGCGCAAGATCCCCGCCTTCTACTACCCGCCGCCCGAGTCCGCGCCCAAACCCTGGCCCGTGCTGGTGGACATCCACGGCGGGCCCGAGGGCCAGCACCGGCCGTTCTTCAACTCCCGCGTCCAGTACCTGACCCAGGAGCTGGGCATCGCTGTGCTGGCGCCAAACGTCCGCGGCTCCTCGGGCTACGGCAAGAGCTACCTGAAGCTCGACAACGGCTTCAAGCGCGAGGACTCGGTGAAGGACATCGGTAAGCTGCTCGACTGGATTGCAACCCGCGACGAGCTCGATTCCGGCCGCGTGGCGGTCTACGGCGGCTCCTACGGCGGCTACATGGTGCTGGCCGCCATGACCCACTACAACGACCGCCTGCGCGGCGCGGTGGACATCGTCGGCATCAGCAGCTTCGTCACCTTCCTCGAGAACACCAAGGAGTACCGCCGCGACCTGCGCCGGGTGGAGTACGGCGACGAGCGCGATCCCGAGATGCGCGCCTTCCTGGAGAAGATCTCGCCGCTCAACCAGGCCGACAAGATCACCAAGCCGCTGTTCATCGCCCAGGGGCTCAACGATCCGCGCGTGCCGGCCAGCGAGGCCGAGCAGATCGTCGAGACGGTGCGCAAGGGCGGGGCCGAGCCGTGGTACCTGCTGGCCAAGGACGAGGGCCACGGCTTCCGCAAGAAGACCAACCGGGACTATTTCAACAACGCCCTGTCGCTCTTCCTGGAGGAGATCCTGCTCGAAGAACCGGCGGAAGAGTAGGCTCGGACCGTCCATGAGGTGGGCGCGGCGCGCCGACGGCTTTTTCCTGGTCGCGTCGCTCGCCGCCGGGAGCCTGTTCGTTTTCCTGACTCCGCCCTTTCAGGTTCCAGACGAGCCCGTCCATTTCTATCGCGCCTTCGCGCTCGCCGAGGGCCACCTGACTGCCGAGCGGTGGCAGGGCAGGATCGGCGCCGAGCTGCCGGCCAGCGTGCCGGCGCTGTTCGAGCTGTTTGCCGACGTGCCGTTTCATCCCGAGCGCCGCGTCGCGCCCGGGGCCTTCGCCGCGGCGCGCGCCCTGGAGCTCGATCCGGATCGACGGCAGTTCGTCGACTTCCCGGCCGCCGCCGCCTACACCGTGGTGCCCTACCTGCCCCAGGCCGCCGGCATCGCCCTCGGCCGCCTGGTCGGCGCGCCGCCCCTGGTGCTCTTCTACCTGGCACGCCTGGCGAACCTGCTCGTAGCCAGCCTCCTGACCTGGCTGGCCTTGCGGTGCCTGCCGTCCTACCGCTGGCTGGCGGTGCTGGTGGCGCTGGCGCCGATGGCGCTCTTCCAACGCGCCTCGGTATCGGCAGACGCGCTCACCCTGGCCGCCGCGTTCCTTTTCGCCGCTTCCGTCGCCGGCCCGGCCTTCAGCGCTGCCGGCGCCCTCGGCCGGCGGCAGCTCGCCACCCTGACGCTGTCGGCCGCCGTCTTCTGCCTGTCGAAAGCGGCCTACCTGCCGCTGCTGCTCACCCCGCTGCTCGTCCCGCGGGCACGTTTTCCGCGCGGCCGCCGGGTGCCGGCGCTGCTCGTCTACGGCGCTGTCACGGGCCTGGCTCTGCTGGTGGCGGTACTGAACGCCCGCTCCGTCGACCTGCCCTTCCGTCCGGGCGCGGGGGTGGATCCGGACCGCCAGATCGCCGAATCCGTCGCCGAGCCCCTGCGCTTCCTCGGCGTCGTCGCCGGCGACTGGATAGAGAACGCGCCGCGATTCGCCGCCGAGCTCATCGGCCGTCTCGGTTGGCTCGACACGCCGCTGCCCTTCTGGCTGCTCGCCGCCTACGCCCTCGCCCTGCTCGCCCTGGCCGCCGTCGACAGCAGTCCGGAGCTCGACGTCGGCCCGTGGCAGCGCGCCTTCCTCGCCGCCCTGGTCGCCGGCACCCTGGTGATGATCAGCGCCAGCCAATACGCACTCTGGACCCCGGTCGGCGCCGCCTTTATCGAAGGCACCCAGGGTCGGCACTTCCTACCCGTCGTCCCCGTCGCCATCTGGGTCTTCCACATCCGGCGCTGGGCCAGCCTCATACCGGGGGATCGTCGCGCCCGGCTGACGGCGCTCGTCTGCGTCCTGGCTCTGGCGGCGACCGCCTTCGTGTTGATCCGGCGTTACTACCTGTGATCTCCTCCCGAGAGGAGACTGTTTTCAAGAGGAGACCGTGATGTTCGAAGCCGCCCCGAATCCCTACCTGGTTCCCTTCGACGGATCGTTCGATCTCGGCGACGCGGCCACCGCGCCGCCGGACGACGCGCCCGGCAAGAAGGGCTGCAAGAAGCGTCTCGAAGACCAGATCGACGAGCTGCGAGACCTACAGCGGATGCTCTACGCCCACGACCACCACTCCGTGCTCCTGGTCTTCCAGGCGATGGACGCGGCGGGCAAGGACGGCACCATCCGCGCGGTGATGAGCGGGGTCAACCCGGCGGGCTGCCAGGTGTCGTCGTTCAAGGTACCCTCGTCTGAGGAGCTCGACCACGACTTCCTGTGGCGCAGCGCCCGCCGCCTGCCAGAGCGCGGGCGCATCGGCATCTTCAACCGCAGCTACTACGAGGAGGTGCTGGTGGTACGGGTGCACCCGGAGTACCTGGGCGGCCAGCGGCTGCCCGACCGGGTGCCGCTCGATCAGCTCTGGCGCGAGCGCCACGAGTCGATCCGCGACCACGAGAAGCACCTGGCACGCAACGGCACCGTGATCCTCAAGTTCTGGCTCAACGTCTCCCACGCGGAGCAGCGCGAGCGCTTCATAGCCCGCCTCGACGAGCCGGAGAAGAACTGGAAGTTCTCCTCCGGCGACGTGCGCGAGCGCGGCTTCTGGGCCGACTACATGGACGCCTACGAAGACGCCCTGCGCGCCACCTCCCGGCCCTGGGCCCCCTGGTACGCCATCCCCGCCGACAGCAAGCCCTACATGCGCATGTGCGTGGCCGAGATCGTCGTCGAGACCCTGCGCGGGCTCGGCCTCCGCTACCCCGAGGCCACAGCCAAGGAGCGCCAGAAGTTCGCCGAGATGCGGGCTTTGCTGGAAGGCGAGGACTGAGGGTCGACCCGATCGGGCGGTGATCGCCGTCCTCCGTGCCGCTGGGAACCCCGATCGGGCGGCGATCACCCTGTTCCGCGCTGCTGGGAACCCTGATCGAGTCTCGATTGCCTCCTCCGACACTTGCGGACAGCCCGAACGAGGGTCGATCGACCGATTCGCTATGGCAATGAGCCATGAACGACGGTCGTTTGACAATCATGTCTCTGCCAAACAGGGCAAACGACCCTCGTTCGCCCTTCCCTGATTCTGCAGAGAGGCCAAACGACCCTCGTTTGCCCTCCCTCAGCCGGCAAACAGGCCGGATTGGGTAGAACGGTATCAATTATGGCGACGGCTCATGGGGCGGTGGCGGCAAGAAAATCCCAAAGCAGAAGGATTGCACGGAACTTCTGCAGGGTTTTGCGTAGGTCCACCTTCTACACTGCCTCCATCGCGGCCATCGCCGCGGCACCGAAAGGAAGGAGGACGCCATGATCTGACTCGAAGCCACAGGATCTCCGGGCAAGTCCCGACCGGGGGTCAGGCCAACGACAGCAGGGGACGCGCCGAGACCGGGCGCCGCGTGGGCGGCCGGCTCGAAATCCGAACCAACGAGGAACCAACCCATGAAAACACCTCAACGAACCGAAGACAGAACCCTGGCCGGGAAGCTACGCTCCTACGACGTGGTCTCCGCGGCCATCAAGACCCATGGCGGCCAGGCCGCCGACATCCTGAACGCCGACAGGTCGACCCCGGAAGGCGAGCCGGTCCTGGACTACCGGCCGGTCGTCGCCGACCTCGGGGATCGGCTGGACGTCGCCCAGCAGCAGATGCTCGCGGCCAACACGCCCCATCTGGGCCAGTTGGCCAGAGTCGTCGAGCTGCAGGACCGGCGCGACGAGATCAAGAAGCAGCTGCTGGCTGCCTTCACCCCGGCGCGCCACACACTCGAGAACCTCTACGGATCGGCCCGCGGCTTCACCACCGTGGGCGTCGCGGGCGAGACCCTGCGGGATCCCAGGGGGCTGGTCAAGCAGGTCCGCGACACCGTGGACTTTCTCGAGGACCCGAAGGTGGATCTGACTCCCGCCGTCGAGGAGGTCGACGTCGACCTGCCGAGACTGGCGGGCAGACTCGCCCGGGGCGCCGATCAGCTCGAGCTCGTCGTCGGCGAGCACGCCGGGGCCGAGAAAAAGGCCGAGACCACCCGCCTGGCCAAGAACGAAGCGATCACGAGCTACGATCGCCAGTTCCTCTTCGTCGCGCGGGCCACGGAAGGCCTCTTCGACCTGGCGGGCATGCACGAGCTCGCCGAGCGCGTGCGGCCCTCCACCCGCCGCCCCGGTCAGCGGCAGGCCGAGAACGGTGACGAGGCGCCCGACGCGGCGACCTCCGAGCCCGCGTCGACCGACGAGACCGAGTCGGCGTCCACCGACGCCTGATCACTTGCACTCACGCCGGGCGGCCTTCGGGCCGCCTGGCCTTCTCGGGTCCGGCGCCCTGTGCTCAGCCTGCCGCTCCGACTGTTCCCCGCCCGTAGTGGGCATCGCTCGAAGGGGCACGCCCGAAGGGTCAGGCGCTCAACGTGGGGAGCCACTCCGCTTCCACCAACTTGTGATCCACGGTCGCGAGAGTGAGGTCGTAGACCAACGCCGTGGCCGCCAGGAAATGGTCCGCGGGATCGTTGTGCGGCAGGTCGAGGTCTGCGACGGCTCTGGCGACCTCGAAGTTGACCGGCGCCTCTCGAAGGGGCAGGTTCTTCAGGGCCGCCCTGAGCCAGTCTTTCTCGACACCCACGCTCCGAACCCGCCCTCGCGCGACGAGCGCGTTCGCCTCCCAGATGGAGATCGGCGACAGCCAGCACATGCCCGCCGCGTCGTCGAGGGCTTCGCGCAGGGTCTTGGGCAGGTCTTTGGTGCCGGCCAGGTACCAGAGCCAGACGTGGGTATCCAGCAAGTACCGTCTCATCGCAGGGCTTCCCAGTCCTCCTCGGGAAGCGGCTGGACGATGTCGTCGACGATTTCGAGCACGTCCCGCATGCAACCGAAGCGGCTCTCTTCAGCAGGCGCCGGCGGCGGCGGCGGCAAGACCTGCGCAACAGGCTCGCCGCGCTTGGTCACGAGGATCGGTTCGCCGGTCTTTCGGACTCTTTCGAGAACCGCAAGGCAGGTAGCCTTGAAGTGGGAGATGGCCATGGTGTCCATGAACAAAGTCTACTATGGTCATTGCCTATGGTCAAGTGGCTCCTCGCAGCCGGCACAGGGCATGCAGCCCCGGCGCCGGCAAGGATCGATCGCCGGACGTCCAGCGGGTCACCGGCAGGCAGGCTGGTCAAGACGCCCAAGGATCGATCAGGTTCAAACCGAGCCCGTCGAAGTGGCGAGAATTGCGGGTCGCCAAGGTCGCCTTGTGAGCTGCTGTGATGCCAGCGATCTGGACGTCGCGGTAATCGACAGGCCGGCCGGCCCGAAAGCGCTCCGCGGCCAGGCTGGCAGCCGCCTCGGCAGCGGGTCGGTCGAAGACGACCACCCGATTCTCGAAGTCTTCATCGATTATCGCGCCGAAGGCATCTTCCAAGGCCTGGCGCCGCTTACCAACCGCGAGACGCTCCAAGCCGAGGCGGGTCTCGAAGATCGTAATCGAAGTCGTCCAGACAGACTCCTGAGGTTGGGCGTCCAGCCAGGCGATGACTCGCTCTTCTGGCTGGCGCCGCATCAGCTCGGACAAGACGTTCGTGTCGAGCAGGATCATGGCTCGAAGTCCACCGAGCGGGGCGGCTGACCACGGAGCTCGAGAATCTCTTCATCCAAGCCGATGGATGCGAAACGGCGGGCGATCCGGGTGCCAAGTGGTGGCCTGGGGGCCTCCTCTCGCACCGCATTGCGCAGAATCTCCCGAACTTCTTCTTCGGTGCTGCGCCCATGGCGCTTCGCTCGGGCTTGGAGCCTGCCCTTGATGCTGTCTTCGAGGTTGCGGACAAGTAACTGTGCCATAGGGTGATGATATCATGATATCGTCCGCTGCATCAATCCTGCTCCTCGCGGACGCTGTAAGCGCAGAGTCCGATTTCTCCCTACCGTTTACAGCGTCCATTGCGAATGGCGCTCACCGAGGAGCCCCACGTGGTGCACCGGACCGAGGCTCAGGAACTGTGGATGGCCGGCTTCGAAGACAGGGAGGGCAACCACGTGCAGCTGATGAACGAGGTCGACACCAGCGGGTAGAGGACGCGTCAGAATTTCCGCATCAAGCCGACGACGACGCCCTGTACTTTCACGTCGGTGGCGGGCACCCGGATGGGCTCCATCTCGGGGTTGGCGGGCTGCAGGCGGACGAGCTCGCCCTCGGGGTAGTAGCGCTTGAGGGTGGCCTCGATGCCCACCAGTGCCACCACCATCTCGCCGGGCATGGCGCGCTCGCGGCGCAGCACGACCACGTAGTCGCCGTCGTAGATGCCCTCCTGGATCATCGACTCGCCGGTGACCCGCAGCACGTAGTGGTCGTCGGCCTGGCCGTCGAGGAGGTGATGGGGGACGCCGAGCTTCTCGCGCTCGGGCAGCGTCTCGATCGGCTGGCCGGCGGCGATCAGGCCGAGGAAGGAAACCTCCGCGCCGGTCGCCACCTGCGTCCCGGGCACCGCGCGCACCAGCTCGAGGCCACGCTTCTGGTTCCAGTCGCGGTGCAGGTAGCCCTTTTCCTGCAAGAGCTTCAGATGCTTGTAGACGGTACCGAAAGACGAGTAGCCGAACTCGTCGCGGATCTCCCGGTGGGTGGGGGAGATGCCGTGACGCTGCAGGTACTCGGCGATGAACTCGAGGATCGCCTTCTGGCGTTCGGTGAGGTAGCTAGGCCTGCCCTGGTTTCCGTTGCGCATGTCGGGATGTCTCCGGTGCGTTCGGAATTACGCGTGTCGACGGAATGACGTGTTTCGACGTGTTTCGAAGTCCGGTGCGACACTCTGCTGAACGTTCCGGGATTTGATTCTAGGCGGAACTTGAGCGTAAGTCAAGCGCTAGCAAAGCGTCCGCTGCACGGGCCGGCCGCTTGACACTCCAGTGGCGGCCTCCTATGCTCGCCGACTCTCCGCGATCCCGACCCCCTACGGGACTCCGATGAATCAACCCCTGATGTCCAACACGTCTGTCGACCACCTGTCCGCCGAGTGTTTCGATCTCGAGCGCCACACGCTCGACAACGGTCTGCAGGTGGTGCTGCATCGCGATCCGACGCTGCCGCTGGTCGCCCTCAACATCTGGTACCACGTCGGCTCGAAGAACGAAACGCCGGGGCGCACCGGCTTCGCCCACCTGTTCGAGCACCTGCTCTTCCAGGGCTCGGAGAACGTCGGCACCAACGACCATTTCCGCTACATCCAGCAGGCGGGCGGCGTCGCCAACGGTTCGACCTGGTACGACCGCACCAACTACTACGAGGTGCTGCCGACGCACTACCTCGATCTGGGCCTGTGGCTCGAATCCGACCGCATGGGGTTCTTCCTGCCGGCGATCACCCAGGAGAAGCTCGACAATCAGCGCGAGGTGGTGATCAACGAGCGCCGGCAGAAGATGGACAACCAGCCCTACGGCCGGGCCTTCGAGCGGCTCCACGAGCTGCTCTACGACGAGGCGCATCCCTATCGCTGGCCGGTGATCGGCTACGTCGACGACTTGGAGGCCGCCACCCTCGACGACGTGCGTGAGTTCTTCGGCACCTTCTACGTGCCGAGCAACGCGGTGCTGACACTGGCGGGCGACATCGACTACGACCGTGCCCTGGGCCGTATCGAGCACTTCTTCGGCGCCATTCCGGCGGGGCGGCCGTCGGAGCTGCCGTCGGCTCCTCCCCATGCACGCGATCGAGACGAGCGGCGCGAGGTGCTGAACGACGACGTGCAGCTGCCGCGGATCTACATGGCCTTTCAGGTACCGGCGTACGGCCAGGACGCGTGGTACGCGGCGGATCTGCTCTGCGCGGTGCTGACCGAGGGCAAGTCGAGCCTGCTGTACGAGGATCTGGTCTATCGCCGTCAGCTGGCGCAGGACATCGGCTGCTACGTGTTCCCGACCGAGCTGACCGCGACCTTCGCCCTGGTGTCGACTGCCAAGCCCGGGGTCGAGCCAGCGGAGCTGGAGGCGGCGATCGTCGAGCACCTGGAGCGCGTGGCGCGCGAGCCGATCGCGGCCGAGCACTTCGAGCGTGCCGTCAATCAACGCCTGGCGGATCATTACAGCCAGCTCCAGACACTCGATCGGCGGGCCGACCTGCTGTCGCTCTTCACCACGTTCTTCGACGATCCCGCCGCCGTGGCGCGGGAGGTGGAGCGGTACCACGCCCTCGATCCGGGGGACTTGACGGCGCTCGCCCAGGACCGCCTCGCCGGGCGCAACGGGGCGGTGGTTACGGTCGTGCCGCGGGACGCGGTGCCGCGCGGCGGGGCCGGAGTGGAGTGAGCGTCGTGGGGCCCGCTGTCGACCGCGCGCGACCGCCGTCACCGGGACGGCTGCGGGAATTCGCTTTCCCGGAGTTCCGCCACACGCGTCTGGACAACGGGCTGGGCGTTCTCGCCGCCCGGGTACCGCGGGTGCCGCTGGCGAGTCTGCAGGTGCTGCTTCCCGCCGGCGGCCAGTACGGGTCACTCGACGCGCCCGGCCTGGCCAGCCTGCACGGCGGCCTGCTGGATGAAGGCACCCGCGAGCGCAGCGCACTCGAAATCGCACATCAGGTCGAGAGTCTGGGCGGCTCGCTGGTCTCCGGCGCGGGCTGGAACATGGCCTACGTCGAGGCCGGCACGCTGTCGCGGCACCGCGAGTCGGCGCTCGAGCTGCTGGCCGAGGTGATCAGGACGCCGGAGCTCCCGGTAGACGAGATCGAACGCTTGCGCCGCGAGCGGCTGGCGGAGATCCTGCGGCGCCGCGGGCAGCCGGGGTCGCTCGCCGAGCGGGTCTTCGCCGCCGTCGTGTACCGCGACACGGTCTACGGCCGGCCGCTGATCGGCACCGAGGAGAGCCTCGAACGGCTGGACCAGGACAGCCTCCGATCGTTCTACCGGCGCCAGATCGGCCCCGGTGGCTCGACCCTGATCGCGGTCGGGGACCTCGACCCGGAGGAGTCGATCAGCCTGGTCTCGGACGCCTTCGGGGATTGGCGGCAGCTGGCGGCGCCGGAGCCGCCGTCGATCGAGGCACCGGCGCTCGCGGGCACCCAGGTACACATCGTCGATCGGCCGGGATCCGCGCAGGTCCAGCTGCAGCTGGGGCATGCTTGTGTGTCTCGGCAGCACCCGGACTTTCCGCAGATGACCCTGCTCAATACGATCTTCGGCGGCAAGTTCACCAGCCGGATCAATCTCAACCTGCGCGAGAAGCACGGTTTCACCTACGGCGCCCAGAGCTACTTCGCGCGCCGCAGCGGGCCGGGGCCCTTCGTCATCCGGGCCGCCGTGGCCACCGACGTGGCCGGCGCGGCGGTCGGCGAGCTGCTGTTCGAGTTGCGCCGCATCCGCGAGGAGCCGGTCAGCCGCGAGGAGCTGAAGGAGACCCAGGACTACCTGGTCGGCGTCTTCCCCTACACGCTGCAGACGATCGACGGGCTGGCCAAGCGCCTCGAGGCGCTGGCGGTCTTCGACCTGCCGCTCGACTACTACGACAGCTACCCGGGAGTGCTCGCCCAGATCGACGAGAACCAGGTGCTACGCGCCGCCCGTGAGCACTTCGATCCCGAGAACCTGGCGATCGTCGCGGTGGGGCCGGCCGAGGAGCTCCGGCCGCAGCTCGAGGGCTTCGGGCCGGTCACCGTGCACCAGCCCTGAGAGAAGAATCCCCCCTCGATCCCCCCTTTTTCAAAGGGGGGAGGTCTGAGCCCGAGCACCCGAGCGGGCGGCCAGATGGCCGAGGACGGAGCGCAACGCGACCGAGCGCCGGGCGGAATCGTGGGCCAGGAGAGAGCCTGAGCACCGCCCGCAGGCCATCAGGACGACCGCGGCGGTAGCCGGGGCGGCTAACGCACCAGGTGCCAGGCGGTCTGGCGCCCCGCCAGGTAGAGTACCCGCTCGCCGTCGAATACGGCGCTTTGCTCGAGCTTGATCTGCACGTGCTGGCCGTCCCATTCGGCGACCGGCACCTTGACGTTGCCCTCGATGGCGTAGGCGGTGTCGGGGTGGAGCTTCCAGTCGCCGCGTACCGGGGTCGGTCCCTGGTTGTCCCACATGCCGATCGTCGGCCCGGGCGCGTGCCCGAAGAAGCCCAGCGGGTGGGTGTAGACGCTCGAGGCGATGCCCTCGCCCTCGGCGGCCGCGCGGGCGGCGGCGAGGATCTCGTTGCCGGTACGGCCGGTGACCATCTCGGTGGTCAACAAGTCCTGCCAGCGATTGCCGGTGGCCAGTGCCCGCTCGAGGCCGTCGGGCACGCCGGTCTCGCCGGGCCGCAGCACGTAGCCCATCTCCTGGGTGTCGGTGCACAGCCGGAGGTAGCAGATGCCGACGTCGGTATGTAGCACGTCGCCTCGCCGGATCGCCCCCGGCTCGCCGCAGAAGCTGGCCTCGGCTTCGCACGGGCCGCCTGGACGCTGGGCGTTGACGTAGGGCATGAACCAGACCGGCAGACCCAGCTCGCCGAAGCGCTCGCGGATGAACCAGGCGACGTCCTCCGTGGTAGTGACCCCGGGGGTGATCACGCGCTCGGAGAAGGCCTCGGAGATCACCCCTCGGGCCAGCGAGACGACGTGGGGGTAGACCTCGAGCTCCTCGGCGCCGCGGGTCTCGACCCAGCGGATCACCAGCTCTTCGGCGCTCACCACCCGCTGCGACAGACGCGGGCCGAGGGCTTCGAGCAGGCGGTCGTTCAGGCTGGCGGTCAGGCCGTCCGCCACCGGCCAGTGACGGCTGACGTCGATGCCGATGCGGCGCGGATCGCGCTCAGCGACGATCTCGGCCAGGCGGCTCCATTGCTCGTCGAGGTCGCCGCCCTCCCAGGCCGACTCGTACAGCTCTCCGAGCCCGTAGCGGCTGACCGTCAGCCGCTCGACCCCGCGGTCCTCGCCTCCGGCGCCCGTGCCCCGGTCGTGAAACACCAGCATCGTGGTGCGGCGGGCGGCGAAGACCGGATCGGGCACCAGGGTCAGGTAGACGGGATCCTCGGCGTATTCGCGATTGATCACCAGCCAGAGGTCGATCTCGGCTTCGCGCATCAGCGCCGGTAGCAGGTCGTCGAGGCGGGCGCGCAGCATACGGTTGACCGGCTCGATCCGCTGGCGCTCACTCAGCACCGTCCCGGGGCCGGGAATGCTCCGCCCCTGGTCCGCCGTGATCGCCTCGGCGAGGACCGGGGGAGCGCAGATCACCGTGCAGCAGGTGCAGCAAATCAGGATCGAGCCGCAGATCGCGGCCAGAGAGGCAGGGTCGTAGATTCGGCGGTCGACTCTCATACTCGGTCTCCATTGAGGGTGGCTGGCGACGACGTCGGCCGGCCGGATCAGAGTATAGGGGACCGTCCCGCGGAGTTTCGGTCTATACTCATCCAAGTATTCCGGCCTCGCCAAGCCAGACGCAGTCCCCAACCCAGAAGGAGACCAAGCCATTTCAGCCAAAGTATTCGTCGGAAATCTCAGCTACTACACCACCGAAAGCCAACTCGCGGATCTGCTCGCCGAAGCCGGGCAGGTCGTCGACGTCTATCTGCCGGCGGACCGTAACACGGGCCGGCCTCGAGGCTTCGCCTTCGTCGAGTTCTCGAACGAAGACGAGGCCGCGAACTGCATCGAGAAGTTTCACGAGCACGAGCTCGGCGGCAGGAAGCTCAATATCAATATCGCCGAGGATCGGCCACGTGGACCGCGGACCTTTCGCGGCGGCCCTGGCGGCGGCGGCGGGCCGCGCGGCGGCGGCGGCGGCGGCGGCGGCGGTGCCGGCGGTCAGAAGCCCTTCCGGCCGAAAGGCAGCCGGCGCGGCAAGAGAGGCAAGAAGCGGAGCCTGTAGGGCGGAGCTCAGGTACGCGGGGAGCAAACCCAGGATCACGCGGCGCGTATAAAGCTGAGAGGAGCGCGTTGCCGAATGTACCGGGTCCAGACAAACCGGGTCCAGACAAGCTGTGCCGTCGTGACCGTGGCCTTGTTGGCCGCGTACGCTTCCGGCCCGGTCACCGCCGAGGCCCCGGCCGCGGACGTCGTTTCCCAGGAGATCGAGGTCCGTCTCGCCGAGCTCGAGGTCGTGGTCGTAGACGGCCAGGGCGAGCCGGTCGCCGGGCTCACGCGTGAGGATTTCGAAGTTCTTCAGGACTCTCAGCCGGTCGAGCTGACCCATTTCCGGTCGATGGTCGCCGGCCGCGCGAACGGAGTCGAGGCGGCGGCGCCGCCACCGGGCTCGCCCTCGCCCGCCGCCGTGCGGGCGTCGCCGAGTGCCGAGGCGGCCGACCGCTTGCACCTGGTGATCTACATCGACCGCGGCTATCTCGAGCCGGGCGACCTGAAGGACGTGCGCCAGGCGCTCAAGCCCTTCCTACGGCAGGCCCTCGGACCTGACGATCGAGTCATGCTGGTCACCGCGGGCCACCGGCTGGAGCTCGAACAGAGCTTCACCACGGTGCCGGAGCTGGTGGTCTCCCAGCTCGACGACATTCGGGAGCGCCCGGGCGGTGGCCGGTTGGCAAATGAGTATCGGAGCATCCTGCAGGACATGCGTCGGGCCAAGAACGGAGGCACCGACATCGGGGCCAGGGATCCCGACATGCAGGCGCGGGCCCTGCTGTCCCAGGCGCGGGCCTACGCCGCGGAGGTCAACGGCGAGCTGCACAGAACCACCGGTCAGCTGCAGCAGCTGATCCAGTCGATCGCCGGCCTGCCGGGCCGCCGCGCGGTGCTCTACGTCAGCGGCCGGGTTCCGGCGGCCTATCCGCGGCGCCTGTTCGACGCCTGGCAAGAAGCCTTCGGCCGCTACTCCAGCAACCGCATGCCGTCGACTCCCGGTGCCGAGGGCGGCGGCGACAACGGCGCCAGCGCGGATCCCGCGGAGCTGGCGCAGGACAGCGTCAATTTCGACGCCATGGCAGCAGCAGCCTCCAGCTTCATGATCGACGCCGAGAGGCAGGTGCAGGACGTGTCCGAAAGGGCGAGCTCGAGCGGTGTCGTCTTCCACACCCTCGATGCCGGCGGCCTGCGCACTTCCGGATTCCTGGCGGCCGGCGACACCGTGATGGCCGGGCGCGGCTCGACCTCGCCGGTGCCCACCGTGGCCCCGGGCTCCCTGGCCGACTCACTGGCGTCGCTGCGCCGGCTGGCCTGGGACACCGGCGGGCGCTCGTTCACCGGCAGCCGCGACTTCCGCGCGGCCCTGTCGAGGATCGGCAGCGACTTCAGAACGTTCTACTCGCTCGGCTTCGAGCCGCGTGAGTCGAAGGACGGCACCTCGCGCATCAAGGTCCGCCTGCGCGAGAGCGTGCCCGGCCGAGGCAAGCTCGAGGTCCGCCACCGTCCGCTGATTCAGCTCAAGGACCGAGACACACTGGCCGCCGAGCGTACGGTGTCGGCGCTGCTCCTCGAAGAGATGGAGAACCCTCTCGAGGTGGTGGTTTCGCCGGGCGAGCCGCGGGCGGCGGGGAAGAAGGGCTGGCGGGTACCGGTCGCGATCACCGTGCCGCTGGCGCGCCTGGCCCTGGTGGCGGACGGCCGCGTCCATACCGGACGGCTGTCGATCTTCACCACCGCCGGCGGTCTCGACGAGGTGGGGCCGGTGACCAAGGCGGTGGTGCCGGTCCGGATCGCCAACCGGGATCTGCTCACCTCCCTCGGCCGCCGGGTGTCCTACGAGCTCGAGCTGACGCTGCCTTCGGGGCTGGAGCGGATCGCCGTCACCGTGCGCGACGATTTCAGGCCGCGATCGTCGACCGCCGTGGCTTCCTGGGGAGCCCGGAGCCTCCTGGATCGCGCCGAAACCGATTCTTCACGCCGCTAGGATGAATCCTCCCCTCGCTTCGAGAATGGTGGGAGGTGTCCTCGCGGCGGGATTGCTGCTCGCCGTGGCGGCCGTGTCCACTGCAGCGGAGCACGAGGTCGTCCGGACCGGGCGCGGGGCGGTGGTGGAGATGCGCACCGCGGCACTCTTGATGAGCGGTCAGCAAGGCGGCAAGCTGCCGATCGCCATTTCCGCCCTGCCGTCCGCGGACGGTGTGCGGGCGACGGTGATGGTCGAGATCGACGGTGCCTCGCTGATCCTGGCGCGGCCCGCCTCCGGCCCCCTGACGGTCGAGATCTTCGTCTACGTGCTGGGGCGTGACCTGGAAGTGCTCGATCAGAGCAGCCTGGCGATCGATCTCGATCCGGATCTCCACGGCGAGATGCTCGCCGGTACCGGCCTCAAGGCCTTCGTGCCGCTCAGCGCCCCGGCCGGCGGTCGCTTGTTGCGGGTGCTGGCGCGCAGCAGCGACAGCTTCGGCTTGCGCGGCCTGGAGGTGACGGCGCCTGATGAGGCCGGCGCCGGCGAGGCCAGGATCCAGCCGCCGCTGTTCTACGAGGCCGACGAGCCCTGGCTGCTGGTGGCCCCGGCCGGTGAGGAGATCGCCCTGCCCGCGCCCTTCGGCCTGGGAGGCGACCTGTCCCTGCCCACGACGCGGCCGATCCTGGTGCCAGGCGAGTCGATCTCGGGCCACCTTCTCCTCGACGCCGGCCGCCCCGAGCCCTGGCTGCTCGAGGCCCACGTTCGCGCTCCTGGAGGCGACGTCGTCACGGCCGAGATCGAGATCGTGGAGCTCGGCGCGCCGGGCGCCTCTGGCCTGAGACCAGCGGCCGTCTCGTTGGTCGCGCCGGAGCTGATCCCCGGCGCCTACGAAATGGCGATAGCCCTGGCCCGGGAAGGCGCCGCCCGAGAAGGCGCCGCCCGGGAAGGCGGCGGCGCGTCCGAGAAGGCGTCGCGCTCCGCCTTCGTGCCGATCTTCGTCGACGCCTCTTCCTCTCCGATCGTCCGCGAAGCGGTCGCCCGGGAGCAAGGTGACGCTCCACCCCGGTCATCGCTCGGCCGCGAGGAGAAGAACCTCGCCCGCGCGGTGCAGACCGAGTACCTCTCGGCCCTGCGCCAGCTCGCGGCCGGCGAGAGGCGCGCCGCGTTGACGACGCTGGCCGCCAGCGAGGTGCGGGCCGTCGATCAGCTCGACGCCGAAGCCGTCGCGGTCCTGGCGCGGGGTGAAGGGCGGGTCCTGGCGGACCTCGGCCAGGCGGACTGGCAGGGCGTGCTGCCCGTCATCCTGCTGCATCTCGACCTCAGCCGGGAGTATCGCCGGAGCGGCCGTTTCATCCTGGCGCACCACGCCACGCAGATGGTGCTGACCCTGGCCGGAGCCTACGCCGACGAGCTCGGCACCCCGGAGGCGCGGATCGACGCGGCCCGGGCCGTCTCGAGCCTGGCCGGCTACCTGCAGCACCGCGGCGTCCGGAGTCAGTCCAAGAAGCTGTTCGACGAGGCGCTGGCTCTGGCCGCCGACGAAGAAGCGGCGCTCCTCGGCCTGGCCACTCTGCTCGAGAAGAGGGGCCGTTTCCCGGAGGCCCTGGCGAAGCTCGAAGACTTCGTCGCCTCCCGTCCGGGAGATCGCGAGGGGCGGCTGCGTCTGGCCGTCAACCTGTATCGCACCGGCAGGATGGACGCGGCGCGCCTGGCACTCGACGAGCTGACTGCCGGGTCCGGCACCGATTGGGTCGCCGTGCTGGCCCATCAGGAGCTGGCGCGCATCGAGATGGACGAGGGGCGCTGGAACGAGTCGGCCGGCGTCCTGCGCCGGGGAATCGAACGCTGGCCGGGGCATCCGACGCTGATGATCCAACTGGCCTACGTGCTGGACGCCCGCGGCGAGGCACGAGCCTCGCGCGAGCTGCTGGAGGATCTCGGCGCGGACGCCGCGGCGCCGGAAGCGAGCGAACGCTCGCGCTACAACCGCTGGCCGGACGAAGTGCTCCGAGAGATGCGACAGACGCTCGAAGAGGATGCACGCGGCCGGCTGGAGATCCTGAAGAGCTGGCTGGCCGCCGTGCCGGAGATGGACGCCGGCTGATGCGCCGTCACCTGCTCTGCTACACGCTGCTGCTGTGGATCGCGTCCGCCGCGGCCGGTTCCCCGAGTGTCGTGCTGATCAGCCCGGCGCCGGGGGAGCCGGTGTTCGGCGAGATCGAGGTGGTGGCGGAGGTCAGCTCCGAGGAGGAGATCACCAAGGTGACCTTCCTGCTCGACGACTACGTGGTCGCCGAGCTCAGCGAGCCGCCCTACAGGGTGGAAGTCGACGTCGGCGAGCGCGGCGAGGGGCACCGGTTCGAGGTCATTGCCGAGGACGCGAGCGGCGAGACCGGGCGCACGCTGCTGGTGTCGCCGGAGCTCGAAATCGACTTCGAGCTGGAGCTCGAGCTGCTGCAGCTCTACGTTACCGTCAGCCGTCGCGAGCAGCGTCTGCTGGATCTCAACGCGGGGGATTTCGTGGTCACCGACGACGGCGAGCAGCAGCGCCTGGTGACCTTCGAGCGCGGCGACGTGCCGCTGACAGCCCTGCTGCTGGTCGACGCCTCGGACAGCATGCGCGGCGAGCGCCTGGACACCGCGGTCGCCGGCGCAGAGGCCTTCATCGCCGGCATGCAGGAGCTCGACCAGGCGAAGCTCGTGCTCTTCGCCGAGCGAGTGCTTCACGACTCGCCGTTCACCAGCTTCGCGGAAGTGCTCTCCGCCGGTCTCGCGGGCGTCGAGGCACGCGGCTCCACCGCCCTCAACGACCACCTGTACCTGGCCCTGAAGCTGCTCGAGCCGCGCCAGGGGCGGCGGGTGGTGATCCTGCTCTCCGACGGCATCGACGTCGCCAGCGTGCTGCGGATGAACGAGGTGCTCGAAACGCTCCGGCGCTCGCAGGCGTTGGTCTACTGGTTGCGGCTGGGCGGCGACGATACCTCGGGAGGCCACTCCTCGGCGTGGCGCGACGCCGCGTCTCATCGGCAGGAGTTCGAGCTGCTGGAGCGGGGCGTCGAGGACAGTGGCGGCCGGATCCTGGTGCTCAGCGACATCTCCCAGACCGCCGACGCCTTTACCGAGATCCTCCGCGAGCTGCGCGATCAGTACGTGCTCGGCTACTACCCGAGCAACAACCGTGGAGACGGCGACTGGCACCGGATTCGGGTGCGGGTCAAAGAGCGCGGCCTCAAGGTCCGCACCCGGCAGGGATATGTCGATTTCTAGACCGCGCGTCAGGGCACTGGTGCGTCGAGGAGCGCGTGATTTCTGCCGGCGGCTGAGCTTCGAGGGCTGGCAGCATCTCGAGCCGACCGGGGACACGGAACCCCTGGCGTTGTGCCCCCGGCAGGGGCACTGGCAGATTGCGGTGCTGGCGCTGGGGCTCTTTCGCGGGCCGGTCCACGTCATCGGTTCCGGCGACCCCCGGCTCGGCAGGCTCGTCGCGGGTTTCGAGCGGCAGTCAGGCCGCCGGCTGTTCGCTTTCGGCGACAGCGTCTCCGAGGCGCTCGAGGCCGACGGCTGCGTCGTGGTCGTCCTCGATCGCACCTCGGATATAGCCGAGATCGCCAGGGGGTCTCTGGCGGCTGGCTGGCCGGTGGTGCCGGTTTCCGGCCACCAGGAGGGGCGGAGAGGTTGGCGAGTGGTGGTCCGCGCGCCGGTCGATCCGGCGGGGGAATCGGACGTCGAGTCCCTGGAACGTCGTCTCGAGCTGGTCTCGAGATTGGACTCTTAAGCTGGAATGGACTCTTAAGCTGGAATGTAAGTATCCCGCGTCACACTGCCGCTCCCTGGACGCAAGTGGAGGGGGCTGAAATGTCGAGACGCACCAAATACGAGAACGAGCTTCGAGCCGCCGCGCCGCTGTCGCACGGCCTGGCCATGAGCCCCACCGACGGGCTCACGCAGGTGATCCTGATCGGGCTCTCGCCGTCACTGACGGCACACCTGATGAAATCGATCCGGGCGGTGGCGCCGACGGTCTCGGTGCAGACGGTCCGGGCCGCCGATCTCGGCGCCCCACCGTCCTTTGCCGACGGCTCGCTGCTGGTGGTTCCCGATCGGCTTTCGGACGGCAACGGCGTGGATTTGTTGCGCCGGTTGCGCACCGAGGACGTCTCGACGCCGGCGATCCTGGTGATCACCACCGACGATTTCGAGTGCCCGCACGATTTCGATCTACTCGGCGGTCTGGACGTGATTCCGCTTTCGGAGTTCTCCCGTTTCTCCTTTCGCCGCAGCCTGATCCTGCTCGGCTCGCTGGCAGCTCAGGAGAAAGTCTTGCAGGAGACCGCCGGCCGGTTGCGCGCCTACGAGCGGGTGCTGGCCGCCAAGGACGAGGAGCGCGGCCGGGTGCTCAAGGTCGCCACGGCGCTCGAGCACCGGCTGATCGCCGTCGAAGCTGAGTTTCAGCAGACCGAGGCGTCGTGGGCCGAGCGGGTGGCCCGCGCCGACGCCTATGCCGCCGAGCTCGAACAGCGTGCCAGCGACGAGGAGACCGAACCGAAGCGCTCGGGCGTGTCGGACGAGTCCAAGCGCCGTCAGCTGGCACTCGAGCTGGCGTTTCACCGCGACGAGCGCATGCTCCAGGACGAGACCCTCTCCGAGCTGCGCAAGACCTGCAATCAGCAGGAGCAGGAGCTGCGGTTGATGGCCGCCCGCGAGGAGCAGGTCAGCGATCTGGTGGCCCGTCTCGAGGCTTCCGAGCGCGTGCGCGGCGCCCAGACCCAGGAGATCCTCTCCAGTCAGCGGCGCCTCAGCGAGCTCGAGCAGAACCTCGCCACCATCGCAGCGTTGCTCGAGACCGAGCAGAAGACGGCGACCGAGGACCCGGGCGCGCTGTTCGACGAGCTGGCGAAGCGCCTGGTGCAGGTCGACCGGGCGCGCTTCCAGCACCAGGGCACCATCGAGGAGCTGTCCCGCAACCTGGCCGTCAAGCAGGTCGACGAGGCCCTCGACGACGCCCGCTCGCGGCGCGACGTGGCGCAGCGGATCGACGAAGCCGTGCAGCGCTCGCGCCGCCTGGGAGTGCCGCTGATCAGCCTGATGATCGGCATCGACGGGCAGCAGACCCTGTGTGAGGAGCACGGCTCGGTGGCCTTCGACTTCATCCTCGTCCAGATCGCGCAGCGGCTCCATCTCACCCTGCGCAGCGGCGACTCGGTTATGCGCTACGGCGAGGGCCAGTTCCTGCTGATCACGGACGCGAAGTCCGAGGCCCACGCCCGCTCGCACGCCGAGCGCCTGCAGCGCGACGTCTGCGCCCAGCCGTTCCCCGTCGCCGGCCAGCAGATCTCGATCAGCCTGAGCGTCGCCATTTTGCAGTACCGCGACGAGATCAGCGGGGCCCCCGAGCTCATCCGCCTGGCCAAGCGCGGCTTGCGCGAAGCCCAGGCCAAGGGCGAGCGCCAGATCCAGGTCTGCTCGCTCTCGCCCGTGGATCTGCCGCCACCGGGCTCGGAAAACGAGTCGGGTGCGTTCCGGGTCAGCTGAGGCTGTGGGTGAAGGAAAGGGTCGCACAGTTGACGCGCTACGACGTGCTGTCGGAGTGACAGGTCAATAGTGGTACCGGGCCTGGGAGAAGCGAACCTCGTCGTCCGCGACCTCGTAGACCACGCGGTGTTCCTGAGTCAGGCGGCGAGACCAGAGCCCGGACAGTTGTCGTTTGAGCGGTTCGGGCTTGCCGATGCCTCGGAACGGTTGCCGCAGAGTCTCGCCGACGATTCGTAGAAGCCGTAACGCGATCTTGCGGTCGGTGCGGACCCAGTGATCCAAGTCGTCGAGGAAGTGGGCCGAGAAGACCGCCCGGCGCTCAGGCATCGAGGCCGTACTGTTGCCGTAGCTCCTCGACGGTCAGCGCGGTGCCGCCGCCCGACCGGAGCTCGCGAACGGACTCCAGAAGCCGACGTGCGTTCGCCGGAGACCGCAGCAGATGGGCGGTCTCTTCGAGAGCGCTCAGCTCGTCCAGGCTGACCAGGGCGACGTCGGCGCCGCCACGACGCTTGATGACGAGCGGCTCGCCACTGTCGGCGACTTCGTCACAGTAGGTCTTGAGGTGGGTCCGCAGTTCCGTGTAAGTCGTGACCCTAGGCATGAATCAACTGTACAATAAGTCGTACAGGTTTCGCAACCGTTCGCTATCCCACCCTGCGGACATCGGCCTGCCTACCCGAAGGGCTGTTGGGCGTCCTTGATTCTTTGGCCAGACTGCCAGGGATGGGCGGACGTCTCAAAGGAGCTTCGAGATGAGTGAAGGCATCACCAGGAAGCTGTCGTTCCTCGACCGCTATTTGACCCTATGGATTTTTCTCGCCATGGCGGTCGGGGTCGGCGCCGGCTACCTGATCCCCGGAATCGAGGCGTTGATCCAGAGCTTCCAGGTCGGCACCACCAACATCCCGATCGCCATCGGCCTGATCCTGATGATGTACCCGCCTCTGGCCAAGGTGCGCTACGAGGAAATGCCAGACGTCTTCCGAAACTGGCGAGTGCTCGGCCTGTCACTTTTTCAGAACTGGGTGATCGGACCGATCCTGATGTTCACCCTGGCGATTCTCTTCCTTCGCGATCAGCCGGAGTACATGGTGGGGCTCATCATGATCGGCTTGGCGCGTTGCATCGCCATGGTGATCGTCTGGAACGAGTTGGCCAAGGGCGACTCCGAGTACGCGGCGGGGCTCGTTGCCTTCAATAGCGTCTTCCAGGTGCTCTTCTATAGCGTCTACGCGTGGATCTTCATCACCAAGCTGCCGGTGCTCTTCGGCTTGAGCGGCTCCGTGGTCGACATCAGCATGGGCCAGATCGCCGAGAGCGTCTTCATCTATCTCGGCATTCCGTTTCTCGCTGGCATGCTGACGCGACTGATCTTCGTCAAGACCAAGGGCAGGGAGTGGTACGAACGGGTCTTCATCCCGAAGATCTCACCGATCACCCTGGTGGCACTGCTGTTCACGATTCTGGCTATGTTCAGCTTGCAAGGTGACAAGATCGTCCAGATCCCGGGTGACGTATTGCGCATTGCGGTCCCGCTGCTCATCTACTTCGTACTGATGTTTCTGGTGAGCTTCTGGCTCGGGCACAAGATCGGTGCCGACTACAGCAAGACGGCCACCCTCTCTTTCACGGCGGCGTCGAACAACTTCGAGCTGGCCATCGCGGTCGCGGTTGCCGTCTTCGGCATCGAATCGGGGGTCGCCTTTGCCGCGGTGATCGGTCCGCTCGTCGAGGTGCCGGTACTGATTGGCCTGGTGAACGTGGCGCTCTACTTCCAGCGCCGGTTCTATAGCGCGCCGGTCCCGGAATCCGAGGGGTGAGAAACTCGTCGTGAAAGCGTGAGCCGGGCCGTCCGACCTGCTCCGCCAGCCGCGACGGCACCCCACCGTCAGGACTGAACGTAGAGCACGAGGAAGGCCGTGGCCAGCATGGTCAGCAGGCCGCCGCCCAGCCAAAAGGCCATCTGCCGGGTGCCGTTGAGCAGCGTGAGCGCCCACTTGGAGAGGGTGCCGGCGGTGATGGCTGCGAGGATCGAACCGGCGGCGACGAGTGGCGATAGAGATCCCTGGCTGAGCAACTCGGAGACGGACAAGGCGACGGCGCTGGTGCTCCCGAGCCCGCCGATGGCGCTCGCCAGCAGGATGCCGCGGTCGCCGAGCTCGAATCGGGCCGCTTCGACCAGCAGCAGGATCGCGACGAAAAAGAGACCGAATTTCAAGGCCGGCCTAATCGAGTACGGATTCTGGAGCGGGAACTCGACGTCCACCTGACTCTTCAGTCGGCGGGAGAGCAGCCAGGACCCGACGAGACCCGCGAGAGCCATGCCGATGAGGGGTCCGGCGAGCGAGAGGGCGAGCTCGCGGTTCACGATCCAAACGAGCAGCAGCAGCCGAGGTCCCTGCACCGCGTTGGCCAGTACGGCGACGACACCGAACAGGCGGCTGGCTTGTGGCACCTGTCGGGCGCGGTCGGCCAGAGACAGGGTCACGGCCGTGGTCGAGACGATGCCCCCTGCCAGACTGCTGAGCATCAAGCCACGGCGCTCGCCGAGCCAGCGGACCAGGAAGTAGCCCGCATAACTGATCGTGGAGACCAGAATCACGAACCCCCAGACCTGGCTCGGATTGAAGAATCCCCAGGGTCCGAACTCGCGATTCGGGAGGATTGGGTAGACCACCAGCGCGACCGCCAGGAACTTGAGCGTGGCCTCGAATTCGGCCTCGCTGATCTGATCCTTGACGAAGTTGTGAAGCGTGCGTTTAGAGGCGAGAAAGATGGTCAGGACGATCCCCAGGCTGACGGCTGCCGCTTCGTGACTGTTCAGCAGATAGCCGATCCAGAAGACCAGCATGGCGGCGAGCTCGGTGGTGGTCCCCAGGCTGTCGGCCGGCGAGCGCCAGTAGCCGACCAGCACCAGGGCCGCGACCGCGGCGAAGGTGACCGCGGTGAAAGCAACGGTGCCGATGAGGCCGCACACGGCACCCAGGAGGCACACGATGGCGAAGGTCCGTACACCGGCAGACTTCTTCTCGCCGGGCTCGCGCCCGCGATAGCGCTCGGCCCCCACCAGCAAACCGAGCGCTAGTGCCTCACCGAGAAGCTTGAAGATGGTGAGCTCCGGGGACATGGAGCGAATAGAACCCGCTTGCCGTCTGGTGTCAACATCCCTCGGGGTGGGTCGGGACGAACCGACAAGCGGTCCGAAGGCGAGAAAACCCCGATGTTCAACGCCGGCACCCTGACATTCCAGCCTGGCCGTGGGCTACGCGGTCCACGAGACGTTCGTGCGCGCCTTCAAGTCGTGGGCGGGGGAGCGCCCGTCGGATGCCCGGGGCGAAACACCGAAGCTGGATATCGAGTACGCCACGTGGCGGCGGCTGTGCCGCGGCAGGCTCGACGTCGAGGAGTCACGTGAGTTTCTCGAGCAGTTCCTGCGGATCTATCCCGCAGCGATGCCGGCGAGACCCGGGGACAGCGGGGGAGAGGCACCGCGGGTCGTGATCGACGGCGGTTTCTACGAGCGCGTCTGCGCCGAGAAGCTGTGGCACGAGATCCGCGACCTGGATCCCGCTGCGCAACGGCGCCGGGTGCGCCAGCACCTCTTCCACTCGTCGGCGCTCTTCGACCTGTTGCGCCGTCGCTCGCGCGAGGAAGGGCGCAGGGACCGCGGGCGCGGCGTGGCCATCGCCGAGCTGGCGCTCGTGAGCCTGGAAGGGAGCGAGGGAGTCTTCGGCGAATCGCTGTGCGGAGCTTCATGACCTCCTCCTTTTGTTGATGGCACCGAGTGCCGGTGGGCGATCGAGTCCCGCGCCGGCGCGGCGGGGTTCAGGGACGACGTTACGCCGCCACGGCTGAATTGTCAGTCGTTTCGTCACCTCGCCGCAGTGTTTTCGCGGACGTGATGCCACTCGTAACGCCTCGAAGTGTGCATAGGGAGGATCAATGACTCCCTCGCGGCTGAATTGCCGGTCGTTTCGTCAACTCACCGCGGCGTTCTCGCCGCGGTGATCCGCCCCCGGGCCGCAACCAGGCGTGCGAGCCTCGGCACACCGGGACGGGAACGAGGATCAGGGAAGTGAGGAGGAGCGAAGATGGCGTCGAAGTCCGAGACGGGTCCGGCCGATAATGGCGGCCCGCTCTACAGCGTCCGCTTTTCGGTCGGTCCGGAGGCCCCGTGCGCCTGCGGCCGCAACCAGGTCGGCCGCGGCCCGGTGGGTTATCGTGACGAGCAGGCGATCTGTGACCTGTGCGTGCTGGAGGAGAGCACCGAGCTCGGCCTGGTGCTGACGCTGATCGCCGTCGCCCGCGCCTTCGCGGCGTTCGGCAGGGACAACCCTGAGGCGTGGCTTGACGCGCTCGGGGAACTGGCCGTCTTCGTCCGCGTCTACGAGCTCGTGGCCGCCAAGACCGCGCCGCCGCGCATCTTCCGCATCCCCGACACCGAGCCCGGCGGCGATGCCCCCTGATGCCCTGGCCGGCGCGACGCCGCCACGGCGGAATTGCCAGTCGCTTTGCCAACTCGGCCGGCTGTTTCGCCGGTTCCGCGGCGGAATTGCCAGCGGCTTTGCAAACTCGCCTCGGCGTCGGGTGCGATGCCGGCTGGCATCGAGGTCAGGTTTTCGGGAACGATAACGATGCCGGTGGGCATCGAGGTGATCCCCGCGGTATCGAGGCCGACGCGCCCAGGCGAGCGCTCGGTGCCGTCTCGGCGGACGAGCGCGAGCGGGTGGTGGTCGTCAGAGGCGGTTGGCTGAAGGGATCCTGCGGGATTCCTCGGGGCTCGAACGGGGACAGTCTAAGCTCGAGCTGCGTGAAGCCCTGCTGCCGGATCGTGTTGCCCAGAAGGCCTATTGCCGGTGGCTCAGCGAGCAACGGGGCGAGGAGATCCGGTTGCCCTCGGGCAAGGAGTGGGAGAAGGCGGCGACAGCGCCGAAGGGGAAGTACCCCTGGGGGAGTGCAGAGCCGGACGCAGAGCGGGCCAACTTCTCCCACAACGTCAGCGCCCCGACGCCGGTGGGTGTCTATCCGGCCGGGGACGGTCCCTACCGCCACTGCGATCTCGGAGGGAACGTGTGGGAGTGGAGTGCCGACCGGTACGAAGATGTCGAGGACAGGGACGTCAGGGTGCTTCGGGGCGGCAGCTGGGACCTCTCCGCAGACCTCCTGCGGGCCGCTTACCGCGGCAGGTACTCGGCTTCGGACCGGAGCTCGCTCTTCGGCTTTCGTGTCTTGGTCGTCCCCGCGAGCCTTGGTTCTTGATCTTCTTGTCTTCTTTGATGGGGTCCAGGGGCGGAGGGCCACCGAGGCGCGTTTTGTCAAGCCGGTTGTCACCCGGAGTGACGAATCTGCTCGGTCAGGTCCGCTCGGGTCAGGGCGCCAAGGACGTCTCGCTGGTCGATCGTGGGCATCGGGGAGCCGTACTCTACCGGACCCGCTCCGGTTGCCGAGAGCCTCTGTGGTGTCGAGTGCCGCCGTGATTCAGGTGGCGACCCGTTTTGACGACACCGATGCCGCAGATGTAGGATAGAGGGTAGGACAGATCAGAGGAGCCACGCGATGAAGATCTCGGTGTACGTTCCCAAGGAGTTGGAAGGTCGCCTGCGGGAGAAGGCCGAGGAGCGAAGCATGACGCCGTCGCGTTTCGTCCAGTCCCTGGTCCGGGAGCGGTTCGAGCAGGAGCCTCGGCGCTTCACCTCGGCCTTTGCCGGCCTGGCAGGCAGCTGGGAGGACGAGCGCTCCGCTGAGGAGATCTGCCGCGAGCTGGAACAGAGCCGGCGGGACGCCTCGCGGAGCGTCCTGCGGTGAGCTACCTGCTCGACACCAACATCTGCATCTACTATCTAAACGGCGACGACGAGGATCTGGTCGAGCGGATTCTCGCGTTGGGGCCAGAGCCACTGGCCATCTCCACGCTCAGCCTCGCGGAGCTTCACTTTGGCGCGGCCCGCTCGGCACGACCCGAGGCCAACCGCGAACGGATCGGGGCCTTCGTTCGCGAGCTGCCGACTCTGGGTTTTGACGACGCATGCGCCGAGCAGTTCGGTCGCATCAAGGCGAGTCTGGCGGCGGTCGGTCAGCTCATCCCCGACTTCGACGTCGCGATTGCGGCAACGGCGTTCGCGCATGGCCGGGTCTTGGTGAGTCAAGACCAACATATGAGGCGAATCGTGGGTCTTCCTCTGGAGGACTGGACTGCCGGAGATTGACGCCTCGCAGGCACCCCCTTCTGGAGGATTCCGCTGAGGCGGGGCCGGTTCGGGCTCCGCCTCCGGCGGCCGACTCCTTCCGCAGATGGATCTCTTGATTTCTCATCTCGTACGCTCCTGTTTTTGGTTCATCTTCCGCGAGACCGAGGCTGCAACCCTCGAACCCGCGCCCGGGCGCCACTCGCGCCACGGACCTCGACTCTGTCCCTCGTGTCGAGCTTCGAGACTCCGGCCGTGAACCTGCCGGAGATCTCGCTCTTCGATGTCGTCGATAATCGTCCTCCTTGTCTCCCGCGGTGCGGGGTCTGGATGCCGGGCGTCCGGTGGTTGAAAGCTCGGAGCCAGGCCGCGGCCGTGAAATCGCCGAACCGCCACACTCTAGTCAGGTCCCGGCCGCGGCAGCCAGCCGGAACCGATACGCCTTCGGCTCGCCGTCGCCCTCTTCCCGCATCCGCTGGCGTAGCTTGTCGCTCACCGCCAGCACCATCGGCTCCGGGCGCCAGTGGATGACCTCGCCGGTCACGGCGTCGAGCACTCGGCCCTCGGCGACCGCGCGGGTGGCCTCGGGCAACGGCGTGTCGCCGAAGAGCTCGAGCAGGGCGGCGAAGTGCGCCCGGGCACCCGAGTCGACGAAGGTCAGGTAGCCGCGGCCGTAGGCCGCGACGTGGAACTGGGAGGGGACGAAGACGATGCCGTCCAGGTGGAGGCGGTCGCAGGCCACCTGGAGCATGGCGGCGACATCGTTGAGCATGCCGAGCCCGGGGTGGCTCTGGCCCGGCAGGCGGGGGCGGGGGGCGGGCTCGCCCGGCTGCGGATCGTCGAAGCTGGCGCGCGGGTTCTGCATCAGCAGCCACTCGATCGACAGCAGCTCCAGGCCGGGCAGGGTCCGGCGGTCGCGCCGCAGCCGCAGCTCGACCAGCAGCTCGCGACGGTCCGGGTTGCCGAAGATGCGCAGGGTCTGATCGTTGGGGTCGTCGAGCTGCAGGACGATGGTCGGGTGGGCGTAGCCGAGGTCCCGCAAGCGATCCAGGAAGCCGGCGCGCTCGAACACCAGCTCGAGACCGTGCTTGGTGTAGAAGCCCAGGAGGCGGGTCTCGGGGGCGCCACCCCAGCCGGGCAGGGAGAGATCCTCGGAGGTGAGGCCGAAGTTGTCGTCGGTCCCGGCGCCGCTCAGCTCGGCGGGGTCGAGATGACGCGAGAGGTGGCGGTAACGCTTGAGAGTGATCTCCTCCGTCGACGGTGGCTCGATCGGCTTGCCAGGGCGCTGGAGGTCGCTCAGGAAACGGGCGCTGTAGCGCCAGGTCGTCTGGCTGTAGCCGCCCGCCAGGAGAATGACCAGCGGCGTCTTGCGGCCACCGCTCCTGAGCAGGGAGACGACCAGCCGGTCTCGTTCGAGCAGCGCGGCGGCGGAGACCTGCCAGTCGCCGAGATAGTCGTCGGACGCCGGGTCGGTGCCGGCGAGATAGAAGACCAGCCGCGGTCGCAGCTCTTCGATGATCGCCGGCAGATGACGCCGGATCGTCTCCAGGTAGGTGCGGTCGTCGACTTCGCCGCCGAGCTCGATCGAGCACGAGCTCGCCGCCTCGGTCGGCCCCCAGTGACGGGCATGGACCGAGAAGGTGAAGACGTTGCGGTCGTGGCGGAAGATGTCGCGGGTGCCGTCGCCGTCGTGGAGATCCAGGTCGACCACCAGGATCGGGCCGCCGAGGCCCTTTCGGCGCTCGTCGGCGATTGCCACCGCGACGTCGTTGAAGATGCAGAAGCCGCCGCCGCCCTCGGCCCGCGCGTGGTGGAAGCCGCCGCCGAGGTTGACCCCGATGCCATGCTGCCTGGCGCGGCGGGTGGCCATCAAGGTGCCGCCGGTCTGCAGCCGCTGGAAGTCGATCAGGCGGTCGACCTGGTCGGGCGTGACCTCGACCCCCATGATCGAGGTCAGGGTCTCGGGCTCGTGCAACCGCTCCAAGTAGGCGGTGTCGTGGACCCGTTCGATGGACTTGAGCCACACCGGCTCCGGGCGGTTGACGCAGCGTCGCAGGATCAGGCGCTCGGAGGCCAGGAAAGCCAGGATCCGCTCGGCACGCAGGGGGTCGTTCGGGACGTCGGGGAACTGGGCGTTGTACCTCTCGTGGTAGATCAGCCGAAAAGCCGGCGGTCTGAAGAGGCGCCAGAAGCGTCGGTGCGACCGGCGTAAAACGGGGGCTTGCTGCCAGGCCATGGGCCGATCCTAACCGGGCCCCTGGGCGGGTTCCCAAAAAAATCGTCTCGCTCAATGTTGGTCTTAATGTTGAGACCTTATCTTTATTCACGTCGCGAGGAAATCAAGCCATGCATCTCGAGCCTTCACTGCCAAATCCGGGACCGCCCCTCGACTCTACCGACCGCTCGGTCGAATTTCGTAATACTGACCGTAATATAGTCGCTGTACTCTACCGACCGTTCGGTTGAAAAACTCAGGAAGAGGCAAGGGAAATGCTCAATCTGGCGGAGAAAAAGAAGGCCTCGCTGTCGTCGACCATCGGAAACCTGGCTCGGCAGCACGCACCGACCCCGGAGCACGAGACGGAACCCCGGCGAGAGACCTCTCTGGTCGGCGCATTCGTCCAGCACCTCTCCGAGCTGGGTATCGAGCAGGCTTTCGGCGTCAGCGGCGGCGCCATCGCGCTGTTGTTCGACGCGATCACGGACAGCGATATCGGTCTGCATCACTTCCGCCACGAGACCGGCGCCGCCTTCGCCGCCACCGAGGCCTACTTCGCCAACCGCAAACCGTCGCTGGTCTTCGCCACCACCGGTCCGGGAGTGCTCAACGCCATCACCGGCATGACCGCGGCGCGCTGGGAAGGCGCCAAGGTGGTCCTGGTCTCCGGCGCTACCAGCGCTCCTCAGCGCGGCCGCCACGCCACCCAGGAGACCAGCTCCTACACCCTCAACCAGGACGCGCTCTACACCAAGGGCCCGATTTTCGACTTCGCGATTCGGATGGAGCAGGCGTCGGAGCTTCCCGAGGTGGCGCGTCGCCTGGCCCTGGGCCTGGCCCGGCCTGGCGGTTTCGTCGCCCACGTCTGCCTGCCCATGGGGCTGCAGTCCAAGCACTTCGACCCGCCGCAGGAAAAGCGCCGGGTGATGGTGAAGGCGCCGTCGACCGCGCCCGAGGACGTCGCCTACTGCGCCGAGCTGCTCAAGGAAGGCAAGTTCGCGATCTGGGCCGGCTTCGGAGCCACCGAGGCGGCGCCCCTGGTCCAGCAGCTGGCCGAGCGCTCGGGCGCCAAGGTGCTGTGCTCGCCCCGCGGCAAAGGCATCGTGCCGGAGAATCATCCGCTGTTCGTCGGCGTCACCGGGCTCGGCGGTCACGACACCGTCGCCGACTACATCGAGGACGAGCGCCCCGAGCGGATCCTGGTGCTCGGCACCAAGCTGGGTGAGGCGACCTCGTTCTGGGATCAGGACCTGGTGCCGCCGCAGGGCTTCGTGCACGTCGACATCGATCCCGACGTGCCCGGAACGGCCTTCCCCGACAGCCCCACCATCGGCGTGCAGGCCGAGATCGGCCACTTCGTGACCGCGTTGCTCGAGCACTTCCCCAAGAAGGCGGTGCGCGCGGTGGGACCGGCCCGCCGGTTGGAAATGCCGGCCCCCCTGCCGATCCGTGGCAAAGAGCCGGTCAGGCCGCAGGTCTTGATGAGCGCCATCCAACGGCGCGTGGTCCAGGCGACCGACGCGATGGTGCTCGCCGAGTGCGGCAACGCCTTCGCCTGGTGCAACCACTACCTCCGCTTCTCTTCCGCCGGCCGCTACCGCGTGAGCACGCTCTTCGGTTCCATGGGTCACACCGCGGCCGGCGTCGTCGGAGCCGCCATGGGCCGTGAGGGCAAGGCGGTGGCAGTGGTCGGAGACGGCTCCATGTTGATGAACTCCGAGCTTTCGACCGCCGCGCAGTACCAGGCTCCGGCGGTCTGGATCGTACTCAACGACGGCGGCTACGGCATGTGCCGCGACGGCCACCGTGCCCTGGGCCTGACCGACGAGGGAGTCGACTTCCAGCAGGTCGACTTCGCCGGCATGGCCCGGGCGGTCGGTGTCTCAGGCACCACGGTCGAGACCGAAGACCAGCTCGACGCGGCGATCGATCAGGCGATGGCGGCCTCGGGCCCCTTCGTCGTCGACGTGCGGATCGACGCCAGCGAGGCCTCGCCGCTGCTGAAGCGGTTCGAGAGCCTGATCAAGCAGGGCAACTCCAAGAACGTCGCGGGCTGGGAAGCCTAGAGGCGCCTCCGACGGAACCAAACGGAGAATCATGATGTCGAAGTCGATCGGTTTGCAGTCCGTGGGTGTGAGCGTGCCCGACCGGGTCCTGACTAACGACCACTGGCGTGTCCACCATCCCGAGATGGTCAGAGACGTCGAGGGGCGTACCTGGATGTGGCGCAAGCCCATGGAGTGGACCGAAGGCTCGGAGCCGTTCAATCGTGAGATGGCCCCCTATGTGAGAGATCCTTTCCGGGGCGCCCGACAGCGGCGCTACATGGAAAGCGACGGCGCGGTCCTGGAGCTTGAGCTCACCGCTGCCTGGGACGCTCTCAAGGCGGCGAATCTCGAGCCGGAGGACATCGATCTGCTGATCTGCAGTTCGTTTCAGCCCGACGTCCACGGCATCGGCGGCGCGGTCTTCCTGGCCCGTAACCTGGGTCTCACGGGCGCCGCCTGGAACCTCGAATCAGCGTGCTCCTCGGCGCTGGTGGCTTTCCAGACGGCCTGTTCCTTGATCGAGTCCGGGCAGCACGAGAAGGTGCTGGTGGTCAGCTCCTGCTCGTACTCGCGAGCCACCGCCGAGGACGACCCGATCAGCTGGGGCGTCGGCGACGCGGCCTCGGCCTTCGTTGTCGGCGAGGTGGAGGAAGGCGTCGGCTACCTGGGCGGCCACACGGTGCACACCGCGGAGACCTGCGAGGCGGTGGCCTACCATCTGGAGCTCGACGCCAAGGGTCAGCCGCACCTGCGGATTCGCACCGGCAAACAGACGGCGCAGATCCTCCGCGGCACCTCGGAGCGCTACCTGAAGGAGTGTTGTACCGGCGCCGTGGAGGCGGCGGGCGTCGCCCTGTCGGACGTCGATCACTTCGTCTTCAACACGCCTCTGGCCTGGTATTCGGCGTTCTGTGCCCGGGCGCTCGGCGTCGATCGCAAGAAGACCCTCTCCGTCTATCCGCTGTACGCCAATGTTGGCCCGGCGCTGCTCGGGCTCAATCTCCTGCACGCCGCACATTGGCGGAGCTACCGGCCCGATGACCTGGTTCTGCTCTACACCGTGGGAAGCGTGTCGACCTGCAGCGCCGCGGTGGTCCGCTGGGGCGAGGTGGGGCTCGGCGCCCTGCCCGACGGAGTCTCCCTCGAGCTACTCGAAGCCTATGAGGCGGAGGTCGGCCAGCCGACCGTCGCTCAGGTCGCCTAGAAGAGTCCTGAAAGAACAGTTATGGCCCGAAGAATGCCCAGAAGCACGACTGCGGTTCGCGCGCCTCTGGCGCGACATTCCGTAAGCGCGCCTCTGGCGCGACCTGGTTCCGTTCGCGCGCCTTTGGCGCGACCAAACACTGTCGGCGCGGCGGGGCGGCCCACTGGTCCCCAGCAAAGCCCAAACCGAAGCGCGCGCTCCGCCGCGTCGGCAGGGGGAGGCGACCTATCACACGAAGAACGGATCGGTCGCCTCGAGGCTTTCGATGCCTTGCTCGACGCTTGTCTGAGCCGGCCGGCCGATGACAGCTGCCCGTCGGGGGCAGCTGCCTTTCAGTAGGCGGCTACCCCCCGCTCCCCTCCCTGAACGCCTCGGTCCTCAGTCGGCCTGGCTGATGTCGATCGAGCCATTGACGTTCGACAGGCTGATCCTGGCGCCGCCCGCTCCCATCTGACCGCGCAGCTTGCGGCCCACGAAACCGCTGCGGTCGACCTCGAGACCGAAGTCGTTGCGAATACCGCCGTGAACGGTCGTCGCCTCGATGTCGGCGTCGGCGCGGCCCGGCATCTTCAGCTCGAGCGAGCCGTTGACCGAGCTCAGGTCGATCGAGTGGTCGGCGTCGAACTCGGCCAGCGCGACGACCATCTCGCCGTTCACCGACGAGATCTCGACGTTGCCGGCCAGATCGCGCGCCGTCACCTCGCCGTTGACCAGCGATGCGGCGACGTCGCCGGCCACGCCAGAGAGGTCGAGCGAGCCGTTGACCAGCTCGATCTCGTCGAGCTCGGCGCCGCGCGGCACGTAGATGGTGTAGTCGACGCTGGCGGAGTCGCGCCTGCCGTCGCGGGCGTACCGGGTCTCGATACGGATGCGATCATCACTGGCGTCGATGTCGATGCGCGCGGCGTCGAGAGCTTCCTGGCTGCGGCCGCGCTTGATCGCTTCGATCGACACCTCGTCCCGGTCCCAGGCTTCGATCTTGACGTCGCCGTTGACGTTCTCGAGGCTGAGGCGCCCGTCGGCGGTGAGCGCGTAGCTGTAGGTGTAGTCCTCGCTCATCTGGAGGGCCGCGGCGCCTCCGGCCAGGGTCAGGAAGAGGGCGGCGGCGAACAGTGTCGTAAGCTTGTGAAGGCGTGATCTCATCGGCGGATCTCCTGGTCGTTCCGTGTTGGTGTGTGGGGCTCGTTTCGAGAGCTCGGTGGTGAGATGCCAGGGGCCACCGGAGGGTTTGCATCTTGGCGATCCGCGATATCATGTTCTCCGCCCGCAGGTCCGGACTCCGCCGTCGATCGTTCACAGCTCACGGGCTCCATAGGGCAGGTCTCCTCGAAGGAACAGCCATGAAGGTTTTTGAGATTCAGGGCGGATTCGGTTTCGACTACCTGAGCGCCGCCGAGCGGCCACGGCCGGAGCCGGGGCACGGCGAGGTGCTGCTTCGGATGAAGGCGGCGTCGATCAACTTCCGCGACATCTTGATGGTCCGGGGGCACTACAACCCGCGCCAGCCGTTGCCGCTGATCCCGCTCTCCGACGGCGTCGGCGAGGTGGTGGCGGTGGGCGAGGGCGTCAGCCGGGTCGAGGTCGGCGATCGGGTGGCCACCGTCTTCTGCCAGCGGTGGCGCAGCGGCGTGCCCGACAAAGCCAAGCTGCGCAGCACGCTCGGCGGCCCGCTCGACGGCACCCTCGCCGAGTACATGGTGCTGTGGGAGGGCGGGGTGGTCAAGGTGCCCGAGCATCTGAGCGACATCGAGGCCGCCACGTTGCCCTGCGCCGCGCTGACCGCCTGGAGCGCGCTGGTCACCGAGGGCGACATCGGAGCCGGCGATACGGTGCTTGTGCAGGGCACCGGCGGAGTCTCGCTGTTCGCGCTGCAGTTCGCCCAGGCCCTGGGGGCACGGGTGATCGTGACCTCGTCGAGCGCCGCCAAGCTCGAAACGGCGCACAAGCTGGGCAGTTGGCAGGAGATCAACTACGTCGACGATCCCAAGTGGGCCAAGACCGTCAAGGAGATGACCGATGGCGTCGGCGTCGATCACGTGGTCGAGGTCGGTGGCGCCGGCACCCTCCAGCAGAGCCTTTCGGCGGTGCGGATCGGCGGCCAGATCAGTCTCATCGGCGTGCTCGCCGGGAGCTCGATCGAGCTCAATATTCTGCCGATCCTGATGCACCGGATCCGCGTCCAGGGCATCCTGGTGGGCTCCCGCGAAGGCTTCGAGACCATGAACCGGGGCATCGCTCAGCACGAGATCCGGCCCGTCGTCGACCGGGTCTTCCCGTTCGAGGAAGCGCGCGAGGCCTTCGTCTACATGGCCGGTGGCCGCCACATGGGCAAGATCTGCATCTCGTTCGACTAGTCCAACGCCAGCTCGAGAAAGACGTCTTCGAACGGCTCGTCGGCCATGTTCGCCTGGCGGCGTACTTCGTCCGGGGTGCCGGTGGCCACCAGCCGTCCGCGCTTGAGGATCGCGACCCGATCGCAGATCCGTTCGACGAAGGACATGACGTGCGAGGACACCACGAAGGTGGTGCCGGCGGCCTTCATCTCCTCGATCCGCAGCCGCAGCCGGCGCATGCTCTCGGTGTCGAGGCCGTTGAGCGGCTCGTCGAGCAGTGCCAACCTCGGGGCGCCCATCAGGGCGGCGATCAGGCCGATCTTCTTGCGCATGCCGAGCGAGTACTCGCCCAGCAGCACGTCGCGGCGGTCGTCGAGGTCGAAAAAGGCCAGCCACTCGCGGCGCTCGGGGGCGTTGTCGAGCTCTTTGAGCCCGGCCACCAGCTCGAGTAGCTCCCAGCCGCTCAGCCGGTCGTAGAGGTGCAACTCCTCGGGCAGGTAGCCGATCCGGCGGCGCGCCTCCACCGATTGTCCGCTGACCTCGAAGCCGTCCACCCGGATGGTGCCCTCGTCGGCCGCCGCCAGGTCCAGGATCGAGCGGTAGAGGGTCGATTTGCCGGCGCCGTTGGCGCCCACGAGGCCGAGGATCTCGCGGTCCGCTTCGAGGCTGACGCCGTCGAGGGCCACTACCTCGCCGAAGCGCTTGCACACTCCTTCGACGGAAAGAGCCGGCGCGTCGTCAGCGGCGGCGGCGCTGCCCCATCCACTCACGGCTCCGTCTCCACCAACCGTACGCGGCGGGTCGCCCGGGCGGCAATCTGGGCGGCGATGTAGACGTAGAGGGCCGCCCACATCCACCAGGCTCCCGGATAGAAGACGAACAGCCCGGCCAACGCCAGGGAGAGGAGTGAGCCGAAGACCAGCCCGAGGAGTGGCTGGGCGGCGATCTCGAAGACCGCGAGACCGAGGATCGAGGCGACGATCCAGGCGCCGGCCGTGAGCTGCAGGATCGCCAGACCCCTGGCCGCCGGCGTCAGCCCCGGTGCCGCGGCCAGCATGACGATGCCCGCTGTCAACGGCACGGCGGCCAGCAGGCCCGCCGTCCAAAGCTTGGTCTTCCAGATCCGCTCCAGCTCGACACCGGTGGATTTCTCGATCCAGAAGCGCGGCAGCTCGTGTTTGAGCAGAAAGGGCACCAGGGCGGTGACGGCGAGTACCGAAAGCGTCAGGCCGGCGACCGCGATCCGCTCGCGCCACAGCTCGGGCAGGCGGGAATCGAGCAACAGAGTGAGTACCACGGCATCGATCACCAACGCGAGGCCTGCGCTCAGGTACACCGCCGGCGAGAAGCGGCGCAGGATCAAGGTGAGGTCACGGCCGATCTGGACCGCCAGTGGCGTTCCAGGCAAGCTTCCGAAGAGCCGGCGACGCCCCTGCCCGCTGCCGATCAGGCGGCCGGCTACCTCGAGGTCCCGTCGATGCCAGGCGAGGTAGAGGGCGCGGCAGACCAGGTACAGGGCGAGCGCCGTGCCCGCCAGCACCCAGGACGCGCCCCATGGTGCGACGGTTCGGGGCGCGGTCTCCAACGCTTCGAGCGCGACGGCCTCGAACTGGGCGGCGGGCGCCAGCCACGGCAGCAGCAGCAGACGCAGGGCCGGGAAAGGCGCCACGACCGCGGCGGCCAGAGCGCCGCCGACCAGCAGCCACCTGCCGCCGCCGTGGAGTCTGAACCGCACCGTCACCAGGGTGGCCGCGAAGCGCACGAGGGCCAGTGTCGCCAGCGCCGCCGCGAGCCGCGCGGAGCGCTCGGCGAGCACCGCGGGTGCCGGCAGCAGGTCGTCGGCCAGTGCGCCAGCGGCCAGGAGCAGCACCCCGAGGGTCGGCAGCGACCGCGCCAGCTCGATCGCCAGCGAGGCGTGGAAGCGGTGGCTCGGCGCGATCGGCAGCGCGTCGAGATAGCGATCCATGCGTCGGGGATCGTAGAGCTGGCGTAGCGTCGGGGGCAGGGCCACGGCCACCAGCAGCAGCGCCAGTACCAGGCTGGTCCGTCCGGGCGAGCCGAGGGCGCCGGCGTCGGCCTCGAGAGCGCGGGCGATCGGCGCGCGCAATTGACCGAGTTGCCGGTCGAGGACCCAGAGGCCGCCGCCCAGGATGACCGGTCCCAGGGCGAAGATCTCGAAACCGTGGGCGGCCGCCCAGCGGCTGAAAGAGCGCCATCTGTACCTGAGGATCGACAGAATAGGGTTCATGGTCCGATGCCGGGAATTGTCTCTGATACGCTCGCGAACCGGATCTTAGTATGTCTATCCGTTGAGTCCTGTCATTTACGACCCCCAGCTCAGCCCCGTGTCCA
>JAAELT010000270.1 GCA_024226315.1 bacterium | reverse complement strand
CGGCGGTCAGGTAGATGTCGGGCAGGCCGTCGCCGTCCACGTCGCCCACGCATCCCCCGTGGCCGTAGACCCTGGCCGCCACGCCGGCGGCCTGGGTGACGTCGGTGAAGGTGCCGTCGCCGTTGTTATGGTAGAGCGCGCTGCGTTCCTCTCGCCCGGCGCCAGGCGGGGATACCTGGAGTGCGTTGCGTCTGGCGACGGACTCCTGGTGCGGTGGAGCTGGGCCATGAAGTTTCGTCGAAGGTAGAGGTTCTTGGGGCGCCAGCCGGTGGGCGGCGACGAAGTAGAGGTCCGGGTAGCCGTCGCGGTCATAGTCCAGGACCAGGATCCCGTTGCCGCTGGACTCGAGGATGTGGTTCTTCTCCGTACCGCCCGAGTAGGTGACGATTCTCAGGCCGGCTGCCTCGCTACGATCGACAAAGCGGGGCAGTGTTTTCCCCCCTTGATCCCCCGAGGGGTACAGTGTCTCGGGAGACAGCGACGGCTCAGCGGATCGGGCGGTAGGGCCTCCCAGGAGGAGCCCCGTGCACAGCAGAGCGCCCGAGAGAATACGCATCTTCTGCTGATCGTAGCACCAACCGGGCCAGATCAGAGACGAGGAAGACGGCCTCTGAGTTGCGCACGAGAGCGACGTGGGAGGAGGCGGCGACTTGGAGTCCGAAGAGCTGATCGCCGATAGGATAGTCTCGCGCAGATGGGTCTCCAATTGAATCGGTCTTCGCACGCGCTGGCCGCGATGCTGATGACACTCTGGATCGGCGCCTGCGGTGGCGGGGCCGGGGACGATGAGAGCACGACCTCGGGTGGAGGTCCCGGATCCCGAGATCGGCGACTCGCCCTCGCCGGGGACATGAGCCCGGACCGGCTCAATGTCGTTCTGATCACCATCGACACGCTTCGAGCCGATCGCCTCTCGGTCTTCGGATCTGACGTCGAGACGCCCGGCTTCGATCGACTTGCCGAGGAGGGCGTGCTGTTCACCAATGCATCGACGACGGTGCCGTTCACCTTGCCGGCCCATAGCGCGATCATGACCGGGACCTACCCGCCGTTTCACGGAGTGCGAGAGAACGTCGGGTACTTCCTGGGAGACGACAACACGACGCTGGCCGAGATGATGGGGCGCTCAGGCAGGGATACGGCCGGCTTCGTCAGCGCCTTCGTGCTCGATTCTCGTTGGGGCATCGGGCGCGGATTCGAGCACTACCACGACGACTTCGATCTCGGCGCGTTCCAGACCGCCGATCTCGGATCGGTCCAGCGGCCGGGGAAGGAGACGATCGCCGCGGCTAAGAGCTGGCTCGACCAGCGTCAGACCGGAGCAGGAGGGAGCGAGCCCTTCTTTCTCTGGTTGCATCTCTTCGACCCGCACGATCCCTACACGCCTCCGGAGCCGTTCCGATCGCAGTATCCCGGACGTCCGTACGAAGCCGAGGTCGCATACACCGACTCTCTTCTGGACGGCTTTGTCGACGACCTGGAGGCGAGGGGATTGCTCGAGAGCACCGTCGTCGTGGTGACCGCGGATCACGGGGAGGGACTCGGCGATCACGGTGAGGCCTTCCATGGCTATTTTGTCTACGACAGCACCGTGCATGTGCCGCTGGTGTTCAGGTTGCCGGGATCAGCCGGTGCCGGTCGCCGAGTGCGGGAGGCCGTGAGTCACGTCGACATCGTGCCGACGATCCTCGACCTCACGGGTCAGCCGATTCCGGATCGAGTGCAGGGGCGGAGCCTGGTTCGAGCGCTCGGCGGGGAAGAGCTCGGGGAGGACGAGCCGGTGCCGGCGGTGTACGCCGAGTCGTTCTATCCACTGCTCCATTACGGTTGGTCGGCGCTCCGGGCGCTTCGATCCGAGTCCTTCAAGTACATCGAGGCACCCGCGCCGGAGCTCTACGACCTCGAGTCGGACCCGGCGGAGAATGCGAATCTCTATCCGGGCCCGGGGGGTGTCGGGCGATCCATGGCCCGCCAGCTGCTGGATCTCGGAGTGCGGCTGGAAGACGGGGCGGCCAGCTCGTCGGCCGCCGATCTCGACGAGCAGACCCTGGCTCAGCTCCGGGCGCTCGGCTACGTCGCGGGTCCCGGCGAAGCGGAAGCACGATCCTATGACCCGCGGATTCCCCGCAAGGATCCAAAAGAGGCGATCGGACTGCATCGCAAGATCATGCGGGCCCAGGGGCTGGCCGGCGACGACAAAGTGGAGGCGGCGAGGCGGCTCCTCGAAGAGGCTCTGGCCGAGGACTCCGAGCTCATCGACGTCCACCAGTTGCTGGGAGACCTGGAGCTCCAGGCCGGCGATTTCGAGACCGCGGCGGGGCACTTCGAACGCGCGCTCGCCTTGGATGACCAGCACAAGTCGTCGTTGTTTGGTCTGGCGACCGCTTACAATCGCATGGATCGCGCCGACGATGCCGTGGCCGGCTACCGGCGGCTGCTGTCGATCGCCGGGCAGGACTCGAAAGCGACCTTGGGCATTGCCGATATCGAGGTCAAGCGGGGACGGCTGGAGGAGGCGCGGCGCGTGCTCCGCGATGCCGCACAACCTGGAGCCCCGGCGCTGTTGTTCAACCGGCTTGGTGAAGTGACGGCCCTGGAGGGGCAGCCGGCTGAAGCTCGGCGCTGGTTCGAGGAGGCCATCGCCTCCAACCCGGATCTCAGCCAGCCGCGCTTCAACCTGGCAGTGCTGGTCGAAGAGTCAGGTGATCTGGTGATGGCTCAGCGGTACTACGAGGAAGCGATCGAGCGTTCGCCGAGGCACTATCAGGCACAGTTCAACCTGGCCCGGTTGAAGGGCCGGATGGGAGACGCCGAAGGGGAGCGCGAGCTTCTCGAGAAGGCTATCGAGTCGAAGAGCGACTTCGCCCTCGGCTATATCTTCCTGGGAAAGTCGCTCATGGACTCGAACGAGCTCGACAAGGCCGAGGAGGAGACCAGAGCAGGCCTGGACCTCATGGACGAGAGCGAGCTGGGTTGGTACGTCCTGGCAGACATCCTGAACCGGCGGGGACGGCGAGCCGAAGCCAACCAGGCCCTTGCAAGAGCGCGCGCTCTCGCCGAGGCGGGTGACGACACCAGCTGAGGCGCCGCGCCGGACGTGACGGGCCGGAAATCTACGAGCGCGGCCTCGTTACAGGAATGAAAAAGCCTCCACGGCCGTCATCAGACTCGGGCTCTGAGGTCGCGGGTCAAGTACATCAAGACAGCGACGACGGTCAGCAGCAGGGCGGTGCCCATGAGCAGGGCGTAGTCTTCCAGGTGCAGTAATGAGAACAGCAGGGTGTAGAGCGTCGACAGCAGGGCGAGGATGATGCCTGCCCGCGCCCAGCTTCTGAGGGCCGCGCCGGCATAAAGGGTGATCATGCCGATGTTGACCGCCGAGGCGATCACGTAGGCACGCGAGAAGTCGGTGTGCTCGGCGAGAGACAGCAGGGTGAGATAGAACAGGCTCAGCGCGATGCCGATCAGACCGTACTGCACCAGATGCAGGCGGGCCGAGGAGATCAGCTCGAAGATCAGGAAGACCAGAAAGGTCAGCCCGACGAAGAGCAGCCCGTATTTCACCGCGCGGGTAATCTTGGAATAGAGGAAGACTGGCTCGAACAGGTCGACGCCGACGAGGAATTCGCTCAGATCGAAGCCCTGGCCGGGATGGGCGAACAGCTGGGGATAGTTGCGGGCGAGGTGAGGGATGGACCAGGTCGCCTCGAAGCCTGCTTCGCTGGTCTCGTAGGCGTCCGGCAACGCCGAGCCCTGGAAGCTGGGATGCGGCCAGCTCGACGTCATGCGCACCTGGGTGTCTTCTCCGAAGGGCGCGAGACGGATGCCCTGGCTGCCGTTGACCGACAGGTTCAGGTCGAAGCCGTAGCTCTCGATGCCCGGATCCAACGTTTCGAGAGGCGCGTGGAAGCCGTTGCCGAAGAGCTCGGTCAGGCGGGTGCCGGGAGCGAGGCTTTGCGGCCTGTCGTTCCAGGTCAGCTCTGACACCTCGTTGATGGCGCGAGTGTCCGAAAGCGACAACACGAGGTACGCCTTGTCCCAGTCGACGCGGTGAAGGTTCTCCGACAGGGCGTCGATGTTCGGCCTCTCGATCTGGCCTCGCAGCCGGATCTTGGCGGAGTACACCAGCGCGTCGTAGATACCGCGGTGCCGTACCTTCTCGCCAAGCTCGATGTCGACGCTCAGGTTCTTGGGCAGCGCGACGGCAGTCAGGTTCCTGGAGATCACCTTGCTGGTGGTGGTCTCCTCACCGGTTTTCTCGTCTTTGACGGTTTCTTCGACCAGGTGTTCTTCGACGTAGGGCACGACCAGCGCCGGGCCTTCGAGAACCTGCCGGTTTCCCCAGATGCCGGCGATCTCGCCGAGCACCGAGTTGTAGAGCTGATGGCGTTCCTCCACCGTGCCGCCGACCATCGACAGGGGGATCAGCATGAGGAGAGCGAGCACGCCGATGAGCAGCGCCCGAGCCGCCAGGGAATCCGCGAGGCCCTTACGGCCGGGGCCAGGGGCCTCGGATCGAGTATTCGAGGAGGATGGGTCAGCCATGAGGTCCTTTCGTCCGAGGTACAGTTTTCGAAGGCCCAGGCCGAGGAGCGCGCCCAGGCTGGCGACGACCGCTACGATCAAGAGGAGGAGGCCGAGAAGTTCCAATGCTTTTCCCCCGCGTGTCAGAGTTGCTCACGAGCGGCTGGGAGCCCTCGCCGGATTCACCCATCAGAGCCACTGGAGATGGCGTTTCGGAGGTCGGATTGAGGCGATCTCGCGGACGATTGTGATGAACTGGGGCAGCGGATCGGCTTGCGGGACCGAGCGGTGGGCGACGCTGGAAATAGAAAAGGCCCGCCTCGCGGCGGGCCTCGGTAACGGCTGATCGCGCGATCAGCTGTCAGCGGATGTCAACGCAGATCACGTGTCTGCACGCCTCACTGCAGGCAGGTGTCGACGGTTGCCTCGTCGGTCTGCCAGGCGCACTTGAGCGTGAACTGGCCGTTCCAGAACTTCTCCGGGAACCACAGCGTGGCGGTCGTGGTGTAGCCGCCGTAGGTGTCCTTGCGGATGTGCACGCCGCTGCCGCCGTAGTTGCCCACCCCCGAGGCGTCGCCCTTGGTGGCGTGGTTCTGGATCTCGCAGGTGTAGGCCTGCGGGTCCGAGGAGATCGGCAGGAAGCCGGCCGGCATGGCGTGACGCACGTAGCCGTACGTCGCGCTCGAGATCGACAGCGTGCCCTCCAGCAGCACGTCGTAGTTGGAGCCGTTGTGGGTCTTGGTGATGGTGGCGCTGCCGTTTGCACCCACCTGGGAAGGCCCGCCACAGGTGGTGCCGTTCCAGGCGAAGCTCTCGCTGCCCGCCGCCGCGGTAGCCTCGCTGACCTCCCACTGAGCCCATGGCTCGGAGGTGGGATCGTCGACATGGACCGCCACGGTATCCGGATAAGCGGCCCCCGGCGAGCAGTTGTTGCAGCGGCCGAAGTACTTCTGGCTGTCGTCCACCTGGAAGGCGATCTTGCCGTTCGGCAGCTCGTAGGGATGGAACTGCGCGTATCGGCCACTGGGGTTGTCGACGTGGACGGTCAGGAAATCCGGATAGGCACCGCCGGAGACACAGTTGTTGCAGCGGGTCAGGTACTTGCCGCTGTCGGCCTTGAGAGCGATCTTGCCCTCACCCAGATTCTCGACCACGAATTTCGCCCAGGGTTCGTCGGGATTATCGACGTGCACCGCGGCGGTGTCGGGATAGGCGGCGTTCTGGCAGTTGTTGCAGCGCCCCAGGTACTTGCCCGAGTCGGCCCGGAGCGTGATCACGGTGCCGTCCGCGAACGACGCGACGGGGCCTGGGGCGCCGCCGCCGGGCGCTTCGGCCGCCGGCAGGGGGTTGCCGCAGGCATAGAGCTCGATCTTGGTGACCGTGATGTCGGCGGGGCCGGGAACCTTGCCGCCGAAGGGAGTGACGGAGCCGATGGAGTACCACCAGTGGCCGTGCCCGACACTGCCGTCGATGAAGGTGCTGGGGTTGGAGGACTTGGCCAGTCCACCCCAGTACTGACCCGTCCAGCTGATGTCGACGGCTTCGTAGCCCTGGACGGACTCCTGGGTGGTCACCGGGTCGGAAGATTGCTTCCACTCGTTCACCTGGGTCCCGACCTCGGGGTAGGCGAGCTTGAAGTGGAACTTGCCGTCGGCGCCACGGAGACTTTCCAGCTCGCTCAAGCGCGAGAACTTGGCAACGTTGGCGGGATCTTCACCTGCGTTGATGCTCTCCGCCTCGTTACCGGTGAAGAAGCCGCCCGTCGAGTCGTGCCTGAACACCATTTGCCAGCCTTCGTTGCACTCGACCGCCACGGGCGCTTCGGCCGCCGGCAGTGGATTGCCGCAGGCATAGAGCTCGACCTTGGTGACGGTGGTGGTGTCGGGCCCAGGGATCTTGCCTTGGTGTGGAGTGTTGGAGCCGATGGAATAAAACCAGTTGCCGTGCCCGACGCTGCCGTCGATGAAGGTCTGGCCGGCGGAGGACTTGGCCAGCCCGCCCCAGTACTGACCGGTCCAGTTGATGTCGACGGCTTCGTAGCCCTGGACGGACTCCTGGGTGGTCACCGGGTTGGAGGACTGCTTCCACTCGTTGACCTGGGCTCCGGACTCGGGGTAGGCGAGCTTGAAGTGGAACTTGCCGTCGCCGCCGCGTAGGTTTTCGAGCTCGTTCAGGCGCGAGAATTTGGTGGCACTCTCGTCCCAGGCGTTGGCGTTCTGCGCCTCGGCGTCGCCAGCAAACCACCCGCCAGTGGAGTCGTGCTTGAACACCAGCTGCCAGCCCTCGTTGCACTCGACTGCCGCTGGTGGGTCGACCACGGGCAGTGGATTGCCGCAGGCCTGGAGCTCGACGTGCTGGACCGGGCTGTTGGGTCCGGGGATGCCTCCGGACCAGCCGGCGTTGGATCCGATGGAGTAGAACCAATAGGGATGGTTGACGCTACCGTCGATGAGGGTGCGTCCGTCGGTGGATTTCTCCAGGCCGCCCCAGTGCTGGGTGGTCCAGGTGATGTCGATGGGTTGATACCCCGCGACGGGATCGTTGAAGGGGTTGGATGACTGCTTCCATTCGTTGACGTCGGAACCCAGGGCGGGGTAGACGATCTTGAAGTGGAAGTTGCCGTCGGCGCCCCGCAGGCTCTCGAGATCGCGCAGGCGCGAGAAGCGGTCGACGTTGGCGGGGTCCTCGTGCGCGTTGTAGTACTCCGCCTCGGTCTTGTTGGCGAAGAAACCTCCTGCGAGGTTGTGCTTGAAGACCGTCTGCCAGCCCTCGGTGCAGCCGACGGCTCCGCCTCCGCCGCCGCTGAACAAGAAGTTGACCGGTGCGCGAGAATGGCTTCCCGCGTTGGTGTCGGGGAAGACCAGGCCGTTGCCCTGGCCCTGCAGCACGTTGCCGCGCTTGATGACCTGGGGCGCGAAGTTGTAGGGCATCTGCCAGGGATAGTGCTCGTCGCGCTCGGTCTCGATGCCGATCCGGTACCTCTGCCCGGCGGTGAGGGTCACTGCAGGGTCGAGGGCGATGAACCGATACCCGTCCTGCAGCTGACCGGCGGTGCCGGCCGGAATGGTTGTCTGGGCGACAATGCTGCCGTCGAGGTTGAAGATCCCGACCTGATGGGCGGCGACCAGCCCGTCGTCGGCGTGATCGTAGTGGCCGAGGGCGGTTACGGCGATGTCTTCGGTCGGCTCGAACTCGAAGCCGAAGGTCATGGTATTGCTTTCGATCAGGCCGCCGACGGTGGGCGCGAAAGCGATGGTGTCTGCCGCCGCGGCCAGCGGTAGGCCGGCGATCAGCAAGGCGATGACGGTGAGTTGAAGCTTCTTCACGATACTCCTCCTAGAGAGTGGTTGTGACTCGCCGCGTCGCGGTGTCGGCCCCAGCCCGGATCAGGTCGATCTGCGCTCGGCTCGTCGAGACTTCTTGTGCCTTCAATCAGACAAACGCAAACGGCGCGAAAACCGTCTCATCGAAACGGAAGAAACTCGAAAGTCCGCGTCGACGGGTCGGGCGTCTCCGACCCGAGGCGTTTGGGGAGGAGCTGCTACGAATCGGACGGTGGCAGGACCTCGACCTCGGCGAGCTGCAGGTAGTCGGCCCGCGGCAACATGACGTAGAGGTAGCGGAAGGTGCCGTCGAGGCGGATCTCCTCGCTGGCATCCTCGGCGCTGAAGCTGTGCTCGCTGCGGTGGATCGTCCAGCCGTCGCGGGCGAAGCCGGGCTCGGCCACCTGCTTGCGGTCGAGGGTGGAGAGCAGTGGCTCGGTGGCGGGTGAGACGTCTTCGGGAAGGGCGATCAAGATGAAGCTGTCGAGGCGGTCGGCCTTGTCGTCGGTGCGGCCGTGTACCACCACTGAGCCGACACGGACGGGCTCGCCGAGGTCGACCCACCAGTAGGGATAGGGGTCGCGGTGGGTGAGCGCCACCGAGCCGCTCTCGAAGTCACCGTCCGTGGTGCCGTCTACCGCTCTACCAGCGGCAGCGTGCTCGAAGATGCTGCTCTGCGTGGCGGGTTGGCCATAGGCGAGATGGGGCCGTTCGTCGACGGGCGGGTCCGGTGGTGCCGTGGCCGGCTGGGCCACGGCCGGCCAGGAGGATGCCGCGGCCAGTGCGGTGAGAAAAGCGATCGTCGCGACTCTACGGGCCATGACGTCCCTCGCGAGGTGATGAAGCCTGGTGTTCTGCCTGAGATGTAATCACTGCTCGACCCCCCTACTGTCACGATCCCGGGAGAATGCCCGAGAGTCCCCATCCAATATGAATAACGCAAAAAAGCGTCCGACCGTCTCACGGGCGGTCAAATTATCTCTTCGAAGCCCGCCCGGGAGGGACGTCAGGAGAAGCCGGCTTGCCGGCTGATCTCGACAAGTGGCGGACGCCGCCAACCTGTCGCCAGCAGGTTCTCGACCACCGGTCGCGCCTCTTCGACCCGGTCGAGTCGCAGCAGCAGTCGCGCTCGCAGGTCGGCGGCCAGCACCGACCCGGGTTCGTCCGCCAGGGGTGTGATCGTGTCGAGCCCGGCCTCCCACCAGCCGGTGGCGTCGGCCCGTTGGCCGGCAGCCGCCAATGCCTCGCCAAAGGCGAGTCTGGCGGCGGCGACCCGCCACTGGCCGGCCTGGCTCTCGGGGTGGGCGGTGGCGTACCTGGTTGCTTCCGCCATTGCCTGGCTGCCGTGCTCAGTCGCCCGCTCCAGGTCGCCGGTGTCGAGATAGAGGCGTGTCAGGTCCGCGTGCAGGGCCGCCATCTCGCTGCCCTTGATGCCGGCGCGGGTCAGGATGTCGAGCGCCCGCAGCGTCCGCTCTTCGGCTTCAGGCGCGGCGCCGCGGGCGAGCAGTACGAGGCCGAGGCTCCACTCGGCTCTCGCGGCAGCGGGCTCGGTACCTCCCACGGTCATTTGCAGAACCTCGAGGCTGGCGCGAAACAGCTCCTCGGCGCGCTCGAGCTCGCCGACGTCCGTGTGCAGCTCGGCCAGCCGCAGACCGCTGAAGGCGACCTCCGGATTCATCTCGCCAAGGGCTCGCATGCGCAGGTCCAGGCTGCTCTCGAGCAGCGACTTCGCGCGCGGAAAATCGCCGCGGTCGGCGTAGAGGGCCGCCAGGTGATCCAGCGAGTGGCCCAGGTCTCCCGGCGTGCGGTCGGCGGCTTCCAACAGCCGTAGCGCCTCGTGATAGAGCGGCTCGAACCGTTCGATCTCGGCGTGATCAGCGTAGAGGCCGGCGAGGTCGTCCATCAGACTCACCATCTCGTCGCGGTCCGTGGAGTGCTCGCGGGCGAGCTCGAGGCCCTGTTCGAGCATGTGGGCGGCCGGCTCGTAGAGCCCGAGCCCCAGATACACGGTGCCGATGGTGTCCATCAGCTGGGCCTGAAGCAGCGGCTGGTCGGCGAGGTTCTCTTCGATGGTCTCGGCGCCCCGGTCGAGGATTTCTCGCGCGGTGATCTCGTTGCCGTCGCCGGGATCGGATACCCGGAACAGGTCGATCAGAAAGCTCGAGATCTGGCTCGAGGCGTCTGCCTCGCGGTTGGCGCGCTCGGCCTCGCGATTGGCGCGCTCGGCCTCGCGTGCGATCATCCGCGACTGCGCTCGGGAGGTGAATGCGAACACCGTCAGCAGTGCGACCAACAGCACGGCCGCCACAGCGCTGAGCGTTACCAGCTGCTTGTGGCGCACCAGCTTCTTGGCAAGCCGATACGCCATCGTCGAGGTGCGTGCCTCGACTGGCTCGCCGTCGAGGTAGCGGCGGAAGTCCTCGGCCAGCGCCCGCGCCGAAGGGTAACGTCGCTCCGGATCTTTCTCCAGGCACTTCATGACGATCGCCTCGAGCTCCGACGGCAGCGCCGAGTCGCGCTCGCGCAGCGGCGTCGGCTCTTCTTCGCGTACCCGGGTCAGCACCTCGAGGGTGCTTTCGCTGGGAAACAGCAGGGCTCCGGAGAGGAAACGGTAGGCGGTGGCCCCGAGGCCATAGACGTCGGTCCGGCGGTCGAGCAGATCGGGTCGGCTCTCGACCTGCTCCGGCGCCATGAAGTGGGGCGTGCCCATCAGCACGCCGGAGGCAGTCAGTCCCGGGTCGGCGGTCGGCCGGGCCAGGCCGAAGTCCATCACCCAGGGCTCGAGCCGGCCGTCGTCACCGCTCTCGACCAGGATGTTCGAGGGCTTGACGTCGCGGTGTACCAGGCCCTGGCGGTGGGCGGCGTGCAACCCCTCGGCGACCGCGATCAGGATCTGCACCTTCTCCTCCAGCGTGGTCTCCGCGCGTAGCTCGATGAGCGGCCGGCCGTCGACGTACTGGAGCGCGATGTAGGGGCGGCCTTCGAGCTCGCCGGTCTCGTGCACGTGCAGCACGTGCTCGTGCTCCACCCTTGCCTGGGCCTCGGCCTCGCGCAGGAAGCGCCGGGTGGTCTTGCGGTCGGCGCGGCGCAGGAACTTGAGCGCCACGTCGCGCTTGAGGCGCGGGTCGAAGGCCTTGAAGACCTCGCCCATGCCGCCGGTCCCCAGCAGCTCGCCCACCTCGTAGCGGTCCCACTTCGAGAACGTCTCGGCGTAGAGGCTGGCGGAGTCGGGCAGGGTCTCCTCGGGATCGTGCTCGTCCCAGCTCAGGAAGTCATCGGGCGCTTCGTCGGCCAATGCGATCCGTCGCCGCACCTCCGCGAGCATCTCGGGATCCTCGTCGGCGTGACTGCGCAGGTAGTCCTCGCGTTCGTCGGCCGCCAAGCCGGCGGCGGCGAGCACGATCTCGCGCACTCGTGAGCTCTGCTGCGAGGTCACTGCGGGTTGACTTCCTGCATTCGAGATCTCCCGGGTATCCGCCTTCGCCCGGACAGCGAAACGGATGGATGACATCACCGGCTCTCGGATTGGGCCGGGCCGGCAGGCTCCGCGCTCTTTCCCCTACACACTCGCAATGCAGTAGCGAGTGATCAGTCTACCGGCCCCCGCGGAGAGGTGCAAGAAGCACGGTGACGCGTATAATCGCGCGACTCGAATCTCTGCTGATCGAAGGAGGTTGCGAATGCAGGTCGCTCGGTGGTCGTCGTGGGTCTCGGTGTGCTGTCTGCTGGCTTTCGCGGCGCCGGCCTCCGCGGCACCGACCGCCGAACCGCTGTCCCCGCGCAACGCCAGCTACCGGATCGACGTCGAGCTCGATCCCGAGGCCAGGATGCTCGACGGCCGCCAGGTACTCACCTGGCGCAATATCCAGGAGCAGGCTACCGACGAGCTGCGGTTCCACCTCTACTGGAACGGCTGGCGCAACAGCCGCAGCACCTGGATGCTGGAGAGCCGTCTGCGCCGGCGGCGTGACCGCCTGAAGGATCCGCGCGAGGAAGACTGGAGCTATCAACAGATCGACGCCGTGCGGCTGCTGCCGCGCACCGTCGATGCGCCGGAGAGCCTGCCGGCGCCCGAGCCCGAGACGGGTGCCGATCTGACGCCGACGATTCGCTACGTCGCTCCCGACGACGGCAACCCGGACGACCGCACGGTGATGGTGGTCGAGCTGCCGCGACCGGTCGAGCCCGGCGAGACGATCCAGGTCGAGATCGAGTGGCGGGCGAAAATACCGCGAACCTTCGCCCGGACCGGCGCCCGCGGCGACTACTTCTTCGTCGCCCACTGGTTTCCCAAGCTCGGGGTGCTCGAGCCCGAGGGCTGGAACTGTCACCAGTACCATGCCGCTACCGAGTACTACTCCGACTACGGTGTCTACGACGTCACCATCAAGCTGCCCGAGCGCTTCGTGCTCGGCGCCACTGGCCGCCAGGAGAGCCGCACCGAGAACGGCGACGGCACGGTGAGCTACCGACACGTGCAAGAAGACGTCCACGCGTTCACCTGGACGGCGAGCCCCGACTTCGAGGTGTTCGAGCGGACCTTCGAGCGCCCCGGACTGCCGCCGGTCGACATGCGGCTGCTGATGCAGCCCGAGCACCTGGATCAGACCGAGCGCCACTTCCGCGCCACCGAGGCCGCGCTCGAGCACTACGGCACGTGGTACGGCCCGTATCCCTACGGTCACATCACGGTCGTCGACCCGGCATGGAAGAGCGGCTCCGGCGGCATGGAGTACCCGACTCTCTTCACGTGTGGCACCCGGATCGACAGCCCACTCGGCGGTGGCCGCCCCGAGGGTGTGACCGTGCACGAGGCCGGACACCAGTTCTGGTACGGCATCGTCGGCAACAACGAGTTCGAGCACGCCTGGATCGACGAGGGGCTGAACACCTTCTCGACCGCGCGAGTGATCGACGAGGAATACGGCGCGACCAAGTTCGTGCAGCGCTATCTGGATCCGCCGGGCACCGACTTCGGCGGCTTTCTGGCGGTGATGTTCGACGACATCGCGGGTAGCCGGGCGGTGCAGGGCAACCGCCTCGATCGGGCGGTGAAGTCGACGGTACGCACCGCCGACCCGCAGTCGACCCCCACCTTCCGCTACTTCCCCGTAGAGGCGTCTAACCTGAGCTACGGCAAGACCGCCCAGTGGCTGACCACCCTCGAACGTCACCTCGGCTGGGAGAAGCTGCAGCCGATTCTCGCCACCTTCTTCGAGCGCTACCGATTCCAGCACCCACGGCCGGAGGATTTCTTCGCCGTCGCCGAGGAGGTCAGCGGCGAGGATCTGTCCTGGTATTTCGACCAGGTACATGGGCAGACGCTGGCGTTCGACTACGCCGTCGACTCGGTCAAGAGCTTCCGGGCGACGCCCGAGGGCTACGTGGAGGAGGGCGGCGAGCTATCCTATTCACCGGGCGGCGGTGGGGAGGGCCTGTACCGCACCGAGGTGGTGGTACGCCGTCACGGCGGTGGCGTGTTTCCGGTCGACGTGCTGCTGGTCTTCGAGGACGGCTCGGAGGCACGGACGCCGTGGGACGGCAAGGAACGCTGGAAGCTTTTCGTCGAGGAGCGTCCGTCGCGGCTCGAGTACGCGGTGGTCGACCCCGAGCGCGTGCTGCTGCTCGACCTGGAGTACACCAACAACAGCAAGCTCGCCGAGCCCGAAACGCTGGCGGCGGACAAGTGGGCGTCGAAGTGGATGGTCTGGCTGCAGGATCTGCTCATGACCTTCACCTTTTTCGTTTGACCGGCTTCGTTTGACCGGGAGACAGGCATGAAGATTCTGCGAGCGATTTCGGGCGGTCTCTGGCAGGCGGTGGCCGCGCCCAGAGTGCTGCTGCTGCTGTGGCTGGTCAACGTACTGTTCGCGTTGCCGGTGTCGCTGATGATCCGCGAGGCTCTGGCGGACTCCTTCGGCAAGAGCCTGGTGTCGCGTCAGATGCGCGATGGTTTCGACCTCGGCTGGCACGCCGAGTTCGAGTCGCGCGCCGGCGGCTTCGAGTCGACGTTCGGCCCGACGGTCTCGGGCCCGGGGCCGGTCTACGGCAACCTGGAGAGCTGGTGGAGCGGCGAGCTGTTCACCGCCTATCCGCCGCTGGTCGGCCTGGGCGTGGGCTATGCGGTGCTGTGGGCGCTGCTCCTGGGCGGCGTTCTCGATCACCTGGCCCGGCCCGGCGGCAAGCTCACCCTCGAACGCTTCTTCATGGCCGGCGGCAAGTATTTCACGCGCTTCCTGGGCCTGCTGGCGATTTCGGGCGTGCTGTACTTCCTGATCTACCGCCTCGGCCTGGCGCTCTACGGTTGGATCGAGGCGGCGAGCCGCGATGTCACGGTCGAGAAAACGGTCTACACGCGGGTCTTGCTGGCCTCGGCGCTGATCGTGTCGCTGCTCGCCGTCGTGCGCATGATCTTCGACTACGCCAAGATCGCGACCGTGGCCGAAGACCGCCGCAACATCCTCGGCAGCGCCTGGGCCGGTCTGCGGTTCGTGCTCCGGCATCCGCTCGCCACCCTGGGCGTCATGGTCGGTTTTGCCGTCCTCGGCGGCTCACTGTTCGCGCTCTACGCCTGGCTGGCGCCCGGCGCCGGACAGTCGACGCTCGCGACCGTGATTGCGGCGTTTCTCTTCTCACAGCTCTATCTGGTCACGCGGCTGGCGGTGCGCGTGGGGCTCCTGAGCGGCGAAATGGGCTTGTATCAGTCGCTCGGGACGGACGGTGGGTCATGAAGCGGCGCTGGGTGGGACCGGGCTATCCAGTGAGGCGGTCCGTCTGCACTCCGGACAGAATCTACGGCAGCGTGATACCTCTTCGTCTGCTACCATCGCCTGAGTGAAACATCTCAAGACGATCGTTTTCTTCGGCACCCACGAGCTCGCGGTCACCGCTCTCGACGCAATGGTAGGCCTCGACGTCGCGCCGCGGCTGGTCGTGACCCATCCTCGGGCGAGCTTCGACGCCGACTCGGACGACTCGCAGCCGCACCCGGTGCGCGACTGGGCGGAAGAGCACGGGGTCGACCTCGCACCCTCGCGCCATGGCATCGAGCCGGAGCTCGGCGAGCGCATCGCCGCTCTGAAACCGGACCTGGTGCTGGTGGTCGACTACGGCAACCCGCCTACCGCGGGCCTGCTCGAGGCCATCGGCTGTCCGGCCATCGAGGTGCAGCCCAGCCTGCTGCCCAAGCTGCGCTGTGCCCACGCCCTGCGCGCCGCCCTGTCAAGGGGCGAGACCACCACGGGAATGTCGGTGATGGAGGTCAACGAGGAACCCTGGTGCGGCCCGATCCTGTTCCAGGAGGAGGTCGCGATCGGCGTGCGCGAGACCTTCGGTGAGCTGCTGCCGAGGGCTCGAGAGGCGTGCGGCCAGGTGGTCGAGAAGGCGCTAAAGAAGCTCGACCGCGCCAAGTTGCCGAAATTCAAGCCGCAGAAGGACATCAAGATCAAGAGCACTCCGAGCATCAGCAGTCGCCATCGCAGGGTGCCGTGGTCGCAGGAAGCCAAGCAGGTCTACAATCGGCTGCGGGCCTACTCACCGCCTGGCGTCCAGGCCCACATCCGCTACCGGCCGGTCGAGATCATCAGCGGCACGCCGATGGAGTGGGTGGAAGCGCCGTACGGTTCCTCGGGTACCTATCTGGGCCTAAGGCAGGGCAGGCTGGCGGTGCTGTGCGGCAGCTCGACGATCTTCGGTATCGCCAGGCTGCGCCGGCCGGGCGAGGAGCCGCAGAGCGCTTCCCAGTTCGCCAACAAAGAACAGCTGTCGGTCGGCGATCACTTCGCTTAGGACATCAACCCGGGGATCCTCTCCTGGTCCGCTGCCGAAGGGTGGCCCCATCCCGGCTCGTAGCCGAACAGGTCGCGCGCCCGTGTCGAGCCGCAACGGTCGTCGAGGATCTCGATCTGGTCGGCGTCGACCAGCGTCGGGTGCGGAACGCCGCAGGCGCGTGACAGGCGCAGCAGCTCCTTGCGCAGCATGCGCACGTAGTTGGCCAGGCGGGCAGCTTTGCTGGTTGGGTCCAGGCCGCGCATCAACCACTTGTTCTGGGTTGCCACGCCGGTGGGGCAGTGGCCGGTATGACAGCGTTGCGCCTGGATGCAGCCGATCGCCAGCATCGCCTCGCGGGCGACGGCGACCATGTCGGCGCCGAGGCCGAAGGCGAGCAGCGCGGACTCCGGGAAGCCGAGCTTGCCGGAGCCCACGAAGACGATTCTTTCGTTCATCCCGGTCTCGGCGAAGATCCGGTAGACGCGGGTGAAGGCGCGCTTGTAGGGCAGCGCCACGTGGTCCGCGAAGGTCAGCGGCGCGGCGCCGGTGCCGCCCTCGCCGCCGTCGATGGCGACGTAGTCGACGCCGCGGCCGGTAGCGGCCATGCGCTCGGCCAGGCGCCGCCAGAACTCCAGCTCGCCGACCGCCGACTTGATGCCCACCGGCAGGCCGGTGCGCTCGGCCAGCTCCTCGACGAAGTCGATCAGCCCCTCGACGTCGGAGAACGTCTGGTGACGCGACGGACTGATGCAGTCGCGGTCGCGCCCGATGCGCCGGATGCGAGCGATCTCGGGGGTGATCTTGGCTTTCGGCAGCACGCCGCCGAGCCCCGGCTTGGCGCCCTGGCTGAGCTTGATCTCGATCGCCTTCACCGGGTTCGCCTCGACGGTGTCGAGGAAGCTCGCCAGGTCGAAATCGCCGTCCGCGCCGCGGCAGCCGAAGTAGCCGGTGCCGATCTGCCAGATCAGGTCGCCGCCGTGCCGGTGATGGGGGGCCACGCCGCCCTCGCCGGTGTTGTGCAGGCAGCCGGCCAGCGCGCAGCCCCGGTTCAGGGCTTCGACGGCCGCGGCCGACAGCGAGCCGAAGCTCATCGCCGAGATGTTGACTGCCGACTCGGGCCGGAAGGCCTTCGCCCGTGATCGCCAGCCGCCTAGAACCTTGCCGCAGGGGATCCGATACTCCGGATCGTAGCCCGCCTGACCCGGCTGGCGATCGTCGAGCGGAAAGGCCGCGTGCTTGATGATCAGGTAGCTCGGGGCCTGCTCGATCTTGTTGTCGGTGCCGAAGCCGAAGTAGTTGTTGATCGCTTTGGCCGAGGTGTAGACCCAGGTGCGCTGGTCACGGCTGAACGGGCGCTCCTCGTCGTTGTCGGTGACGATGTACTGGCGCAGCTCCGGCCCTACGGACTCGAGGATGTAGCGCAGGTGCCCGATCACGGGGAAGTTGCGCAGGATCGCATGTTTACGCTGGGTCAGGTCGTAAATAGTAACCACCAGCAGGAAGGCGAGGCCGACATAAACAAGGACGGCAAGCAGTATCCACATGGTCAGAGTCTTCGAGAGCTACAGCCGCTCGCCGCAGTACTTACAGAAGTTGGCGTCGGCGTCGTGGCCTTCGGCCGCGCACTGGGGGCAGAACTGGGTGCTGATCGGCTTGTTCTGGGCGGTCGCCATCTCGACAGTGACGATGCCCGTGGGCACGGCGATGATGCCGTAGCCGATGATCATCACGATCG
>JAAELT010000269.1 GCA_024226315.1 bacterium | reverse complement strand
CATTTTTGGTCTCTCTTGGTATCTGACATTCCAATATTGTTGTTTAAAATTTAACCACGATAAACTTTTTGTATGAAGCTGTGATGGCCGAGTGGTTAAGGCGTTTGACTAGAAATCAAATGGGATATTCCCGCGCAGGTTCAAATCCTGCTCGCAGCGTATATTTTTGGCCTCTTTGGTATTTGAAAATCCGGTATTATAGTTTGATAATAAATCGCCAACAACTTCTGGTATCAAGCTGTGATGGCCGAGTGGTTAAGGGGTTTGACTAGAAATCAAATGGGATATTCCCGCGCAGGTTCAAATCCTGCTCGCAGCGTACATTTTTGTTCTCTCTTTGAATTTGACAATCCGGTATCGTGGTTTATAAGTTGATCAACATAAACTTCTTGTATGAAGCTGTGATGGCCGAGTGGTTAAGGCATTTGACTTGAAATCATATGGGATATTCCCGAGCAGGTTCAAATCATGCTCGCAGCGTACATTTTTGTTCTGTCTTTGAATTTGATAATCCGAT
>JAAELT010000268.1 GCA_024226315.1 bacterium | reverse complement strand
GGAAGTTAGTTACTTAACTAGTTACTTAACTATTTAGTTAACTAATTAGTTAACTGGTGAGTTAGTAAGCATGTTAGTTAGTTGGTTAGTTTGATAGTTAGTTAGTTGGTTTGCACGGCTTGTAAGTTTCTTAGTGATGAAGTTAGTTAGTTAACTAGTTACTTAGCTATTTAAGTAACTAGTTAGTTAACTAGTTAGTTAGTAAGAATGTTAGGTAGTTGGTTAGTTTGATTGTTAGTTAGTTAGTTTGCAAGGCTTGTAAATTTGTTAGTAAGGTAGTTAGTTAGTTAACTAGTTACTTTGCTTTTTAGTGAACTAATTAGTTAACTAGTTAGTTAGTAAGCATGTTAGTTAATTGGTTAGTTTGATAGTTAGTTAGTAAGTTTGCACGGCTTGTAAGTTTGTTAGTTAGTAAGTTAGTAAGTTAACTAGTTACTTAGCTATTTAGGTAACTTGTTAGTTAACTAGTTAGTTACTAAATATGTTAGTTAGTTGGTTAGTTTCATAGTTAGTTAGTTAGTTCGCAGGACTTGTAAGCTTGTTAGTAAGTAAGATACATAGTTAACTAGTTACTTAACTATTTAGTTAACTAGTTAGTTACCTAGTTAGTTAGTAAGTATGTCAGATAGTTGGTTTGTTTTGATAGTTAGTTAGTTAGTTTAAAGGGCTTGTAAGTTTGTTAGTTAGTAAGTTAGTTAGTTAACTAGTTACGTAACTATTTAGTTAGCTAGTTGGTTAACTTGTTAGTTAGTAGGCATGTTAGTTAGTTGGTTAGTTTGATAGTTAGCTAGTTAGTTTGCACGGCTTATAAATTTGGTAGTAAGTAAGTTAGTTAGTTAACTAGTTACTTAATTATTTAGGTAATTAGTTAGTTAACTAGTTAGTTAGTAAATATGTTAGTTAATTGGTTAGTTTGATAGTTAGTTAGTTAGTTTGCATTGTTTGTATGTTTGTTAGTAAGTAAGTTATTTAGTTAACTAGTTACTCAACTATTT
>JAAELT010000267.1 GCA_024226315.1 bacterium | reverse complement strand
TTATAAGAAGTTGAGGTGAACTTATATTGCAGGGGTAAGTTTTCAATAAGTTTCATGGGGAACTAAAAGAAACCGTCGGGTAATAAGTTCTAGGCTGTTCCAATGGACAGAACTGTTGTTATACGTTTGTTTACAAGGTTTTAGAGCAAACGGAATCGGTTTACTGTATGAAAAAGGCGTATTTTATAAGAAGTTAAGGTAAACTCTTATTGCGGGCTAGGTTTTTACTAAGTTTCATGGAGAACCAAAAGAAACCCTCGGTGTAATAAGTTCTAGGCTGTTTCCATGGACAGAACTGTTGTAATACGTTTGTTGACAACGTTTTAGAGCAAACGGAATCGTTTTATTCCATGCAAAAGGCGTACTTTGTAAGAAATTGAGGTGAACTCTTATTGCGGGGCTAAGTTTCCTTAAGTTTCATGGGGAACTATAAGAAACCCTCAGTCTACTAAGTTTTAGGCTGTTCCCATGGACAGAACTGTTGTTATACGTTTGTTTACAACGTTTTAGAGCAAATGGAATCGTTTTATTCCATGCAAAAGGCGTACTTATTAAGAAATTGGGCTGAACTCTTATTGCAGGGCTAAGTTTGCACTTAGTTTCATGGGGAACTATAAGAAACACTCGGTGTAAAAAGTTCTAGGCTTTTCCCATGGACAGAACTGTTTTAATCCGTATGTTTACAATGTTTAAGAGCTAGCGGAATCGTTTTTTTCCATGGGAAAGGCGTACTTGAAAGGAAATTGAGGTGAACTCTTATTGCGGGGCTGAGTTTTC
>JAAELT010000266.1 GCA_024226315.1 bacterium | reverse complement strand
TCATGAAAAAATTGAATTGGATGGCCTAATTCTCAGAGTGGGACGTAGACTTATTCCATGAGTCGTAGTTTTCGCTCCTTAGGCCAATCTGATATCTGATAGGTCGCTCAGAACTACGACTCATCAACTTCCTAAGAAAAACCTGGACAGGAAACGAATGCAGCTTGCGAATGCGAAGTTCTACGCGAATTCGACAATCGAGTTTTGCTGTGCAGTGATTGGTTTATTGCCGTTCGATGGGAGTTCGATAAAATTCAGTTGAGAAACGGAAGTTCCCAGGAACCAATCAAATTGCAGATTCGAAAAATACTGCGCTGTGATTGGTGTCCAAAAAAGTCTGGTTTTTGTCCAGCTTTTTGTTATAAAGTTGATAAGTCCCACTCTGAGCATTAGGCCATCCAATTCAATTTTTTAAGTACATAGTTGTTGCTGTTGCTAAAAGATGCGGTTGCTGATTGCTAATTCGAAGAGTGGGACTTCTGTAATGAGTCTACGTTTCTCAACAGTAGTTTATCGAACTCCCATCGAACG
>JAAELT010000265.1 GCA_024226315.1 bacterium | reverse complement strand
TTCGACCGTGTCGAGGGGCACAACATCGGCAACCAGCCCTACCAGATTCGCCAGGTGGGCCAGTCCAAAGTCCACGCTCTCGCGAGCCTGGTCTACGAGGCCACCGGCCTCGCTCTTGAGACCACGAATCTGCGCATCGACGAGAAGAACGTGCGCCGGGTGGTGACGGCCACCGACCTGGTGGTCGATGCCCTGGACAACGCGCAAGCGCGCCGCGTCGTGGCCCGAGCGTGTCACCAGGCCAGTGTTCCCTGTCTCCACGTGGGACTCGGAGCTCACGGCCTGGCCGACGCCCGGCCCAACGAAGGGTACCGGATCGAAGACCCGGAGCCGGGGGCCGAAGCGTGCGAGGCCGTAGGGTCCCGGCCCGCCGTCCTGCTGGCAGTGATCCTGGCCGCGGAGACACTCGAGCGCTGGTCGCAAGAGCAGCCGTTGGCAGCTCGGAGCCTGTCCGTGCCGGAGCTGATCGATTCTTCCCGGGAGGACCGGGGTTTCGGCGAAGTAGGACCTCCAACTCATACCACGAACGCGCCCTCGGCGTATTCGACGAGCGGCACTCCCGAGGCAAATGTCGTAGCTCGGAAGGTCTCGCGAAACAACTCGCCCCATTCACCAGCCGCTTCCACACAAAGATTCAAGTAACTGATGTTCGGCTCGAGCTTCGAGTTGAGCTTGTGAGGATTGCCGACATAAATGAATACTTCTCGCTGATCGATGTCGCATTGGCCGTCGAACGGTTGAAGACTTTCTTTGTTCACACGGACGCGGTCATATCCACACTCTCGCTCATCCAGATCGGCAAGAGCCGACCGGGAGATTCCCGATACCAGGATAGCGTTCATCGAAGCCTGGTCGTCCGGCGAGACCGTCAACACGCCTCGCTTGTTTCCGACGCCCTTTCGCCTCGAAGGTTCCTGGCTGAACGATCGGCGGAAGCTCGAAACGATCACGGGGCACGGGTTCGTGTTTCGAATCCCGTGCCGCTCCAACTCCGTGGCGCTCATCAGGCTACCGTAGGCGATGATCGCGCTCACGGATCATTCACCTAGCTTCGCCGCGCCCAGGAATCCCTCGGCACCCGCCTTCAGCAGCTTCGGCAGGTGCGTGTAGGTGTAACGCACGCCTTTGCTCAGCACCTCGGCGAGGTTGGCGCTCACCGAGGGCAGGCCCGGCGTTCTGCCGGCGGCGACGATCTTTCGGAGCGTCTGCTCGATCGCCCTCGCGACCGGCTCGGCCTTCGGATTGCCCGGGTGTCCCATGGACTGGGACAGGTCCGACGGCCCGATGAAGAACACGTCGACGCCGTCCACCTCGAGCAGCGCGTCCGCGTTGTCGATCGCGCGGCGGTGCTCTAGCTGGATGCAGACCAGCGACTCGGCGTTGCTGCGCTCGACGAAGTCCGGCATGGCCTCGCCGAGGCCGTACCGGTCGGGGCGCGTGCCGGCGGCCAGGCCGCGCTGACCGCCCGGGCCGAACTTCACCGCCGCCACCGCCCGCCGCGCGTCCTCCGGCGTGTTGACGTGCGGCACCTGCACCCCCGCCGCGCCGCGGTCCATCACCGCCGAGATGGCCGCGCTCGCGTTGGTCGGCGGACGGACGATCGGCGTCGTGCCCGCCGCTTCGGCGGCCATGATCATCAGCTCCGCCGACTCCAGCCCGATCGTGCCGTGCTCCATGTCGATCAGCACCCAGTCGAACCCCGCGTGGCCGACCATCTCCACCGCCTGCGGAGACGGGATCATGACCGAGCATCCGAGCGCCGGCTCGCCGGCGCGGAGCTTGGCTATCATGGTGTTGTTCCGCATCTCGCCTGACCGTGGTCAACGTCGCGAGAACAATACCAGGACGGCGATCAAGAGGACGCAGCTCCCGAGTGCGACGAGCGACAGGACGGCGTAGTCGGGGTAGGAGAAGGCGCCGAGCTCGAGCCCGTTCGACCAGTCGACGAAGGCGCGCACCAACCGCTCGGACTCGGCGACCGCGGTCAGCCGCGCCAGCAGCGCGTCGGCGAAGCTGAACACCGCCGTGTTGGCGCCGATGCCGAGCGCCAGGCACAGCATCGCCGGCAGGGTGAAGCCGGGGCTGCGCCACAGCTGCCGGAAGCTCCGGCGGAAATCGGCGAGCAGATCGTGCATCTCCTGGGATTGTCCCACAAAGACCGAGCCACGACGCACACCGACAAACTGACTTGCCTACCCGTTCGGGTGTTGTAAGATGTCAACGACGCTCTGAGAATCGGCTTTCATGGGCTTTAGAGGTCGGAGAACGCACCTCGAAGTCGACGGGCGGAGTGTCTCCCGCGACCCCTGGGTGAAGAGATCGATGAGACGGTTTTTCAGTGGCTTGCGTTATTACAGGTATACGAAGTGCCATTGAGCGAAACGCAGCGACGACGCAGCCTCCACGGTTCGCCGATGCACTTCGCATAGATGAACAGCTATGTAAATGCAGGTACGCATAGAGGGTTCACAATGTGTCAATTGATTGATCGAAGGAGACGATCCATGTTACGCATCCGGTACGGCGCACTCGCGGTGACGATCGTTCTCGCGCTGGTCGCGCTCGCCTGCAGCGAGTCGGCGACCGCGCCGGCCGCGCCCAGCGGCACGACTCTGTCGATCGTCGCCAACCCCACGAGCATCAATCTCGACGGCACGTCAGCGCTCACGGTCACGGCCATCGACTCGAGCGGGGTGCCGGCACGGGTCGGTACCGAGATCAACTTCACCACCACCCTCGGCCGGGTCGACCCGGCCGTGGCGACCACCGACGAGGGCGGCTTCGCTCGCGCCACCCTGACCGCCGACGGCCGCACCGGCCAGGCTCAGGTACGGGCGTTCTCGGGCACCGTCTCGGCCCAGACCAGCGTCTCGATCCAGCAGTCGAGACCCTCGGCGAACTTCTCCTTCCAGGCCAACGGCCTGAGGGTGATCTTCAACGACAGCTCGAGCGGCGATCCCACCCAGTGGGTCTGGGACTTCGGCGACGGCCGCACGAGCGCCGAGCAGAATCCGGTCCACGAGTACGCCGAGGCCGACACCTACGTCGTCAGCTTGACCGTCACCAACGCCGCTGGCCAGGACACCACGAGCCAGTTCGTCACCGTCTTCTAGCGCCCAAGGGAGATTTTCAATGTCTTGCTTCAGTACCCTCCCGCTTCCCATGACGGCCCGTTTGAGATCGCGATCTCGCCTGCTCGTCGGTCTGGGCGGCACTTTGCTGATCATCTCGATGGCGCTCTCGGTGACGGCTCAATCCGGCCAACAAGACCCGATGGCACAAGACCCGATGGCACAAGACCCGATGGCACAGGATCCGATGGCACAGGATCCGAATGCTCAGGGCGCCCCGACCGCGGCGCCCCAGCCGCCGCCCTACGTGCCGCCGCCAGTGCCGCGACCGCAGGTGGCGCCGGGCTCGGCGAGCTTCTCGATGTTGTCTCCCTATGCCGTGGCCGCCAGGTCGCGCCAGTTGCTCGACACCGCCGTTCTGCGACTCTCCCTCGAGCTCGACTACAGCGAGGACGACGCGGACGCTCGCCAAAGCCGGACCGCCGGGCTGTCCGGGGTCCTGGCATCGCGCATGCTGGCGAAGAAGACCGCCGGCGCCGGCGCCCGGACGCTGGAGCTGGCGTTGTCCAGCTACCCCGCCGGCGGCTACCAGCTCTACGTCCACGGCCTCGAGACCGACGGCGTCGGCAGCGGCCCCAATCCCGACCTGAGGGCCGCCGAGAGCATCCTGCAGAACCTGCTCGGCGAGCTCACGCGAGCCCAGAGCCAGAAGGTGCCGGCCAAGTTCGGTGATCCCGGCAGTCGGTTCACCAGCTACAAGCTGAGCTACGTGCAGGCCGACCGCGCTACCGCGCTGCTCAAGGTACTGGGCTACTCGGTGGTCGAGTTCACGCCGCCCGCCGGCGCCCAGATGCTGGTCTACGACCAGGTGTTCGGCTCCAATCCGCCGGCGGCCAACCTGCCGCTGCCGGTGGTGATCCGGCTGATCGACTCCGAGAAGACGAGCCTGCTCCAGCCCGTGCCCGCGGCCGGCGGCCGGGGCGCGCCGGCGCCGCGCGGCGGCCGGGGCGGCGCCGGCGACGGCCTCAACCTCGGCGGCCTGTTCCTCGACCGGATCACCGCCGGCGCGCCGCAACAGCGCCTGATGATCGTCTACGACGGCAACGATCCGCAGCCGATGCAGGTACTGCTCAACCTGCTGCGCGAGGAGATCGACATCCCGGCGCAGCAGATCCTGATCGAAGCCCTGGTGATCGAGCTCGACCAGGACAAACTGCGTGATCTGGGAGTCGACTTCGAGGGCTCGAAGGACGGCTCCGCGTTCTCGTTCATCACCGACAACGCCGGCTTCGCCTCGCCTTTCACCTACAGTTTCACGCGCCCCTCGCTCAAGACCCTGTTCGACTTCAACGTCACCTTGAAGGCCCTCGTCACCCGCGGCACCGCGCAGGTGCTGTCACGTCCTTCGGTGCTGGTGCTCGACGGCCGCCAGGCGCGCATCCAGGTGGGTGAGAAGATCCCCTACACCAGCAACATCTCAGCCACCAATACCGGCACGCTGTCCTCGACCGATTACCTCACCACCGGCATCGTGCTCAACCTGCGACCGCGCATCTCGGAGGACGGCTCGGAAATCACCATGCAGGTCGAGACGCTGATCAGCTCGGCGGGCCAGGGTGGCGTGATCGCCGAGACCGGCGTGCTGGTGGCGCCGCCGATCCAGAGCCGCGAGGTCCAGACCCTGGTGCGGGTGGCCAACAACACGCCATTCGTCATCGGCGGGCTGATCTCCACCACTCAGCAGACCAATGTCAGCGGCATCCCCGGCCTGTCGAAAATCCCGGGGCTCGGCGCGCTGTTCCGCAAGGAGACCAAGACAGACGACAAGCGAGAGGTGATCGTCGTCATCACCCCGCACGTAGTGCCGGCGGACGATCGTACCTTCAGCTACGCGATTCCCAAGGACTCCAACATCTTCGACTCGTTCGGCAAGGAGTTCTTTCGCAACGTCTACCGCATCCAGGCGAGCGACATCTTCGATCTGACTTTCGTCTACGAGAGCCAGGTGCTGCGAGACATGGTGGCGCGCGTGGACCTCCAGTCCGAGGCCGAGCCGCGCATGCTCACCGACGAGCCCTTTCGCTCCTTGCTGCGGGGCGGGGTTCCAGGCGAGGAGATCCTGGTGCGGCGCATGCTCTGGGAGGTGGTGCGCAAGAAGGGCTTCATCGACATGATCGACCCCAAGAAGATCTTCTTCTTCGCCGAGACCGGCGACGGCCAGGGCCTGGACGTGAGCTTCCTGGGTCCCGTGATGGACTCGAAGGAGACCAACGGCCTGGCGCTGGCCTTCGAGCGCGCCACGACGACCACCATGGAGCGGCCGTTCGATCCGCCACGGGCCAAGATCGGCTTCGAGACGGTGACCGCCGAGGGCTACCTGCCGCGCCTGCGGGAGGGCAATCACCGGCGACCCGACGGCACCTGGCAGAAGAGCACGATCCTGATCGACGACGCCTACACCGGCACCAGCGGCCAGTCGTCGCGGGACATGCTCATGGGCGTGCTGGTGCTCAAGCGCCTGCTCGAGCTCAACACCGATCTGCCGCTCACCCTCGAGGGCTTCCACGTCGGCGTCGAGGTGGTCTTCCCCACCGAGAAGGATCTACGCCAGCGTTTCCACCTGGTCGACCGCAAGGCCGCGGAGCTGTTCTACGAGATCGCCGACTACTACCTGGCGTTCGAGCAGGAGTTCACCCGCCGGACACGGTTGATCGTCGACGAGCTCGGCGGCGGCCTGTAGGGGGCCTCAGAGCAGGATCAGCTTCTGATCGACCTCGAGCGCCATCGCTTCCTGGCGCAGCTCGATCCCCATCTCCTTGACATAGTCGACCACCGAATCCAAGTGGGTATTGAGGTCGCCCTGGGTGGCGTAGGTCTTCACCACGTAGACCGTCTCGCTCACCAGCCCGACCTCGTCGCTCTTCCACACCCCGGAGGCCTCGCTGCAGGTGGCACCGCCGAAGCGGTCACCGAGGAAGGCCAGGGTCTTGTCGACATAGACCTTGGTGTCGACGGTGGCGTCGATATCGATGGTGGTGGGGATGAAGACGCCGAGCTGGTGGGTGCGGTCGAGACGGTCGACGAGCAAGCCGACCACCCGGGCGAGGCCCCTGGGAATCGCCTTGTCGACTTCCGACAGGGGCGGGAATGACTTGGAGAAGGGGATGTCGAAGTCGATCGCTTCGGAGGCCTTGGACTTCTTCAGCTCCTCCTTCGGCCGGTTGACCAGGGTGAAGAGCGTCGTGCGGTCGGGACTGACCTTGCTCCTGAGTTCGTCCTGCAGCCCTTCCATCGCCTCCCAGGCCTCACCCTCGGGAGGCGCGACCAGTACGATCTGGGTGGCGTACTCCATCATGTTGGTGATGCTGTGGTCGATCTCGGTACCGAGGCCGACGATGACGCTGGTGTAGTTGCCCATCATCTCGTCGAGCATCAGCACCGTCCGCGCCGCCTCCGGCGCATCGCCGTAGGAAAGGTACACGTCATAGCCCTTGGGGTGAGAAAACTTCGCCTCGCCCGCGCCGATGCCGTAATCGCCGGCGAGCTTCTGCGGGTTGGGGTACTCGGTCATCGAGACCTTCTCTTCGCCGTTCTTGGCCAGTGCCGCCGCCAACGCGTGCGCCACGCTGGTGCCGCCGCTGCGGGCCGGACTGAAGACCAGGATCAGGCGCACCTTGCGGTCGCCGACACTGCGCCGGCGGGCGGCGTCGAGCAGGTACTCGCCGAGCGACCGCGCCAGCGCGATGGCGACCGAAGAGTAGCGGTGCAGGATCTCCAGGAAGTCCTCGCGCCGGAAGATCAGTGTATCGACGTCGGTGACCGCGACCACGTTGGCCGAGCGCGGGCTGTTCTCCAGGATTCCCACCTCGCCGAACGTCCGGCCAGGCATGATGTAGGCCAGCTTGAAGGCCTTCTCGGCACCCGGAACCATCTTGGTGACCGCCACGATTCCGGCACGCAGCAGGTAGAGGGTGTCGGAAGGCTTGCCCTGATAGACGATGGTCTCGTCGGGGTAGTACTGCCGGATCTTCGCCCGGTGGGCGACGAACTTCAGCTCGTCGGGCGACAGCCCCTCGAACAGCGGAGTTTCCTGCAAAAAAGTAGAGACGTCAGAACCGTCCATGGGGTCACCTGTATAGCCAAAGAATGAAGAAACCAGCGTGCCAGTCTAGCAGACCGTCCGAGGATTCGGACGCCGAGCGCATCTCTCGACCAACGAAAGAACACCGCCCGCATGGGTGCCGGGCGGTGTTCATATCGGGCGCTGCGCCCCAAGAGATCGAAGCCTACGGCGTTCGACCTCTTGCCCATCCCCACCGCCCCAGGAGCCTGTTGCCTGGCAACAGGCTCCTGGCCGTGGGTCAGGGCTGCTGGTTCGACCAGCCGGTGGTGTCGTTCGACTCGAAGCCGTCCGAGAAGATCCCGCCGTCGTCCTCGACGCAGATTTCCAGGCTCCAGCTGTCGAGCTGGCCCGCGTCCTGACCGGCATTGTCGTTGATGGTCAACGTCCAGGTGCCGGCGGAGTCCTCGCCGATGAAGGCCGACAAAGGATTCGCCGGCTGGTAGGTGCCGCCGTCGGTGGGCGGGCACGGCCAGGCACCGGGCGCGGCCTCGTCGTCGAGGTTGAGGTCGAAGTCGTCGACGTTGCCGCACTGCTGGTTCATGATCTGCACGGACGTGGTGGCCGGGCTCTCGACGTTGAAGTCGAGGTCGTTGAACCAGGTATGGGTACCGATCAGGTTGAGGACGTTGACGTCGGCGATGGTGCCACCGTCAGCGGCGCCGACGGTCAGCGTCGAGTCGGCCGGCCCCGAAGTCTGGCCAACGGCCTCCGGGATCAGCACCGGCACGTCCGTCGAGTCGAAGGTCTGACAGGTCAGCAGCACGGTGGTGAAGCTGAGCTCGCCGGAGAGGGCAGTGTTACAGACGTTGTTGGACGTCACCCGCCAGTAGTAGGTGGTGCTCGGGTCGAGCGCCGTGCCCACCACGTGGCTGGTGCCACCGATACCGGTCGCCGTGTAGACGATGTTCGAGAACGCCGGGTCGTCCGCCACCTCCACGTCGTAGCTGGTGGCGTCCGCCGCCGCCGCCCAGGTCAGGGTCGGCACCAGGCTCACGCCCGGGGCGCCGTCCGCCGGATCGGTGAGCGCCGGCGCGGCGGGGTCGGCCACCGCCAGGTTGAGGACCACCTGGCTGGTGCGCTCGGTCGGCGGCGCGTCGCTGCCGGTGCCGGTGATGTCGATCAGGTAGGTGCCGGTGGTCGAGCCGCCGGTGCCGGTCAGGGTGTAGGTGCTGATGAAATCGGGCAGCATGTTGTTGGGCGAGAAGCTGCCAGTGGTGCTCGGCGGCTCGCCCGAGGCCGCCAGGCCGACGGTGAAGCTCCAGCCGCCCACCGAGGTGATGTCGATGTCGACCTCCGGATCGGGGTCGGTCAGGGCGCAGACGTCGAGCGTCTGCGGCGTCGGCGTCATGAAGAAGCCGAACAGGCACTCCTCGAACACGAAGGAGGCGATGCGGGTGCCCCACGAGCCGCTGACCGGAATGTACTCCTGGGTGAACCAGAAGGTGCAGTCGTCCGCCGGGTCGACGCTCATGTTGGCGTAGTCGCCCCAGCGGCCACTGCTCGACGGCCCGCCGCCGAGCACAATGTCGTTCTCCGGCGCCATGGTGCCGGCCGGGTCGGTCGACAGCCGGCCGGTGATGCCGACGCTGGGGTTGACCGGCGAGCCACCGACGTCAGTCTTGCTGTAGCCGAGCGCGATGTTGCCGCCGCCGTCCATCGCCACGCTGCCCATGAAGAACTGGGCGTCCGCCGAGTTGGTGTCGCCGCCGAAGGTGCCCTCGTCGTGCAGCGTCCAGCTGCCGCCCTCGGCGGGCGTGCGGCGCAGCTCGAACCAGCGGTTGCCCTGCTCCACCGCGCTGCCCGAGGTCGCCGGGTTGCGGTTGGCGGCGATCACGCCCAGCAGCGTCTCGTGGCTGCCGAAGTTGCGGTACACCAGGCGCTGCAGGATCGCCTCGCGGATGGCGTCGAGCAACGTGCCGGAGCCGGGCTGGGGAACCGAGAAGAAGGTCGAATAGTTGATCATCCAGGAGTTGAAGTCGGTGATCGTGACGTTCGGCAGGGCGGTCACCGTGGTGTTCGCCGGGGTGGCGAAGTCGACGTCCATCTCCCACATCTCGAGGAAGTCGGTGGCCGGCGTCGGCGCGCCGCTGTGGGCCTCGTCGTCGTTGTGGCGCATGAAGATGCCGGGCGCTCCCGCCGGCGGCGCGGCAGCGCCGTCGTGGTCGGCCGGGGTCAGGGGCTGGAAACCGTGGCCGGAAACCGGCGGCGCCACCGTCGGGCGCTGCATGGTCGCCGGGTTGCCGGCCAGCATCTCGGTGCGGTCGAAGGCGTAGGTGGTCTGGTTGCCGCCGCCGCCGGCCTCGTTGGTGGCCGCGTAGTAGGCGTCCGGCCACACGCCGTAGTGCGGGTAGTCGGGAAAGCTCGGCGGCGTGAACGAGTAGAAGTCGTAGGTGCCGGTGGGGTCGGCGCTGGTCGAGATGTAGAGGCACAGCACGCCGCCACCGGTAAATTCCTGCAGAAACCAGCGATCGGCCAACCAGTCGTAGAGCACGATCGGGTCGCCCCCGCCGCTGGTGCAGGCGCCGGAGGGCGCCAGCGAATCGAGCGCGATCGGGAAGCCGGGCTCCATGGTACCAGCCTTGTCGTAGATCGCGATCAGCGAGGCGTTGACCGCCTGCACGTAGTGATCCGGGCCGACGTCGCCAACGGTGTCCGGCGGGGTGGCGCCCGAGAAGCCCTGGCCGTCGAAGTTGAGATCCATGGTGATGGTGGGCGCGCGATTGTCGGTTTCCATGAGCTGGCGCTCGCCCAGGGTGTCCGGGAAGCCTTCATGCGCCGGCCCGCGGTTCTCGCTGCCCGGCACCGGATAGAAGCGGCGCGGGATCTCCTTCATCGCATCGCCCGGCTGCCAGGCCCTGGCGGCGGCCACGTCGCGCATGGCGACGGTGCGGATCGGCGTCACCGGCCCGAAGGACTCGGCGCCCTTGGCGAGCACTTTGCGGCCGTCCTCGGCCGTGGCCGCGCCCGCGATCATCAACAGTGCGACCATGACGATGGTCCCGAGTCTCGAGGTCATACGCACGTCGTTCTTCAGCCGAGTCAGCTTGTCAGTCGCCATCGGACGTCTCCAGGGAAGTTGTTGGGTGGGGAAAGCTTGGAGGCTCTAGGGCTCGGACGGCCCCTCGGACGCGGGCCGCCGCAGGACGCTCACCGATCCCTGGCGGCTCCTCAGGCGTACCTGCTCGGCGCCGTCGCCGATCACCACCAGGCCGTGTTTCGCGGGTTCTTGTCGATGCCGGAATTCGATCTCTACCGGGTAGTCTACCGTGATCTCACCCGACGTGGCGAATGAAATCGTCGCGCTTGTGTCCGGGCCGGCGAAGACCGTGATGTCTCCCGTGACGGTATCCACCTTGACCGGCGACTCGTCTGTAGGCAAAGCGCTCCGGAGATCGAGCACCATGTCTTTCGCCCCCGCCTGTGGCCGCGGCCCACTGGGCGGTGGGCCCTCCTTCGGTTGCACGCGCGCCCTGTGCGCCGACGGCCGCCGCACGACGCGCACGTGACCGCTATCGGTCGTGAGGGTCATCGGCTCAGTGGCCTTGCCGACCACCGCCTCGCCGCGTTTGAGCGGCTGGCGACCGTCCTGGTAGTCGATCGCCATCGAGTAGTCGGTGCTCAGAGGGCCGTTGGTGGCGACCCGCACCGTCAGGCTGGCGTCCTCGCTGACGTAGATCGTGGCATCGCCGCTGTCGGTGGTGATCGACTGGGCACGTTTGGCGTCGATCGGCTCCAGGGTGGCCAGGATCGAGCCGCTGCCGGAGGTGAGGTTCAGGTGCCCCTGCACTTCCCGCACCGAAATCGGCCCGCTCACCGTGGTGGCATGGACGTCGCTGCGCAGGCGCTTGAATTGCGCCTTGCCTTGATCAGTCGACACGTGAACCGGCGCCCCCTTGGGCACGAACACCACCATGTCGGCGCGTTTCTTCTGCGCCGGATCGCGTGTCGTCACCAGCTCGCCGGACTTCTCGTCGCGGTAGCCGACCGTCACCGTCACACCGGCGTCCGTCTCCTTGGTCTCCACCTCCAGCCGTGGCCCTTCGCTCTCGAACTGCTGCACGTTGGCGAACACCTCGACCTCGCCCTCGTAGCCGCCGAAGCGTCCACGCACGTCGCCGAACCGGTTGACCACGACGACCTCGCCGTCGCCCACTGAACCGGTCCACGACACGCGCTCCACCTCGAAACCGGGAACGCCGAAGGGGTCGGCGGGCTTCTGCTCGGGCTTCTCCTCAGCCGCGGCGGTGGCGGCGAGCATCGCGATCGCGGCGAAAAGGCGCAGAAATCGGCCACTCGAGGCCACTGTCGAGCATGGAGTCGTCATGGAAGGCGGATCCTAACACTGCAGGCCGAAACTTACGCAACCATGGGATCTCGACCAGCCGCGGCCGATCGCGGATCCGTTCAAGCATCGACCTCCGAGCCCTGCGACGGCTGCCCGCGAAAGATCGCGTGCCAGGCGAAGGCCAGGCCCGTCAGGCCGACAACCTCCCCGTAGAACGCAACAGGGGGTGCTCCGACGTGAAGCATCCCAAGGGTCTCATTGAGCGGCACCCAGATAAAAATAAAAAGTAGCGAGAGCCACGCTCCCTTCTTCCGGTGGCGGAGGCCATACCATGCGAGCGAGACCACGAGCACACCGGTGTTGACCACGTTGGTGAGCGCGATGAGCATGGCCAGGAGAAAATCGGCCGTGTGAATCTCTAGATCACAGCCCATGGCGCAATCCACGAGTTGGTTCAATGTGTACTTGGAATCGGTAAATATCCCGGCGGTCCAAATCTGGTCGGGATTGTTGACGTCGTGAAAGAACATAAAATAAAAATAGAGACCGATCAGGCCAGGAAAGAGCCCCGCCATGACAGCCAAGATCACTCCTATCTTCAGATTACGAGGTAAGTCGCTAAACCTTTCTTTCATGACATTCTCCTATCGAATCCACATTAAAAAGATTCTCGGCCCAAGGCGCCGGCCAAGCTGCCGAAACCTTGCCGCTCCGGATCGCATGACAGCATGCGCTCCCCCTCGATTCTCAGCCGACGCTCTGCTGCTTGCCGAGTAGCCTAGACGATCCTGATGTACCGATCAACCGAAGACGGGCGGCGGCGAGTTGGCCGGCGAGTGGTACACTCGCATCCGTGGCCGCACGGCAGATCGCCGGTCGCATACGATGGAATCGATCACTGCCTATATCCCGATGGATCGCCGGCTGGCGCTGGCCGAAAACCGCGACCTTCCGGATCGCGCCCGCGGCGCGGTGATCTTCGCGGACATCTCGGGTTTCGTTCCGTTGACCGAGATGCTGGTCAACGAGTTGGGCCGGCAGCGCGGTGCCGAGGAGGTCTTTCTCCAGCTGAACCGGGTTCATAGCGCGCTCATCGACGAGGTCCACCAGCTCGGGGGCAGCGTGATCGCCTTCTCCGGTGATGCTGTCAGCTGTTGGTTCGACGGTGACGACGGGCGACTCGCCACTGCTTGCGCCCTTTCCATGCAGAGGGTGATGCGAGAGCTCACCGCTGTTCGAACCCCTTCGGGCGCGACCGTCTCCGTGGCGATCAAGGCCGCGGTCGCCGCCGGCGCGGTGCGGCGTTTTCTGGTCGGCGATCCACGGGTCCGACTGCTCGACGTGCTGGCCGGCACTCCTGTCGACCGGGCGGCGGGGGGTGAGAAGCTGGCCAGGCGCGGGGAGGTGGTGGCCGGCGAGGAGGTGATCTCATTCCTCGCCGACGGCGCTCGCGTCGACGCCTGGCGCCGCGACAGCGCTGACCGGCGGTACGGGGTGATCGAGGGCGTGGCGGAGGACGTCGAGGCCGAGCCCCAGCTCCCTCGCGTCGAGGCCGGACGGACGCTCCGCGAGGCCGAGATCCGCCCGTACCTTCTGCCCGCGGTCTTCGAACGGCTGCGCTCGGGGCAAGGTGAGTTCCTGGCGGAGATCCGGCCGGCGGCGGCGCTGTTCCTCAAGTTCGGCGGCCTGGACTGGGATCGCGACGACGAGGCTGGCGCCAAGCTGGACACCTACGTCCGGGCCGTTCAAGCAGTCGTGTCGCGTTACGACGGCTCGTTGCTCGACCTGACCACCGGCGACAAGGGAAACTACCTCTATGCTGCCTTCGGGGCGCCCATCGCGCACGAAGACGACTGCGCGCGCGCGGTGTCGGCGGCCCTCGCCCTCCATGAGCCGGCGGGAGGCATTCGCCCAATCGGGATCGGCCTGAGCTACGGGCGTCTGAGCGCCGGCGCCTTCGGCGGACGCCGGCGCCGCGCCTACAGCGTGATGGGGGCCGAGACCAACATGGCGGCGCGACTCATGGAGAAGGCGGCCGAGGGCCAGGTGCTGGTCAGCGGGCGTATCGCCAGGTCGGCGGCTAGCGGTCACCGCTTCGAAGCACTCGGGCACGTCACCGTCAAGGGAAAGGATGAGCCGATCTCGGTCTTCGAAGTGCGATCGGAGCGACGGAAAGACCGCAGGCGCGAGCGGGTGAGCCACGCGGAAACGATCATCGGCCGCAAGGCGGAACGCCGCCTGCTGGGGGCCCGGCTCGACGCTCTCGAGCACGAGGGGGCGAGCGGCGTGCTGTTCGTCGAGGGCGAGCCGGGAATCGGCAAATCTCGTCTGGTGGAGGATCTTCTCGAGCAGGTACGGGAGAGAGAGGTCCGTTGCCTCGAAGGCCACGCTGACGCCATCGAGACCTCGACGGCCTACTACGTCTGGCGGCAGATCCTGCGGCAGCTCTTTTCGCTGAGCCGCCTCGACGACTCCGAAGCCACGCGTTCCCGGGTGCTCGAGAGTCTGACCGACAGCGATCACAAGACCAGGCAGCTGGCGCCCCTGCTCAATGCTATGTTGCCACTCGATCTGCCAGCAAGCGAGCTGACGGAACAGATGACGGGAAAGGTGCGCGGCGACAACACCCACGACCTTGTGACTCGGCTACTGAACCGCGACGCCGCGCGCAGCCCTTTGCTGGTGGTCGTAGAAGACGCGCACTGGTTGGATTCAGCGTCGTGGGCGCTCCTGGCACGGGTGGCTCGCGGGGTCCACCCGATGCTGCTCGTGGTCACCACCCGTCCTCTGAGCGGCACCGTGCCTCGAGAGTACAGGCGTCTGGTGGCCGCGCCGACAACTCGTAGACTGGTGCTCGGCGAGCTCTGCGAAGAAGAAACTCTGGCCCTGGTCCGTCGCCGCCTGGGGGTTCGAGAGCTGCCGATGGCGATCACGACGCTGATCCGTGACAAGGCGGAGGGCAACCCATTCTTCTGCGAAGAGCTGATCCACGCCTTGCACGAGTCCGGGTCGATCCAGGTCGGAGACGGGATCTGTCGGATCTCGCCCGAGACCGGTGATCTTGGGAGCCTGCGGTTCCCGAACACGATCGAAGGGGTCGTCACCAGTCGCATAGACCGGCTGTCCCCGGCACAGCAGATGATCCTCAAGGTGGCGAGCGTCGTCGGCCGAGTCTTTCCTATGGCGACCCTGCGAGCAGCTCATCCGACCACGGTACATGCAGGCCGCCTGAAGAAGGATCTCGACGAGCTTGCCAACCTCGAGATCACGCCCCTGGAGAGTCCTGAGCCGAATCTGCGCTACATCTTCAAGCACGTCATCACCCGGGAAGTAGCCTACAACCTGATGCTGGTCGCCCAGCGGCGGCAGCTGCACCGGGCGATCGCCGAATGGACCGAGCGCACCGCAGGCGAGGATCCCGGTCGCCTCGATGCGCTCCTGGCTCACCACTGGAGCGAGGCGGCGGAGACTACCCACGGAGTGGAGTCGGTCCCCGCGGAGAAGGCCATCGGCTACCTGGAACGGGCTGGCGAGCAGGCGGTACGCGACTATGCGAACCGAGAGGCGGCGGGATTCTTCGGACGTGCGATCAACCTGGAAAGAAGACTGCGGAACACCGCGGGCCCCGACCCGGCGACGGACCCCACGGCACTCCCGCGGCGTGCCCACTGGCACGCCCGGCTGGGGCAAGTCTGCCTCAGGTTGGGTGACTTCTCGGCCAGCCGGCGCCACTTCCTGAAGGCCCTGAAACTATTCGGCAAGCCGATACCGGAAGAGCCCGGCGTCGCGTCGCTCCTGGGCCAGATCGTACGTCAACTCGTCCACCGTCTGATTCCGGGCTATCCGCGAGCTGCCGGCGCTGGTTCCGCGGAAGGTCGGGTCGTGCGCGAGATCTCCCGCACGTGTTATTCCCTGGCGGAAGCCCACGCTTTCGCCGGCGAGCCTCTGCGTTTCCTGTTCATGGTGTTTTACACCCTCAACCAGAGCGAGCGCGTCGCTCCCTGCGCCGAGCTGGCCGAAGCCTATGTCGGCACGTGCTACGTCCTCGGGCTTACACCGCTGCGCCGCCTTGCCGGTTCCTACAGGCGCCGCGCCGACGCGGTAGCCGACCGTGTCGACCGGCTCGCCACTCGAGCCCGGGTTTTGCTGATGACCGGTCTGCAGGCGGTCGGAGCCGGGCATTGGAGGGCGGCGCTGACACGGCTGGAAGAGGGGCAGCGGACCTGCGAGTACCTCGGGAACGTGCATCGCTGGGGGGAGTGCGCGGCCACTCTGGCAAACGCCTGCCTGCTGACCGGCGACGTCACCCGGGGCGCTGAGCTGGCGGGTAGCGTGGCCGCGGCCGGACGTCGCCTCAACAACCCGTTCCTGCGATCCCATGGATTGCAGTTCCAAGCCCTGGCGGCACTGCGCCGGGGGGAATTCGAGGAGGTCGTCGAACAACTGGAGGAGGCGCTTCCTTTGCACAAGGAGACCGCGGAACAGCAATCAGAAATACTGGTTCACGGCTTGCTCGCCTATGCTCTGCTGCACCGTGGCGAGCCGGAGGCGGCGCTGGAAGCTGCTGGTTTCGCTGTCGAGCAGATCGGGCGACAGGGCCTGCCGACCATGTATTACACCCTCTGGGGCTACTGTGGCGTAGCGGCTGTCTACCTCGAGCTGTGGCGCCGGGCTCTGGAAGCACCTCAGCGCGTCGCTCCACCCACTGAGCTGACCCACAAGGCACGGGACATGGTCAAGGCGCTGCACAAATATCGGCGGGTGTTTCCTATCGGCCGACCCGCGGCCTGGCTCTACCAGGCCCGCTACGAGCGACTGGACGGTCATCCGCACCGCGCACGAAGAGCCTGGCGCAAGAGCCAGGCGGCCGGCCGGCGGCTGTCGATGCCCACGGAACGAGGCTCGTCGACGGATGGCCCACTCCCACCCATCTGCCCGGCGGAGGTGCCGACCTGGGGACCTGAATGATCGATTCGAGACAGCCAACCGCCGTCGAGCGGGCGCGGGACTACTACAACAGCGAAAGCGCCGACCACTTCTATTTTCAGATCTGGGGCGGGGAGCACATTCACCTCGGCATCTACGAGGGGGACACTTCCATCCGCGAGGCCAGTCTCAGGACGATCCGTAGGATGGCGTCCCTGGTAACACCCGGCACGGCGGGCCGCCGAGCGCTCGACGTCGGCTCGGGCTACGGTGGCTCGGCGCGTTTCCTCGCCCGGAGACATGGACTCGAGGTGGACTGCCTCAACCTGAGCCTGGTGCAGAACCGCCGGACGCTGCGGATGAACGCGGAGCAGGACGCGGCAGGTGTGCGCGTGCTGGCAGCCGACTTCGAGGAGATGCCGCTGGCCGCGGAGAGCTACGACCTGATCTGGTCGCAGGACTCCCTGGTGCACAGCGCACGGCGGCGGCGGGTGCTTGCCGAGATGGACCGGGTGCTCGCCCCCGGCGGCGAGGTCGTGATGACCGACCTCATGGCGAGCCCGAGCTGCCCACCTGAGACCCTGGGGCCGATCCTGGCACGCATCGATCTCGACAGCCTGGGATCGTTCGACTCCTACCGGCGCACGGCGCGCGAGCTGGGCTGGCGGGAGGCGGCGGTGGTCGACCTCTCGGAGCAGCTGCCCACCCACTACCGGCGAGTGCTCGAAGATCTGGAGAACCGCTACGACGAGCTGGTCGCGGGGTGCGACCGCGAGTATCTCGACAACATGAGGCGTGGACTACGCCTGTGGGTCGACGCGGGGCGCGACGGCCAGCTCGAGTGGGGCATCCTGCACTTCCGGAAGCCGGGTCCGGACGACTGAGGAGTCCTCAAGCGTCTTCTGGCGGATCCACCGGCGCCACCGGCCCCAATCCGAAGCTCCGGTGATCCGCCAGCGTGCACCGGTCCTGGGCGACCTCAATGCCGGCGTCGACCAGCTCCGCCGCCGCGGATACGTTACGGATGCCGAGCTGCAGCCAGACCACCTTCGGCCGGGGCGACATGGCCAGGATGTCTTCGAGGTGCGCCGGAACCAGCTCGCCGCGACGGAAGACGTCGACCACGTCCACCGGCTCGCCGAGCTCGGCCAGGGTGGTGCGGACGGTCTCGCCCCACAGGGTCTGCCCGGCGAAGACCGGGTTCACAGGCAGGATGCGGTAGCCCTGGCCGTGCAGGTAATCAGGGACGTAGTGCGCCGGCTTGGCGGGCGCACTGTGGGCCCCGAGCACCGCGACGGTGCGGGCCTCGGTCAGCACCCGGCGGATGTCTTCCTGTGTCGTCAGCTCTCTCACGATGATCTCCTGCTCGGCTTCGAGCTCGCCATCCCACCAAGCCTTACTCGAGCCTGCCTGCCAACTCCCGGCACAGCTTGTCGAAAGACGGCGAACGCCTCCGGCAAAGCGCCAGATCCAGGGCAGCGGTCAGGGCTGGTTGATCCACGGTCTCACTGTACTTCGGGCCGCGAAAGCGCTTCTGAATCCAGCCTTTACGGCAACGAAGATCTTCGGGAGCATCTGGAATGTCACCTATATCCAGGTACTGGTTCAACGATTCCGCGGCCGCTACGAACCACGTCTCGTACTCGACATTGGCAATCACGCAGGCAACGTCGGCATCCTGCCGGGTTTCCAAGGCGTAGCCGAGGAGCTTGGGGCCCAAGAGGCACGGTTTGTCTTCGTCAGCATCGAGGAGAACCAGGATCATGCCCGGCATGCCTTCCGGGACTGCAGCCCGCAGTTTGAGCATGGCGAGATCGATGGCCTTCCCCAGCTCCTTCTCCTGGACCAGCTTGCTCCTCGGCAATCTGATCGGCCGCAGCACATCGAGGTGCTCGCCGCCCAAGAGCTCGTTCCAGATGCGCGTCAGAAGCACACGCACTGCTGCCTGCTCGCCGTGGCCTTCGACGATGGGTGCGATGCGAAGCTGACTCACGCCGCGGCTACCGGCTCGAACAGCACGAGCTGCTCTTGCTCAGCGAGATCGGCAGGGTCAGGCTCCAGCTGATCCATCCGTAGGAGCTCGCCAGGCAGATAGAGATGCCGCTGGATGGCCTCGAGACTGGCCTTGTCGACCCCGGCAATCCGACTGATACCGTCGCGTGCCCGCACGACCAGCAGGCGGTCGCGGTCGGTCTCGATCTGATCGCAGAGATCCGGGCTATGGGTCGTGACGAGGATCTGAGTATTGACCGCAGCTTCCCGCAGGGCCTCCATCAGGGCGCCGGCCGCTGCTGGATGCAGCGCGGTCTCGGGCTCCTCGATTCCCACGAGATGGACCGGTGTCTTGCGCTCGACGAGCTGCGTGACCGCGACCAACTCACCCAGGGCTCGCAGCGTGCCGTCCGACATGCTGGCGGCATAGAACTTCCACGGATGCTTCGAGCCCTCGACGCGTTGGCGGAATTGCAGCGTTTCCTGTGGCCCCAAAGCAACCCTCTCGACATCCGAAAGATCCGGAACGATGGTCTGAAGGTAGGACGTGATACGCCGCATGATGTCTGGTCGATCATGACGCAGCCTGCCGATCACGCTGGCGATATTGCTGCCATCGCGCTGTAACAGATCACCCGCGTCCGGGCTTTGCAGTTTCTTCATTCGATCCGGATTCAGATTATAAAAACCCATCGACGTGAGCGCGCTGAAAACATCGAGAAAACGCGGGAATCCCGATACGTTCACCAGATAGAGGCGATCGGGCTGCACCGGCGGGCCATTCTCGATCGACGAGCTCACCACCTCGGCATTCTCGCGACGGTACCCCGCGATGACCTGGCCTCTCCGATATTCGACTCTAAGCTGTTCTCGCTTGACGACAAAACCGCCTTCTTTTCTCGCCGCCACCTCGAATCCGTAGGTAGCAATATCCCGACTCGGCAGGCGTATCTCGAGCTCGATGGCGAAGTTCCGCGGATGACCCGTGCTTCGCCGCCGTACAGCTTCGATCCCACCACGATCTCGGATGGCGTGATCCAAAGAGGTCTGCAGGCTCTCGGCCACGAAGCGAAGCGCTTCGAGGAAGTTACTCTTACCGGAACCGTTTCGCCCGACAAGCACAGTCAGCCGGCCGAAACGGACACGGCATGCCTCGATACTCTTGAAGTTTCGGATCTTGACCTGGCGGAGGAAGGGCTCCTTCGAGTCCGTAAGGGATGATGGCCTGGATGCTTCGTTCATGTCGATGTTCGTGCTGACGTCCGCAGGGTCTGGATCCTAGCACGGCTCTGCACTGAGGCTACCCGCCGGGTTCCGGGTCTTCGGAGCATAGAATCGAGCAATGCGAAAACTCATCCTCGTCGCGCTGAGCGCCGCGACCTCGACGTCGACGGCAGCCGGCTGGCCCTGGTGCGCTTCATGGGCCTGTTCGACAAGCCGAAGGGCACCTTCGCCATCGTCACACCCTGAGACGGTCTACGAGCCGGCGGACAGCCGGGCGACGCCGGCTTCGATCGCCTCGCGAAACTGCCGGTTCCCGGGCGGGTCCTGAATCAGCTCACGAAACACGGCCAGGGCTTCTCCCCCCCGCCCCGCCTCTTCGAGCAGCCGCGCCTCGACGAAGCGATGTGTCGCGCGGTCGTGATCGTCCACACCGCCGGCGATCAGCCAGCGGTAGGTGTCGAGCGCCTCGTCCGGCGGCAGCGCGTGATCGATGTCATAGCGAGGATCCGCTCTCGGGGCGTACGGACCGAGCTCGAGAAACAGGTAGTAGAGGCGGGCGGGCACGCTGGCGGGCAGAGGCTCTCCGGACAGCCGCATGGCGTTCGTCAGGCGCAGTGCCTCCACGGCCTCGGGCTCCTCTACCGGCCTCTCCAACAGGTTTTCGAGTTGGATCTCGCGCACGAAGGGCAGCGCCCGGCCGGACTCCACCGCGGTTCGGAGATGCTGCTTGGCCTGGTCCGGATCCGCGTCCCTGCCAAAGGCCAGGAACCGCCCGAGCATGGCGTGGGCATAGGGATTCGCCGGATCGATCTCGAGCGCCTTCTGCAATCGCGCCACCAGATCGGCCACCGAACCCTCCGGAGGAAGCGGCCGGAGGGCCGCCGCCCAGACCAGGTGCGCCTCGATGTCGACGCCCAGCGCGCCTTCGGCGGTCTCGAGGTCGTCTTCGAGCACCTGCAGTACCCTCTTCGACATGAGCTCGTCCGAGGTGTCCTCGATCACTGAAATCCAACGCACCCAGGCCATGGCGGTCTCGCGGCGCGCCGCCAGCGCCGCCTCGTTGCGCGGCGCCTCTGCCAGAGCCTGCTCGGCCTTGGACCAGGCGGTGTCGAAATCGCCAGCCAGACGCGCCTCGGCGGCAGCCGCTGCCAGGCCGGCCACCGCCTCCTCCCGCGCCGCCGTCTCGCGATACCGACCGACCGCGGACCACAACGCCGCGGCGGCAACCAGCACCAGCAGTCCAATCACTACGGGCTTGACCCGCCGCCGCACCTTGCCAAAGCCCAGCTTCGCCACCGCGGCCACCGTCTCGGCCACCGGGTCGCCCGCGGGCTCCAGGATGGTGATCGCGCGCAGGTAGGTCGGGATCTGGTCGAACGGCGTTGCTTCGGCGATCACCGGCAGCACCCGCTGATCCGGATGCGACCAGCGCTCGGCGGCGAAGCCCATCTCGGTGCGCGCGTAGCCTCCCTCTTCGACCGACTCGGGGCTGACCAGGAACAGGAAGAGGTCGCATTCCGCGATCGACTCGCGGATCTGTTGATCATAAGCCTCACCCGCGCCCAGCGAGGCACGGTCGAAGAACACCTCGTGCCCCTCGGCGCCGAGCGCCAGGGCCAGACGTTCAGCGAGCGGTCGCTGCTCGGAGGCGTAGGAGAGGAAGATCTGCACGAGTCAACCCTCCCCGCTCAGGATCTCCCGCGCCTCTTCCTCGGTGTCGATGTCGCGACCGAGCGACAGGCCGCTCGTGATCATCACCCGGCCTCGGCGCTCGGGATGCTCGCGGCGGTGCCGCCAGCCCACCCACATGCGGCGCAACCGGTCCTCCATCTCGCGCTGTGGACATCCCTCCCCTACCAGCTGGCGGATCAGCGCCAGGCAGTTGACCAGCATGTCCCAGAGGATGCCCGGGCGGCGCAGAGTGAAGAGTCGTTTCAGGTCGGCGCGGATCAACGTCGTCAGGGCGCCGCGGACCATCCGCCGCCGGCGTGGCCCGATGGGCTGGTTGCGGGTGCGGTAGGCGAGCTCGAAGATGTCGTAGATCAGGTCCATGCGGAAGACCCGGAGATCGGCCCCGACCAGGTGCCCCGGCACGGTGGCCACCGCGTCGTCCTCGCCTTCCGGCAGGATCCGGTACTTCGGCTTCCAGGCCGAGGCACCCAGCTCCTGGAGGTCGTCGGCACGGCACTGGACGCACCAGAAGTCCCACGGCTGATGGCGCTCGACATCCTCGACCATCTCGGCCAGCTCGCCTGGGTCCGGCAGCACGTCGGTGGTCATCACGGCCACCCGGCCCGCGCCTTGGCGCGCGACGATCGCATCCAGACCGGCCCTGATGTTGTCGCCGAAGCCGCCGTCGGTGTCCACCAGGTGGACCTCGCCGGCCAACGACGCGTAGACGCTCGCCGGGCCGGCGACGAAGATGGGGTCGAACGCACCGCAGGCGCGCAGTCGCTCGAGCAGGCGTACGATCAGCGGTTTGCCGCCGACCTCGAGCTCCATGGCCTTGTAGCCGCGCAGCACCTGCTGGCCGCCACGGGTCTCCTCGTGTGGCTTCTTCCGCCGGCGATCTCGACCGCCGAGCAGGAGCAGGGGCAAGCGTTGTGTCGTCATCGGTGGGCGAGCATACCGCGCCACGCCCTACGGTTCGACGGGACGGCCCATCTCTTTCAGCGCGGCGAGGCCCGCAGCGTAATCCATGTACTCCACGTGCTCGCGGACCACGCCCTCCAGGATGCGCAGATGCACGACCATCGGCATGGCGAAGCTCACCGCTCCTCGCTCGAAACCCCAGTTCTCACCCCGGCTGGTGATGCGGTAGGTGCCCACCAGGAAGACGTTCGGGCCGGCGATGAAGCTGTCCTCGACGTCGAGGCCAAGCTCGAGGGTGCCGCTCTTCTCGCGGGCGTTCCGAAACAGCTCGACCATTCGGGAGCCGCCCTCGGCCCGCTCGACGGCGCCGGAGATCGCCTCGGCGGTGAAGTTCTCGTAGCGCGACTCCTAACCGTCTGCCTCCGGTCGCTCGATGCCGCGGTTCAGCCACACCATCGCCAGCCCCACAGCGAACGCCGGCGGCCCCTCCCACAGCGTCCAGTAGAGCGGCATGCCGGCGTGGAGATCGACGCCGACGACCACCACGCCCAGGACCATGAACCACACGCCCAGGAAGTGAGTGATCGGCGCGTACCGCCGGAGGTTGCCGGCGACCAGCACGAAAAGCGCCCCGAGGAATCCGTAGAGCAGCGACGCCGAGCGGGCGAGGTACTCAATCAGCGGCCCAGAGGGGTACTCGCCGAGGCCCAACCAGCGATGGCTGGCGGCCAACCAATCGTTGGGCATCAGGACCGCCGGGAAGGCCAGCAGCATGACGATGCCGACCACCAGCATCAGCAGACGGAGGATGCGCTCGCGGCTCACGGAGCGATGATATCTCCTCAGCCTCCCGGCTGGACGATCTCGACCACCAGCAGCGTCACGTCGTCGTCCTGACTCTCTCCTCGCTCCGTGCCTGACCAGCGGGAGAGCGCTACGAGCAAGGCCTCCACCAGGTCCTCCGCCGGCAACTCGGCGTGAGCCTCGATCGCTTGACGCAGCCGTTCCTCGCCGAACTGCTCGTCGTTGACGCCCCTGGCTTCCACGACGCCATCGGTGAACAACACGACGCGGTCGCCCGGCTCGACGCTGACTGCCGCGTTCTCGAAACGGGCCTCGGCGAAGCGGCCCAGGAGCGGGCCACGGCCCGGCAGCTCCTCGACCGTCCGCGTCGCCCGGCGCCAAAGCAGCGGCGGCGGGTGGCCGCCGCTGGCATGGGTCAGCGTGCCGCGCTCGAGGTCGACGAAGAGGTAGGCCGCGGTGACGAACTGGCGCTGGAGCTTGCCGAGGAAGATACGGTTCATGCGCTCGAGCACCACCGCCGGCTCGGCGGCGTGCTCGCTCTGGGCGGAGATCGCCACCTTGACCATCGAGGCGATCAGGGCGGCCGGCACGCCGTGGCCCGAGACGTCGGCTACCAGCACGCCCAGGCGATGTTCGTCGACCTCCAGGAAGTCGTAGAAGTCTCCGGCCACCGAGCTCGCCGGCAGGTAGCGCGCGGCGACCCGCAGGCCGGCGATCTCGGGCATGCTGTGCGGCAGGATCGACGCCTGGATGCTCCGGGCGGTCTCCAGCTCGTTCTCGATCGCCAGCAGCTGGCGCTCGTTGGCGAAGATCTGGCGCGCGCCCGCCCAGCCCAGGCAGCCGACGAGGATCAGGAGACCCACCGGCTCGAGGTCGAGATCCCAGGGCACCAGCCCGAGGCCCTCCAGGTTGGCGGCCAGCGCCAGCACCCCGAAGATCACGAACCCCGCCAGCAGCACTCTCGTTCCAGGCGCCCTCAGCCGCTCGAGGAACACCGGGTTGATCCACACCGCCACGATGCCGATGATCACCAGAACGCTCGAGACGCCCATCGCGGATCCGGCTTTGCCGGTCCAGGCGTCGGCGACGACGGCGGCGACGGCGAACAGCGCGAAGCCCTGCCACACCAGGCGCAGCGTCGAGCGCCGGCCGGAGCCCAGGAGCTGCTCGAAGGAAAGGAAGGCCAGGAACGGCATGACGTACGTGAGCCAGGCCCGCAGCTGCTCCATCGAGCGCGACGAGGCAGCGAGCAGGACGTGGAGAGCGCTGGTCTCGGCCAGCAGCCGCAGGCCGTAGAAGAACGCGAATGCGCCGAACGCCAGAAGGAACAGCTCACCCGGCCTGCGGCGCAGGAAAAACAATCCGACCGCGAGCAGCCCGGCGGCCGCCAGCAGAGTGCCCGCCGCCAGCGGGCCGGCGTCCCCGACCACGGCGGCATCGGTCGGCGAAAGATCGCCGCGCGGCGTGCAACCGAGCGCCGCGGCGCAGGCCAGGACCAGGATATTCCGCAACACGGCCTCAAGGATACCGTGTCGCGCCGGCCCTACCGATAGCGGAAGAGGATCTGCTCGGCGCCACGACCGAGGAGGAAGAGCTCGGCAAAGGCGGGCCGCCGATGCTGCCCGCTCACTGAGCCCTCACTGGCGCCCCTTCACTGTGCCCTCGCGCCCCCTCTCGTCCCGGGAGGGGGCGCCGGTGTCTCACCCAGGGGACACCAGCCCGCCAACGCCCCCAGAGAATTCCGCACCACTGGCGCTTCGACGCCTGGAATCCTCTTTGCATTCATAAAGGGCTGGTACACTAGAACCAAAGGGGGCCGACACCATGCGTCACAGCGCGAAAGCCGTCACCGGAAGGCGGATCGAGATCCTGACTCTGGCCGCGGGGGTGCTGCTCCTGACGGCCTGCGCCAGCGGCGGCGGCTCTTCCTCTTCGCTGCCTTCGCTGCCTTCGCCCTCCAGCTCTCCGTCCCTGCCGTCGGTCTCACCGCCCTCGGCGCCCTCGCTTCCCTCACCGCCCTCGGCGTCGCTGCCCTCGGCGCCCAAGCCGCCCTCGCTGTCGTTGCCGACGCCGGGCGGCGAGTGCAAGGGCGGAGACGGTCAGGGCGGGAGCTCCGGGCCGGACGGCGCGCAAACCGCTGAGGAGAAGCGGGCCAGCCTCGACAGCGAATTCGACGCCTCTCTCGCCGAGACCGACCGTATGCTTCTGCAGGAGAAAGAGACGCTGGCACAGAACCGGCCCGAAGCGATGAACGCTTCGAGCAGCGGAGGCGGCTCGAGCAGCTCAGGCAGCCTCGGCGGCCTCGCCGGTGCGGCCGGCAGCGCCGCGTCCTCGGGTGGCTCCTCGGACGGTAACGAAGCCTCCTCGGGCGGCGGTGGCAGCGCAACCGACGCCTCCGGCGACTCGAACAGCGCCCCGGTCGGCTCGCACAGTGCCCCAGGGTCTGAGAAGGGCACGGCGGAGAAGGATGAATCCAGCAAACGGGTGCCGGCGGACATTCCGGATGGACGCGACGACGACATCGTCGCCCGCCAGCTGCGCGAAGCGGCGACCAGCGAGGACGATCCGGAGCTGCGCGAGAAGCTCTGGAACGAATACCGCAAGTACAAGAGCGGCAGAGGCTAGGCGCTCAGGAGAAGGACCGAGACGATGATCGACCGAGAGCTCAGGCTGGCAGGCGCCGTGACGCCGCTGGCTGTTGCCGTGACACTGTCAGCCGCCGTGGTCCTGACGGCCGGCGCGGCGATGGCCCAGGCGCCGACCAAGGCGATCCGGGCCCAGCGCGAGATTCCAGAAGACAGCCTGCTCGACGTCGGCATCCAGATCTTCGACCCGGGCCTGCCGCCCGGCGACAGCTACGTGCTGGAAGAGGATCTCATCTTCGAGGACATCCGCAAGTCCGAGGCGCGCCACATCCCCGTCCGGCTGATGGACACCCTGCAGGCCACAGGCCAATGGGGAGCCGTGCGCGTGGTGCCCAAGGGCACGCGCTCGACCGACCTGGTCCTGCGCGGCAAGATCGTCGAATCCACCGGCCGCAAGCTGGTGCTCGAGATGCGGGCCGCCGACTCCAGCGGCCGTGAGTGGCTGGAGAAGCGCTACAAGCAGATCGCCGATCCGCGCGCCTACCATGACGAGGAAATCGACCGCGAGCCGTTCCAGGAGCTCTTCAACCAGGTCGCGAACGACCTGCTGGCGGCACGCGACAAGCTCGAGCCCGACGAGCTGCGGGCGGTGCGCGAGATCTCGGAGCTGAAGTTTGCCGCCGAGCTTGCGCCCGTGGCATTCGAGGACTACCTGAGCGTCGACCGCAAGGGCCGCACCGTGGCCGTGCGGTTGCCGGCCGAGGACGACGCGATGATGGAGCGCATCGCCCAGATTCGCGAGCGCGACTACCTGTTCATCGACACCTTGACCGACCACTACGCCAACTTCGAGGCTCAGATGCGCGAGCCCTACGACAACTGGCGCAAGTTCGCCTACGACGAGGAGATGGCCCAGCGCAAGATACAGAAGAAAGCTCGGGTGCAGAAGATCCTCGGCGTGCTGGCCATCCTCGGCGGCGTGATGATGGACGGCTCGAGCCGCGAGAAACAGGCCGTCCGCGAAGTGGCCGTGATCGGCGGCGCGATGGCGGTGCGGGTCGGCATGAGCAAGTCGCAGGAGGTCAAGCTCCACCTCGAGGCGCTACGCGAGCTGGCGTCGTCCTTCGATTCGGAAGTGGCGCCCCTGCTGGTCGACGTCGAGGGCCAGACCATGCGCCTGAGCGGCTCGATCGAGACTCAATACGTGACCTGGCGGCAGCTCATGCGGGACTTCTTCATCGCCGAGACCGGCCTGCCGGTCGATCCCGATTCCGGCGAGCCGGCGGCCGCGGGCACGCCGACGGACAGCACCCTGGAGTGACGGACTCGGCTGACGACATGCTGGCGAGCGGCCGATCCCTCGACTCCCGATTCACTCTGCTGCGACCCCTGGGCAAAGGGGGCATGGGCGAAGTGTGGCTGGTGCGCGACGAGGATCTGCGCGAAGAGCTGGTCGCCAAGATCGTGCCGCGCGACGCCTTGGGCGACCGCCTCGCCCTGCTCCAGCGCGAATGCCGCCACGCCCGGCGCCTGATGCATCCCAACATCGTCAAGGTCTTCGACTTCCACCGCGGCGACGAGCACGGCTTCGTGACCATGGATCACGTCGAGGGCGAGCCCCTCGGCACGCTGCGCGGTCGGCCGCCGGTCCAGGTCCTGGATGCCGTCGCGCAGATCACCGGCGCCCTGGCCTACGCCCACGACCAGGGGGTGGTGCACCGCGATCTGAAGGCGGCCAACGTCATTCTCGACGGCGAAGGCCAGGCCCATCTGCTCGACTTCGGCATCGCCGGCCTGAGTCAGGGCGACGAGCTCAGCGTCCCCGAAGACGACGCCGTCACCGGCGGCGGCTCACGCTTCAGCGTCAGCCCGCAGCAGCTCGACGGCCAGCCGGCTGACCCGTCCGACGACGTCTACGCCCTGGGGGTGCTGATCTACGAGCTGCTCACTGGCCGGCCACCGTTCTGGCCCGAGATCACCGACGACGACATCCGCTCCGCCGAGCCCGCCCCGATGGTTTCGAACCACCCGGTGCCGCCGCGGCTGGCCTCGCTGGTGGCCGCCATGCTGCAGAAGAACCCCGCGGAGCGGCCGGAGGACATGCGGAGCGTGGCGCGGGAGCTGGAGGCGATCCGCGGCGAGCTGCCGGCGGCTACGACTGAGCCCCGGGCGACGGCCCCACCGCGCCTGATCCCGCCGCCGAGGACCGACCGGGACCGGCGATCCGACAAGCAGACGGCGACGATCCAGCCAGAAGCGCCCAGGCCGACGTCGGGCCGGCCCGATGCGTTCGAGCCCAGGAGCCGCTGGCCTCTGTGGATCACCGCGGCGGTCTTCGGGGCGCTCGCCGTGACCGCCGGGGCTGTATTCCTGGAGCTGCCGGACTGGGTACGATCCCGGCAAGCGGCCGCCCCGACGGTGGCAGCAATGCCCACCGAAGCGCCCAACCCACCCGATCGGGCCACGGATGAAGTACAGCCTGAGCTCGAGACCTTCGAACCGGTACCTACAGACACGGTCGAGCAGGCCGAGGCCCGTGCGCCGGCCCCGACAGCACGACCCACGCCGACCCGCAGCGAAGCGCCGCCCCGCAAACCCGAACGCCGGCAGATCGGGGACTTCGAACGCGCTATGTCCGAGGGCCTGGCCGCCCTCGATCGCGGCGACTACGCCACGGCGCGCGAGGCGTTCTCGCGCGCGGGAGCCCTCCGGCCGGGAGCGCCACAGAGCGCCGACGGCCTGGCCCGGGCCGAAACCGGCCTGCGCGTCGCCACGATAGCGCGCTTGCGCGAGCAAGCGCGCGCCTTCGAAGCGCAAGAGGACTGGCCACAGGCGGTGGCCCGCTATGAAGAAGTGCTCGGCCTCGATCCAACCGTCGAGTTCGCGCTCGCCGGCCACGACCGGGGCCACGACCGGGCCGACTTGTCGACGAGCCTGGACTTCCACCTCGCCAACCCGGCGCGGCTTTCGTCCGAGGAGGTGCTGAGGGCGGCGTCGGCGAGCCTCGCCGAGGCCTCGGCGATCGAGCCTGCTGGGCCACTGCTACAGCGCCAGATCGGCGAGCTGACGCCGCTGGTGGACGCCTACTCGAAGACGGTCACGGCGACCTTCGAATCCGACAATCTCACCGAGGTGGTGATCTACCGGGTCGGACGGCTCGGCACCTTCGACCGCCGCGCCCTCGACCTGCGGCCTGGCACCTACACCGTGGTCGGCAGCCGCCACGGCTACCGCGACGTGCGGCGCCAGTTGGTGATCCAACCCGGGGTCGAGCCGGAACCGTTGACCGTTCGCTGCCAGGAGTCGATCTGAGCCCACCCAGCCGGAGCGCGCGATGAAGGATTCAGCCTACGCGATCGAGGACTCGGGCGGCCGGCGCCAGGTCGGCGACGCCGACTTTCCGCTGTCGATCGGCGGTGCCGGGGCCGACGTCCAGGTGGACGGCGACCGGCGCGGCCCGTTCGCATACCTCGGCCTGTCCGAGGGCGACGTCTTCGTGCAGCCGAGCGACGACCACTACCGGGTGATCTGCAATGGCAAGACGCTCGAGTCCTCCCACTGGCTGCAGCCGGGTGACCTCCTGCGTTTCGGTGGCACTCTGCTCGCCGTCGAGGAGGAGGGTGGACAGCTTCTCTTCGCGGTGCGCGCCGCGGACGGCAACGCGGGCCGCGGCGACGACGGCACCGCCCCGCCACTGATCGCACCGCCGCCGGTACGCACGGACGCCGGCCGCCCCGACCGCGACACCAGCGCCGCCACCATCGAGCCGGTGCTCTTCGAGCCCAGCCGCAAGCTGAAGAGCGCACGCCCTCGGCGCGGCGTGCGGCCCCTGGCAGTGCTCGTCGCCTTGTTGTTGGCCGCGCTGCTGGCGGTCGCCGGCTTCCTGCTCACCTCGCGCTCGGTCCTGGTCGAGATCGAACCGCCGCCCGACCGCGTGGCGTTCGAGGGCGGCTACGCCCTGGAGCTGGGCGGCCGCTACCTGATGCGTCCCGGCAGCTACGTCCTGAGAGCCGAGAAAGCGGGCTTCACCCCCCTCGAGCAACCGGTCGAGGTGACCCGAGACACCCAGCAGACGTTCCGTTTCGCGCTCGACAAGCTGCCGGGCGCCCTGCGGATCGTAACCGAGGTCGCCGGAGTGGAGGTCAAGAGCGCCGAGGTCTTCCTCGACGGCGAGAGTCGGGGCACGACGCCGCTGGAGCTGAAGCTGCCACCCGGCGAGTACGACGTGCTGGTGCGGGCCGAGCGCTACCAGGATTTCCAGATCCGCGCCATCGTCGAGGGCGGCGGGCAGTCGGAGACCATGAACGTTGGGCTGACCCCGCGGTGGGCCGCCGTCACCTTCGAGTCGCGGCCGGCCGGAGCCCGCGTACGGATCGACGGCGAGGAGATCGGCACGACCCCGCTCACCGCCGACGTCCTCGATGGCGCCCACTCCTACGAGTTGCTGCTGGGCGGCCGCAAACCTCACCGCGGACGACTGGAGGTCACCGCCGGGGAGCCCCAGACCCTGCCCGCGGTGCGCCTGCGGCCCTCCGACGGCAACCTGGTACTGACATCGGAGCCGGCGGAGGCGACGGTGACGATCGCCGGCACCTACCGCGGCGAGACACCGCTCGACCTGTACCTCGAGCCCGGCCGAGAGGTCGAGGTAAGCGTCTCGAAGACGGGCTGGGAGACCAGCAAGCACCAAGTGCGCCTGGAATCCGGCAAGAGCCAGGAGCTCGCGGTCACCCTGCAGGCCAAGGAAGGCGAGGTCCAGATCTCCACCTGGCCCGGTGACGCCGAGCTGTTCGTCGACGGTGAGTCCCTCGGCAAGGCCAACCAGACCTTGCGCCTGCAGGCGATGGAGCGGCAGATCGAGATCAAGAAGGCCGGCTTCGTGCCCTATAGCCAGACGATCACCCCGCTGCCGGGGGTGCCGCAGTTCATGGAGGTCACTCTCAAGCCGCTGGGCGAGGCGCGCGAAGAAGCCCGGGAAGCGGCCAACCCATCGGTCTACACCAACTCCGAGGGCCACGAGCTGCGCCGGATCCAGCCGGGGAAGCTGCGCATGGGCGCCTCGCGCCGCGAGCCCGGCCGGCGGGCCAACGAGGTGCTCCGCGAGGTCGAGCTCACCCGGCCCTTCTATGTCGCCACCCGCGAGGTCTCCAACCGCCAGTTCCGCAACTTCCTGGCCGAGCACGCCTCCGGCCAGGTCGGCGGCCATAACCTGGAGATCGACCATCACCCGGCGGTGCGCGTCACCTGGGAGCAGGCGGCGGCCTACTGCAACTGGCTGAGCGCCAAGGAAGACCTCGAGCCGGCCTACGTCGACACCGGCGGCACGTTCGTTCCGGCGGTGCCCATGACCACCGGCTATCGGCTGCCGACCGAGGCCGAGTGGACGTGGGTGGCCCGCTACGGCGCCGGCGCGACGACACTCAAATATCCCTGGGGAGAATCCCTGCCAGTAGCCGCCGGGTCGGGCAACTATGCCGACGTCGCGGCCCTGGGATTCCTCCCCGCGGCGCTCTCCGACTACAACGACACGTATCCGGTCACCGCGCCGGTCGACAGCTTCGCGCCCAACGCCCACGGCCTGCACAACATCGGCGGCAACGTCGCCGAGTGGATGCACGACCTCTACGCCATCCGCTTCGGCGGCAGCTCGCAGGTGGAACGCGACCCGATGGGCCCGGCCGAGGGCGAGTTCCACGTCATCCGCGGCTCGAGCTGGATGCACTCGACCGTCACCGAGCTGCGCCTCAGCTTCCGCGACTACGGCAGCGAGCCGCGCCCCGACGTCGGCTTCCGGATCGCGCGATACACCAAGGCACGCTGATCTCTTCTCAGGAGCTCGCCATGAAAAAGGTACTGCTCAGCCTGTTGTTCCTCCTGCTGATCGCCGGCCTGGCCGCACTCGGCCCCGACACCCCGGCCCAGGATCCCGTCCCCGAGGCCGAGACCGAGACGCCACGGGCCGCCGCCGCAGAGCCTCCCGAGGAGCCTGCTGTCGAAGACCTGACCCAGGAGGAGCTGGAAACTTTCGTGCCGACCGAAAAACTGACCGCCGATTCCGTCATCTCCTTTCCCGTCGACATCTGAATCGAAGCCGATATGAAAAGAACCTACCCGGTGGAGTTCGTCTATCAGCTGGCGTCGCTGATCCTGGCGGTGATCTTCGTGCACGCCTTCTACGTCGCCTGGGTGCGCCCTCACGCCGACACCGTGCTGGCGGAGCAGGCGGCGCGCATGCAGATCGACAAGGACTACGTCCAGGAGCGCTCTTTCTACGTCATCATCCGCGACTTCGAGCAGGAGGCCTGCTTCGTGCTGGCGCTGTGGGCGCTGGCGATCATGACCTACAAGGGCATGAGCGCGATGCGCGAGAACCGCCTGCTGCACCTGGACCTGGTGCCGCGCGCCGAGGGCACGCGCATCCTGCCCGACGACGCCCGCGAGTACGCGCGCCAGATCCAGTCGATGGGCGCCTCGGGCCAACGGCGGCTGCTGCCACGCACCCTGCTCACCGCGCTGCACCGATTCCGGGCGACGAGCAACATCCAGGACGTCTCGACCACCGCCCACGGCATGTGCGAGGCCGAGGCCGACCGTCTCGACTCCGAGCTGTCGATGGTGCGCTACATCGCCTGGGCGATCCCGTCGATCGGCTTCATCGGCACCGTGCGCGGCATTGGCGAGGCCCTCGGCCAGGCGCACCAGGCGGTAGAAGGTGACATCGCCGGCGTCACCCGCAGCTTGGGAGTGGCCTTCAACTCGACCTTCATCGCGCTCCTGATCTCGATCGTGCTGATGTTCCTGCTGCACCAGCTCCAGCTGCAGCAGGAACGCCTGGTGCTGGACACCGAGAGCTACCTCGACCGGCACCTGATCCAACACCTGCAGGTGCCGTGACCACCCTCGCGCTCGAGATTCACGACACCGGCATCGTCGCGGTCGACGAAGCCGGTGCCGCCAGCGACGCCAGCCCCGGCTACGCCCTCTACGACGGTGGCACGCTGATCACCGGCGAGGCCGCCTGGCGCCGCGCGCGCGAGAAGCCACGCTGGGTCCATCACCGGTTCTGGCAGGACCTCGGCGACGAGCCTCTCGGGCGACCGTTTCCGCGCGGCCTGTCGGCCGCCGATCTGGCCCACGCCCACCTCTCCGAGGTCTGGACGGCGGTCGGGCGAGCGGCGTTTGGGCAAAGCACGGACGACGTCTTGCTGGCTGTGCCGGGCTCGCTCTCCGCCCACCAGCTGGCCCTGACATTGGGCATCGCCCGTTCGGTCGACATTCCGGTCTCGGGGCTGGTGGACGCGGCGGTGGCGGCGACCACCGTGACGCCGGCGGCCGGCGCCGCTGCCGGGCACCGGCTGCTGCACCTGGACCTCCAGCAGCACCGCATCCTGCTCACCGAGCTCGAGCTCGCCGCGCCGCCGCCGGCGCTCGACGCGATCGGTTTCACCGTCGTCCGCCGGCGGCTGGAGCTGGCCGAGGGCTACGGCCTGATCGCCATCCAGGACGCCTGGGCGCGCAAGATCGCCGAGCTCTTCGTACACGCCACCCGCTTCGACCCCCTGCACTCGGCCGCCACCGAGCAGGCTCTCTACCTGCGTCTGCCCGGCTGGCTGGAAGAGCTTCGCTCCGAGGAGATCCTCGAGGCGCGACTCGGACCGGAGGACGATGAGCGCGCCGTCGAGCTCACCCGTCCGGACGTCATCGCCGCCGCCGATCCTTTCTACGAGCACTTCTTGAACCTGATCCTGTCGCTCAAGCGAGCCGGTGACAACCTCACCGTGCTGCTCACGGACGCCACCTGCCGCCTGCCCGGCCTCGAATCCCGCATCAGCGGTCTGCGCGGCGTCACCACCGTCCGGCTGGGCGCGGGGGCGGCGGCCCGGGGCGCCATCCGTGCGCGCCACGAGATCCGCTCCGTGGACGAGAGCGAAGGCGGCTCGCTGCACCTGATCACCCGTCTCAGCTTCGAGCCCGAGCCCGAGCACGAGGCGGCGGCGATGCCAGCACCGCGGATCGAGGAAGAGGCGCCGCCGGAGCCGGAGGGCCCCGTCCCTACCCACCTGCTGCACGACGGCCTGGCCTACCCGATCACCGATGAGCCGTTCCGGCTCGGGTTAGCGATCGGCGAGGCCCGGGGACTGAACCTCACCGGACAGACCGCCGGCATCTCGCGCGTCCATTGCAGCGTCGCGCGGACGGGTGGCCGGCCGGTGGTGGAAGACTCGAGCACCTACGGCTCGTTCCTGAACGGCGAGCGCATCGGCCAGCGGGCGCCGCTCCAGGCCGGCGACCGCCTGCGGCTCGGCACCCCGGGCATCGAGGTGCTGCTGATCGCGGTCCAGGACGACGGAGCGGCCGATGGCACGGCGTAACCGCGTCAACGTCTTCGGGCTGGCGTTCCTCGACGCCATGACCTGCGGCCTGGGCGCCGTGATCCTGCTCTACATGGTGATCAACGCCTCAACCGGCCTGCGCACCGACCGCCTGTCCGACGACCTGCGCGCCGAGGTCGAGCGGCTCGAGGTCGAGGTGCTCGAGGGCTACAAGACCCTGGTGGAGCTGCGCAACTCGAAACGCGAGGCCGACTACGAGCACCTCACCGCGCAGGGCTTGTCGCGCCGGCTGATCGAGATCCTCGAGCAGATCCGCCTCGAGCTCGCCACCTACGAGGACGCCACCCTGGCCCAACGCGAGCACCTGGACAAGCTCCAGGCCGACCTCAAGTCGCTCGAGGAAGACGCCAAGCGCCTGGCCGCCAGCGTGCCGGAAGAAGAGACCCCGGGCGACAAGATCCGCACCTTCGTCGGCGACGGCGACCGCCAGTACCTGACCGGCCTCAAGGTGGGCGGCAAGCGCATCCTGATTCTGGTCGACACCTCGGCCAGTATGCTCGACGAGACCATCGTCAACATCATCCGCTTTCGCAACCTGCCGCCGGAGCGCCGGATCCGCGCCGAGAAGTGGCAGCAGGCGGTCTCCACCGTCGACTGGCTCTCCACCCAGTTCCCGCGCGACAGCCAGTTCCAGATCTACACCTTCGCCGACAATGCCGCGCCGCTGATCGACGGTACCCTCGGCGACTGGCTCGACGCCGGCGACCGCAACGTGCTGGAGAAGGCAATGAGCACCCTGCGCGTCAAGGCGCCCGAGGGCGGCACCAGCCTGCACTACGCCTTCTCCTCGATCAAAACCCTGCGTCCGCGGCCGGACAACGTCATCTTGCTGGCCGACGGCCTGCCCACCCGCGGCGCCCAGCCGCCGAAGAAACGCACCGTCTCGGGCAAGGAGCGCATGAAGCACTTCGAGCGCGCCATGCGCGAGCTTCCCGACGACGTGCCGATCAACGTCATCCTCTTCCCCATGGAGGGCGACCCGCTCGCCGCCTCCGCCTTCTGGAAGCTGGCAATGTACACCGAGGGCTCGTTCATGAGCCCGGCGAGGGATTGGCCATGAGTCGACGTATTCCATGAGCAGACGTAACCGCCGCAAACGCGCCTCCGCCGAGGGCTTCAGCCTGTCCTTCCTCGACGCCATCAGCTGCGGCTTCGGCGCCATCGTCATCCTCCTGGTGCTGACCAAAATCGGCGAGCCCCGGGCGCTCGAGGACGCCAAGAAAGATCTCGAGGCCAGGGTTTCCCAGCTGGAGCAAGAGCTGACCGACATCCGCGAGAAGACTCAGCTGGTCACACGAGACGTGACCACCCGCGAGGAGCAGCTGTCGATCGAGCAGGCGCAGATCGCGCGCCTGCGCGGCGACCTGTCGAAGATCCAGGGCGAGTTCGCCAGCTCCAGGCAGCTCTCCGAGATCCAGGAGATCCTCGAAGGCCGCATGCTGGCCGCCCAGCAGGAGCTCAGCGAGGAGATGAAACGCCTGCTCGGGCGCAACTACCGCCGCCCGGTCGAAGACGCCACCGTCGGCGGAATCCCGGTGGACAGCGAGTACGTGATCTTCGTCATCGACACCTCGGGCTCCATGTACACCAACGCCTGGCCGCTGGTGGTGCAGAAGATGCAGGAGGTGCTGGCCATCTACCCCAAGGTCAAGGGCATCCAGGTGATGAACGACATGGGCCGCTACATGTTCGCCAGCTACGCCGGCAAGTGGATCCCCGACACCCCCTCCCGCCGCCGCGTCATCGTCGAGCGCCTGCGCAACTGGAACGCCTTCTCCAACTCCAGCCCGGTGGAAGGCGTCACCCGCGCCATCCGCAACTTCGCCGCCGACGACAAGAAGATCTCCATCTACGTCTTCGGCGACGAGTTCACCGGCGGCTCAGTTGAGGAAGTCCTCACCGCCGTCGGGCGCTACAACAAGAAAGACGCCGAAGGAAACCCGAGGGTGCGCGTCCACGCCATCGGCTTCCCCACCATCTTCGCGGTGCCAGGCGTCGGCGAGAAGACGGGGGTCCGGTTCGCGACGTTGATGCGGGTGCTGACGCAGGAGAACGGGGGGACGTTCGTGGGGTTGAATACGATCGTGCCTTGAGGCGTGGGCTTGCCTCTAGCTGGCCTCGGCGAGCTTCTCTCTGAGCAGGGAGTTGATCAACGGCCGAGACGGCGGGTGGAGGCCGTACACGCTGGGCGAAGTCGTGCATGCCCAGCCAGGTCGAAGACTCCAGCCGGCTCGGAATCGCTTCATGCTCTATCGGCATGAATGGCGTATTCCGGCCCGATTCGGCCCTCTCGCTGGCTGCGGAATACCGGTCGGGCGGTGATCGGGGTTTCTGCAAAATCGGACAACGCCGATCGAGGCTCGATCGGGCAGACGAGAAGCGATATGGACACCGATCGAGGGTCGTTCATGGTTCATTGCCATAGGGAATCGGCCGATCGAGCGGTGATCGCCTTGTTCGGAAACGCAGAACAAGGCGATTGCCGCCTGATCGCTTTTCCCAGCAGAGCTGAACAAAGCGATGGCCGCCTGATCGCGATGTTCCGCGGCGAGGAACAAGGCAATCGAGGCCCGATCGAGGTGTCCAGGAGCGAGGGACGTCGCTATCGAGGCTCGATCGCGATGTCCCGCAGCGCGGAACAAGACGATCGTCGCCCGATCGGTGTTCCCCGCAGTGCAGAACAAGGCGATCGCCGCCTGATCGGTGTTCCCCGCGGCGCGGAGGAAGGTGATCACCGCCCGACTGGGATGTCCTCGAGGGGGAAGGAGAGCGATCAGCCCGCGCGCGGCTCGTTCCCCGCTGCCTCGGGCGGCGGCTTGGGCCGGCGACGGAACTGGTAACGGAACCAGCCGAGGATCTGGTTGAGGATGTTCCGGCGCGACAGGAAGCCGATCACTGGTGGCCGCCGGGCGCCGACCTGCCGCTGCAGCTCGCGCAGCTCGGGATGGTCGCCGTCGATCTCGAGGCCGTCGAGGATGGCGTTGGCGGCCAGCTTGCGGTGTTTTTCGGAGAGCAGGGCGGCGCGCGCCAGGTTGACGTAGCACTCGGGCTGGTAGAACTCCTGCTTGACCGCGTGTCGGCACAGGCGGATGCCCTTCTCGAGCTGGCCGCGATGACGCGCCAGGCCGTAGCCGAGGTAGGAGTAGCACAGCGCCGGGACCTCGGCCGGGGCGCCGCGTTCGGCGACCAGGGCGAGGTCGACGAGGCCGTCTTTCCACTCGCCGCCGCGGCAGCGGTCCAGACCGCGCTCGTAGACGGCGGTCAGCCGGTCGCGCGGCAGGCGGATCTCGGGCGCGGTGATGCTTCCGGAGGTCATGGCTGCCAACCCAGAATCAGAAATCGTGAGCTGACAGCCTACAGCGGTTTGGCTAGGGCCTCAAGCCGTACTTCGAAAGCACCGTCGCCGCGATCGCCAGCGACTTCTCGGCCTTCTTCATCTCCCGCCGGACCCGGCTGTCCTCACCTTGCTGGCAGACGCTCGCCATGCTCATGAAGCCGCGATAGGCCTCCCGCAGATACTTCGCCGCCTGGGGATCGGGAGCGTCCAGGGTCTGGCTGTTGCGCAGCAGGACGCTCAGCTCGTCGCGCAGACGGCCGCAGGCGGCACGGGAGTCGCCGCCGCCGCCCTTGCGGAAGATACCGATCACCTCGCCCAGGGCGGCCTTGACCGGCCGCGTGCGGGCAGCGTAGGTGGGATGCCAGGCGGCCATGGCGTCTTTGGTGGAGATCGGCCTCGCCTGTTGCCTGGTTGCCCTTGGGACCGGCGCGGCGGCGAGCTTGCCGTCGCTGCGCTGGAGCAACGGGGAGAACTCGTCGTCGTAGCGGCGGCTCTCCACCTCCCAGGCGGCGGGCGCCTTCTTCAGGCACCAGTCCCAGGCCTGGCGTTCGAGCTCCCTGGTGGAGATCTTGAACGCCCGGCGCACGGCCCGCTCGGTGTCGAGCCCCTTGGCGTAAGCGCCGAGCAGACGGCGGATGCCGGCGGCGCCGTAACGCGTCTCGAGGTAGTGCACCAACCAGGTCGCCTCACTGTAGGCCAGCTCCACGAGCTGTGGATCGCCGAAGCCGGAGAGCACCATCTCGATCACCGGAAAAGACAGGATCCGGTTCGTGCGGTGGAGGTCAGGGATCGGATTGACGAAGTCGGGCACCATCTGCACGTGCTGCGCCAGGCCCTCGTGCAACCACCTGGGGGCCTGGTCGTCGGTGTAGCTGTCGATCATGGCGTGCGCCACCTCGTGCGACAGGATGGCGATGATGATCGGATGAAGGCTCTCGAAGTCGGCGAACGGCACTCGCACCCGGCCGTCGTAGAAGGCGATGATGGCGCCGCCGCCGGAGAAGGCGTTCATGAACTCGCCGAGCGGGAACAGATGCACCTCGATCCGCTTCTTGGAGCGGTACGGGATCCAGGTCTTGAGCCGCTCGAGCTCCGCCTCCAGCACCAGGCTCAGGTTGCGGGCATACTTCTCGTCGGTGGCCCGCGGGTAGCGGATGTCGAAGTTCTTGCTGCGGAACTCCTGGTACGAGCTCGCCAGATCCTTTTCCATCTGCAGCTGCCGGATCCGCGCGTCGCTCCACTTGCGGGGCGAGATCGACGCCGCCTTGCGGTGGGCCTTGATCGCCCGGTCGTAGTCGCCGAGCTCGGCCAGCAGCTCACCGAGCTGGAAGAAGGTGGTCGGGTCGCGCCGGCTGTTGCCGATGTCGCTCTGCGCCAGCTTGACCAGCAGGCTGCGGGCCTCGTCGGTCTTCTTGGTCTCCATCAGGGCGTGGACGCGCAGCTTGATCAGGATCGGAGGCCACTGCTCCAGGTGCTGCCCGGCGTCTGCGGTCAGATCCAGCAGATCGTCCCAGCGCTTCTGTCCGGCCAGCGCCACGACGGCGAGAGCCAGATCCGCCCTCCGCCGCGGCTGCGCCAGCGCGCCGACGTCGAGCTCCTCGGCCTCGGCCGACTCCAGACGTTCCAAGACCTCCTGCTCCAGGCGCTCGGAGCGCGTGGCCGCGTCTTCGGACGGCGTTTCCTCGGGCGCCAGGGCGGCACCGCCGGGTACTTTGATATCCGCCTCGCCGAGGGTGATCGTCAGCTCCTCGCCGAGCAGCACCAGCTCGGCGGTCTCGGGAAACTCGAGCGGCTGGCGCTCGGCGGTCGACGCCACCACCGGCTCGGCGAAGGAGCCCAGCTCGAGGCTCTCGTAGAGGCTCGGGCGAGCGGCGAGCGACGCCAGGGTGGAATTGTCGAACAGCCTCTCGCGATTCATGGGCTCGAGTTGCCAGGCGGTGCGGAAGTGACCTTCCGCCGCTTCCATGTACTCGTCCTGGGCGGCCAGCTTCGCCAAGTCGTAGTACACGTCGGCATTGCGCGAGCCGAGGCCCCGGGCTTTCTGCAACGCAGGCTCGACCTCTTTTTCGAGGCCCAGGCGAGCATAGACCTCCGCCGCCTCCTCACGCAGGCCGTCGAAGTCGGCGAGCTCGCGCAGCAGGCGCTCGAAGAGCTCGAGCGCCCGCTCCGGCTCGGAGCGCAGCTGGGCGAGGCGGGCCCGCAGCAGGGGCGCAAGGGGCAGCTTCGACGGCTCGGGGACGCTCTCGAGGATCTTGGCGAGCGCGTTGAGCTTGGACTGGCCGGTCAGGTACTGCGCCTCCCACAGGCGGCCGACCTCGGCCACCGTCCCCGTCTTGGGCAACGCCTTGAACAGCTCCTGGTGATCCGCCTCGCCGACGCCAGCGAGTGCCTCGCGCAAAGGCAACAGCTCGCCCAGGAGCGACGGGGGCAGCACCTCCGCGACCTCCTCGACGGGGGCCTCACCCTTCTGACAGCCGACCGCCAGCGCCATGGCCACGAGAACCGCGCCGGCGACCGCGGCTCGGTGGCGCGGGCGAGCACGGACAAAGAGCACGGTGGTGACGAGGAGGGCAAACGCCGCAAGCCAGGTTCCGACACCGGGGCCGCCGGTCGCCGGGGCGAAGCCACCGGGAACGTGGCTGGACTCTGCTTCTTCGGCTTCCCAGAAGAGGGCGCTGGGGCCCTTGCGGATCGAGGTCGGGTCGGCAGTGCAGCGCAGCTCAGCGATCTTCCAGCCGCCGGGCTCCTCGACAAGGTCGAGGAAGATCGCATCGGCCAGACCCGAGGGGAAGGACACGGTGAACACTACCGTACCCTCGGAGTACCTGGGCGCGGTGGTCTGCAGCGTCCAGGTGGCGCCCGTGGACGGCCCGGCACGGACGCCGATCTCGGCCAAAGCGGTTTCCCGGCCGAGCTCGCGCAGCGGCGCATCGGCCGCGAGGACGTCCCACCAGCCGGCCGGCCCCTGCTCCAGGTAGACCAGCGCCAGGGCGACGCCCTGCCGCTCCGCCTCCGAGATCGGGCGCGGCTCGCCGCCCGACTGTCCGCCGGCCGGTACGGACGCCATCAACCAGGCGCAGGCCGCCAGGGTCGCCAGAGCTCGGGTCCAGTTCGCTTCCCTACCCTCCCGTGTGATGCGATGCCTCATGCTGTCTCCTCGAGGTCATGGAAAGAGATCTCCCGAGTGTATCGCGCGGGGACCTCAATCACCCAGGGTCGAGAGCACCGCGGAGGGATCGACAAAAACTCCGTTCAGGAAGATGTGGCTGATCGCCCGGGTGTTGATCAAGGCGGCGGTAGGGTCGGACGCCAGCACCACCAGGTTGGCCACCTTGCCCGCCTCCACGGAACCGATCTCGTCTTCGAGCCCGAGCGCGACGGCGCCGTTGTGGGTAGCGATCTTCAACACCTCGAGCGGCGGGATGCCGGCGTCGCCGAGCAGGCGCAGCTCCTGATGCAGGCCGACGCCCGGGATCACCCAGGGGTTCGGCAGATCGGAGCCGGCGGTCAGCGGCACGCCGCCCTCGTGCAGGCGCCGGGTCAGCTCCAGCAGCCGCGGCCACAGCTCACGGGCGCGGGCGAAGTCCTCCGGCGCCCAGTCGTCGACGAACGTGCCCCGCTGCCAGGCCTCGCGGCTGACCGCAGGAGCGAGCCCCAGCTCCGGGTTCTCGCGGTGCCGGGGGTCATCGCCCCAGAACTTGGTGTGCATGACGATCAGGGTCGGGTCGACCGGGATCCCGCGCTCGGCGAGAGCGGCGATCATCTCCTGGATCTCCGGGCCGTCGAAGTCGACCATCTCGAGCCAATCGAGTCGGTCGAGGATCGATCCCTTGTAGCCCTCGCGCTCGGCCTCGGGCAGGTAGGCCGCCGACCAGGGCGCGGCGTGGGTGACGGCGTCGATGCCCAGCTCGGCCGCCTGCGTCCAGGTGGTGCGTTGCAGGTGACCGACCACCCTCTTGCCCGCCGCGTGCGCCTCCTCGATCGTCACGCCCACCAGCTCGGGCGACAGCGCCGAGTAGACCTTGATGGCGTCGACGCCCAGGCCCGCTTGGCGCTGGACCTCACTCCGCACCGAGTCCTCGTCGGGAGTGGCGACGAACGGCCCGAAGGGCGGCGCGGTGCGGTTCAGCGGATTGCCGGCGGTGACGATTCTCGGACCCAGCAGGTCGCCCGCGGCAACCGCCTCGCGCAGCGCCACCGCGTCCTCGGCCGGCGCCGCTGGATTGAAGACGGTGGTGATACCGAAGGCGAGCAGCGTCTGAACCGCCCGTTCGGACGCCTCCCGGTCCATCGACCGCGCCGCATGGCCGTCCTCGCCCATGGGCAGGATGGTGACGTGGGCGTGCATGTCGATCAGGCCCGGCATCAGGTACTTGCCCGCCAGGTCGATCACCCGCGCTCCCCGCGGCGGCTCGTATCCATCCTCTGCCGCCACCTCGACGATCCGGCCGCCGCGTAGTAGCACGACCTGGTTCGGCACCGGCGGGTTACCCAGCCCGTCGATCACCGTCACCCCGACCAGCGCCATGTGGTCCTCGGAGCGCACCGATCCCTCGTCGCAGCCCAGCAAGACAGCGAGCGCCAACAAAACGATCAGGTAAAGATTCCGCATCACGAATCGAACAGCTCGGTGTGCGACAGGATCCGGTCCTGGTGGTAGTCGAGCGCGGCCCCGGGTTCGAAAAGCCACCGCGGTCAGTTTATACCAGCGCCGGCGGCCGCCGGGCGGCGTTGCCTGGCGGGTCATGACTCCTGTCGACGTACTACTGACTGGCGGCCGGCATCCTTGACCTGGACGGGTGCCGCCCCTACCATCAATCTGTCAATCGGTCCGAAAAAGCCCGTCCGCGAATCGAAGGGAGGCACGATGGCTCTTCACGAGGTCGCCTACAAGGCGCTGCAAAGATTCTATGCCGGCAAACCGATCGAGAAACGGTCGCAGGTCGAGAAGGCAGCGAGGGAAGCGCCGAGCACCAACATCGGCACCATGGCCGCGGCGGCCCTGCAGGATTGGGACCGGCTCGACGAGCTGCTCGGCGGCGACAACGAGTTCGGCTCCTGGCGTTACGAGCCCTGGAGCGCGGCAGCGGCCGGAGTCGGCAAGGGACCCGCCGCCCACCGCTGGTTCGCGGCCTGGATCGCGCGTGCCGCGCTGACCGTACGCAACGTGCGGCAGGTGACGCTGACGCTGCCTTCCGGCACCACCGAGGCGCGCAAACGCAACTTCGGCATGGCGGGCTATCGCGGTCCGATCTCCTGCTTCGGCGGCAACCGCTTCCTGTGGAAGAGCGAGCCGCCGCTGCTCGAACGCTCCCTGGCCGCGCCTGGCTGGGCCTGGGCCACCAAACACCCCAAGAAGGCCTGGGACGGCTGGAACCACCCTGGCCTGGGCTGGCCGATGGAAGGAATCCGCCGGGGCTTGAAGAGGTTCGACACGGACTTCAAACAGGCACTCAAGGCACGGGATCCGGTACGCCTTGCGCCGGCCCTCCAGGCGCAGCCGCTGCGGCCCAAGCAGCGGATCGAGATCCTGAGCTACAAGAACGGTGACATGGCCACCGTGATGAAGAACTCCACCTTCGCCACCCGTGGCCCGGTGAACATCACCCTCTACGACGAGGGGACGAAGACGCTCCGCCTCATCAGCGCGTCGGGCAATCGTCCGAGCGGCGGCGGCGAGTGGTACGCCACCAGGGCCGCCATCGAAGGCAACAAGGCGGCCACCTGGCGGGCGCGGAAAAAGAGCGTACGGGTGGAAGTACGCCTGCCGAAGAGCGAGCTCGACTGGCACCTGGTGTGGGACAACATGTCGGCCCGCATCGTCGGCGCGGTTCCGGATCCCGGACCGGGGCCCACTCCCCCACGGCCGGAACCCGCCCCACCGGCGGTGAACGTCGAGCCGCACTTCCAGGCGATCGAAGGCAGGATCGTCCGTGCCCGCGACGGCTCCGGGGAAGGAGGCACGCGGGCCCTACGCGACATTCACGCCTACATCGCCGAGGTGCTGCGAGGCTCGTGAGCCGCGCTTACCGGGCGCCGGCGACGCTCGGGCGCGAGGCCTCGACCAGCGCTGCCAGCCCGGCCTCGACGTCGTGCCGCGGCGTGTAGCCGAGGGCCTCGCCGGAGGCCGTCAGGTCGGCCAGGGAGTGGCGGACGTCGCCGGCCCGCGCCTGCTCGTGGATCGGCTCGGGGCCACCGCCGGTGAGCTCGCGAATGATGCGCGCCAGCTCGCCGATCCGAGTCTGGCGCCCCGAGGCGACGTTGAACGCCCGGCCCGAGACCGCACCGGCCGCGCCGGCGGCCAGCAGGTTGGCGCGCACCGCGTCGGCGACGTTGGTGAAGTCGCGGCTCTGCCCACCGTCGCCGTAGATGACAGGCCCCTGGCCTCGCGAGTAGGCGCGGACGAAGCGCGGCACCGCGGCGGCGTACGGACCGTCGTACCGCTGGCGGAGTCCGAAGACGTTGAAGTAGCGCAGCGCCACGATTTCCATCGTGTAGCAGCGGTGGAAGACTGTCCCCAAGTCCTCGCACATCTTCTTGCTGAGCGCGTAGGGTGACAGCGGCGAGCCCTCGCGGCCCTCGCGCTTGGGCAGATCCGGGCTGTCGCCGTAGACCGCCGAAGACGACGCGAAGACCACCCGCCGGACGCCGGCGTCCCGGGCGGCGGCAAGAATGTTCGCCGTCCCCGAGACGTTGACCGCGATCGACTCGGCCGGATTCTCGATTGAACGCGGCACGGAGCCCATCGCCGCTTGATGGAAGACCAGCTCGACGTTTCGGCAGGCCTGCCGGCATGCGTCGGTGTCCCGCAGATCACCTTCCACCAGCTCGATAGAGTCGCCCAGGTGGGCCAGGTTCTCGCGCCGGCCAGTGACGAAGTTGTCGAGCACCCGCACCCGAGCACCCCGGTCGAGAAGGGCATCCACCAGGTGGGAGCCGATGAAGCCGGCACCACCGGTGACCAGGGTGGAAGCGCCGTCGAGCTCGGGCATGGGCATGGGTCCTCGGGGATTGCGGCGTATGCACGCGCGCCGGGCGCGAGCGTCGGCGCATGATAACGGCTCGTCCCGTGCGGCGGAAGTCTCTACCCGGATCGGCCCGCGGCTCGATTCTTGAGCCACTTGCTCGACAGTTGAGCCGGCCAGAGGGTTCAGGATCAACTCGTTCCCGCGGAAACGACCGCTGTTCGTGTCGCTTCTCGCCTTGTTCCAATTGGCACGCGCCTTGCTCTTTCGGAAAACAGCTCGCGGAATCTCTTTCAGAACAGAAAGGGTTTCCTACATCAACGCTCGAACAGCGGAGGTTCGAAACATGAAGCATTTCACCGCAAGACTGGCTATCGTCCTTCTTCTCTTCTCGACCTGGCCGGTAGCGGCCGGACCTCAGGGTGAAGTGTCGGATACCGATCCGACATTCAGCATCCTGAGACGCGACGCCCAGGGGCTCCCCACCTGGATCACCGGCAAGCTCGGCACCCTCGAAGGCCCGGACCTGGCGCGCTCGGCCGCGGCTCGGTTGCCCGAGTTGGTGGCCCGCCATCTCGGCGGCAGCGGACGCGAAGAGCTGGTCGAGAGGCGCTCCTCAGTCGACTCGGGGGGCCGGCTCCACGTCCGTTTCCAGCAGACCCTCCGGGGCCTGCCGGTCGTCGGCGCGGAGCTGATCGTCCACATCGAGCAGGCGACGGGCGAAATCGTGGGCGTCAACGGGCGCTTCGCGCGCGACGAGGGGCTCTCGACGGAGCCGACTCTGGCAGCCGGCGAGGCGCTGGACATGGCTCGCAGACAGGCGGGGGTCGGCTCCGGTTCCAGGCTCGATGATCCGGAGCTCACCTACGTGCTTCACCCGGACACCGGGCGCGCCCACCTGGCGTGGGCTGCGAACGTCCGCTACGAGAGCCCCGAGGGCAAGCTGGCAGACCGCCTCTTCGCCGACGCGAACGACGGCTCGCTGGTCCTCTCGATGCCGCAGCAGCTCTTCGCCAAGCGGCGCAACACCTACACCGCCAACAATGACACAGATCTGCCCGGCACTCTGCTGATCAGCGACGACGAGCCCAAGCTGCCGCCGCCCAACGATCCCGATGCCGAGACGGTCCACGATCACGCCGGCCTGGTCTACGACTTCCACGCTTCGTCGTTCGGCCGCGATGGAATCGACGGCAATGGCGGCATCATCCGCTCGAGCGTCCACTACGGCAACAACGTCGACCTCGCCCGCTATCAACTCGTCTGGAACGACGGCGTGAGAGAAGACGTCATCTGGTACGGAGACGGCGACAGCGACTTCCTGCCCCTGGGACGCGCGCTCGACGTCGTGGCGCACGAGATGCAGCACGGAGTCACGATCTACGATGTGGGGCTCCCGTTCGAAGGTGAGTCCAACGCGCTGCACGAAGCGCTCTCGGACGTCTTCGGCGCGGCGGCCGAAGCCTGGGTCGACGGCGGCGTCAATTCCAACACCTGGAAGATCGCCGAGGACGTCTACCTCGGGGGTAGCGCGCTCCGGTTCATGGACGATCCGGCGCTGGACGGCCACTCCATCGACTTCCTGCCCGAGCTGGACCTGAGCCTGAGCCCGAACGACAACGCCGGAATTCTGAACCTCGCCTTCTATCTGCTGGTCGAGGGCGGCACTCACCCGCGCGGCAAGACCACGATCAACGTCTCGGGCATCGGGATGTCGAGCGCTCAGAGGATCTTCTACGACGCGATGTCGTATCTGGGCGGCAACATCGACTTCGAAGACATGCGCCAGGCAGCCCTGAGCGCCGCGGCCGCCGCGTACGGCATGGGCTCCGGCCAGTACCAGTCGACCAACGACGCCTTCTGTGCCGTGGGCTACGAGTGCGAGGACACTTCCGTGGCCGTTTCCTTCCCGGCCGTCGCCGACGCCTGGGTGGACCAGCGGGCTCCGAACGCGAACCACGGATCGTCACAGATCCTGAGAGTCCGCAGCGCCGCCACCGGCTACGGCCTGCACACCTATACGAAGTTCTCCGTCTTCGGAGTCACCGGCCCCGTCCAGTCCGCCAGGCTGAAGATCAGGACCCACACGCAGGACTTCACCGGCTCGCGGATCTATCACATGGTCTCGAGCAGCTGGGCCGAGAACACGATCACCTGGAACAACGCACCGCTCGCGTTCCACACGCAATGGGCGCTCGGCCCGCTGGACGCCAACACCTGGTACGAGTTCGACGTCACCAGCCTGATCGGCGGCAACGGCGTCTACACCCTCGGCCTGGTGGCGTATGACGAGCCCAACCTTGCTTTCAGGAGCCGGGAATCTCCGTACAAGCCGGAGCTGATCGTGACCTATCAGCAGTAGTGGTGGTGCCGGAGGCGGGACTCGAACCCGCAAGCCCGAAGGCGGAGGATTTTAAGGCAGAATTTCGCCAACAGACCCCCACACTCTCCAACAGTAAACCACTGATTTTTCAATAACTTAGATGTTGCACTCTGTTTCTGTCTGTGGTCAAATATCGCCATCTGCTGCCCCATTTTTGCCCCATGGGGCAGCGCTTGACGGACTCTCTGGCGGAGGTCGATCATGGCGGTGATTGAGACCCGGCGACGGAAGGATGGTAGCACGAGCTACCGGGTACGGATCAGCCTCAAGGGCCATCCCAGAATCTCGCAGACGTTCCGGCGCAAGACCGATGCGAAGCAGTGGGCACAGTCTACGGAAGCAGCTATCCGCGAGCGACGCTACAAACCGGGCGCGGAAGCCGAGCGGCGCACCGTCGGCGAGCTGAGAGACCGATTTGCCGCCGAGTGGCTGCCTCTCAGGCGGGAGAGCCACCGGCAGCGGTACCAGAGACAAATCGACTGGTGGGTCGATCAGCTCGGTGCCGATTCGAAGCTTGCGATCCTGACCCCTGCACGGATCGTGGAAGCCCGGAACCAGCTGTCCGCGGGAAAGACGATCTCCGGCAGGCCGGCAGGGCCGGCGACGGTCAATCGTTTTCTCGCGATCCTCTCGAAGGCGTTGAGCATGGCGGCCAAGGAGTGGTTCTGGATCGACGACAATCCCTGCCGGCTCGTACCCCGGCCTAGAGAGCCGCGCGGGCGGGTGCGATTTCTCACCGAGGATGAGCGGCTCCGTCTTCTCGCCGCCTGTGAAGCGAGCGAGGAACGCCGCCTCTATCCGCTCGTGCTCCTGGCGTTGGCGACCGGTGCTCGGCAGGGCGAGATGATGACGCTCTGCTGGCGGGACGTCGATCTCACACGCGGCACCATGGTGCTGCACGAGACCAAGAACCACGAGAGGCGATCGGTGCCGGTGACCGGCACTGCGCTGGAGGTCCTCCGGGAGCGTTCGAAGGTGCGCCGAATCGACACCGACCTCGTGTTCGCGAACCGGTACGGCAAGGCACCCTTCCCGCGACAAGCGTGGGATCGGGCGCTCCGGGAAGCAGGGTTCGAGGACTTCAGGTTTCACGACCTGCGCCACACGGCAGCATCGTATCTGGCGATGTCCGGCGCCACCGTTGCTGAGATCGCTGAAGTGCTAGGGCACAAGACGCTGGCGATGGTCATGCGGTACGCCCACCTCACCGAAGGTCATACGCGCGGCGTCTTGGAGCGGATGACGAGCCAGTACCTATGAAACCTGTCGTGAGAAGATCTGGACCCGAGAGCGCGGCTATCGCCAACGTAGCTCGGATGAACCTCCAGATTTCCGTGGATCCAGGCTGACAGCTAACGGTGCCGCCCGGACGTTGCATCTCTCGATCGACAGGCGGCGTGCCCTTCCCCGCAGGGTTCGCGTTGGCGACTGCGACGAACCCCTGTCCGTGTGGCGACTGCGGGATTCCCCGGCACGAGTGCCGGTCCTCGCTCCTGCTTGTACGAGCACACTCACGGCGGGAAATTCCTTGATCCACCGAAGTCGACGAAACTCTCCACGCCCGACACGGACGCGGGCAGTGCTGCTACAGAAAGACCTTCTTATCAAACGATATATGAACTCGCAGCCCATACAGTACGCTGCGCGTCTCGCGCTGTCTACGTTTCATTACATAGACCGAATGCACTAAATGAATGCGACAGCTATATCGCCGAAGATCTTTCGGGAAGCGATTACCAGGGATTCTCGTTCAACCAGGAGCCCAGTATTGTGACGAAGTCAACGAAAATCAGCTCTTTTTCCTCTAGTCTGAGGTTGCTGCATAGTAACGGGAGGTCGGCGACGAATCTCAGATAACGGGCATAAATATTTGATCCGCTGGGCCTTATCACATTTGCCTGCCCGCCTGAGGTTTGGAGCCAATTCCTGACTATTGCTACTGCCTGCTGAGTAGTCCCTCCGTGAGACCATATATCCTGCCCTGCAATATCAGACAAGAACTTCTGGTACCTGTACCGATCTCGATCCAGCACAAGGCACTTCTTGCCCTTTTGGACCTTGGGGCCGAATCTTTTTGCAGAAAGGAATATGCCCAACTCTAGCGGCATGTTGAAACGCGGCAGACTGTGCCGCTGATCTAACTCGGTTCGAGAAATATCATGAATCCCAAGTCTGCTCGCTTCGATAATATCAAAAAGCTTATTGAGACGAATTTCGCTGCCGTCGTCAAGCTCCTTCGCGCATCTTGCGATAAATCCGCAGTCGTGGATAGCAAACACCAATGCGTCGAATATCGGGCCATATTCTTCGTCGAACGGGCAGTTAAGGAATACGGACAAGTCGTAGGTGTTGCCCATGTTCTAGATCTCCGCTACAAGCTGCGCCCCGTGATGCGTCGCCCGCGAACGCAGCTCAATTGGTATTCAGTTTACGTTTGCTTGCGACCTTCCGAGCGGCGTCACGCGCCTCGCGCGGATCAACTCGACCTCGAAGAGCCAGTGTCGCGAATCTTCTAGGTTCCGAGATTCGCTCGAGCGCTGCTTCTCCCTTTTCTGCCTCAAGTGAGCCGCTTAGGACTTCGTTTCTCAGTCTCTCTCGGTGCCTTTCTACTATTTCTGCGCAAATGATCTCCGGTACCTGTAGTGTCTGAAAGAGCCAAGACAGAACACGGGTGTACGCGAGAACTATCTCTCCTCGCTTGTAGTCAACTCGAACAACATCTTGTATGTTAGACGGTATCTGTGTTCGTTGTTCGCGCAGGATTAGAACTCTTTCTTGGCCGATGTGAGACATGAGGTAGCCGAGTTCGAAAGCAATGTTAGGGGGACAAACACGCAAGCCGTCAACGTCTGTGGCATCGCCGGATAGCAACACGATCGCGAGAGTTGTCGAATCAAGTGCGTGGTAAATCTGGTTTGATAGATAGCGTCCGGGCGTAGCATTTAGCATGACGATCGACAAAAGAGCCGCGGCCTTGTCTTGCGAGAAATCTCGATCTAGAAATGCGCTCAGTTCTTTCGCGTCCAATCGTGGGCTGATCGCTCCAGACTCATCCTTGGCCCAACTTGTCGCGATCATCAAATTATCCACCGCACTTTGTGGAGTAACATCGCGGCATTGACCTCGAAACTTCCTTAGTACCCTGGAGGACCAAGCTCCGATATCCAACGGATCGATTTCAATAGACTCGCGAAGAATCCTGGACTTCTTCGCTTCGTATCTAACTTCGGACGGCGGCAGAGGCGCGAGTGCTCCTGGCGTCAATCGCACAGCATCGAGGAAATCTAGAGCTGTTTCCTTTTTCCAGAGGAACCGAAAATTGTCTTCGAGTTTGATGAAAGTGTCTCGGTCGGAAGCCGAGGAGACCTCAAGGACTAACCCCATCGTCTCCAGACGAGCGGAATATCGGTTTCGTTTGGACAGAAGTTGCTGTGCGCAAAAGATCGTGTCATTAATAATGATAGTTTCTAGTCCGAGACTCTCGAGTGTAAAACGGATATTAACCCTGGCGCCTTCGGATTCGTCGAGCTTGTAGGCCGATATCCAGTGCAGGAGAAGCTCCAGCGAGCTTACTTGAGACCTTACGAGAGCTGATGAAAGCACATCTTCCTGTGATAGATGTTCAAGGGATAGCCCGTGTTCGAACTGAGGATCTTGAATAGAGGAGCGCGACCTTGATGTCTCGGCTGCGATGAGCGACAGCCCTTCGGGAGAGTAAGGGTAAAGGAACAAGAAGTCGAACTCCAGGAATATACCGCTGGAGTTGAGCACATCTTTTTCGGACAGAGTCTTCTCTAGCGAGGAGGCAACAGATTCTCGTACAAAGTTGGCTCCCTTGTCGAATAAGGTTGGTGACGAGAGTGCGAGGAGCCTCAGTGAGGCTTTCTTGTTATATCTAGCGTTTCTGGGTTGGCAGTCTACCGCGCTTTCAGCCAGTTTCGCAACTGTTAGTGCCTCTCGAAGTGTTGAAAGCAATTCAGGCGAACCTTCTCGATGGATTTTCATGATTCTCTTCCTCGGCGACTATGCTGTGTTGTGCCCAATTGGTGCTGGTAATGGTACATGAGCCGGCTGGCCTTCTCTGCCCTGTGTTTCTGAGTCCGCACGGGACGGGGCCCACTTGTCGCCGCTGCCGTGACGGCCAAAGCCCTCCTGGCGGCTGAACTGTCTGGAATCCGGACCCGCCCGCTCTAGTCGATCACCAGGTTGGCCGGCTTCAGCTCGCGGTGCCGCACGCGCTGGTCGGGGGCGGCCTGAAGACCGCGGAAGATCTCGCCGCCAAACTTGAGCGCACGCTTCCCGCGGGCAACGGCCGACCTGGCCCAAGACGGCGGCCAGATCCTCGCCTTCGATGTACTCCATGGCGACTAAGTGATAAGGGTCCGCCTCGGCGACATCGTACACCCGGCAGAGTTTGGGTTGGGCGATCTGGCGCGCGATCCTCACCTCCTCGAGTAGCTGGGCAACGCGCACCGCGGCTGCCTCCAGAGGCTCGGGCAGGAACTTGAACGCCACCGGCTGCTTGAGCTTGAGGTCGTCGGCTCGGTAGACCTCGCCCGTGCCACTGCGGCCGAGGCTCGAGACGATCCGGTAGCACTCGGCCGCGCTGGCGCTCGAAGCGGGAGTTGGCGACAATCCATAGGCCGGCGCCGTCATCGTCGGCGACTGGGTCGGCGGTTCCGCAACGTCGTCCGCCGCGCCGGAGACCGCCGCGCCGCAAGCCGGGCAAGCGCACGCGCCTATCGGCACATAGCTACGGCATGATGGGCGTCTCATCTCGTGACCTCTTGGCGGAGTATACCGAGCCGGAAGGCGGGTTGATCCGCATCACCACTGGGCCAAGGCGAACCAACATGAGCTATCCGCAACCCCTGGTCAAGAGTGACTCCACGAGAACATGGATGCTGGGACCGGGCACTCAGACTCCTCGAAGTCGCAGAGCTGATCGAATCTCCTGCTGTCGATGTCTGCTGGAGAGTCGGCGCTCTCGATCGAGGCCAAGAGCTCGGAAACCGCAAAGCACGCTTGAGGACTATCCGCTTTTCCGAGTCGTCCCCCACCGCGCTCGCGAGGGCGGCGAACGTGTCCCGATGCTGATCGAAGCTGCGGCCCCGCTCGCGATCGATCCAGTTGAAGCTCAAGCTGAGGATGTAATCCGCGAGGTCTCCCAGCCCTTCCTCCAGGGACTTCACGGTCACGTCGCGGTCCTCCTCGGGCAGCTTTGTCTTGAGCGCGTCGCTGATCTTCGGGTCGGTGTGGCGACTGCCTTCAGCTGCACGCGCACGAGACGGCCAGCGGTGATCCGAGTAACCGACGTCGCCGAGTAACCGACGTCGCTGGCACCCCGCCCCCGCCGAAGCTGACACGATCGATGCGCATCGCGCTCACGGACCTTCGGCTCGATCGGATCGATGTCATCCACGCCAGAGAGGAGACCTTCACGTTGGCGGAAGACGTCCGGGCGGTGGGGCTTGGGCAGGCCTGGGGGGATCTGGAGCCGCTGTCAGGAAAGGGGCACTTGACCTGAGTCGTTCGCTGAGGGGCAATCGTCCCGTCCGAGAGACCCCTCAGGCATGCTCGTCGAGGAAGGAGTCGATGAGCTTACGGATGCGCGGGCCGGGCAGATGCTCCGCCTCGATGTCCCGCACGATACTCGGGTCGATGCCGAGGTCTCGCGCTAGCTCCTTCTGCGACAGCCCAAGAGCTCGACGAGTGAACCTGACTCGCTGTCCCATCGTCCTCGCTTCCGGCGTGGGGTCGTAGCCCAGGAAGCGGATGATCGACGGCAGGTGCCGGAAGTCTGGCTCATGCCGGCCGACTTCCCAGTACTGGAGGGTCTGCGCAGAGACGCCGATCTCCGCGGCCGCCTCACGCTGCAAGAGCCCGAGATCGAGCCGGCGCTTCCGAATGTGGTCACCGCCGGTGACAAGCTCGGCTGGATAGCCCGGGGGAGGCGGTATCGGGGCGACAAACGTCAAACCGCAAAAAGGTAACGCAGGGGTGAGGGTTCGGCCATCTTGAAGACCCGCGCCACGAGTGCCGTTGCACGCCGCAGCTGACCGAGTTCGACACCGGCTTCGAGTGCCTCGAGCTCTCCGCCGGCGGCGGCGCGTTCCTGCTATCTCTCGCGCTAGCTGGCATCCCGGGGCTCTAGCTAGACCAGATCCAACTCGCGTTCGACCACGTCCGAGTTCCGCGGCGGCGCTACCCTGGCACGCTTCGAAAGCTCCTCATCCTGAAAGTACCGAATCTTCGTCGCCCGGATCGGAGGATGCCCCGCCACGAAGATCAACGCGTCGTCTTGAGGCAGCCTCATGGCCTCATCCGGCATCAGAAGCCGGCGCCGCGTCTGCTGCTGTGCCACGTACTGCTTGTTGAGCACCAGATCGAAGCGGTCACCCCGGTAGGACCGCTGCTCCCCGTGCACCGTCATCTCACCGGCCATGCGGCTCAGCAGATCCGCCGTCTCCGGCTTGTTGGCCGTGAACGCCACCCGGATATGGCAGTTGCCGGTGATCGACTCATTGGTGCCGTAGACGCCGTAGTGCTGCGAGAGGTCCTGGGTGATGAGGAAAGCCCGGATTCCATACCCCGCCAGATACGCCAGGCTCTCCTGGAAGAACCGCAGCCGCCCCAGAGCCGGAAACTCATCCAGCATCAAGAGCAGCGGCTGGCGGTAGTGGGCTACCGGCTGGCCGCCCGAGAAACTCATGCTCTCGGTCAGTCGCTTCAGCGCCTGGTTCAATAGCATCCGCACCAGCGGGCGCGTACGGCTCAGATCTGAGGAGGGCACGGTCAGGTAAAGGCTCACCGGCCGCTCATGGCTCATCAGGTCCTTGATCGTGAAATCGCTCTTTTCCGTATTTGCGGCGATGATCGGATCCCGGTAGAGCTCGAGGAACGACAGAGCGGTCGAGAGCACACCGCTGCGCTCGTTGGGCGCCTTGTCGAGCAGAGCCCGGGCGGAGCTCGCCACGACCGGATGGGTCATCGTCCGCTGAGCCGTTCCCGGATCGACCCACTTCATCAACCCCTGCGGATCGTGCTGAGTCGTGATCATCGCCTCCAGCGTCTCCACCACCGGCCGTCCCGGATTGGTCAAGAGGTTCACGCAACCATGGAGCGTCTTGTCCGCCTCGGCATAGAGCACGTGGAGGATGACCCCGACCAACAGCGCGTGCGCCGTGCGGTCCCAGTGGTCCCGCACCCGGTCGCCGTTGGGATCGACCAGGACGTCCGCCACGTTCTGGGCATCGCGCACCTCGTGGGGCCCCAGACGGATCTCGAAGAGCGGATTGTAGGAGGCGCTCGTCCCTTCAGCATCCGTGGGATCGAAGCGCAGACACACGCTCCCCAAGTGCTGCCGCCGCCAGCCCGCCGACAGAGCCCAGTTCTCGCCCTTGATGTCGTGCACCAGCACCGAGTGCGGCCACGTCAGCAGATTCGGCAGCACCAGGCCGACACCCTTGCCGGTCCGGGTCGGCGCGAAGACGAAGACGTGCTCGCTACCGTGATGCCGCAGGTAGCGCAGCTTTCCACGATCGTGCCACAGCCCGAGCAGAAGTCCCCGAGGGTTCTTGAGAAGACCGGTGGCCTTGACCTCCTTCTCATCCGCCCAATGCGCGGAGCCGTGAGTATCCGGCCGCTCCCGGAACCGAGCAGACTGGGTCGACAGGTAGACGAGAAGCACCACCCCTCCCCCACCCGCCGCGGCTCCAAAGATCCACAGGGGCCTTAAGACAAGCGCCTCGAGCTCGGGCACCTTGCGAAACCACCACACCCAGACGAAGAAGTGCGCCGGGGTATAGAGCGGCCCGAAACCCACCGCTCCCATCATGAACGACAAGAACACATGCGGAATCGCCAGCGCCCGCAGCCTTTCGGTGGCCAGAAACAGCAACGATGCCCCGACCGCGACCAGACTCAGGACCAGGAAAACCGACCGTAGATGATCCGGGGCGCTCACCCAGGGCTCGCCGAGAGCCCGAGGATAGGCGAGGCGGTGGGCGAGGACCTGCACCAGAACCCAGGCCACGAGGCTGAGAGCCAGCAGATACAACCCCGCCGCCCGGGCAAAGATGGCCCGAAACTCCATCCTCCCGAACGACGGCAGCCGGTAGAGCTCCTTCTTCTTCATCAGCGAGATCTCCTTCCGTTAGAGCCAGACGCATCGGTGGCATCTTCGACCGCACCCCAGGTCCACACCGGCTGGACGCGGCCGAGGACCGCGGAGCCGTCCACCGGACCATAGAAACGGCTGTCCCAGGAGCGCGGCTCGGTCGTGTAGAGCCACAGCTCCTGGAGCGCGAGCCGATATTCGCCGACAGGCAGAGTCGTCAGAGAACGGCCATGGCTGTCGGTCCGTGGTGCTGCGACCTGAAGCAGCTCGCCGCCCACGAAGACGCTCTCCACCGTCACGGCCACGACGTCACCACCTGTCGCACCGACGCGCTTCAAGACCGGCGAGACACCTCCGGGACAACTGCCCCGAGAGAGATACCCGCGCCGGCGGCCTTCGCGGGCGTGCTCGAGCTGCAGACAGGCGGCCACGAGCACACCGCGCTCGATCGGTCCCTCGTCGAAACGATAGAGACCGAGCGGCAGACTGCGGGTCAGGTTGAGCCTCAGGTCCGAGCCGGCGAAGAGGACGCAGAGACCGGCCACCGCGGACACCACCCAGATCGGAGCCCAGCTCCGCGGCCGCCTCATCGCTCAGCCCCCCCGCTGCAGCTCGAGCGCCGCGTCCACAGCCAAGCGGCCGACACGGAGCGTCATCCGGAGCAGCTGGTACTGCGGCGCCGTCAAGGCCCGTGCAGCCAGCCTCCAGCCGAGATGCTTGATGAGCTTCCCGGCAGTTCGCTTGAGTTGTCGTCCGGTAGGGCTTGTGCGGCGAGGACGTCGTCGGCCACGAGACGCCTGGCGAGAAGCCTTGGCCTTCTGCCCCGCTACGCCACGGTGGAGGTTGTGAGCCGTGAGCGCGCCCAGGAAATCTCTCGCTGTGGTCGCCGCCTGCGGTGCCGCCTCGATCGCGCTCCAACGCTGCGCCGAAGAGAACGGTCCGCCGCGACCGAGGACCTTTCCAAGCTTCTCGGGCTCCCGCGCGAGCGAATTGAGCGCCTTCTTCTCACCACGGTTCTTCACCCCTGCGTTGAACGCTCGTCGCGCCCCAGCCGGATCCCGATAGACCTCCCCCAGGCGCTCATCGAAGCCCCGCGACGCGGCCCCGAGCCGGTGCCTCAGTCGCTGCGCCTGACGCTCGGCCGCCTGCTCGCCCCAGCGCTCCGCATCCCTGGAACGCTCCTCCTCACGTCGCCTGGCGAGCTCCTCGACCGTCGCGCGCAGCTCCTGGACTTGGCCCCACCGCTCCGACTTTCCCGCGGGAAACTCTCGACCGGAGGGCTCGTACGGCCCCAGCCGTCGCTCGAGACCGGCGAGCGCCGCCTTGCGGTCGACGAACGAAGCCTTGACCTTTCTCTCGCCGTCGGTGACGACGAGGCCTCGGCCGCGCTTCTGGAGCCGGAGCCCAACCTCGCCGAGTCGCTCGTGGAGCTGCCCCCAGGAGCCGGCTTCGAGCATGTCGCGGCGCGCCACCGCCCGCACGTGCTCGCCGAAGGAGCCCGAGCCCGTGCGCTCTCTAAACCGGCGGTCCCCACTCGACAGCTCCGCCCGCTGGTGCCGAGGCTGGCCGTCGAGCGTGAAGTGCCGCCCCTTGATCTCCCTGAGGCCGAGCTCCCGTTCCTGGTGCCTCAGGCTCTTCTCGATCCGTGCGTAATCGTGCCCGCCGTTCCAGGCGATCCCGGTCTCGGGATGGACCCGGTTGACCATGACGTGGACGTGCTGGTGCTCGGTGTCGTTGTGGGCGACGAGATACGCCTGGTGCTCGGCGAGACCGAGATCGGCAAGCGTGCGGTCGACCACCTGCTCGAGCTGCTCACGGTCGAGCTTCTCCGAAGGATGCAGGCTGATCGTCAGGTGATAGACCGGCCGCTCGATGTCGGCACTCTGAGCCGCCGTGCCGTGCATGAGAGTGGGGATCAGATCGGTGGCGAAGTCGCCGAGATGCCGCCGAGCCGTCCACTCGACACGCTCCGCTTGCCGGCCATCCGCCCCGGCGAGCAGATACGACAGGAGCCCTTTGAAGCCTCGCCCGCGCGTGACCTTGGCGATCATGCGAGCCTCCTGACGGCCGCCTCGACTTCCGCGAGGACTTCACCGAGCCGCTGCGTGAGCTCGACCTGGCGCGACGTGTTGGCGGCGCGGGCGAGCTGGTTGAGGTTGTTGCCGATCCGCGCGAGCTGATTCACGGCCTGCTGCTCGATGCGCCGGGGACGCGCGCGCGGCACGCTGCCGAGCGCGACCTCGCGCATGTAGGTCGAGGTCCCCTGCCCGCACTCTCGTGCGCGCTCGAGAAGCACCCGGTGTTCCCCGGAGGAGACCCGGACCTTGATCATCGTCGTGCGCGCGGCCACGGTCTCACGTCCGTGGAGAATTACCCGCGGGTAAATCTCCCGCGGGTAATTCGCAAGTTTCGACCGGCACGATGCGCGC
>JAAELT010000264.1 GCA_024226315.1 bacterium | reverse complement strand
CTCGCCGCCCTCGGCGGCGTCAAGGATCGGCTTCGCCGCCCGCTACGCGGCGCTACGGGTCCTTGACATCGCCTGCGGGCGGCGAGCAGACGGCCGCCGTCGTGCCGTCCGTCCGTGGCGTCCGTGGCGTCCGTGCGTCCGTGGTGCCAGCCACCTCGGTCACCGCCGGTCACCGCAGGTGCCAGCCACCTCGGTCACCGCCCGTCGCTCGGTCTCTTAATTAAGATCTGAGCCAGCGGTTTCTGAGGCTGTCTGCGGCAAGCGTCGGTGCGGCAAGCACGATCTCTCGGATCACGTCATCTTCGCACGCTAACCACCAGGCTCTCTGTCACCCAATCAACCTCCCATTCGGTACGAGCTGGTGTTGTTGCGAAGCTCCTCGTGCCGCTCCCCCAAGTGCAGCGTGCTACGAGCCGAACGAGCGGATGACTCGAGATCGCATGCTCGGCTGGCCGGGCGCCTGGCTGTGCAAGGAAGCCGAAGTCGGTAGGCACGGTGGTGACCAGCAGCTTGAGATAGATCAAGCCGAGAGAATTTCCGTGACTGGTGGCGGACCAGGGGAAACCATCGGGAAGGCGGAGTTGGAGGCCTTCCCGGACGTGATCGGTCAGGCTGGGGTCACCAGCGCAGTAGTCGCGAACCGAGAAAGTACCGCCCGGAGCGAGTGCGATCCCGCCCGCAGCGGGGCCAACCTGATAAGTCGGATGGCCAGGGAAGGGCGCGAGGAGCTTGATCTGGAAGTCGGTACCGAGTTCAAGAAGGGTGAAGTAGACTTTGCCGTCTCCGTCATTGGTGATTTCGAAGTCTGCGCGGTCCCCTTCCCGATACTCGACAAGCCTCTTGTGAGCCGGCTCCGCCTGCCGGCCATGGGCTCCGGCCGAGAGGTTTCGAGCGCGGATCCGCAGCTGTTTGCGGAGTGGAGACGCGTGGTTGGGATGGTCGATGGCCAGCACGTTCCAGAATCGTGCGACCAGCAAGAGATCGCCGACGAGCTTTAAGAGCGCAGTGCCTACATCGCCCTGCTCGGGCTGAAGCCGCGTCACGAGGTCTCCGCCGCGTCCGACGGCGGCCCATTGCGGCTCGTCAAGCGAGCCGAGATAGGGACAGGGATCGCCCTTGCGGACGGTTTGACGCGCCGGGATTCTCCGGATTCGGATCTCAGCCGGCCGCCGATTCGACGAGATGGCGAGGAGAGGCTCTTGGCGGATTAGCTCCGCCAGCTGCCTCACGGCGAAGTCGTCAGCACTCGGGATCTCGAGCGCCAATGCTGTGTCCACCACGTCCTCGATCAGGCGGGCACGCTGGCCGGCGGAGAAGGTCTTCGCTGGCTCAGACTCGCAGTGGGCAATGCAGCGGGTCGGCCTGATCTCAGTCACCTTCAGAGTGGACACGGTAGTCGTCTGCCCCTCGCTCTCAGCGGGCCCGTGAACCTCCCAGCGAGAACCGAGATGGACCCCATGAGCGAGGCCGCCCCCGAGGATTGCCTCGTGGCGCTTCACTTCCAGAACGGGAAGGTATGGCACCGGGCGTATCTGGTCGCGGCCGAAGAGGAGTTCGTCGACCTTGCCTTCGGCCAACGCGTGCTGCTCCGGGAAAGCTCTGGTCAGGCTCACTTCCAGGGGCTCAAAGATCGAGCGCCAAGTCGCGTCAGAAGGCGCTGCCGCGAGCGTCTCGCGTAAAAAGTAGGTGAACGCTCCGCCGAACTGAACGTCCGTGCCGTCCCACCACCGATGCTCCCATGCCAATTCCTGTGCCTGGCAGGCGGCGAGGACGACGGCTTGCCGTCGCCCGGCGATCCAGGCCGCAGTGCTACCGTCGGGTCTCTCTATTTCGCTCTCCAAAGAGAAATCGCTGTCGTCTTCCGCAGCCCAGGCGCCGAAGCCCCGGAGATCGCTCAGGGCCGCGCGGATGTTCTCGCTGAACGGGTCGCGCGTGACCGATCCCGAGTGGCAGCAGTCCATGATCAAGGTTACGAACGGAGTCGCCCGATTGAGCTGCTGGACCCACCGGTCGATCTCGAGATCCGGGATGTCGCGATTCGGCTTCGGGTCACGCCCGCTGTCTGCCGGGACGATGGATTCGATTGCTGGGTCCCTGGATCCGGTGCCCTCGATTCGCGAACCGTGTCCGGCAAAGAAAAAGGCCACCAAGTCGCCGCTCCCTACTCGCGCGGCGATGGTCGCCATCTGAGCGCGGATCGCGTCGCGGGAGGCCGCTTCGTCGCACAGCATGACGATCTCGTCGGCGCCAAACCCGAATCGTGCCGTCAACAGGGCGTGTATTTGGGCAGCGTCGTTGACCGCTCCTTGCAGGTCGGCGCCGGGGATATGGGGATAGCGGTTGATACCGATCAGGAGAGCGTGACGAGCAGGCATGGTGTCCTCAGAGAGTCAGGTTGTCGAAACGATCGCTGCGGAGCTCAGGGCGATCTCGTTCGCTGCGGCTGCCCACGATGGGCGGGCTCTGATTCAGGAAGCGCAAGACGCCGCCGAGTGGTGCCAAGGGCCGCGCCCTCGCCTGCATCTGGCACGGTCAACGCGCGGATTGCGCCTAGGTGGTCGAGATGTGCATCTCGGCGCCCTTCACCCGTTCGCGGAAGCAGGTTCACCAGAGCGCCTGCGGAGCTTCTCGAATTCCGATCGTGGCAGAGAACATGCGTTCTGGTAAGGTTGATCCTCAGACAACGAGTTTCGGGAAACCTAGTGAGGGCAGATCTCTTGGCCGAGGAAACCGAGTCCAGTCCTGGCCGGCCTGCAGTCGGCGCCGAGCGCGCAGTCGACGAGATGCTGCCGCACGTCTATAAGGAGTTGCGGGCACTAGCCAGCCGCCAGCTCCGAAACGAGCGGTCGTGGCACACGCTCAACACCACCGCCCTGGTCAACGAGGCCTATCTGAGGCTGTGCAAACGCGACGTGGACGGCTTTCAAGACAAGCGGCACTTCCTGGCCGCAGCGTCGGTGGCCATGCGCCGTATCTTGGTAGACTATGCTCGGCAGCGTGGCAGCAGGAAGCGCGGCGGCGATTTTCGCCGCATCGAGTGGGACGAGTCGCGGCTGTCGGTCGAGCAGTCGGCCGAGCAGGTGCTGGCGATCAACGAGGCCCTTGAGTGGCTAAGCACCTTCGATCCACGCCTGGCACGGATCGTCGAACTCCGTTTCTTCGGCGGGTTGACCTTCGGCGAGGCGGCCGAGGCGACGGGCATGGCGCTGCGCACTCTGAAGCGGGACTGGAAGAAGGCCCGTGCCCTGCTGCTTGCGCGTTTGACCAAGTCACCCAAGGACGATGACGGTTGATACGGGCCGGTTCGAGGCGCGCTGGCCGGAGGTCTCCCGGATCCTCGACCGGTTGCTGGAGATCCCAACGGACCGGCGGGCCGAGTTTATCGAACGCGAGATCGGAGATGATGTCGAGCTGCGCCGAATCGTAGAGCGGTTGCTCGATGCTGATCAGCGGGGCAGCCAGTTCCTGGGCGCGTCGGCGAAACGTCTGGCGTCGTCGCTGCTTGAGCACACCCCCGAGGCGATCGTCAACCGGCTTGGCCGGTTCGAGATCCTTAAGACCCTCGGCAGCGGCGGTATGGGGCAGGTGTTCGAGGCCAAAGACCGCCGGCTGCAGCGGCTGGTGGCGATCAAGGTGCTCGCCGCCGCCCACGTCTTAGACGAGAAAGGCCGCAAGCGTTTTCTGCGTGAGGCGCGCGCGGCGTCGAGCGTCGATCACCCGAACATCTGTACCGTTCATGACATCGGCGAGGTCGGCGGGCATCTCTACATCGTGATGTCGCGTTACCATGGCGAGACGCTCGAAGCGTGCTTGCAGAAGAGGCCGATGGCGCTTCGAGAGGCGCTCGAGATCGTCCGCCAGGTGACGCGCGGTCTCGCCTACGCCCACCGCTCGGGCATCGTCCACCGCGACATCAAGCCGGCGAACATCCTGCTGACGGCGAGCGGAGAGGTGAAGATCCTCGACTTTGGCATCGCCAAAGTCCTAGGAGCGTCACGGCTCACGCGTACCGATGCCAACCCAGGCACCTTGGCGTACATGGCGCCTGAGCTGATCGAAGGCCAGGATGCGGACGCGCGGTCGGACCTGTGGTCGGTAGGCGTCGTGCTCTACCAGATGCTAAGCGGCCGGTTGCCGTTTGGCAGACGTGGCGTCGTCGGCGCCACCGTCAACGCGATCCTCAACACGTCGTTGCCACCGCTGGCCGATTCGAAGGTGCCCCGGGCCGTCGAGCGGCTGCTCAAGCGGGCACTCGAGAAGAAGCCGCGTGATCGTTTCCAGGACGCTGAGACCTTCCTCGCGGCCCTCGACGCCGTGGACGGTGTCGAGGCGGCGATGCACTCGACGCCGCGCAAAATCGAGGTCATGTCGCGAACGGTTGTGGCCGCCGGCCGCGGTATCTCGAAGACGACGCTTGGCGTCGTCGGCTTACTGTTGGCGCTAGCCGTCTTGCTGATCTTCGCCAAGCGGGGCCTGATCGGGCGGGGCTCGGTTCGCGTTGGCGAGAGTCGCACGGTGTTGGTCGAGGAGTTCGAGGACCGCAACACGGAGTCCGATCTGGCATGGCTCGGACCGGCCGTCGCCTCGATGTTGAGCTGCGATTTGGCGCAGGTCGATTCGCTGGTGGTGCCGAGCGGTTGCGGCTTTTCGGCACGCCTCGGCGTGCCGGTCGCCGAGCGGTCGCTTGGACCGCCAGATGATGTCTCGGGCGGCAGCCATCGGGTCAAGGGGTGGTACCTGGCGATCGGCGGACGGCTGCGGCTGGACGTTTCGGTCATGCAGCCGAGCGGCGTCCGGCTGGACAGCAAGGTCCTGCAGCGAGATCAGGAGGAGATCCTCGACTTGGTGGCCGATGCCTCGAGCTTCGTGCGTAGCACCTTGGGCGTGCCGGCGGGCGATACGCCCTGGCTGGCTGTCGAGGCCATGAGCACCGGGTCCTTCGATGCCTGGCGTCACTATCAAACCGCGCTCGAGCGTTACAGGGAAGGCCAGCGGAGTGCGGCCATCCAAGAGTTGGAGCGGGCACTCGAGGCCGATCCGGAGTTTGCCTTGGCGCTCGCGGATCTGGGGCTCCTATATGCCAACGCCGGCGACCTGGCGAGGGCGCGCAAGTATCTCGAACGCGCGCGTCAACAGGGCCATCGGTTGCCGTCAGCGCAGCGCGACCAAGTACTGGCCGAGATCCTAGCTTCGACCTGGGAAGGCGCCGCCGCCGCCGCCGACATCCTGGAGCGGCAGATCGCGCAGAATCGAAACAACAAGGGGGTACGCAACACCCTGGCCGCGATCTACGGCGGCTGGGAGGACTACGAGCGCGCTGCGGCGCTCTACGAGAGTCTGATGGCGGCCGGCACCCAACACCCGGGTTCCTGGGAAGCCGCGGTTTCGGTGGCCGTGGCACGCGGTGATTTCGACCGCGCGCACCGCATTCTGGACGAGTTGCCGGCCGGCGTGGCCAGCGACTGGCGACTGCGCTGGAAGCGCGGCTGGGTG
>JAAELT010000263.1 GCA_024226315.1 bacterium | reverse complement strand
GAGGATGCTGGCGTCCACATGCCAGTACTCGTCGGGCCTTTCGGCACGAACGCCGACCTTTGCCTTGGCCGGGTAGACCCTCTGCCGCGGCCGACGCCAGCCACGTTCGCGGATGAGCTTCGCCCAGGTAGCAGCCGAAGCGTAGACATTACCGAGGCGCTGAGCGAGGAGCGCCAAGCGTGAAATGGGCAGGTGCCTATACTCCTCCGAGGTGGCCATCTCGTGAATAGTCCGCACTTCCTCAGCGCAGACCCGCGTCGGTTGACTCTTCGGACAGCTCGGGCGGTCGTCCAATTCGCACTTGACCTGCGCCCGGCACCAGGCGTGATATCTCGCTGCAGACAGGCCAACGATTTTGAGGATGGCCTTGAGCGGCATCGATGTGCGTGCTCGATCGATGGCCCTGAGAAGCCGGTCCTTTTGCTTGCCTTCAGGCAGGCGTTTGTCTGAGAGCTTCAGCCCGAAGACCCGAACGAGAGCGATGAGCAGGACCAGCAAAGCCCGGCGGATCTGCAACTGTCGGCGCAGCTTCAAGACCTCTGCCTCCAGGTCGGCTTTCTCCCGGTCAAAGACATCCAAGGTCACGACATCGCCACAGAACCTGCCCTTCTTCCAGTCGTTGCATGTCGACCTCGGGATGCCGCAGTCCTGGGCGATGGAGACATCGCCGGTGCGGAAGACGAGGTCGCGAAGTCGGGGATCGTAGACCTTATGCGATCGGACGGGCGAGATGGCGAACGACATCCGTCTACGATGCTCCGGCTGGGTG
>JAAELT010000262.1 GCA_024226315.1 bacterium | reverse complement strand
GTACCGCTCTTTTCCGCCTACTTCTTCACCATCACCGGCTTTCACGGCACCCACGTGCTGATCGGCGTCGTCCTCCTGGTGGTCACGGCGCTGCGTTTCGGTAAGGGGCAGACGACTCCGGAAGGCGTGGAGCTGGTAGGTCTCTACTGGCACTTCGTGGACCTGGTCTGGGTCTTCGTCTTCACCTGCTACTACCTGATCTAGAGGTGACCGACATGGCAAAGCAAGACGCAAAAGGCGGGTACCGTATCTACTGGCAGATCTGGCTGATCCTGCTGGTCGTGACCCTGGTGATGATCTTCATCGATCGGCCGGCGGCGACGGCTCTCCAGGGAGAGGCCCCAGGGGGCGCCTTCCAGAGTCTCCTGTTGATCGTCCTGGTGCTGGCTATGCTGCTCAAGGCTTTCTTGATCGGGAGCTATTTCATGCACCTGCGCTTCGAGCGGCTCTTCCTGTGGATGAGCGTGGTCCTGGGCCTGCTGATCAACGGCGCGGTCCTCTTTGGCCTGATCGTGCCCGACGGCCTGCGGATCTACGGAATGCTCAATCCGTGACGACCTGGCGCAAGTGGTTCCGTTTGCGCGCCTCCGGCGCGACGTGGCTGCGCAAGTGGCTTCCGGCGGTGGCGGCGACGCTCGTGCTCGCCGTCGTCGCCGACACGGTTCTTGCCCAGTGTCCGATGTGCCGGACGGCGCTCGGTTCGCCGGAAGGCCAGCAGCTCGCCGCGGCCTTCCGAGGCGGGATCCTCCTGCTGGTGGCGGTACCTTTTGCCGCCGTGGCGACGATCGCGCTGCTCGTCGCCCGTCAGCTCCGCGCCGCCGCCCGGCTCGAGGCAGCGTCCGTTGAGTGAGGCCTGAGCCGCGCTGGCCGGCCCTGACAGGGAGCCTTTTACCGTGTCCGGAACGGCGCCGGCTATACTCCCGGTCGAATAGTCCAAGGAGAACCGTCGTCGATGTCTGACTCTGACCGAGCCGGTATCCGGTTCCGCCTCGTCTTCTCGGTCGCCTTGCCGGCCCTTCTTGGCGCCGCCGCGGCCTGGGGAGGAGGCGCGACCCCCTTCGGCACGCAGCCCGGGTTGAACTACGAGCTCATCGCGCCGTTCGACTGCCGGTTCTGCCACGGCGACTACGACCTCGAGGCCGACATCGAGCCCTGGAACACCTGGGCCGGCTCGATGATGGCCAACTCGACCCGCGACCCGCTGTTCTGGGCCGCCCTCGACGTAGCCAACAACGACGTTCCGGGCGTCGGCGACTTCTGCCTGCGTTGCCACAGCCCGACCGGCTGGCTGGGCGGCCGCTCCGAGCCCCCGGGCGGCAGCGTCGACGGCTGCGGCCTGCTGGGCAACCTGGACGAGGCGGGCAACGACTTCGACGGCATCAGCTGCCACTTCTGCCACCGCATGGAGGTGAACGACAACCCGCCGCCGGGCGAGCAGCCGGTGTACTACGAGAACGGCTCCTTCTGGATCGACGACGGGGACTGCACCGCGATGAGCACCGGGCCGTGCCGGTACGGCCCCTACGACTACGGCGTCGGCGACGTGCCGCCGCCCCACGAGTGGGCGTTCTCCCAGTACCTCGTCGACTCGGACATCTGCGGCAACTGCCACAACGTCACCAGTCCGCTGCTGAACCTGATCGACGAGAACGGCATGGATACCGGCATCCCGTTTCCCATCGAGCGGACCTTCATGGAGTGGCAGCAGAGCGACTACGCCGGCGCCGCGCGCGCGGACGGCCACGGCGCCAGCAGCGTGCAGGGCTGTCAGAGCTGCCACATGCCCCAGGCGAGCGAGGATCCGGCCTTCGCCTGCGCGTTCCAGGACAACGACCGCACCGGCGACATGGCGACGCACCAGCTCGTCGGCGGCAACGTCTGGATCCCGACCGTGCTGCGCGGCGAGTACCCGGCCCTCATGCGCGACGAGGAGTACAGCGCCACCATCGCCTGGGCCACCGACATGCTGCAGAACCGCACGGCGACGGTGGAGATCGTCGACTCGTCCGAACCGACGCCCGGCGAAGACCTCGACGTCACGGTGCGGGTCACCAACCTCACCGGCCACAAGCTGCCCACCGGCTATCCCGAGGGCCGGCGGATGTGGCTCCACGCCACCGCCCGCGACGCCGAGGGCGATCTGCTCTGGGAGAGCGGCGGCTACGACTTCGACACCGGCGACCTGACGCAGGACGCCCAGGTCAAGATTTACGAGATCAAGCCCGGCATCTGGGACCTGAACGGCACCGGCGAGTGCGACACCAGCGACGGCGCCGCCAACCCGCTGTTCCACTTCGTGCTCAACAACTGCATCGCCTCGGACAACCGCATCCCGCCCCTGGGCTTCACCGGCGGCAGCGATCCCGAGACCGCCCCGGTGGCCTACACTTATCCCGAGACCTCGCCCGGTTCGGGCATCCTGGTGAGCTACGACGACACCGACTACCAGATCCCGGTGCCCGCGGACGCCGTGCTGCCGATCACCATCGAGGCGCGGCTGTACTTCCAGACAGTGAGCAAGGAGTACGTGGAGTTCCTGCGTGACGAAGCGGTGACGGGCGGCTTCCCCGACGACTGCATACCGCGCACCACCGGCCTACCGGGCATGAGTCGCGGCGAGCTGCTCCACGACATGTGGCAGCGCTACGATCGCTCGGCGCCGGTCGACGTCGCCAGCGATTTCCTCACCTTCCAGGGCGACGTGCTCGAGATCCCGGCCCTCTCCGTGCTGGGACTCATCCTGCTCGGCTCGCTGTTGGCGGGTGTGGGGTTGGCGCGGCTGAGGCGCACCCGCGGTTGAAGAGCAGACCAGGAGGCTGTTGCGCATAGCAACAGCCTCCTGCGAGATTCTCGCCGACGCTACGGCAGATTGTCGGCGATGAAGTCGAGCGCGATCGCGGTGTCGATGCGGAATTGATAATCCACACCGATACACGGCGTGATGCCGAAGGAGACGATGGCGCCGATGATCGGGGTGTCCTGGTAGAAAATCGGCCCCCCCGAGTCGCCGAAGCAGGTGCCGCCGGTGCCGCCTCCCGGGTTGTTGGTGAACTTGGCGCTCGCCCCGGGGCCGTTGGAGTTGCTGTTCAGCTCGATCAACCTCGTCGTGGACTTGTAGCGCGCGTAGTCATCCTGAGCGAACGGGTTCAGGATGCCCTGGGATCCGTAGCCGACGGCGGTCCACCAGTTCGTGGAGTTCCCCGGCTGAGCCAGCACGTCCTCGAGAAAGTCTTCGGGCGGCAGCATGCCGTAGGTCCCGACCGCGACACCGGGCGCGGGTAGGATGACGAGCCCGACGTCGAAGGTGAAGGGAAACTGGCTGTAGTCGTCGTATTGGGGATGCGGAATGACGCTCTCGGCCAGGATCCACCGGTCGTCCAGCCAATCCTGGAGTGTCGGGAAAGCGGCGATCCCTTCCAGAGGGTCTTCGTCGAAGCGCACATAGGTCACGTCATTGACATTGCCGAATTCCTCGGTGCAATGGCCGGCGGTCAGCATCACGGTCGGAGAGATCAAGGTGCCGGTGCAGCTGAAGAAGCCGACGCCGTTCTGAACGAAGAGCAAGGTGCCGACGTGCGGATGAGCGTTGCCGTCAGGCTCGCCGAATGTGATGGCGCCCACCTGACTCGCGGTTCCGAATACGAATGTAAGTGCAAGAATCAGTAGCGATCTTTTCATTGGAGTCTCCTCTGCCGAGATGTGTCGCCGACCTGAGCGAAGACAACCGGATGCCTCCCACGGAAACGTCGGCTAGTTGACCGCATCCTACACTACCGCGCCAACCAAAGGGCTGCGCGGATTCCGCCCTCGCTCGAACAGAGGGGCCAGGAAAAGAGGCTAGGGCGAGCTCTCGATCGGCGAGGTTCCCGCCCTCGCAAAGGGCGAAAGTAGTAACCTGGGGTCTATGACACCAGGAATCCAGGAGGGAACGGAGATGAACGAGCCGCGACGAGGCACCCTTGTTGTGTTCGTGATGATCGGAATGCTGACGCTGCCGGCCGTCCTTACCCTGCGCACCGTCGACGACCCGGGAGAGCTGAAGATCGCCTCGGCCGACCCCACGCCCCTGGGTTACACCTGGAGCCTGTCGCTCTTCATCATCCCGCTGCTCACCATCGCCTGGTGGTTCCTGCGCCACCCGGAGCTGGGAACGCAGAAGAAGGCGTACTGGAAGACGATCGCGCTCATGGCGCCGCTCGGCTTCGGCCTGGACCTGCTCTTCGGCAGGAAGTTCTTCCGATTCGAGAACCACGGCGCGGTGCTCGGCATCGAGATCCCGGCGGTGGGCGGCTCGATCCCGATCGAGGAGTTCGTCTTTTACCTCAGCGGTTTCATGTTCGTGCTGCTGTTCTACATCTGGAACGACGAGTACTGGCTGGCCGCCTACAACGTCCCGGACTACCGGCGGGAGGCGAAGAAGCTGGACCGCATCGTCCGGTTCCACTTCGGCTCGGTGGTGGTCGGCGCCTTCCTGCTCGCCGCCGCGGTGATCTACAAGTGGTTCTTCTCCCCGGTGCCCGACGGGTTCCCGTCCTACTTCGCGTTTCTCCTGGTCGCGGCGATCGTACCGGCCGCCGGCTTCTTCCGCTCGGCCCAGCCGTTCATCAACTGGCGGGCGTTCAGCCTGACGTTCTTCTTCGTCCTGCTGATCAGCCTGATGTGGGAGGCCACCCTGGGATTGCCCTACGAGTGGTGGGGCTTCCACGACAAGGAGATGATCGGCCTCTTCGTCGGCGCCTGGTCGGACCTGCCGATCGAGGAGCCCTGCGTGTGGTTCATGGTGAGCTTCACCACCATCATCGTCTTCGAAGTGGTCAAGATCTGGCAGGCGACCGGGCGTAGCCTCCGGGAGGCGATGTTCGGGACGCCGGTCGTGGATTGATCACCCGGTCATCCGGTCCAGGAAGACGCCCGTTACCCCACCGTTTCAGACGCCCTTCTCCGGCGGGGTAGAGCATACCCCACCCTTGCTGGCGACTTTTTCCGGTGGGGTGGACCATACTCCACCTTTGCTGGCCGCTTTCTTCGGTGGGGTATGGCGTACCCCACCTTTTTGAGCGACTTTCTTCAGTGGCGTACCGGAGATCCTGCCGTTTCAGGCGATCTTCGACAGCCGTGTTCGCCGCGGCCGCGATCAGTAACGCGGCCCGACTCTTCTTGATCTCGATGCTCATCATGAATGGCTAACGAGCAAGATCACGGGCGCCGGGCACGCTGCGAGTGCTGTCCACCGGAGGCAGCATGCCACAGCCGGCTGCTGTGGCGAGAGCACCAGTAGCGGCCCGTGAATCTAAGTGTTCTGCATCACTCACGCTCGAGCTCCTTCAGCGTTTTGCCGGATTCGTTCTTCCAGGCGATCAGACCGTTGGCGCTCCCTCCATGGATCACCGAGGCGGCGCCACTGGGACTGGAAAACTCGACATCCTTCGTGAAGCGAAGCGAAGATCCTTCTTCAGCCAAACTCCCATCCTGAAGAAGCTTCTGTCTAGCACCTAGATTGAGCGATTTTAACCGCAAAGACCTCCCCCCTGTTATGGTAAACTACTGAAGTTACAACAGTTACCAGTAGTTGGCGGCCACAACCGCCGTAACCCAACAGGTGGGAGATCGAGATGCAGTCTACCAAAGAGTCCAAGAGCCCGTACACCATTACCAAGATCGAAGTGACTCCCGATTCGCTGACCGGTCGAGCAGGCCTGAACCTCTTCGTGAGATACCTCGACAACATCTGCATCAATCCGCTTTTGCAGCAGCTCTTCGGACGCCTGCGCAAGAGCCGCAAGGGGCTGCCGATCATTGAGCTCTTCAAGCAGATCTTCGTCTTCATCCTCGACGGCACTAGTCGCCATCTCAGCTACTTCGATGCGCTGAAGAAGGATCCCTCCCATGCCGGCATCGTCGAATGCAGTCCGCAGCAGCTGCTCTCCTCCCATGCGGTGAAGCGTTTCTTCAAGGCATTCTCGTTGCCGGTGATCCACTTCTTCCGCAAACTGCTTCGGGAGCTCTTTGTGTGGCGGCTGCGCCTTGCTGAACCCGATCTCGTCACCTTGAGTCTCGATTCGATGGTGATGAACAACGATGAGGCTGCCAAGCGACATGGCGTCACGCCCACCTACAAGAAGGTCAAAGGCTTCCAACCCCTTCAGTTGGTCTGGCAGCGCTACATCATCGACGCCGTCTTTCGTCGCGGTGAACGGCACTGCAACTATGGCAACGATGCTGTCAAGATGATCCGGAAAGCGGTGGATACTATCCGTACTCACTATCGAGCCGACGTGCCCATTGTCGTGCGTATGGATAGTGGCTTCTTCGACGAGGCGATCTTCCTTCTTTGCGAAGAGCTGGACATCGGATATGCCTGTGGCGGTCGTCTGTATGACGCGATCCGCGATCGGGCTCAAGAGCGTCCCGAGGACGGGTGGAAGATCTTCGATCGGAAGCCGCAACAGTGGCGCTATTTCGAGTTTGAGGATCAACGTGAAGCGTGGAGCCGTAGCCGTCGGACCATCTTCTGCCAGCCGCTTTACGAGGATCGTCAACGGCTCTTGAAATTCGCTCGCCCCGACACGGTGGTCTACACGAATCTTGGACAAGAGCACCGGATCGATGATCTGCTGCGCAGTGCAGGGCATGCCGACATGCTCGACGCCGCGGCGCTGATCGGTTTCTACCACGGCCGAGGAGCGGATGAACTGGTCCATCGAGACCTGAAGGACTTCGCCAGCGAACAATTGCCCTTCCTGCGCTTCGGCCCCAACATGGCCTACTACTTCACGATTTTGGTCACGTTCTTCCTCTTCGGAGCCTTCAAAGAAGACGTCAGCGGCGAGGTGATTCCTTTGGAATCGTACCCAACCACCGTCCGGCGCCGCCTCTTCGACCAAGCCGGGAAGATCGTCCGACATGCAGGGGAAGTGACGCTCAAGGTCACGCAAGCGTTGTGGGATCAGCTCAAGCTTGCCGTTCTCTGGCGAAAAGCACACATGCCACCTCAGATCAGCCCGTTGGTGTTACTCCTTGAACCCAAGAATCGCTCAGTTTAGGTAGCAGTGAGGACATAGGGCCACTTCTTAGCAGATGGCCGGGTCTTGAGTACAGCTTGGGAACCCTTGAACACGACGAATCCACCAGGAGTCCTTTGCCCCTTTGCTGTTACGCCTTTAATCTCGCACAAGAGATGAGCCTTGGCGCTGGCGGCCTCGTAGGTTGGCACGCGCGTCAGGATCTCTGCTCCTAGTACGGGTAGTAGCTGGTGGATCTTATCGAGGAAGACCTCCATATCCTCGCGGTCAGACTCAGGGAGCCGCGCCCCGCTTGCCTGCTGGTTTTCTAGCCCAAACCTACCTGATTGCTTGGCGTCCTCAATGAGCCTCCCCTCAAGATATCTGATGTGAGACTTCGTGAGGTTCTCATCTTTGCTGACGAAGGCAAAGGCCTGGACCCAGAACTCTCTGCTGGAGTGGCTCTTCAAGCGGTCCTTAAGGACCTCTCCCTCACCTATGTAGGCAAGGGGACTGCCGGTTGTCAAGTCAGAGCCCGTTAGTAGGTACACGCCCGACTGACCAATTTCCGGTCTGCCGACGAGTTCCTCGATTTCAGTCCTCGGCGCAGCGATCGCCTTGCCACTCCAGTTAGAGATCTCCGCCGTCCGAAGCCGCTTCGGGTCCCCATGTACCAGGAATAGTTTGATGGTTGCTGAAGGCATCTGCTTACCCCGCTCACTCTATTGTCGCAAGACTCTCAGCTTCGGCCGCGAAGCCCCCCGCGCTGCAAGCGAATGTTCTGCTTTCGTTTACGTCTTCAATGAGCTATTGGTGAAAGGAAGATTCTTCAAGCTTGAATACCAGGTCAGGTGGTGGTAATGCCGACCCCGCACCAGGCTTCGGATCGTCGCCTCCTCGGTCAGGTTCGGTCCAGTTGTAATCGGACTCTCCAACGGGCGTGAGCATGGCTTGCCAACTCGACGACTGCAGGTACTCAGGCGCGTCCTTTAGCGATCCCCGAATGCAGTAATTCTCGCCGACTTTGTGCCGTAGGAACTCCTCGTCATCCAGAGGTGGCGCAAGCAGGGCAATAACGACTACCATCGTCAAGGCCCTTTCCTTGAAAGCTACCCGTATCGAATCTCTTGCTATATGCCTAAGTTCGCCGCAAACAACGAGCTTCGTGTTGCTGTATCGAGTCTCCCAAAGAACATCTTTCTGGTCTTTTGTGTACCTTGAAGTAAAGAGAGCTGACATTAGTTCTAGAATCTGGCTGTTAGCTCCATTGTGCTCGTCGGCCTTTCCCGCCTGGCAATTACCTGCGCTCGCTCGAAGAAGAAGAGCGATTAGGAGCCCGGCTGCCAACTTGTTGACGTCAACTGTCATTGCTCCCGCTCCTCAGTAAGTCTGGAGACCTAGTGGGCAGCCAGAGACTGCCGGGTCGGCCTTGTGCCTTTGGCATCGATTGGTGCAGAACAGTTGTTCAAGCGACACGCGATTCCTAAATCTAGGCATCGATTCCTAAATCTATCCATCTCATGCCTACATGTATCCATTCCCGCGCTTCCTAAATCTATCCACCAGGTTACCAGATCTATCCACCTCCACCCACATCCCGACGCTCCACCACGTCGCGACGCAAGCCCCAGACCCGCCTGACCGGGTCCCACCGGCCTTCGGCGGAACCGATCCAGTGGCGCGGCCCGCTCTCTCGCCAGTCGGCCCGTAGAGCCACCCTTCGGGCCACGACGCGCCCGGTCTGGCCCGGCTTCAACGTCTTCAGGGTACACACGGATCATCATCAAATCACTTTCCCTCGACCAGGGCCACTCGAGCTCGGCCCACCGCCCGACTCGCCATTCGTTCGGTCGGGATGCCGATACCTGGCACCGCCTGAAACGTACGCTCTGTTCGCGGCAGTGTCAAGTCTGGCCGCGGCGCCGCACGGAACCTCGGCGGCCCTGAAGCGCACTTCCGGCGGCAGGCCCGTTTCCGGCTCCAGAAACGGCTCGAACCGTGGAGAATCCCACTAACCGCGCCCCGCAGGAGCCGAACGGCGACGAGCCCCGCCGGCGGCCTCCGGGAAGGCGCCGAATGGCGGGAGATCCCGCTGATCAGCCCAGAAGCGCGCCGGACGGCGGGAAATCGGAGAAGAAGTGCTCGTCGAAGGTTTTGGCCAACGGCCATTCGGTCCGGCAAACCTCGTCGAAGGTCTTGGACGACGGCCATTCGGTTCGGAGAACCTCGTCGAGGCTTTTGGCCGACGGCCATCCGGCGCCGGAACCCTCGTCGAAGGTCTTGGCCGATGGCCATCCGGCGCCGAAACCCTCGTTGAAGCTTTCGGCCAACGGCCATCGCAGGCCGCAACGGCCGGCCTCGGCCGCCGCCGCGGTGCCAGCCTCTTCGGCTCCCCGGCTAGAGCTGACGGCCGAGGAACGAAAACGACCTGAGCGCGGTGCCTGCTACCGTGGCTCTGCGGATCGCCTCCTCAGCCGCGATCGCATCGCGAACGCGGAACGGCTGCCTGAGTCTCATTTGGACTCTCCGCGAACGCGCAGCGGCTTCCTGACACTCAGGTGACCTTTTCCGCGAACGCGGAACGGCTGCCTGAGACTCAGGTGACCCTTTCCGCGAACGCGGAACGGCTTCCTGACACTCAGGTCGAGGTTTCCGCGAACGCGGAAGAGCTGCCTGAGACTCATCTGGCTTTTTTGCGGACGCCGAACCGCTGCCTGAGACTCATTCAGGGTTTCCGCGAAGGCGGAAATAGCTGCCTGACGCTCAGGTCAGGGTTTCCGCGGACGCGCAGCGGCTGCCTGACACTCAGGTCGAGGTTTCCGCGAACGTGGAAACGGCGACCTGATTCTCAGGTGAGGTTTTCCGCGTTTGCCGCAACGCCGGCTGAGAGTCATGGGACGTTTCCGCGGCGGCGGAGCCGCCGGCTGGCGCTCAGGTGGGATCCTCGCGGTCGCGAGAGGTGTGGAGGGGCGCCACGGGACGCTCTCGCGGCGGTGGCGCTCGAGGATGCTCTCGCCTGATAGGAGTTCGTGGGCACTCTCGGCCTGCGCCCCGTGCTCTGAGGCCAGATCGGGGAGTCCCTGCCCCGCGGTGCCCCGCGGGGTGCCACCTAACCCGACGTCTCGGAAACTACACTCCGGGCCAGGGGTATAGGATGAGGCCGAGGGATCTCGGGTCACCTCGAGACACGACCATGGGCGGAAGTGCGGGGCAAGATGGGCAAAGAGATCGCGGTCGACGTGCTGATCGTCGGCGCCGGCTTCGCCGGCGCCGCGACCGCGTTCCATTTGAGCCGGCGGTTCGCCGGCAGGATCGCCCTGGTCGAGAGGGAGAAGACCCCGGGCGCTCACGCCTCGGGTCGCAACGCCTCGCTCTTTCGCCAGTCGGTCGCGGACCCGCAGATCCGCCGGGTCGCGGTAGCCAGCGGGGAGGCATATCGAGGGCTGCGGCGCGAGATCGACTTCGGAGAAGTGGGGTCGCTGGTCCTGGCAGAGCGCGACCGGCTCGAGCGGCTGCGTGACCCGGCGGTGGCGGCCGAGGTCGTCGAGGCCGGGGAGGTCCGGCGCCGGGTGCCTCTGCTCGAAGGCCACCGGTTCCGGCGCGCTTTGTGGACTCCCGGGGACGGCGTGATCGACACCTGGGCGCTGCTGAGCCACTATCTCGCGGAGGCGCGCTCGCGGGGCGTCGAGCTCGCGACCGACTGCGAGGTGCTGGAGATCGCGGGGCCCGCGCCGTTCCGCGTGACGACCTCTCGCGGGTGCTTCCGGGCCGCCCGCGTGGTCGACGCCGCCGGTGCCTGGGCGCCGCGAATCGCCCGGCTCGCGGGTCTCGACGCTCCGTATCTGGTGCCGTTCAAGCGGCACCTGTTCGTCCTCGACGGGATCGAGGCGATCGATCCAGGGTGGCCGTTCGTGTGGAGCGAGGAGCACGACTTCTACTTCCGGCCCGAGTCGGGGGGCCTGCTGTTCTCCGTTTGCGACGGAGAGCCCGCGGAACGTCTCGTAGCAAGCGTGAGCGAGGGGATCTCCGAAGTGCTCGCGGAACGGATCCTGGAACACCTTCCGGCGCTCGAAGAGGCGCGGGTGCGGAACGTCTGGTCCTGTTTCAGAACCAAGACGCCGGACGACCGCTTCCTGATCGGCCCGGATCCCCGCTGCGAGGGCTTCTTCTGGGTCGCCGGGCTGGGGGGGCACGGCATGAGCTGCAGCTGGGAGATCGGGCGGCTGGCGGCGCGGACTCTCCGCGGCGAGCAGCCTGTTACCGATTTCGATCCCGCGCGCTTCACGGTGGCTCCCCTGCTGGCTTGACCGGTTGGACCGCGGGGTGCTTGGACCGCGGGGTGCCAGCCAACCCGGCCAGCCACCCGGTGCCAGCCAACCCGGCCAGCTACCGACGGAGCCAGGAGCGGCGGTGAGCCCGGGGAGCCCGGGGTGCCAGCCAACCCGGCCAGCCAACCCGGCCAGTCGCCAACCTGGCCAGCCAACCCGGCCAGCCACCGACGGAGCCAGGAGCGGCAAAAAGACGCCCCCGGGTTCCCGGGGGCGTCGGGAGGCCGCCGATCAGGCGTCTACTGCGACGGCTCGTTGGGCTTGCGGCAGGGGCCGTCGAGCTTGGAGTAGTCCGGGTTGCACTGTTTGCAGATGCAGCGCATGGCGATGTTGTTGTCGAAGGGCACCAGGCGCCGGGTGAGCAGCGTCTGCCGCTTGTCGATGAAGGCCAGGTTGCTGCGGTCGCCATTGGCGTCGGCCACCATCAGGATGCAGTCGCCGCGCTTGGGCCGCCACTTGAAGGGGCCGACCACGGCGTAGTCGCCGGCGCCCATGGGGCCGAAGAACAGCGCTTCGGTGACCATCGGCTTGAAGTCGTCCGGCCAGGTGAGCTCGGTGCAGTCGCAGCCGCACTCGCAGCAACCGTCCTCGCGCCTGTGGAAGGCTCTGACCTTGCCGCCTTTGATCTTCCGGGTGCCGCGGTTGCGGACGATCACGTAGGCGTAGTTGTCGATCCCCGGGATCGGACGCTGGTGGGCCGGACGGCCGTCGGGGCAGCAGCGGTTCCAGATGTCCTTGCTGTGGCACCACTCGCGGGCGAAGGGGTACTCGCCGTTGCGGCCGTCGTTGATGTAGACGTCGACCGCCGGTGGCGCGCCTACGGTGGTCACCGGGGTTGGAGCGCCGGGGGGCTGGTAGGCGCCCTGCTGCTCGAAGGCCCAGCGGATCACCTTGTGCACGGCGCCGCCGGCGTGACCTTCGAAGACGTCCGTCAGCTTGTCGCACAGCTGCAGCCGGTCGCTCCAGGGCTCGGGCGCGCCCGGGTTGGTCGTCGGAGTGAGCGTGCCGACGGCGTGGATCATCAGGTAGGCCAGGTAGCGGGCGGCCCACTCCTGCTCGCAGAGCTCCGGATGGTCGCCGCCGAGCGAGCGGTAGGCGCGGAAGTGGCTGGTGGACAGGATCTGCTCGCTGTCGTAGCTACCTCCGTCGAAGATGCCGCCCCAGGCCCAGCCGGCCGCGATGTCACGGTCGTGGCGGCGATCGATGGCCGTCACCCAGGGGAAGGTCAGGAAGCGGTCGGGCGCCTTGGAGCCGGGGTCGCAGAGCACCGCCGCCAAGCTGTCGCCGCAGCTGTGGGCGAAGCCGAAGCTACCCGTGTGCACGTTGTCGAACAAGATGGCGTGGCCGAACTCGTGGAGCACCACCCGGATGTCCGTCGCGATCCCCACCGGCTGGCCGGCCTCGACCAGGCCATAGGTGAAGAAGTCGAGACCGGCGCCGTTGCTCCAGGCCGCGGCGTTGACACAGGCGAAGCTGCCCCGGTGGTCGACCCCCACCGGAAATGGGGTGCCGTCGAAGTAGGAGGCCATGTCGAAGCCCATCTCTTCGACCATGCGGAAGACGGCGTCGCAGTGGTAGTAGGCGTTGACCGCCGAGAAGTCGTCGGTGTCGGCGTTGTAATCGAACTTGCCCGTGGCGCTGGTCGGCGGTGGAGCGGGGATCGGGCAGATCTCCTGGATCTGCACGTACTGTCCGGTGAGGTTGGGCGGCGCCACGGCCGCCAGCGGCCGGGGGTTGCGCGGTCCGTTGAGCACGGCGGTCGACGAGCCGGGCGTGATCGAGGCGTCGCCGGTGGTGGTCAGGGGGTCCCGGTCGTAGACGTAGCCGGTGGCCATTTCCACCAGAGCGCGGATGTAGAGCACCGAGTCGGTGGCGGAGTCGATCAGAGCCTGCCAGTTCAGCGTCAGGTCGCCAATGGCGGTGGTGAAGAATACCTCCGTGGCCACCCGGTAGCTGCCGGGCTTGACGCTGGAGTGGACGGCCGGCAGGTAGAGATCGAGCGCGCGTTCGACCAGGTTGCGGTCGCCCTTCTCGTCCGTCTCCAGGTGATGTTTGCGCTGGTCGGGATCGTAGGGGTAGAGCACCTGGTCGCGGCGCGTGATGCGCAGCTTGGGCTCCGCGGCACGCACCGACCGGCGGAGCGGCAGGTCGCGCTCCATGTCCTTCTCGATGGTCTTCAGCCGACGCTTGTTGCGATCGAGCGCCAGCACCTTGGCGAGCTTCTTCTCGCTCAGGCGCGCGCCACGGCGATCGAGCTTGCTGGCTCTGAAGTCGGTGGTAGGCACCTCGTAGTCGAAGGTGTTGGTGCCCTCCGTGACCTTGCCGCTGCCGGAGTCGACGAGCACCGTCGCACCGCTCCGCCATACCTTGATGCCGTCGTGGTACTGCAGGAACTCCACCACCGACAGGTTGCGGATCTTTTTGACGCTCTGGAGATACGCCTCGCTCTCGCCCCGACCGGCCTTCATGCGCTTGCTGCGCAGGCCGGCGGAGATGCCCTTGGCGCGGACCCGTTTGACGCCGAAGAACTTCTTGACGTAGCGGGCGGCGTTGACCTCGGGCTTCTGGGTCTCCGGTTTCTTGGCGACGGCGACGGGCTCGAGCGCGTGATCGAGTCTCCGGATCCTTCCCCGGGCGTCGCGAGTGATCTGTACGTTCGGGTTGTCTTTCGCCATGGTCTTTCCCTCCAAGTAATGACACGGGTTCGTTCAATCTGCTGACAGGGCTAGGAGCCTCGGGGCTTCGCCGTCCGCTCCACGATCTCTGTATCTGGTTACAGATGCGCTTTCGCGGTTTCGGTTTACCGCGTCTACGACTCCCTAAGCCAAGACGAACACAAAGCTAAGCTCCCCTCGGTCGCCGGCCGCAGCAGCCGCTACAACAACATCTCGATCGACGGCGCGGTGAACAACGACCTCTTCGGCCTCTCCGATTCGGGGACCCCCGGCGGCCAGACCCGGTCGACGCCGATCAGCCTCGACGCCATCCAGGAGCTGCAGCTGCTGCTCTCCCCCACGGACGTCCGCCAGGGAGGCTTTTCGGGCGGCGGCATCAACGCCGTCACCCGCAGCGGCTCGAACGACTGGAAAGGGTCGGTGTTCTACTTCACCCGCGACGATTCGCTGGTGGGCGACGGGCCGGACACCCTGGGCGAGTTCGGCAACTTCGAGGACGAGGAGTACGGCTTCCGCATCGGCGGCCCGATCACACGATCACCATCGGCACCCACAACGAGCTCTTCACATTCGACAACGGGTTCATCCCGGAGGGTTTCGGGGCCTACGAGTTCAGAGACCTCGACGCCTTCGAAGCGGGTATCGCCCGCAGGTTCAAGCGTGCGGTGCCGAATGCGGGCGAGAATGGGGTAGCCACCTTCGACGTCGAGCAGATCGGCCTCTACATCGGCGACCAGTGGGCGGCGAAGGACAACCTGACCGTCACTTACGGCCTGCGGGTCGACATCCCGTTCTTTCCCGACACCCCGCAAAACAACCCGGACGTCGAGGCGGTCTTCGGCTTCCGCACCGACGCGATCCCCGACGGCAACGAGGTGTGGTCGCCGAGGATCGGCTTCAACTGGGACCTTGAGGGCGACGGCAGGCAGCAGCTGCGCGGCAGCCTCGGCCAGTTCGCCGGCCGCACGCCCTACGTCTGGATCTCCAACAATTACTCGAACAACGGGTTGGTGTTCTCGAATCTCCAGGGGAACAATGTACCGTTCAACCCCGACGCCTTCAACCAGCCGTCGACGGCGGCGGAGCTCGGCGGCCGCGCCACCACCCAGGCAGTCGACATCATCGATCCCGACTTCGAATTCCCGACGGTGCTGCGGGCCAGCCTGGGCTATGACCGCGAGCTTCCGTGGTGGGGTCTGATCGGCTCGGTGGAGCTGATCTACAGCGACAGCCAGAAGGAGATCGACTACAAGAACCTCGTCCTCGAGCCGACCGGCACCCTACCGTTCGACGGTCGGCCGACCTACCGGGTCGACCCCACCAGCAACTTCAGCGGCGCCTTTCTGATCACCAACACCGACGAGGGTGAGGCGACCAACCTCGCCATCAAGATCGAGCGCCCGTTCAGCAAGGGCTTCTCGGGTTTCGTCTCCTACGCCTGGGGAGAGTCCAAAGAGGTCAACCAGGCCGGCTCGAGCCGGGCGGTCTCGAACTGGCAGTTCAACGAGATCGTCGACGCCAACAACCACGAGGTGGGGACCGCGAGCTTCGAGGTCGAGCATCGCTTCAACGCCTCGCTGTCCTACCGGTTGGGCCGCGACACCAAGTACCCGACGACGGTCTCGGCTTTCTACAACCACCAATCGGGCAGGCCCTTCAGCCACATTCTGGCTGGCGGCTTCCCGTTCACCAGCATCAACGGCGACGGCAGCACCCTCAACGACCTGATGTTCGTGCCCGCGACGGAGGCCGACGTCATCATCAGAGGCCCCGGCACCTGGGCTGATCTCGACGCCTACATCTCGAGCGACGCGGGTCTCAACGCGGCTCGTGGCGGCATCGTGCCGCGCAACGCCAGCGTGGCGCCGTGGATCCACTCCCTCGACCTGCGGGTGGCGCAGGAGATCCCGATCAGGGGCTCCAGCCTCCAGCTGACGTTCGACATCGTGAACCTGGGAAACCTCATCGACAGCAATTCCGGCCTGGTGAGGTTCGCCAACTTCAACACCCTGACGGCGGCGCAGTACGACGGGATCGACGCGGCCACCGGTTTGCCGATCTACAGCAACCTGGCCGCCTTCGTCACGGATCCGGAGAACAACGACAGGTTCCAGACCCACAATCTCAACTCGAGGTGGAAGATGAAGCTGGGCATACGCTGGAGCTTTTAGCGGCGGACGGCTGGCGAAGCCTCCCGCCTCAAACCGAGGTCCTGCCCTGGTCACGGCTCCGTTCAGGACGTCGAGGTCTTCGGCAGCCGCTGGCTTGCCCATCGCCACGACGGTGAAGATCCGCATCAGGCTGTCCCGAAGCCGGATGGCTCGCTGGAAGACCTCCGCGGTGGCCCCGGGTTGCTCGCTCGCCGCCCGCATCAGCCGTTCGGCGTCGCCATGCTCCAGGGCGCCCATCCGCCGGCTCCACTCCACCAGGTCTCGGTAATTGCCGACTATGGGAGGCGTCGACGCCACGAGGGTAGGGGACCGGTAGTCCAGCTGGGACGCCGCCGTATTGGCGAAGGCCAGGCAGGGCCTGCCGGCCAGTGTCAGCTCGCGAGGAACGTCGCCAGAGGAGGAGGAGGGCTTGTTTCTCATGACAACCCATCCTACAGGGAAGTCCGGAGGCCCCCATATCCGGGCCATGAGAACCTGTCATCTTGGATGCACCAATGAAGGAGGCACTAACGACCAAACTGAGCGGCGGCGCCTGACAGCGCTCTCATCGTCATCAGAGGCATCAAAGATGGAAGATCCCGACTCGTCAAGACGGCCTCGCCGTCCGCTCCAGTTCTTGGTTCTGCGGCCGCAGTTCTCCTTCGGATGATCCCGATTTGGTGACCACGGATCGTCCATCGGAGAGATCGTGAGAAGCTGTGTTTCATGGCGGCAGGACCAACGGAGCTGGTGGGAAGCTCGGAGATGGATCCCTGGATGATGCTGGAGCAAGCAGCGGTTACCGCGACCCGAACCACCCCGATGGCGGGATCTCGCTGGGCGGAGGGCCCGGGATTCGCTATCACATGCCCTCCTCCAGACTGAATTCCGCTGGGGCAAGCAGTCGGGCACCTACGACGCGGCAATCCAGACGCCTTGAAAGGTCCGCCGCGAGAGCTTCCGCCTCCGCTGTCGTGCGCGCCGCGGCCATGGGTACGAGAGCCCCGTGGCGCAGTTCGAGACGCACAGCAGGCAAGTGCTCGCGCTCCTCCCCCTGCAACCAACCCAAATGGCGCTGTGCGAGAAGCACCGTAGGCAAATGCCGGCCGCGGAATCCGACCGGCGGTCCTCCCCGTAGCTCCTCCCCCTTCGACCAGCCGAGACGGAGCTTCTTGACCTCGGAAAGCCCGATCCGCTGGCGTCTCCAGCTGATGCCGAGCACGCTACGCTCGACGAGGAGCTCTGTCGTCCCGTCCTTCAGCACGACCCGCTGGCGGCTGGCGACAGCACCCAGAAACAGAGCGATCCCGATCACGCTGAGAATCGTCACGGCCACAGTGGTGATCGGCCCGAAGTCGGTCACGAGTACGAATGCCAACACAGGGCCGAAGGCAAACCAAAGCGAAGCAATGACGTCCCGCAGCCGCACGTCAATCATCTCATGGATGAAGTCAGCGTACTGGGATGTCTCAGTCATGTCACCGTCCCTCGGTCCATCTCGAGCTCACAGACGATCGCAATCCCGGATTCATCGTCAGAAGACACGGCCCATCGATAAGCCGAGTCATCAACGACAACGCGCCGGGTTGGTCGCCAGTACCATCATTCGTCTCCATCCAGAGAAGCCGCAGAACGGGTGAACTGAGCTGGCGCGCTTGCGCGTCCGCTCCAGTTACGTGTTCTGCGGTTCCTAGCCGTTTCTTGAGCAACCCTCATTCCCCGAGTAAGTCACCTCGTCGCTCGTATGCCACTTGGCGCGCCTCTGGACACCGGCCTTCGCATCTCTTCTTGAGGGAAACGCATCTCTTCTTGAGGGAAACGGCTATACCCACACTCGGTGACGTCAATAGCCGAGGAGCGACCCCCAGTCTATAGTAGAGGTGTCGTGCTCCCGACTGCGCCGCAGGTACTCCAGGTTGCTCCACATCTGCTTGTGGTGACGTTGCTCGTGCGCCGCCAGGAAGCGTAGGAAATCCATAATCGAGGGCGTGCCGAGGATCGGGTGCTCGAAGCCGATCTCCCTGTAGTCGAAGTGCGGATGCTGCTGGAAAAAGGATTCGATGTCTTTGAGGGACTGCTCGAGCTCCGCTTGAAGTCGGGAAGTGGGCGTCAGCCCCCGCGGAATCGTGGCGGCCGGGGCGTTGATCTCGACCACCCTGTTGCGTGCCATGAGCTCGCGCAGCGGGCGCGGCGCCACCCGGGTCATGTACGAGAACGGAAAGAGGACGTAGGGCTCGATACTCTTCGGGACGAATCGGACGGAGAGTGGGAAATAGTCCAGAGAACGCCGCAGCATGGGATCCTTGCCGGCCCGGACGCGGTCGACCACGACGCGAAGCTCCTTGAGGAAGAACCGGTCCGTGAGCAGGAGGTGCTCCGCGATCTCGGCGATGCTCCACCGACCCGGCCCCGGGGAGTACTCGAGATGCCCGCTGCCCTCTGCTAACTGGTCGAGAAAGACCTGGGTGGTTCGGCGAGCCTGGCGGCAGAGCAGCAGATTCTTGCCGAACTGGATCGTCTTGGTGAGCGGCTCCACCGCCAGCTGGATCGACTTAGCGATGGCCACCAGGCGGCGGTCGAGCTCGTCTCGCTGGAAGTCGCAGAGTGGCTCCTCGGGCTTGTTGACGGCCTGATACTGGCTGATCGGAGTCTCGTCCACCAGGCTCGGGCGCACGGCGATCCACAGGATCAGGAGACCCTCCTCCTCGGCGCTGCGCAAGAAGGGACCGAGTTCCTCTTCGTGGATGAAGTCCGATCCTAGGAAGTGGTCGCTGACCAGCAAGATGGCGACCTTGGCCGAAGCGATGGCGCCGCGGACCTCGTCGTACCAACGTTGGCCTGCACGGATTCTCTCGTCGTACCAAATGTTGAGCCGGCCGTGCTGCTCAAGAGGCCGCAGGTGCCGGCGCAGGTGCTCGAGGTACTCGGAGTCTTTGTGGCTGTAGCTGATGAAGGTGTCGACTCGCGAGGACATATGGCTCGCCTCCTCTCTAGCAGCTAGATTACCTTTCGAACCTTCATGGGCGAAACTCTATTCTAATCCGCAGAACGGCACGAAGTAAACGGCGCGTAGCCGTCCGTTTTGACTGCCGTGTTCTGCGCTGCCGTCATCCTTTCGGTACCTTTGCCGTAGTGCTTCCAAACCGACTCACTTCTTCAGTATCATCCTCGGAATCGAGCTCCGCAATAACTTCTTCCATGTGAGCGACCACGTCTTTTATTTGTCCAACGAACTCCCTTCGGGCCGAGGGCACCTGTCTATGGCTGTCCATCTCGATTGCGGCTATTTGTGCCTTCAGGACCTCAATTCGTAACTGAGCAATTGCAGCCTTCCGGCTCTTATCTTGTATTAAGGCCTGCCTTGCAAGCTGATTTCTCGATTCTCGCATCTCTTGACGTTGATATTCAAGCTCTTTTCGCTGCAACGACAGCTCGCGTCTCTGAAGAAGTATCGCAGTAATAAGACCAGCGAAAGCCAAGCCGCTGAAAAGCGCATTAACTGAGCCGAACTGGTCTCCGAATTGGCCTCTCTTCTCAGCCTCAACGTAACTCGAAACCAGTAGCCAATTTCCGCCCCACAGCGTTACTACCAGGAGCACGAGAATCCAGGGGAGTGCCTTTGAGGTCCAAGCCCTTTCTGGCTGGTCCCTAGACACGCCCATTGCTATTCCCCCTTGTACTCACTAGCCCAGCGACAGCAGCATGTTGCGCAGAACAGTTATGCTGAGCGGGCACGCTGTTTCTAAATGTAGACACCGGTGTCCACATGTAGCTGCCTGGTGTCTACATGTTCTACATGTAGACACCACCGAGGTGTCCAGATCTAGACACAAGGTTACCAGATATAGACACCCCCAACGCCGATCCGGTGCAGCAGGCCCACCTCACGCCGCAGGATCGGAATCCGCCTGACCGGGT
>JAAELT010000261.1 GCA_024226315.1 bacterium | reverse complement strand
CCACGTTAAGATGTGAGAAAAAGATACGGATCCAAAAAACCCGTACTTTTCGAGTACGATATGGGTAGGATTTCATTGCGTTTACACGGAAACGGATCGGAGAAGGATCCACATGGATCCGCTGTTTTAGCGTTACCCAAAAAGATACGACCCCTTGGGACTAAAGCCCCGGCCAAACGATTCGATTTTTCACTCGATTTTTCACTCGACAAAAAATCGAGTGAAAAATCGACTCGTTTGGCCACCTTGTCGAGCGAGTCGAGCGGCGTCGAATGATGTTGAGTGAAGTTTGATCTCGATCAAAAAAGTCGAGTGAAAAAGGTGTTATCGATTGAAAATCGAATCGTTTGGCCACCTTGTCGAGTGAGTCGAATGTCTTTGCGCAGGAAGTTGCAGTGAGAAGCCAACGTGGAGTGAAAAGATCGAGTGAAAAATCGAGCAAAAAATCGAATCGTTTTGCCACCCATGCTCGATTTTCGCTCGATTTTGAAATCAAATGTCGAGAGAAAGATCGAGTGAAAAATCGAATCGTTTGGCCAAGGCTTAACCCTAAATACAAGAGTTGTGGGGTGATTGCCAGCCCTGAGGTCGGGTTAATGCCCCCCTCCCAAACCAACGATATACTCGAGAGAAACGGAATCTCTTTGAGATGCTTATCTTTTTAAGTGAAAAAATGTAACTG
>JAAELT010000260.1 GCA_024226315.1 bacterium | reverse complement strand
TCGGCTCATCTGGCCGGCCTCAACGAAATCACCGATAACCAAAAACGCCAGTTCCGCGAGCTGGAGAAGCGCACGCGCTCGCTCCGCGCGGCCTACGAGGCGCAGCGCGCGACCGTGGATCGTACCGGCGCCGAACTGCGCGAGGCTGGCATCGATACCAACCGGCTTACGTCGGAACAGCAACGCCTCGAAACGCAACTCCGGCAAACGAACCGCCAACTGGAGGCGATGGAAGAAATCACGTCGGCCGGTATCGGCACCGCGTTCGGTAACGTCAGCTCGGAGCTGGGTACTCTGGCGCCGCAGGCCGCCATGGCTGGCGCCGTGGCTGCCGCCGCGATCGGCTACACCTTCAAGACGCAATTCGTGGACGTGGCGGCCGACTTCGAGAAGTTCCGCACCATCCTCGAAACGACTGAGGGCAGCGCCGAGAAGGCGCAAGCCTCGATGGACTGGATCTCGGATTTTGCGGCAAAAACGCCGTATGACCTCGCGACCGTCACCAAGGCTTTTGTCAAGCTGCGTGCCTACGGGCTGAATCCGACCAACGGTCTACTGCGGACGCTGGGCGACACCTCGGCGGCAATGGGCAAGGATATAAACGCGGCGGTCGAGGCGCTAGCCGACGCCGTGAACGGCGAAAACGAACGATTGAAGGAGTTCGGAATTGTCGGTTCCGTGAAGGGCGACCGGGTGTTGTATACCTACATGGACCGGGAAGGCAAGCAGCGCGCCGTAGAGGTCGAGAAAGGCAACCGGGCCGCGATTCAGTCGACGCTCGAATCGATCTGGAACGAGAAGTTCGGCGGCGCGATGGACAAGCTGTCGAATACCTGGGGCGGGATGATTTCGAACCTCGGGGATCAGTGGACCCGGTTCGCCAACATGGTGATGGACTCCGGCGTGTTCGCCTACATGAAAAGCCGCCTGGGTGAAGTGCTCGGGCAGCTCAACGCCTGGGCCGTGGATGGCACGCTGAAACGCTACGCCGAGGAAGTCGGCGACCGGATCCGTTGGGTGATCGGCGAGCTGTGGGACCTCGGGCGCTCGCTCGCGATTGGCGCGCAGAACCTCGCGAATTTCGTCGGCGGCTGGGAAAACCTCGGGATCGTTCTGATCGGCCTGAAACTGGCGCCGCTGGCTGTCTCCGTTATCCAGCTCGGCTCGGCTATAGGCACGGCCGCTTCCGGCGTGTTCCAGCTTGTATCGGCTGGCGGATCCCTGTCGGGCCTGCTGGGCGCCCTGGGGCCGGCCTGGGGCGCCCTGTCGGCCGCGCTCGCGGCCACGCCGATCGGGTGGGTTGTCGGCGGTCTGTTGGCCGTCGGCGCCGCGCTCTATGCCGTCTGGCGCTGGTGGGACGAGATTGTCGCGTTCGGTTCCGGGTTCTGGTCTGGCATGACGGCCGAGCTGGGGCCGCTGGGCGAGACGCTGAACACCGTCGGCGCCGCTTTCGGCTGGATCGCGGAGAAGGTCGGGGCGGTCGCTGGCTGGCTGTTCGATCTGCTCGGCAAGACGGATGCGACCACGCAAAGTCTCGATGCCGCCCGATCGGCCGGCGAGTCGTTCGGCTCCGCCTTCGGCGCTGTCCTGAATGCGCTGTTTACGCCGATGCAGAAGGTCGTCGATCTGCTGTCGTGGATCGTCGAAAAAATCGGCTGGGTCATCGATAACGCCGGCCGGCTCGGCGCTGTCTATGAAAACGTGACGGGCAAGGTCGGCGGCGCGATCGGCTCCGTCGTCAGCGGCGTGAAATCGTTCTTCGGCGTCGGCGATGACTCCGAGGCGTCTGGCTCGGCTCCGGCTCCGGCGCCTGTCGTGGTGCCGCCTCAGGCTGGCCGTGCGAAGGTCGACCAGTCGTTCTCTACCACCAACCAAATAACCGTTACCGGCGCCGAGGATCCGCAGGCTACCGCTCGCGCTGTCGCCGCCGAACTTGATCGCCGCGAGCGCGAGAAGGCGGCCGAGCGCCGGGCTTCGATGGTCGACGCGGTAGGATACTGACGATGCGAAGCTATATGGCCCGCCTGGGCGACTTCATGTTCTCGATCGATACGGCCGCGTTTCAAGAATTGCAGCGCCGGTCCTCCTACGATTGGAAGGAGGTCGAGCGGATCGGCCGCAAGCCGGCGCGCCAGTTCACTGGGCCGGGATCTGATACCATCACGCTCCAGGGCGTGATCCTGCCGCATTACCGGGGCGGCCTCTGGCAGATCTCGCGCATGCGCGCCCTGGCCGGCCGTGGCGAGCCGCTGCCGTTTATCTACTGCTCCGAGTTCGCCGGGCAATACCTGGGCGACTGGTGCATTCTCGATATCACCGAGGGGCGGTCCGTGTTCTTCCATGATGGCGCGCCGCGCAAAATCGAGTTTTCCTTGACGATCGGCGAATATGGCGAGGATCTGATCTGATGGCCTCCGATTACCTGACCAGCGAAGGCGATACCGTCGACTTTATCTGCTGGAAATTCTACGGCCAGCAATCGGGCGCCGTGGAGCTGGTGCTGGAAGCGAACCGGGGTCTGGCCGATCGCGGCCCGCTGCTGCCGGCCGGGTTGCGCCTCGTGCTGCCGGATCTGCCGCGCCCGGCGACCGAAGTGCAGCCGCTTCGGCTTTGGGGGTGATCGGTGCGCCCTGCCTTTCTGATCCTCGCCGATAGCGTCAACATCACCGCCCTGGTCGCCGACCGGCTGGTCGATCTGGTTATCACCGGCAAGGCTGGCGTGAAGTCCGATCGCCTTGTGCTGGTGATCGATGACCGCGACGAGCGCCTCGAACTGCCGGAAACCGGCGCAAAACTCGAAGTCTCGATCGGCTACCGCGAGAGCGTCCTCGCCCGGATGGGGTCGTATGTCGTCGACGGGATCGAGGTCAGCGGGCAGCCCCGGCTGCTGTCGATAAACGCCACCGCCGCCGATATGACCGG
>JAAELT010000259.1 GCA_024226315.1 bacterium | reverse complement strand
GTCCTGTTCGAAATGGGCCCAAGCACTGCGCTTGGTATAGGCTACATAAATCGAAATAGCTATTATTACTCTGTTTGGTTCAAGCCAAGTTTGCTTATGATGCAAACGGGCGACCCGGGTAGCGCACCAGGCTTGATTGGCGAACCGGCTCGACCCGTTTGAGACCAATGATTGGCAAACAGGCGAGCCGGTTCAGGTCTGTGGTCGGCGAACGTTAGCAACAACAATCTTTTTTCAACAACAACAACCCTTTTGATCATAATAATAATGACGTTGATAATCATCGTCTTTATCATAATCATCATTCATCATCATCATCGTCATCACCATCATCATGTTCATTCCAGTCTCATCCAGTTCCAGTTTTTGCATCTTATGAAGCATCTATAGCGTTTAAGAATCACATAATTCTTCGTCCATAGCGACAGGGTCCCTGTGTTTGTGTACGAAGAATGAGTACACTAAATGAGGGGTTCGAGGGAACACATACACGCATACCACACACGGATAGACGGAAATGTTAACAAAAGATCTAGCAATAAACAATGGGCGCAGAAAACCCTGCTACGATGGTCGAAACAATAGATCTTGCAGCAAACAATCGGTACGTAAAAGCGGCTACAATATGATCAAAACAGTCCATGCACTGACTCATTTCTGTTTACTTCAAGACCATTGGCATATTGCCACAAGTTAATTTTTGACAATAACAAGCATGGCAAATATTCTTGGCACCGCGATCAAGGAATCTGAGCCGAGGGCGGCAATTTCGAAACGTATTGTATTGTGTTTGAGGGGCTTGTGGGAACGGGGTTTCGGGGTTCTTTGACGTCATCCCCAATATCACCACTGCCAGTCATCATCATCATTATTATCTTCACCATCATCATCATCATCATCAATAATG
>JAAELT010000258.1 GCA_024226315.1 bacterium | reverse complement strand
TCCTCGGGAGCCGGAGATCGTGTGGGTCGGCACCGGCGAGAACGTCGGCGGCCGGCACGTCGGCTTCGGTGACGGCATCTACCGCAGCGACAACGGCGGCCAGTCCTGGACCAGGATGGGGCTCGAGGAATCAGAGCACATCTCGAAGATCCTCATCCATCCCGGGGACCCGAAGGTGATCTGGGTCGCCGCGCAGGGACCGCTGTGGAAGAAGGGCGGCCAGCGCGGGGTTTTCCTCACCACTGATGGCGGAAAGACCTGGCAGCGGACGCTGGGCGACGACGGGTGGGTCGGAGCCACCGACCTGGTCCTCGACCCGCGGGACCCCGACCGTCTCTACGCGGCCACCTGGCAGAGGCACCGCAACGTGGCGGCCTACCTGGGAGGCGGCCTGGGATCCGGGCTGCATCGCAGCAGCGATGGTGGGCGGACCTGGGAGCGGCTGACGACCGGACTGCCCGAGAGTCGCATGGGCAAGATCGGACTGGCCATCTCACCTCAGGACCCGGACGTTCTCTATGCCGCCATCGAGCTCGACCGGCGAAAGGGGGCGGTCTACCGGTCGGCCGACCGGGGCTCGACCTGGGAGAAACGCTCCGACACGGTCTCGGGAGGCACCGGACCCCATTACTACCAGGAGCTCTACGCATCCCCTCACCGCTTCGACCGTATCTATCTGGCCGACGTTCGCATGCAGATCTCGGAGGACGGGGGCAAGAGCTTCACCCGGATGAGCGAGAAGTGGAAGCACTCGGACAACCACGCCATGGCTTTCCGTGCCGACGACCCGGACTACCTGCTGGTCGGCACCGACGGCGG
>JAAELT010000257.1 GCA_024226315.1 bacterium | reverse complement strand
GTGCTAACGTTTTCTCAAGATGAAAAGCACGGCAGCCGACAGCGAGCCAGACAGACTGATTCTCCTCGGCGATCCGGACGGCGAGCGGCAACCGACCCGCGGACCGCTGCACTCCGGGGCGGGGCTGCAGGTCACCGAATCGGAGCACGAAGAGCGGCGGATCTTGCGCCCGCTCCTCATCGAGCCATGAGCACCGAACCGACCGGCGGCGACAATCGCGGCATCTTCCTGAACCGCCAGGGCCGCGGTTTCTTCGTCGCGGGCCTGCTCGAGCTGGTCGCCAACGAGCGGCCGGATCTCCTCGGGCCACTCATCGAAGCGCTCGAGCACGGGCCGGCAGGTCACGGCCTCGCCGAGGTCGCCGAGGTCTGGCGCATCCGGCCGGAGGATCGCGCCGACGATCTCGGGCCGGTCGTGGTCCGAGCGTCACGACACCTCGACCGGCTGGAGCGCCGTCGCACCGGGTGGCGTCACCCTGGCGAGCTGGTCGGCTCGCCGAACGTGGAAGCGCTCGCCGGCCTCGCCGATGCGCGCCGCCGGCGCGTGGATGGAATCGCAAGGGTCAGGCGGCTCGATATTCTCCGGCGCAAGCTCGAGCGGGTCGCCGAGGTCGAGCGCCAGCGCCGCGAGCTTGACGCGTTCTTGCAGGCGCCTTCCAAGCCGGTCGACCTGGCCGCGTTCATGGGCTGGAAAAAATGAGCAGGAAGGATCCGCCGCCCGTCCCGATCGCCGAAGCGCTGCGCGAGCTCCGTCTGCGTCAGAAGCTCACGCAGACGGCGGTCGGCCGGCGCGACGGTGCGCCAGATCACCGGACACTTTCCCACTGGGAAACCGCCCGCAAGGCTCCGAGCCTACGGCTCTTGACTGGCTATCTCCGAGCGCTCGGGCTCAACTTTCACGACCTGCAAGACGCGATAGACCAGGTCGACGGAACGGCGGAACGGCGGATTGAGAAGCTCGCCGGCCAGGTCGACCGGTTGGCGAGGGTCGCGGAAGATCTCGGCGAGCGCCGGCTGCCGGTGGTCGAGCGCCGATCCGGGCGAATCGATGAGATTGCCGCCGAGGTCGAGCGCCTGGCCGATCGGATCGCCGCGCTCGAAAGTCACTTCGCGCCAGACTGAGGTGGGCGACGTTGGGAGCGGCGTTTTCCGAGGACTGGCCGAGTCTCTCAGCTGGTGAGAATTCTCCCGGGCGCCAGTAACCGAAAGTCGGGGGAAAAATTGCGGTGAGGCGAAGTTTTGGCGGGCGGCCCCGGCCGCGCCGTCTTCACCTGGGCAGGGATACCCCCCCCCTGGAGGGAACCAAGCGCCGCACCGAAGCTCTCACGGTCCCTACAATCGACGGCGACGTCGGCGGGTCCTACCATGCGGGCGGCCTCGTGGCGGCGACGCTGGGCAGGCGCCAGGGCCGGCGGGCCGGCGATTTTTCGGACCGTCCGAGTCTGGATGCTTTTGGACCGGTCGGCGGATTCTTGGCGCCATCAAGTAACGAACATTGCACACCCGGGGCGGGAATGGGGCGTCTTCGTTACCGATCTACCCCACTCCGCGCGCCTCGCGTCCCCTGATCTCTCCCATCCTCCAGAATCTTCAGAATCAGAGCAGCCCTCCAATCCCCCGGATATGCAAGGAACGTTACAGAGTCTCTGGGTAGTGCCGTAACGATTTCAGGCGGAAACGTTACGCCGCGGGCGGGCCGTCAATCATCGTCGCCGAACAGATTCCCGGGTTTGAGAGTCGGCAGCTCGCCGGCTTTGGCCAGATCTCGGATATCGCGCGATACGGTCGGGGCGGTTGTCTCCAATCCTTTGACCTTGAGCTTTCGCCGAATCTCGGCGCCGCCGAAAGTCGTCTTGCCGTCCGCTTTGACGCCGCAGGCGTAACCCGCTTTGGCTAGTTCGACGATGAGGGCTCGCCGCTTCTCCCGCGCGTCCTTCCTTGGCCGCGGCCGGCTTCGATGCGGTTCCCGCTCCGGGTGCATGGTCGTCAGCTCAAGAGCTTGCGCCTCTGCTGTTGACACTCGGAGCAGTCGGGCCAGCGTCGGCCCTGTCCATTTGAGCGGCGAGGCTCGCCCGATGACTTTCTTGACCGTGGCGTGAATCTCCCAGACTGGCATCGGTGGGCGGCATAGAGCGCCATACTCGGTGACCTTGGCAAGGATCTCTTCCTCCGATCGGTGGAGCGCTCGCAGGTCCGTGCCCAGCACAAGAGCCCCATGCTGGCGGCAGCCTTCAGGCATTCCGCCGCGGTGCTGGATCAGGTGCCAAAGCTCATACTGCCGCTTCTCATGAAAAGCGCACCAGCCGCGCGCTCGCCCCGGGTGCGTCCGTTCTCGCTTGGCCGCGGTCGCTGTCGGAGTCGCCGGCGACGTCGGCGCCGCGGGTTGCCAGCTGAGCAGCTTCGGCACGTCGACATCCAGGAATCGCGACAGCTCGCGGAGCGTGTAAGTGAACGCGTGCCGGGTGTCGTCGGCGAACCATGCGTAAGAGACGCGCCGCCCCGCCCCAGAGTGCATGCTGCCCTCTACGCGCGTGATTCGCGATGCATCCACGGCTCCCGGATCAGGTCCGAGATCCGGGGCGAATTCTTCGAGCCGCCTATTGATCGCCGTGAGAATACCCTTGTAGATCAGGACGTTTTCGCGGAAACCCTTCTCCGGTTTGTTCCGATCGAGAGCACTACAAAGCAACCAGAAAGCCCAGATGCCGCGGCCGCTTCGCGCTACGACGGTTGGCGGAGGAATCACGCCAACCTCGGCAGCCTTGAGAATGCGATAGACGGCGTCGGCGAAGTCTAGGTTGTAGGCGTCGCAGTCGGTGTAGACCGCGTTGAGGTATCGAAGATCCTGCTCTTTGTGAGTGTGCGGCTTGTAGTAAGCGTTGATGGTGACATAGCTATCCTTCACCAGGTGTTGAATGATCTCGGGGAAACACTGGTCAAGGTCGGATCGGAGCATAGACCCGATGGGCCTCAGCCTTCCCTCATGGTTTTTCGCAAGGAAACGGATATAGGCGTCCTCGCCCCTGTGGAATCGCTGAATGGCCGCGGTCGACGGGCCGGCGGGTTCCGGGAAACTGAGTTGATCCGATGTCATCCGAGCGCCCGTTCCTACAGGTCGAGGAAGCTCCTGACGGCTCGCCGAATCACATCGGCCGCGGTGCTCTCGTCTTCGAACGCTCGCCGGCGGATCGCTTGCCATTCCGCCGGTTCGAAGTAGGTGGTCTTCCGAAGCAGCCCGCCGGCCGTCGTCGCTTTCTTCCCACCTCGGGGGCCGAGCGCCCGTCCGTCCTTGGTTTTTCCCTGGATCGCCTGATGAACCCGGGCGACTTTTCCCGCGTTTCCCGCGTCCTTGAGCCTGAGCTTTGCCATGGTTTCTCCTTAGAGTTCTTCGAGTTCGGCCTTCCTCTGTTTCTCGGATAGCTCATCGTGAGAGTAGGTCAGGTAGAGCGCGCCGTCGGCCGTCCAGGCCAACCGAAGCGTCCACCCAGGCTTCCGCCATTTGTTGCCGCCGCGCGGATCTCGGCGCCCGAGCGACGGTCGGCCTTCGCGCTCTTCTTGGCCGTATTTCTCTCTCAGCTGGCCCAGCAAACGGCTGTATGTGGGCTGCGTCGCCGGTCTGTATGTCTTGCTCACTCGGGCAACCTGACCTTGATAGACGCTGACCTCAACGGCGTCGCCGTCAGTCCAAACGTAGGAATCCTCATCCGTCTCCGGTAGATCGCTTTTGCTTGCAGGTCCGCCAAGGCAATACCGGCGGAAGACGATCTTCATGCAGTCCGGCGTTTCAAAGCCAACCGGTGGTACATCGATTTCCAGACGTGGGCGGATCTTGGGCTCGCCTTCCTGGCTGTAAGCCGTTAGAGCAACGGTAACGGCCAAAGCGATCGCAACGCGGTGGATCATCATCTCTACGGTCCTCCTTTGACTGCCTCGACAGTCCAACGGGCTAGCGCTTGAAACTCCTCGTGTCCCTTACTGCCGGGTTGATACTCGCCGATGGTCTGGCCGGCGATCGCGGATTCCGCTATCGCGATCCGCTGGCCGATGCTCGGGGCGACGGGTTCGCCGAAGCTCTCGAGAGTCTCCGGCAGGTCGCGCGCGAGCGTCGTTCCCGCGATCAATCGCGACGGCACCAGACCGACCCGCGGAAGCTTTCCGCCGCGGGCCTTCCGAGCTTCGGCGACCATTCCGAGCGCATCCTCGAGGGCCCAGAGGTCGAGCGGCGAGGGTGTAACCGGAATCAGCGCCAGGTCGGCCACGAGCAGGGCGGCGATTGCCGCGGTCGGCAGCCCGGGCGGGCAGTCGACCAGGACGATACCGGCGCGACGGCCGGCGGCGAGTCGCCGAAGCTCGGCGGAGAAGTGACGGGCGCCGCCTTCGTCCTCGACCGGCAGCCGGTGAACGGGTCGCGGGGCCGCGCCGTCGCGCGCCATCGCCCACCGATGCGCGCTCGCCTGGCGGTCGGTATCGACGACCAGGACGCGCCGGCCGAGCTCGGCGAGGGCCGCGGCGAGGTTGAGCGCCGCGGTGGTCTTGCCGGATCCGCCTTTCTGGTTGACCAGCGCCAGCGTTTTCACGGGTCGGCCTTCCTTCGGTGATGCTCTGCGGCATACCGTTGTGCCGTTATGCCGCTGAGCTTGAGTGCATCGGGCTCGTCGGCCTCGAGCAGGTCGAGCCCGTGGCGACGTCGACCCGCGGGAAGCGCGCCGAGGAGTCGGCCGAGTTCGGCGACCTTGCGCCGAAACCACTCAGCCCGGGCCGGGTGCAATCGCCTCACCGTGCCGCCTTGCGGGCCAGGGCTGTCGCTTGGCGCCGTTCCTTCGCCGGCAGCTCGGCGAGATAGGCGGCGATCGCGTCCTGGCCGATCCGCCAGGCGGGCCGGCCGGTCACCTTGGCCGCGGCCTCGAGCAGATTCTTTGTCGCGGGCTCGAGCCGTAGGCTGATCCGAGGCAGGTCTGCAACCTTGGAACCGTCCGGGCCGGCCGGCGGTCGGCCGCGGGGCCGCTTCGCTGTCGTGGTCTCTCTCATGGTCGGTTCCTTTCAATGGTCCGGGTGGCGTAGTCGATCGCGCTCGCCCACTGCCGGGCGGTCAGGTCTTCGAACCGATCGCCGGCGATCCGTCGCAGGGCCTTGCGCGCGGCTGAAGCGGGGTCGACGGAGACGGGGAAGCGGCCGGCCGCGATGGCCGCGGCCTCTTGGGCCATGGCGTCGATGGCGCGCTCTATCTCGCGGTTTCGGCGGCGGGTGCTGATGGTCATGGCATGTCACCGACCGGCTGTATGCCAAGGGCCGCGGATCGGCGAGCTTTCGCCCACTGCTCGAGCACGTCGCTGGCGACGTCGCCGGCGTCATACCAGACACCAGCGAGCGGCCGGTCAGACTCGGCGCGGTCGAGCGCATTGACGGCGCGGGCCTTGTCGGCCAGCGCCGCGGCGGTTGCCGCGGTGACGGTGACGGTGACGGTGACTCGATCGGACATCAGGCGGCAGCCTTCAGGACGTTCGCGACGTACTGGTGACGCCAGGCAGAGCCGCGGCGTGTGGTGAATCCTTGCGCGTTCAGTTCATCGGCGATCGCGCGCAGCGTGTAGCCGGCCGCGCGAAGCTCGCGCAGTGTGGAGAGTACGGCCTGCTCGTCGCGGTCCTCTTCGAGGTGGACACCATCGGCGGCGAGCCGGTAGCCGAAGGAGATCGTACCGACCCGTTCGCCGCGGGCCTTCATCGACTGCAAGGCTTCGCGGGTGCGCTCGGCGATCGTCTCCCGTTCCCACTGCGCGACGCTGGCCATGACGTTCAAGACCAACCGGCCGGCCGCGGTGCCAGTGTCGAGCGATTCAGAGACGGACACCAGCGACGCGCCGCGGCGTTCGAAGCGTTCGAGCAGGTCGCCGAGGTCGCGAACCGATCGCGTCAGGCGGTCGAGCTTGTAGACGATGACGGTGCCGACGTCGCCGGCGTCGACCAGGTCGAGCAGGCGCGCCATACCGGGCCGGCGGAGCGTCTTTGCCGATGCGCCGGCGTCGGTGATGATCTCGGCCAGGTCGAGGTCCTGGACGGTGGCCATCGCTTCGAGTTTCTCTCTCTGCAAGTCGAGGCTGACGCCGTTCTCTGCCTGATCTGTGGTGCTGACTCTCAGGTAGCCGATCGCTTGGGCCATGGTGTCTCCCTTCGCTTCGTTGACCATGACCAGAGTCTAATTGATGGTGTCTGAAAAGTCAAGCGGGTATACCGTTGTGCCGTTATACCGGTCGCTTCGGGGCATCAACGGGTATCACCAATACCCCACCAATACCCCACCAATACCCACCACAGCGACCCCAGAGCGCCGCGAGTCTCGCCGGGTGCTTACGGGTCGGCCTGGCCGGCGATCGCCAGCGAGAGCGCCAGGAGCGGCGCCAGGCGTCAGGATTTCGGCCGCTCGGTTCCCGCGTGCCTTTCCGGCAGGTCGACCGGCCAGCGCGGAAAGAGCGGCGGGTCCTCGAGCGGGTCGCGTCCGATCCGGGGCGGCGGCGGATCCGGTCGGTCGACGTCGCCGACGATGGCGGCGAAGTCACGGGAGACGATCACGGGCGCGTCATCCTGGCGATGACCACCTCCCGGGCGCCGGCGATCGCGGCCTTGACGCCGCGGCGGGCCTCGACGGCGTCGACCCACAGGCTAAGGGCGGCGATCGCTTCGAAGTCGGCGGCGAGCTCGCGGAAACGGCCGAACGTGTCGGCGGCGAGGTCCTCGAGTTCTTTCCATCGCTCGCCGGCGCGATACAGGGCGGCGAGGTCGAGACTCACAAGCGCGATTTCCCAGGGTAGATCAAGCCGCACGAATCCGCGGCGGGCGAGCCTGTACCGCGTTTCGGCGCGGTCGGGTTGGTACAGCTTGAGATAGACGATTCCTTCGGTCCATTGCAGTAGATGGCGGGTCAGGCTATCCCGCCGGCCTCGAAGCTCGCATTTAGCGGCGTTGATATGGCTTAGAGCCGTCGCGGCGAAACCCATACCGGGCGCCTGAGAAACGGCATAGGCCAGATTCACCCTCGCGGACTTGACCACCCTGGCCAGGGCGGCGCCGTCGGCCGGGTCGGCGGATTTCGTCTGTCTCAGTCTGAGCGCCTGTGTGAGAGCTTTCCCGTGGTATGGAATCGCCGCGGTGAATTGCTCGGCTTCATTCAGGACATAGCCACGTACTGCGTGAGCTTCGGCAAGCCGGCGCCGATCCTTGGCGGTGCGGTATGTGGTTTCGGCGGCGTCCACCAGGTCGAGGGCCTTGGAGGCTCGCTGCTGGCGCGTCAGGCTATCGCGCCGGCCTAACGTCGCGCGGCGGAGGTTGAGATCCGCCCGGGCGACCGGAGAAAAGTCCCCGGAATCGGCGATCTTGACAGCCAACTCGTACTCTGACTCTGCGGCGATGTCGCGACCGGCCACGCGGTAAGCGCCGGCGAGAACTGCATGAGCCCTGACCAGGTTCTCGCGGTGCTCTCGGCGACCATTGGCGCCGGCGTCCTCCGGCACCAGGAACGCCAGTTGCGGGGCGACCTGCGCGAGCTTCAACCCCGTTTGAGGATCCTGGAACCGGATCTCTTCTACGTGGTCGAGGTAGATCCGGAGGAATAGCGGCGTCCAGTACCGCCGCCGCTGGAGCAGTTCCCGCGGACTCTTCATTTCCCGGAGCAACTCCTGGAGCAGCCGCCGGGCCCATAATTCAGAATGAGCCATCGGTCAGGATTCTAGAACAGAGTAACGGGCAAATCGAACGGGGGAGGGTGACTCCCCCGTTTCCACGGCTGAACGTCAGCCGACCGGCGAGATTGACGCGCCTGTGCCAGCCTGCACCGTCGCTTTGACGTGCATATCCGCATCCTTTCTGAGCGGCTCACGGGCCGCAGAATTGCGGCCGGCGCGGCCATCGCTCCAGGAAACGACGTTACAACCTGCCGAACGGCAGGTCAGGGGTCGGAATCGCTGCGCGGTCCGGGTGCTACGGTTTTTCAAGATGAAAAGCACGGAAACCGACAGCGAGCCAATCCCCCGGATTCTCCTCGGAGATTCGGGCGGCGAGCGGCAACCATCCAGACCGACCCGCGGGCCGCGGCAGGTCACCGAATCGGAGCGGGAAGAGCGGCGGATCTTGCGCCCGCTCTTCATCGAGCCATGATCGAACCGACCGACGGCCGCGG
>JAAELT010000256.1 GCA_024226315.1 bacterium | reverse complement strand
GTTTTCAAAAATCTCAAAATTGAACAATCTACTCACACTGCTGACTGAGTCATATCGGACAATGAAGGGACAAATAGAAGTCCATTTGAAATACCAATTGAAGCCAAGAAAATACCATTCAGCCATAATTTGCTATAAGAATAAATTTTCAACACTAAGATATGATATGAATTATTACAAACAAAAATATCCTTCAGCAAGTAATACAGGGTGTGTTCTTTTGGAGCGAAGCAAATGTTTGATTCGACATAGTACCGTTCACATTTAAGGGTGAACTGTGTGCAGGATGTCAGAATGCACAGGTGAAGGTGGTGAAGGTGAAATGGTGTTATAGCGCCAGTCGCTAGGATCTCAGTAGTAGGTTAACTAATCGAGACCTTGACCCTGGCTGTGACGCTACCGTGGCTGGGCTCGAACCCTGACCACACTGAGCTCCTGACACCACGAGTCAGCTGGATTACACCACGACGCCACAGCACAATCGAAGCTACTTCCCTTTTCCCGACCGAAGCAAGCGAATTTCTTTCGTAGCAATTCGCATTTACTGCTTAGCGAATCAGAAACAATTTTCTGTGTTCTTTTTGGATC
>JAAELT010000255.1 GCA_024226315.1 bacterium | reverse complement strand
TGGACCACCGGCACGAGCCTGGCTTGGAATCAGTTCGCCAATGGCATCATTCCGGCCACCGGGTGCATGACTCCTCCCGCAGGCGGAGCCAGCCTGAGCGGTTCGATGGGCACCTTCGCCATCGCGACCCCGGACCTCAGCATGCTGGGAGGCAGCGGCCCCGGTTGTGCCGCCCTCGGCCCCGGTGACGCGATGCCGGCCTTCAAGTCGGTGACCGATCCAGACGAGCTGGCGGCGTGTGTCACCGCGCTGCTGGACGTGGTCGGCGGCTCCTGCTAGTGATCTGACGGTCAGCGGATAGAGCGAGTGGGCGTTGTGACGTCGCCCGCTCCCGACCCTCCCGGCCCTACCGGCTCACCGCCGGCTCGGCCCGGGAGGGTTTCTCGCGTCTATGGTTTGTGCCCCTGGGCCGTAGCGGCACCGCAGTACTAAATGCAAGGTTATTGGCAGTCGAAAAGGTCGAGGCCTTTTGCCGTGAGCAAGTCGGTTCGATTGCGAGTCGACGGCGAGCCCGGCAGCCATACCTCTTCCGAAAGAATCTGGTTTGCTGTTGCTTTGTAATTCGCTTTGTAACTCTGTGGCTCGAGACTACGATCAACAGGCGGGAACGCCGAACCTTCCAGCCGGGATGGTCGCCCCCGCGCGGGAACACATCAAGAACGCTTCAACGGAGACAAATCGATGCGAAAAGAAATGACGAATCTCAAACCATTCGGGACTGCTGCTGTAGTTCTCCTTGGGCTCCTCTGTATGGTCGCCCCGTCGTACGCGACGGGGAATGTGCTGGTCATTGACGAGGAGACCATCGACAACGGCATCTCGACGATCGACGAAGCTGCCGCGAGCCACGGCGTCGATCCTGATTACCTGATCAATGACGACATGCCGACCGAGTCCGGGAATCCGCTCCTGCGCTGGAGCACTCTGTTCCCGGGAGACATCGTCCTCCTGCCCGGCGGCGAGGTCGAGGACGAAGGCTTGTTCCGCCTCCCCGAGCACATCGCGTACGAGGATGGCCGAACCACGAACCTGACCGACGAGGAGTGGCACGCCGCCTTCGTCGCCGGCACGCTGGACCAGGATCTGCTCGACAAAGTGCTGGACGTGGAGCCGCTCCGCAATCCGGAGCTCGCCGGCCTCCTCGGGGGCTGTTACACGGGTATCGTCCACGACAGCGACATCAGCATGAACTACGACCCGCTGAACGGCAGCCTCAAGGGAGCTCGCTACGGCAAGCTTCTCTTCAACGTGCTCGCCGTGCAGGTTCCGGGCTCCATTCCGGAGTCGCAGTCCAGCAAGAGTCTCTTCGACCTTTGGCTGGAGATCTTGGCTCCCTCTAGCCAGTTGACGGTCACCAAGACGGGGACCGGCAGCGGGACGGTGACCAGCGATCCTCCGGGAATCGATTGCGGCCCGGATTGCAGTGAGGACTATGACACCTGCTCGGCCGTCAATCTGACCGCTACGCCGGACGAGGGCTCGATATTCGTGGGCTGGAGCGGTGACCCCGACTGTCTGGACGGCGAGGTGACGATGGGCGGTTCGAAGACCTGCACGGCCCAGTTCGATGAGGTGGTTCCCGAGACGTTCGACTTGAATGTGACCAGATCGGGCGCTGGCTCGGGTACGGTGACCAGCGGCTCCGCGGGTATCGACTGCGGCGCCGACTGCGCCGAGACCTACGTCTCCGGCTCGGTGGTGACGCTGACGGCGACTCCGGACGCGGGCTCGGTCTTCGCTGCGTGGTCGGGTGCCGCAGATTGCAGCGACGGCGTCGTGACGATGGACGCCGCGAAGAGCTGCGACGCTCAGTTCGACCTCGAGCTGTTCACCCTCACGGTGAGTGCGTTGGGCGACGGCAGTGGCGCGGTAACCAGCGCTCCCGCTGGCATCAACTACCCCTCGGACCCGATGGAGGACTACACCTCGGGTACGGTGGTGACGTTGACCGCTGCCCCGGCCTCCGGCTCGACCTTCGGCGGCTGGAGCGGTAGCTGCAGCGGCGCCGGCGCGGTGACCATGGTGACCATGGACTCTGCGAAGAGCTGCATTGCGCAGTTCGACCTCGAGCAGACCGCGAGCTGCCCCTGCCTCGACACCTCCGGCTGGACCACCGGCACGAGCCTGGCTTGGAATCAGTTCGCCAATGGCATCATTCCGGCCACCGGGTGCATGACTCCTCCCGCAGGCGGAGCCAGCCTGAGCGGTTCGATGGG
>JAAELT010000254.1 GCA_024226315.1 bacterium | reverse complement strand
TGGACCACCGGCACGAGCCTGGCTTGGAATCAGTTCGCCAATGGCATCATTCCGGCCACCGGGTGCATGACTCCTCCCGCAGGCGGAGCCAGCCTGAGCGGTTCGATGGGCACCTTCGCCATCGCGACCCCGGACCTCAGCCTGCTGGGAGGCAGCGGCCCCGGTTGTGCCGCCCTCGGCCCCGGTGACGCGATGCCGGCCTTCAAGTCGGTGACCGATCCAGACGAGCTGGCGGCGTGTGTCGCCGCGCTGCTGGACGTGGTCGGCGGCTCCTGCTAGTGATCTGACGGTCAGCGGATAGAGCGAGTGGGCGGTGCTTCGGCACCGCCCACTTTGTTGTGTGTGCCCGGCATGAACACCTTCGTCATCGCCGCTCAGTCCCGGTACTTCGGGAAGCCTTCGAGATCGAACTCTCGGATCCGGCGCTGCAGGGTCCTGTAGCTGACACCCAGGATCTCCGCCGCGCGGCGCTTGTCGCCGCCGGTCTCGGTCAGCGCGTCGCGGAGCCGCTGGCGCTCGCTCGACGGCGCGCCCGATTCGAGCAGAGGTCGCAGGTCCCGGCTCCGGACCATCTGGCCCTCACCCACGATCACGGCTCGTTCGAGAACGTTGGCGAGCTGGCGTACGTTGCCCGGCCAACTCTGGGCCTCCAGCAGCTCCAGGCCCCCCGGCGAGATCTCCGGCGACGCCAGACCGAGGCGCTCCGCGATCTCCGGGACCAGGTGATGGACGAGATGGGGGACGTCGCTGGCTCGCTCCCGCAGCGGCGGCAGGGCGATAGGGAACACGTCGAGGCGGTAGAAGAGATCTTGCCGGAATTCCCCGCTCTCGACCATGGTCCGTAAGTCGCGATTGGTGGCGGCCACCACCCGGGCGTCGGCGGTCTGCGACAGTCCGCCGCCGACACGCTCGAAGGTGCGCTCCTCGAGCACCCGCAACACCTTGCCCTGGACCTCCAGCTTGAGCTCGCCGATCTCGTCGAGAAAAATCGTGCCGCCGGCGGCCAGCTCGAAGCGTCCACGTTGGCGCCGCGAGGCACCGGTGAATGCGCCCTTCTCGTGGCCGAACAGCTCATTTTCCATCAACGCTTCCGGGATGGCCGCGCAGTTGACCGCCAGGAACCGTCCCGCGCTGCGTGGTGACAACGCGTGGACCGCGCGGGCGAAGAGCTCTTTGCCGGTACCGCTCTCGCCGGTCAGCAGCACCGTCGAGCCCGTGGCCGCCACTTTCTCGAGCAGACGCAGGGCGGCGGCCAGCCTGGGGTGGCGACCTACGATCGGTGGCGCTCCCGGCGGCTCGAACCGCGCGACCGAGGCGCCGGTGCCGAGGTGGGAGCGAACCAGCTCGAAGAGCTCGTCGATCTCGAGAGGTTTCTCCAGAAAGTCGACGGCCCCCAACTTCATCGCCTCGACCGCCGCCGTAATCGTGCCGAAGGCAGTGAGCACCACCACCGGCACCGTACCCTGGTGCTCACGGCTGGCAGCCAGAACCTCGATCCCCGTGCCGTCGCCCAGCTTCAGGTCGGTGAGCACGAGGTCGAATCGATTCTCGGTCAACAGGCGGATGCCGTCAGTGGCATTCGACGCCGTGGTCACGGCGTAGCCCTCTTGCTCGAGCGCCCGTCGCATCAGGCGGCGAAGCGACGCTCGGTCCTCGACGATGAAGATCTGGCGGCGTTCGCTCATTCTGGCCGGTCGCCTTGGACCCTGGCGGCAGCCGCTGCGTATAATCCGTTGACAGGGCCGAGTTTCGCGAACCGCCACCGGATGGGTGCCTGGAGAATCATGAGTCGATTCTACGGCGAGATCGCTCGAGATCGAGGTCGCGAACGGGAGCGAGTCGAGAACCGACCATGAGAAACGCCGTCAAAACACAAGACTCGAACGCCGATACCGGCAAGAAGCTCGATCGGGAGATCGACCGGCTGGCTTCGCTGATTCAGCAGTTCCGTGTCCAGGGCCAGCGTTTCATCGCCGGAGACCTGAAGCTTCCGCCGGAAGAGCTGCGTGATCGGATCATGGTCGAGCTTCGCCGGCTGCGGAGCGCGAATCTCAAGGGGGCGGCCGTGAATTTTCGCCTCGGCACCCTGGAATCGCAGTTCCAGAGCCAGCTCGATCTCTTCGGCCGTCGCCTGAGGGAACGGGAGCTCAGCGCACGGCACCAGGACGAGGCCGCGGGCTCGTTGCCGGATCCCATGCGAGGCGTGGTGCTGGGCCGCCAGGCCGACGCCACGGCTGTCAAGGCACTCTACGGCGGGCTCTACCAGCACCACGGTCAGAAACCCAACATGGACCTCGAACGATTTCACTCTTACATCGACCGTCAAGTCGAAGCCATCCGCGCCAAGACCGGCTGCAGCGAAATTCAGTTCCGCATCGCGGTCCAGGACGGCAAGATGAAGCTCAAGGCGAAGCCGATTCGCGACGGCCGAGGATAGCCGAGCCATCGAGTCTCGGAACGAACCATGCAGACATTATCGACAAGATTGTGTCGAACGAAGCACCATAGAAGAAGGAGACCACCTTGGCCAGAACCGCTTTCGCGATCCTGAGCGCTACCCTGGTTGCCGTATTGACGGTGGCCGCGGGCTCTCCCCCCAACCTGGGCGAGGCCCTGGCGGCTCAGCGCCAGCTGGTCTCCGACCAGCCGTACGACGCCGCGGCTCACAACGACCTCGGGAACCTCCTGGTGCTCGACGGCGACCACGAAGAGGCCACCGAGGCGTACCGCAAGGCGATCGAGCTCGATGCGGAGAGCGCCCTGCCGCGATTCAACCTGGGCGTTCTCCTGCAGCAGAACGGCCTGCGGCGGCAGGCGCAGGCCGAGTTCGAGAGCCTGCTCGAGCTCGACCCCGGCCACGCCCGGGCGCATTACCAGCTCGGCATGCTGTACGAATCCAGGGGCCGGCGATCACCGGCCGTCAAACACTACGCTCAGGCGTTCGCTCTCGATCCCGAGCTGACCTTTCCCGAGATCAACCCACACATCATCGACAACGAGCTCGCCACCTCGGCGCTTCTCGAGTCGAAGCACTACGCGGAGTCTCCGAGCGCCGACATGCCGCGTCTCTACGGTGAGCCGGAACGAATCGTCGGGCTGATGCTCGACCCCGAGGACTCCGCCGAGCCGGGGCAGGAAGACATGGTCGAACCGGGGTCGGAGGCCCGGTCCGTCGAGCGCGCTGCGCGACGTGAGCTCGAGGAGGACGATCCCGAAGAGGGCGAGCTGGAGGATCTCGAGGACGAAGAAGGCCTCGAGGACGACGAAGAAGCCGAGGCGGACGAAGCAGACCGCCGGTCGCTCACCAAGGACGACCTCGAGGTCGGTTCCTCCGTTGGACAGTCGCAGGGTGCTGGTCCCGTCGGATCGGCGAGTCGGCGGGGGCCCGCGATCGGCGTGGGCGGCGGGCGTTCGGGCAGCGCCAACACCGGCCGCGAGCGGCCCCGCCCCTCTCTCCGTCCGCGCGGCGGGACCTCGGGTTCCGGCACGACGTCCAGCGGCACCACGCCTTCCGGGCGCCGGCCGCGCTACCGGCCCGCCGCACCTGCCAGCACGGGCCGCCTGGAGCTCCGGCTGCTGCCGGCGGAACCGATCGAGAGAGTCACACGTTGAAGCGGACGTGTACCACTTCGCCGTCCGCGACCACGTATTCTTTGCCCTCCAGGCGTAGCACGCCCTGATCGCGCGCGGCGGCCATCGATCCGACGCGCAGCAGCTCGTCCCAGGCGATGACCTCGGCGCGGATGAAACCGCGGGCGAGGTCCGAGTGGATGGTGCCAGCCGCTTCCCTAGCACGGGTGCCGCGCCGGATGGTCCAGGCGCGGACCTCGTCTTCGCCGACGGTGAAGAACGCGATCCGGCCGAGTAGCTCGAAGCTCGCCCTCAGCACGCGATCAAGGCTCGGCTCTTCGAGGCCCAGGTCCTGCAGAAACTCCTGCTGCTCTTCCGGACTGAGCTGCGAGATCTCGTCCTCGATCGGGGCGCTGACGATCACCCGGCGCGAGCTGCCACCGCCCCCGGCGCTCGAGTCGAGGTCTGCCGGGCGATCCGCCGCGACCCGGTCCTCCGAGACGTTGAGAACGATCAGGATCGGTTTCGAAGACAACAACTGAAAACCGCGCAGTCTCTTCTCCTCCTCTGGACCGAGCTCGATGTCCCGCAGCGGCTTCTCCTGCTCCAGGGCGGGCAGCACCGTTTCCCGGAGCAGCTTCTGCTCGCGCGCCTCGTCGTCGCTGAGGCCCCCCTTCGCCGACTTGGCGAGGCGTTCGAGGCGGCGTTCCACTACCTCGTGGTCGGCCAGGATCAGCTCCAGATCGACGGTCTCGACGTCGCGCTCCGGATCGACGCTGCCGTCCGGATGCGGCAGCTCCGGGTCTTCGAACGCCCGGACGACATGGACCAGGGCATCGACGGTCCGCAGTTGCGCCAGGTCGAGGCTCTGAGGCCCGCCGCCTTTCTGGATTCCGGGAATGTCGTAGTACTCGACGGTCGCGGGGACATAGCGGCGTGGCTCGAAGAGGTCGCGCAGTCGTGCCAGGCGCGGGTCCGGCACCTTGGCCACCGCAATGTGGGTCTTTTGCGACGCCGAGAACTTGTCGGTGTCCTGCCGCGAGGAGGTCAGTATGTTGAAGAGCGTGGTCTTACCGGCCTTGGCCAGTCCGAGAATTCCCAGTTGCATGACTCTTGTTTCCTCTCAGGGCTGCTGTCGCAGCTCCAGTCCTTTGACCAGCAGTGTGGGCGAGCCCACCAAGCCGGCGCCCACGGTCGAGAAGGTCAGATCGCGGGCGACGGCGACGATTCCCTTGAACAGAGCGGAGACGGAACCGACGAGCCACGTCCCCGTCACCGGTCCGGTCGGCCGGCCGCCGGCGATGGCGAAACCGTCGACCGGTGCGGCGAAGCGGCCGTAGCCCGGTTCGATCCGTGGCGCTCCCGCCAGACCGATCAGATAATAGCCTCGTCCCAGGTTTTCGAGCAGAGAGGCGACGCGTAGCGAGGGGTCGGGTCGCAGATAGAGATGGGTCGGGCCGGGCCGCGGCAGATCCCGCCATCCCGGGCGCCGGCTGCAGGCCGAAGCGAGCTTTGGGCTTCTGGTCTGCCACCAGGCGACCAGGGGCTGACGAAAAGTGCCTTCCTCTACCAGCACCACTTCGCGAGTCGGCTGCCCTTCGCCGTCGTGCGGCGCCGCCAGCACGCCGCCGGGAAGGCGGCCGTCGTCGATCAGGGTCAGGGCGGGACTGCCGAAGCGACCGCCCCGGTCAACCAGCGCGGCCAGGCGCGACTCGGCCTCGGGTCCGACCCAGAGATCCGACAGTGCCGCCAGCAGGCCCGCGGCCACCGTCGGGGCCAAGAGAAACTCGCCTCGATCGCGGACCCGCGCGATGCCCTTGCCGCTGACCAGCAACAGGTCTGCCAGACGGCTCGCGAGCGCCGTTGGACTGAAACGTCGCACCTCGCGCTGCGCCACGTCCAGAGAGACGCCGCGCTGGCCCTCGCCTGGTCCGACGGCGTCGAGATGGAGCGAGGCGACCCGTTGGCGGACGGTCGCGGCGACGTCGCGGCTCGACAGCAGCTGGCTCTCGCTCGATCCGTCGTCGAGGTGGGCGGCGAGCAGGCGCGATCCCGGGACCTCCTGATCGAGCGCCCGCGCCAGCCCCTCCAGGAATCCCCGCGCTTCGACCTCGCCGATCAACGGCGCGTCGAGGGACGACGGCGCCGTCCACGATGGCACCGGCCGTGCCGAGGGCAGCCGCAGTCCCTGGCCGTCCGCCTCCGGCCACCCGGCGTCCGGGCGCGGCGGGCCGCTCGCGGCATAGAAGAAAGAACGCCTGCTGTCACCGGCGCGCACCGCCCATCCTTCTTCCTGCCGCAGCGAGGTGGTTTCACCGTACGCGGTGGTCCGCATGGTCCGCGATCGGCCTCTCTTGTGGAAGACTTCGACTTCCGGCCAACCCTCCTCGCGCAGGGCCTCGAGCACTTCGAAAAGGCGCTCGTCCACCGTCAAGGTACGATCTCCACGCCTTCGAGCCGCAGCGCCGGGCAGGTTGCCCAGACCGGCAGCTTGACGCCGTCCTTGGCGCACCAGCCGGCCCCGGCCGAACGGACTTTACGGCCAACTCCGGTGACCTTGTCGAGCAGGTCACTGACCCGCCCCTTGAGGGTACAGGGGCCCACCGGAGGGCCGGGTGCCTGATTCTCGATCCGGCGGCCGAACGGGAAGCGCAAAGTGAATTCGCCAGTCAGTGGATCGAGCGAGCCGCGCTCTGCCTCCGGCAGGTAGAGCCCGCCGTCGGCCTCGGCCAGCAGGTCTTGCCAAGAGAGCTCACCCGCGACGAGCTCCAGGTGAGAAGACCGCGGGACCGGGGGCAGGTGACGGTTGCCGCGTCGACCCGCGCCGGCGGTGAGCATCTCACCCCGGGACGCCCAGGCGGTGTCGCACAACGGTTGCTGAACGACTCCGGATCGCAGAAGGCAGCGCCGCACCACCGGGAACCCCTCGTCGTCGGCCGCCCGGCGCACCGTGTCGGGGGCGCTCGTGGGGTCGTCGAAGACGTCGAGGAGCTCGCTGCCCATGCGCACGCCGATCGCCGCGTCCGGATGGCCGCCGAAGGCGAGGGTGTCCGCCTCGAGAGCGTGGGCCACGGCCTCGTGCAATAATACCGCGGTCGCCGAAGCGCCCAGGATCGACACCCCGCACCAGGCCGAGGGCGGCGGAGCGTCGTGGGCGCGGTGGAGCTTGACGAGCCGGCGCGCCAGCTCGTCAGCGGTGTCGGTACCCAGCTCGCTCAGCAGGCAACCGTAGCGCGCCGTAGGCAGCTCCGCCCGTACGCTGTAGAAATTCTCGCGCTCGGTTCCGGACGCGAGCCGCGTGCCGATCACCCGCGTCCAACGGCGGTGGCGGCGCACCGTCAGCTCGAGCGGCGCCGTGACGCAGTGCGAGCGCAGCGCCCGCCTCACGTTGGAAGGTAGCTCGAGCAGCTCCGGCGCCCGCGGCGGCTCGCCCCAGCTCTCGTGCTTCAAAGAGGGTTGCGGGTACTGGGTACGGGGCATGGCCCGGGCCACGCGCCGCCAGGCGTCGTGGTAGACATCGGCGCTGATCCGGTCTCGCCCGGCGAGCCAGGTCCGTCCTTCCCGCAATAGGCGGATCGCGAGCCCGGTCTCGCGCCAAACGCGCAAGCCCGGTGACCCCTCGCCGTCCGGCAATTCGATCTCCTCCGTGCGCTCGAAGAAGGCGTCGGCCAGGTCCGCCGGATGATCGGCGATCTGGGCGAGTGACCGTGCGATCCCTGCGCTGTCGAGCTCGGCGAATGGCACTTTGAAGTTCTCCCGGGGCCAGCCATTGTATTGCTCACGTGCGGCAGCGAATAGAGTAGGATTCGCGCGAGCTCGGAACCTCGAACCAGCGGACCATCAGAAGGAACGACCAGATGAGTCGACACAGCACGGCCGTGGCTGCCGCCAGCGCCGCCGATACATCGGTCGAGCTCGAACGGCGTCTCGAGGCCGCTCGACAGGGAGGCGGCTCGGCTCGCATCGAACGCCAGCACGAGGCCGGCAAGCTGACCGCGCGCGAGCGGATCGATCTGTTGCTCGATCCCGGGTCCCTCGTCGAGATCGACGCTCTGGTGACCCACCGCTGCACCGACTTCCGCATGGAGGAAAAGCGCATCCCCGGCGACGGGGTGGTGTGCGGCTATGGCACTGTCGAAGGGCGGTTGGTTTATGTCTTCGCGCAGGACTTCACCGTTTTCGGCGGCTCGTTGTCAGCGACCAACGCGCGAAAGATCTGCAAGATCATGGACCTGGCGGTGGCCAACGGCGCGCCGGTGATCGGCCTCAACGATTCGGGAGGCGCCCGCATCCAGGAGGGGGTCGCGTCGCTCGGCGGCTACGCCGACATCTTCCTGCGCAACACCCTCGCGTCCGGAGTCGTGCCGCAGATCAGCGCCATCATGGGGCCGTGTGCCGGCGGTGCTGTCTACTCGCCCGCGATCACCGATTTCATCTTCATGGTCGAATCGACCAGCTACATGTTCATTACCGGTCCGGACGTGATCAAGACCGTGACCCACGAAGAGGTGACGAAAGAAGAGCTGGGTGGCGCTCACACCCACCACGCCAAGAGTGGCGTGACCCATTTCACGGCGCCCAACGACGCCGCCTGCTTGATGGCCATTCGCGATCTGCTCTCGTACCTGCCGAGCAACAACCTCGAGGATCCGCCGCCGGCCAAGAGCGACGATGATCCCAGCCGTGAGGACGAAAGCCTCGATCATCTGGTGCCGGCGGATCCGGACAAACCCTACGACATCAAGACCCTGATCCACGCGGTGGTGGACGACGGAAAATTCCTCGAGGTGCAGTCCGCCTACGCCCGCAACATCGTGGTCGGCTTCGCCCGCCTGGCCGACCACAGCGTCGGGATCGTCGCCAACCAGCCGGCTTACCTCGCCGGGGTTCTGGACATCGACGCTTCGATCAAGGGCGCGCGGTTCGTGCGTTTCTGTGACGCGTTCAACATCCCGCTGATCACCTTCGAGGACGTGCCGGGTTTTCTTCCCGGCACGCAGCAGGAGTTCGGCGGCATCATCAAGCACGGCGCCAAGCTGCTCTACGCGTTCGCCGAGGCCACGGTGCCCAAGATCACGGTCATCACCCGGAAAGCGTACGGCGGCGCCTATTGCGTGATGGCGTCGAAGCACTTGCGGACCGACGCGAACTTCGCCTTTCCGACCGCCGAGATCGCCGTCATGGGTCCGGAAGGTGCGGTCAACATCCTCTACCGGCGGGAGCTGGCCGAAGCCGAGGACGCCGACAGCCTCGCCGAGAGCCGCGCCGCCAGGGTGGCGGAGTATCGCGAGAAGTTCTCCAATCCCTACGTCGCCGCGGAGCGTGGCTTCATCGACGCGATCATCCAACCGCGGCAAACTCGATCCCACCTGGTCCGAGCGCTGCGGCAGCTGGCGAGCAAGCGAGCGAGTCTGCCGCCCAAGAAGCACGGCAACATTCCACTCTAGCGGGCCGTTCGCTTGACAGCCGGCTGTCAGTCGGACAAGCTGACGCGGCTCGATCCCAGCCGAAAGACCACCGAGGAGAGTATGCGAGAGAAAGATAGAAAGCTCCGCCGCCGGCGCAACCGTCGCAAGAAGCGCCTCAAAAAGCGGCATCAGGAAGAGTTGGCTCAGATCAAGAAGGCGTCGGCGTCGAAACGCAAGACACGCAAGAAGGCCTCGGCGAAGAAGACCGCGGCCGAAGCGGAGAAGCCGACCGCGGCGAAGAAGGCCCCGGCGAAGAAGGCCCCGGCGGCGAAGAAGGAGCCCGCGGAAGAGAAAGAGCCCGCGGCGGAGGAGCAGGCGGAAGAGGCCGAACCGGCCGCGGAGGAAACCGCGGCTGAGGAGAAACCAGCCAAGAAGAAGGCTCCGGCCAAGAAGGCCCCAGCCAAGAAGGCCCCAGCCAAGAAGGCCCCAGCCAAGAAGGCTGCGGCAAAAAAGGCCCCGGCCAAGAAGAAGGCTGCTGCCGAAGACGAGGCGGCCGCGGACGAGTCCTCGGAGAGCCCGGCGGAAGAGGCCGCGGCCGACGAGGAATCCTGAACGGGTAGCCAACCGATGCGAATCGCGGTCGGTGCCGATCACGCGGGCTATCGGCTCAAGCAGCGCCTGGTGCGCGTGCTCGAGGAAGAGGGCCATCAAATCGACGACCGCGGGACTTTCTCCGAGGACAGCGTCGACTACCCGGACTTCGCCGCGGCGGTCGCTTCCGAGGTCGCCTCCGGCGACGCCGAGCTCGGGCTCCTGGTCTGCGGCACGGGCATTGGTGTGGGAATCGCCGCCAACAAGGTCGACGGCATTCGTGCCGCAACCTGCAATGACTTGTTCACCGCCCGCAAATCGCGTGAGCACAACGACGCCAACATCCTCACCGTCGGCTCGCGGGTCGTGGGCTCCGGTCTGGCGGAGGACATCGTACGGACTTTCTTCGCCACCGATTTCGAAGCGGGCCGGCATCAACGCCGCGTCGGCAAGATCCATTTGCTGGAGTGAGGCCCGGGGCAGTGATGCCCGAGGAAGACCAAACATGCCGTGCTACGACGCCCTGGAGCAGATCGACCCCGAAATCTATGACGTCGTCCGCGCCGAGCGCCACCGTCAGGCCAAGGGCCTGGAACTGATCGCCTCGGAGAACTTCGTCAGCGAAGCGGTGCTCGAGACTGTCGGCAGCGTGCTGACCAACAAGTACGCGGAGGGCTATCCCGGTCGCCGCTACTACGGTGGCTGTGATGTCGTCGACCGGGCCGAGCGTCTGGCGCGCAAACGCGCCAAGCGCCTCTTCGGCGCCGAGCACGCCAACGTCCAGCCGCACTCCGGCACCACCGCCAACATGGCCGTGTACTTCGCCGTGCTCCAGCCCGGCGACAAGCTCATGGGCATGGATCTGTCCTGCGGCGGGCATCTGACCCATGGGCACCACTTGTCGTATTCCGGACGGGATTTCGAGGTCGTGAGCTACGGCGTCGACCGAGACACCGAGCGGATCGACTACGACGAGGTCGAGCGCCTGGCGATTCAGGAGCGTCCGAAACTGATCATCTGTGGCGCGAGCGCCTACAGCCGGATAATCGACTTCGAACGTTTCCGCCAGATCGCCGATCGGGTCGAGGCCCTGCTGATGGCCGACATCGCTCACATCGCCGGCCTGGTGGCGACCGGTCTGCACCCCTCGCCGGTGCCGCATTGCGATTTTGTGACCACCACGACCCACAAGACCCTGCGCGGTCCGCGAGGTGGCCTCATCCTGTGCAAGAAGGCTCACGTCAAGGCGCTGAATCGGGCCCTCTTCCCGGGGATTCAGGGTGGGCCCCTGATGCACGTCATCGCCGGCAAGGCGGTCGCGTTCGAAGAAGCCGCGAGCGAGGACTTCCGTGCCTACCAGCAGGCCGTGATCGACAACGCCAAGCGCCTGGCCCGGAGGCTCGAAGGACGTGGCTTCCGGATCGTCTCGGGCGGCACAGACAATCACGTCTTCCTGCTCGACGTTGCATCCGTCGGCCTCAACGGCAAGATCGCGGAGGGAGCGCTCGACAAAGCCGCCATCACCGTCAACAAGAACACCATCCCCTATGACACCAATCCGCCCATGGTGGCGTCCGGTATCCGGCTCGGGACACCGGCCCTGACGACCCGCGGAATGGACGAAGCGGCCATGGACGAGGTCGGGGATCTGATCGCCGACGCGCTCGGCGCGACCGACGACGAGGCCGCGCTCGCCGAGGTTCGCCAGCGTGTCGAGGCGCTGTGTGAGCGGTTCCCGCTCTACGAGGGCCTGCCGTAGCGTTTTCTCAGCATCGTCCGAACGGCGCCGATCAGGTAGATCGAGCCACATACCAGCAAGGTGTCGCCGGCTGACCGAAGCGCCGCTTCGAGAGCGCGCGAGAGGTCGGCCTCGGCATGGACCTCGTGCCCCTCGAATGCCGGCAGCCAGTGATCGGGCTCGGCCGCGCGTTCTCCCGGCGGGCGGGTCACGACGATCTTCCCGACCTGGGCGGCGAGCAACGGCAACGCTGCGCTGATTTGTTTTTCCGCCAGGGCGCCGAACAGCAGATCGGGGCGCTGCTCCGGCTTGCGGGCCGCCAGGTAGGCGGTCAGCGCTTCGATCCCGGCGGCGTTGTGGGCCGCGTCGAGGAGCACCCGCCGGCCGTCTCCCAGATCGACCCACTCCAGGCGGCCGGGCCAGCGGCAGGCCCTCGCGCCGCGGGTGATCGCGGTCTCGTCCAGGGAGGGCCAGGCGCCGCCCCCGAGGGTCTCGGCGGCCAGCACCGCCACCGCCAGGTTCCGGGCCTGGTGGTGGCCGGCGAGATGGAGCTCCAAGCCGTAGGCGCGGCGGCCGGTCCGCAGCCGAACCTGCTGGGGGGACGCGCCGGCGGGTGTCGAAGTCGTGATCTCGGTGGAGTCGGCGAAGACGAGATCGGCGCCGGACTCCCGAGCTTGTTGGCGAAGCGCTCGCTCCACGGCCGCGGTGCCGGCCCAGGCGATCGCCGGCTTGCCGCGGCGGAGGATCCCGGCCTTCTCCCGCGCCACCGCCGCCGGGGTCGTCCCCAGGTGTTGCTCGTGATCGAGACTGATCGACGTGATCAGGGAGAGCACCGGCTCGCAGACGTTGGTGGCGTCGAGCCGGCCCCCCAGGCCCACCTCAACAATCGCGAGGTCCGCCCGCTGCTCGGCGAAGTACCCGAAGGCGGCGATTGCCAGGGCCTCGAAGTAGGTCGGGGGCTGGCAATCCAGGGCGTCGGCGCCGCCGAGAGCGCGCTCGATGGCCGCGGCCAGGGCGCGGTCGCTGATCGGCCGTCCGTCGAGCGACAGTCGCTCGGTCAGCGCTTCGAGATGGGGAGAGGTGAAGAGGCCGGTGCGCGCGCCCGCCGCCCGGCACATCGAGGCCAACAACGCGGCGGTCGAGCCCTTGCCGTTGGTCCCCGCCACCAGCACCGTCGGCACCGCGAGCTGAGGATTGCCGAGCGCCGAGAGCAGCTGGCGGACGCGTGCCAGCCCCAGGCGCATACGAAAGAGCTCGAGGCCGCCGAGCAGGGCTTCGGAGCGGGTCGTCGACAACGGTCAGGAGCTGGGAGGTCGGGACCTAGGAGGCGATCGAGCTCGCGGTGAAATGCCTGAGACAGCGAGCGATCGTGGCCTTGAGCTCGGGGCGGGGGATCACCATGTCGAGGAACCCCTTCTCGAGCAGGAACTCACTGCGCTGGAAGCCATCGGGCAGGCTCTCTCGGATGGTCTGCTCGATCACCCGCGGGCCGGCGAAGCCGATCAAGGCCCCGGGCTCCGCCACGTTGAGGTCTCCCAGCATGGCGAACGAGGCGGTGACGCCGCCGGTCGTCGGATCCGTGAGGACGGAGATGTAGGGCAATCTGGCCTGGCGCAGGCGAGCCAGAGCCGCGCTGATCTTGGCCATCTGCATCAACGACAAGATGCCTTCTTGCATGCGGGCACCGCCCGAGGCGGACACCACGATCAGCGGCCGGCGTTGCTCGAGCGCGGCCTCGGCCGCAAGCGTGACCTTCTCTCCCACGACCGAGCCCATCGATCCGCCCATGAACCGGTAGTTCATGACCGCCAGGATGACGGGCAGGCCGCCCATCGTACCGTCCAGTACGTGCACCGCATCGCGGGTACCGAGCCGGCGCTGGTATGCGGCGAGGCGGTCCTTGTAGCTCTTGGTGTCCTCGAACGACAGGGGATCGGTGGGGCTCAGGTCGACGAACAGCTCGCGGAAGCCCATCTCGCCGTCGTCTCCGTGGTCGAGCAGTAGGTCGATTCGTTCCTCGGCCTCGATGCGGAAGTGATAGCCACACTTGGGGCAGATTCTGAAGCTGCGCTTCAGCTCTTTGGAGTAGATGATCTCCTTGCAGCCCTGGCACTTGACCCACAGGCCTTCGGGTACCGTACTTCGGGGTCCGTCGCGCCGGATCGGCTTCGGCTTCTTGGCTTTCTTGAACCAGGGCAAGGTACTTCACTCCCAAAGGGCGATCTTCGACCCTTCGGCGCGGCGTGGCGCCGAAGCAGTCTCAATCCTCGTCGTCTTCCTCTTCTTCGAACTCGTTGGGGACACCGAGCCGTACGCAGGCCGCGTCGTACATGGCGAGCGCTGCCTTTTTGTCGTTCTGCAGCTCCGCCAGGCGATCCTTCACCTTGGCGAGCTCGTCCTCGATCGACCGGTCGAGGTCAGCAATCTCCTGCTTGGTCACCTCGAGAGTGTTTTCGTAGAACTTCCGTTGCTGATCATTCAGGGCCATGTCTCTCCTCCAGGCGATCTCGCCGCCAAAATCTTGTCGCATGCGATAGCCGAGCCGACGAAAAAGGGCTGTCCTGATGGCTCCGCTGCCCCAGCCTGGTGAGGATACTCGCGTTCGAATGGGCTGACAAGCGGTGGCTCTACTGGTCGGTGGAGCCCCCGCCGCCCTCCTCGGCAGGCTCTTCGCCGTCGGCCTCTTCGCCGTTGGCGGGCGGCGGATCCTCGGCCTGGGTCTTGGCGAGCTCTTCCTCGATCCGCTTCTTCTCGGCCTCGAAGTCCCGCCGCAAGCGCTCGGCGCGGCTGTTGAGCTCTTCATCGAGGAGCTTCTCGATATCGATCCCGGCAGCGGCGAGGCCGGTCTCGGCCGGGTCGCCACCGGTTTCGCCGTTCGCGCCGGCCTCCGCGGACTCGTCGCTGGTGGCGGGCTCGTCGCCCGCGGTGGTCTCTTCGCCGTCGGCGGTCTCGACGCCTTCGGAGGCCCCGGTCTCGTCCTCCGGGGAAGCCTGTGCCGCATCGGGCTCCTCGGTGCCGGCTGGCTCAGGGGCTTCCGGCTCGGCCGCCGCCGGTTCGACGACCGTCGCCGCCGGTTGGCGCTGATTCAGTGAGCGCAGTGCGAAGAACCCGGCGGCGATCAGGATGCCGATAATAATCGCGGCGACCAGCCACTTCAGGCCACCGCGGCCGCCGGCGGGCTTTGTCTCGTCCGCGGCCGCTTGCGGTGCCTCCTCCGCGGCCGCCGGTGCGGCGATTGTTGGCTCCGTCGCCTTCGCTGACCCAACCGTCTCGGTTGACTCAACCGTCTCGGTTGACGCCACCGTCTTTGCTGGCTCCATCACCGGTTCGGCTTCCTCGCCGAAGGTTCCGCCTGCCAGCGGTGGCGGTGGCTCGAAGACGAACGCGTCGACCGGTCCGGCCTCAGGCTCGATCGCCTCGGCCGGCTCGATCGCCTCAATCTCCTCGATCTCTTCGGCCGGCTCGATCTCTTCGGCTGCCCCGACCTCTTCGGCTGCCCCGACCTCTTCGGCCGGTGTCTCGGTTGCCTCGATCGCCTCGGCCGGCTCGATCGCCGCGGCGGGCGAGAACAGCAGACGAAGGTGACCCGCCAGGTCCTTCTGGCTCGCCGCCGGTTTGAGGTCCTCGAGAACCGCCCCGATCTCGTGCTCCATCTCGCCGGCGGTCTGGTATCTGTCGTCACGCGACCTGGTCAGCGCCTTGAAGAGAATCTCCTCGACCGATTCGGGGATCTCGGGCACGTGCTCGCGGGGGGAGCGGACCTGGCACTCCCGCACGGCGTCGAGCACGCCGATCTCACTCTCGCCCGAGAACAGCTTGATGCCGGTCAACAGCTCGAAGAGCACCGAGCCGAGCGAGAAGATGTCCGACCTCGAGTCGACACTCTGGCCCCAGGCCTGCTCCGGCGACATGTACTGGAGCTTGCCCTTGAGCGCCCCCATCTGGGTGGTGCTCGCCTTGACCACCGCCTTGACGATGCCGAAGTCACAGAGCTTGATTTCGCCCTCGTAGCTGATCAGCACGTTCTGGGGCGAGACGTCGCGGTGTACCAGCCCGAGGCCGCGATCGTCGGAATCACGCCGGCGATGGGCGTAGTCGAGTGCCCTGGCCACGGCGCTGGCGATGAACAGGGCCAACTCCACCGGCAAAGTGCGCCCGTCCTTGCGGGCGGCGGCGAGGATCGACCGCAGATCCTTGCCGTCGACGTACTCCATCGCTATGAAAAGGTCGTTGCCGACCTTGCCGAGGTCGTAGATGTGAATGATGTTGTTGTGGTTGAGCCGCGCCGCCAGCTTGGCCTCGTCGATAAACATCGTGCGGAAGTCCGAGCTGCCCGTGAGGTGCGACAGGATCTTCTTGATCGCGACGGTCTTCTGGAAGCCTTCGATACCGCGGCGCCGGGCGCGCCAAACCTCGGCCATGCCGCCGGTGGCGATGCGGTCGAGCAGGGTGTAGTCGCCGAAGACGATGCTTCCGTCCGCCTCGTGCGCCGGCTTGTCGAGGCCGATCGGCATGGGCATGGTCTGGAACTGGTCCCCCGGCTTCCGCAGGTCGTCGAGGGCGGACTCGGCGACGGGGGGCGGTGCCGGTGGTGCCGGCGGGGTGGCCGGTTGCGGGGGCGCCGGCGGGCTCGGTGTCGCATCGGTCGCCTCTGGCTCGGGGGGGCTCGGCGCCGGTCGGGGAGAGGGTTTGCGAGAGCGGGTGGGAATGTCGAGCGACGACAGCGTCTGATCGAGGAGATCGTCGATCTCGGAATCGTTCACCAGATCGGTGGCGCGCGCGCGCCGCGCCGGATTCTGGGGTGCGCGGGGCCTGGCGTTCTTGCCGACCATCGGAATGACTCCCGAGAGGGTCTCTTCCAGCCGGCGCTCGATATCTTCCATGGGAATCGCCGGCTCCCGCGAGCGGGATGTCTTCTTCGTCTGCTTCGCCTCGGCTTCGACCTCCGCCAGCACGTCGCCGAAGATGTCTTCGGAAGTCAGCTGCTCGGCGTCCGGCGCGGTCTCGTCGGTCAGCGCCCGCCCTTCCGGTGACGTATTCAGACAGCGCCGCACCAGATGCCTCAGACCATCATCGGAAAAGGGCTTGGCCAGCACCTCGTCGGCCTGGAAGTCCGCGGGCGTGACCCGGGTGGCTTCGGCGACGGGGACCAGCGCCACCGCTCCGGGGCCGCCGCGCCGGCGGGAGAAGGCGGCCAGAAGCGTACCTACTTCCGGCAGCGTGGAGCTGGCCAGCAGCAGCTTCGGCGGCTCGACCTCGGCTCTGCCGAAGGCCTGCTCACGGTCCGCGACCGCTTCGACCGAGAGGCCGTCGAGACGTAGCGCTGCACGGACGCGCTCGACGCAGCTCGCATCCTGCTCTACGACTAGGATGAACGACATTGAGGTCTCACTCCGATGGGCCTGAATTGGTATTCTGGCATCGGCCATGAGGCGAGTCAATCGGGCGCGGTTCGGCAAGAGAGCATCTTGTAGAATGGTCACCGACCCCGAGGCCGAGTCGATCCTCGGAGTAGCAAAGGCACAGGAGGCATCATGTCCGGCCATAGTAAATGGAGCACGATCAAGCGCAAGAAGGCGTCCGTCGACGCCAAGCGTGGCAAGATCTTCACCCGACTCCTGCGGGAAGTGACTGTCTCCGCACGGCTCGGTGGCGGCGACCCGGCGGGCAATCCGCGGTTGCGGGCGGCGATCCAAGAGGCTCGGGGGCAGAACGTTCCCAACGACAAGCTCGATCGGGCGATCAAGAAAGGCACCGGCGAGCTGGCCGGCGCCGCGCTCGAAGAGGTGATCTACGAGGGTTACGGTCCGGGCGGCGTCGCCGTACTGGTCGAGACCATGACCGACAACCGCAACCGTACGGTGTCCGAGGTACGGCACCTGTTCAGCAAGCACGGCGGCAGCCTGGGCGAGAACGGCTGCGTGAGCTACATGTTCGACAAGCGGGGCTACTTCCTGATCGAGCCCGAGACGATGGACGAGGAGGAGCTCATGGAGCTGGCGCTGGAGCTCGACGTCGACGATATGTCCACCGACAAGGGTGGTTACGAGCTGTTCACCGCGCCGGAGGCCTACAACGGGATCCGGGAGGGCCTCGCCGAGCGGGAGATTCCGGTCGCCGTGGGCGAGCTGGCGATGATTCCACAGACCCTCGTCTCCCTGGCGAGCGACAAGCTCCCCACGGTCCTGCGCTTCATGGAAGCGATGGAGGATCTCGACGACGTGCAGAACGTCTGGTCGAATTTCGACGCCGATCCCGAGGCCCTGGCCTCGAACGCCGAGGGGTGATCAGCGGATGCGGATCCTAGGCCTGGATCCCGGCAGCCGCTACACCGGCTACGGCCTGATCGATCGGCGAGGGTCCCAGCTGAAGAAGGTCGCCCAGGGGCGGATCGTGCTGTCGCCCGCGAGCCCGCTGCCCGCGCGCCTCGCGCGCCTCTGCGCGGAGTTGGGCGGCCTCTTGCGCCGCTTCGAGCCCGAGGCCGCGGTGCTCGAATCGTTGTTCCGTGGCGTCAACGTGCGGTCCCTGATCGTCCTGGCGCAGGCCCGCGGCGCTTTGCTCGCCACACTGGCGGCCGGCGGCGTCGACATCCACGAGTATTCGCCAGCGGAGATCAAGACCGCGGTGGTCGGCCACGGGCGGGCCGACAAGGCACAGGTGAGCCGTATGGTCACCCTCATCCTGGGCCTGGGAGAGGAGCGTCTGACCCCCGATGCCAGCGACGCTCTGGCGGTGGCGATCTGTTTCGCACAGCGACTTCGTCTCGATCGGCTCGGAGCGCCGAGCGCGGCCCACGGGCAGAGTCTAAGCAGTTGTAAATAAACGGGTTACTCCGCGAGAGGAGTTTCTTGACCGTTTTTTTGACGCTGTGCTAACATGGCCAGCCAATCGACGCTCGCGAATAAACAGGGAGCTTCTCTTCACCTGGACTACAAGTTCCGGAGACATTGGATCGTTGAGGAGACGGCACTGCCGTTCTTCAGCATTCGAGGCCTCTCGGAGCCGCTTACAATGCGGGTCGAGATACCGTCTGTCGCCGTCGGCGGCGGGCGGAGTGGCTCAGTGTCGAGAAGAGCCGGTCGAAGCGAGCTAGGGTGAAGATAGCGAAAGACACGATCGGAAACCGGGAACCGAACTCGCGGCAGGCGAGTCGAAGCAGTCTGTAGGAGGTAGTTCCTTGAGCAAGTTTGGCGGAACCATCTATCAGTTGATGAACGACGGAGGCTGGGTGATGTACGTCCTGGCTTTCTTCTCGATCATCGCAGTGACCATCATCATCGAGCGTCTATGGGTGCTCCGCAGCGCCAAGATCAACGTCAACGAGTTCCTGGCGAAGCTGCGCAAGGCGTTGATCGTCAACAAGTCGCTGCGCGACGCGATCAAGATCTGCGAGCAGTACAAGGGCCCCCTGGCCTCGATCATGAAGGCCGGCCTGCTCAAGTACGGGCAGCCCAAGGAAGACATCGAGAAGACCATCGAGACCGCCGCTCTGCACGAGATGGCACGGCTCGAGAAACGTCTGGTCGTGCTCGCCAGTGTGGCCAACGTCTCCCCGCTGCTGGGCTTCTTCGGCACGGTGTCCGGCATGATCAAGTCCTTCGACGCCCTGGCCGAGCAGGGGCTGTCGAACCCGGGCGCGGTCGCCGCCGGTATCTCGGAGGCCCTGATCACCACCGCCGGCGGTCTCTTCGTCGCCATCCCGACCCAGCTGTTCTACAACTTCTTCATGAACAGCATCAACAAGTCGGTACGCGACATCGAGACCTCGACCAACATGCTGCTCGAGACCTTCGGCGAGATGGAGAGAGCTGGTATCTCGGCCGACCAGGCGGGCGGAGCCAAATAGAGATCCGCGGAACGAGGAGCTCGACATGCGTTTGAAAAGACGTCACGAGTCAGCAGCGGTGATCCCCACCGCTTCCATGGCCGACATCGCTTTCCTGCTGATCGTCTTCTTCATGGTGACCATCACCTTCGAGAAGGACAAGACGCAGGTTGCCCTGCCCAAGACCGAGCTGCGTTTCGAGGTTCCCAAGGAAGCGGCCTACATCTCGGTGACCAACAACGGGCAGATCCGCGTCACCAACGGCGAGCACATGAGCACGCCGTTGGACTCGATCGACGACGTCGTCAGCTTCGCTGCCAACCTGGTGGTCGAGTTCCCTGACCGCCCGGTCGTCTTGAAAGCGGACGACAACGTGCCGTATCGCAATATCGACGAGGTCATCGACTCCCTGAAGCAGGCCAAGGTCGAGCTCATCTATCTGCTCTCCGAGCAGGAGAGGGTCGACACCCCTTCCGGAGGATAGCGCCGTGAAGCTCAAACAGAACAAGCCCAGCGACGAGATCCCGACCTCCTCGATGGCGGACATCGCGTTTCTCCTGATCGTCTACTTCATGGTGACCACCACGTTCGCCGCCACCCGCGGCCTCGACTTCGCCCTGCCCAAAGACGACGACACGCCGCCGATCGTCGAAAAAGAGGACTCGGTTCTGGTCGAGGTCAACGCGTTCGGCGACGTCCTGGTCGATCAGAAGCCGACCGAGCTCGAGGACATCTTCGACTACCTCAAGCCCAAGCTGGAGCGTAACCCCAAGAAGCCGGTGATCATCAAGCCCGACCCCGAGGCCCCCTACGGCAGCATGGTCAAGGTCTTCGATACACTTCGCAGGATCAAGATCAAGATCGACGGCACGGCAGTGAGCGTGCGCGAGATCGACATGAAGATCATCCAAGAGGCAGAGGCCGAGCTCGAGGAGGGGGAGAACCTCGAGTCGATTCTCGGCAAGGACGTCAACGTCTCGATCCCGACCCAGCGCGAGATCGAATCATTCTGGTACTAGGATCTGAGAGGTTTAGCGATGGCACAGGAAAGCACTCCGCAATCGGGCGCCGGGAAACCGGCGGATCACCAGGAGATCGATTTCGCGGCCGGCGACTACTTGATGTTCGCCCTCGAGGAACAGGAAGACAGGAAACACACCTGGTACGCGATCGGAGGGGCGATCGTCTTCCACTTGATCCTGATCATGATCACCTTCCCCGAGATCCAGTTCGAGGCGGCTGAGGACGAGAAGGACAAGAAGGTCTACGTGGTGCAGCAGGTGCGCTTCCAGCCGCCGCCGCCGAAGCAGAAGCAGGAGATCCCGAAGCCCAAGGCCAAGAAGGTGCCGATCCCTGATCCGACGCCGGACGAGCCCGAGCCCATCCGCCTCGACGAGCCCGAGCCCGACATCGATCTGCCGGACGTCGACGACATCGTCTTCGGGATTCCCGACGCGCCGCCGGTGGCGGAGCCGGAGGGGCCGATCCATGTCGGCGGCGACGTCAAGAAACCGGAGAAGATCAGCCATCCTCAGCCGCAGTACACCGAGATCGCCCGCAAGGCGCGGATCCAGGGTGTCGTCATCGTGCAGGCCATCATCAACAAGCAGGGCGACGTGACCAACGTCAAGGTGCTGAAGGGCCTGCCGATGGGCCTCTCCGAAGAGGCGGTCAAGGCGATCAAGAGCTGGAAGTTCAAGCCGGCGACCCTCAACGGCAAGCCGGTGGACGTCTACTACAACCTGACGGTGAACTTCAGACTGCAGTAAGACCTTCCCCCAATGGCCTTCCAAGGGTCGCTCAAAGAGCTCCCGCTCCCCGACATCATCCAGCTGGTATCGGTCTCGGGGAAGACGGGAGTTTTCGTCCTCCAGACAGCGGAGCAGAGTGGCGAAATCTACCTGCAAAACGGAGAAATCGTACACGCCGTCAGTGGCGATGTCTCCGGTGAGGAGGCGGTTTACGAGCTGGCCATCTGGCAGGAGGGCGACTTCGTCTTCAAGCCGGGCGTCGAGACCGAAACCCGGACGATCAAGAAGTCGAACACCAACCTGTTGATGGAAGCCGCTCGCCGGATCGACGAGTGGCAGGTGCTCTCGAAGCGCATCCCGTCGACCCGCCTGGTACCCGTCTTCACCAATCAGAGCTCGAGCACCTCGATCTCGTTCACCCCCAACGAGTGGGCGGTGATTTGCAAGATCGACGAGCGCCGCTCGATCGACGAGCTGGCCACCGTGCTGGGTCTCTCCGCTTTCGAGGTCTGCAAGCTGCTCTATGGCCTGGTCACGGCCAGCCTGGTGGAGCTCAAAGAGAATCTCGGACAGCTGCAGGCCGACCGCCTGCAGAACATGTCGGCGGCCGAGCTCTCCGGTGCCGCGGAGCAGATCTACGCTCACGCCCGGGCGCTGCTGGCGAATCACGAGAAGCTGCCCGAGCTCGAAGCCACCACCCGCCGCACCAAGACGGAAATGGAATCCGGCCGCGGATTCGATGCCGTAATAGATATGATCCGCTCCCTCGAGCAGGTCGTTTCCTCGGCCCTTGGGCCGAACCAATCCCGAGTGTTTCTGGAGCGCGTCAACCAGCAGCTGAGCGGCTGAGATCGGTCGGCCATCGCGGTTCGAGCATCGATCATCTTCGAGTGTCCAGAAAGTCAGAGAAAGGAGCCCCACGATGCGCCGTTTCATAGCTACGATTGTCCCACTGCTGCTGTTGTGCGCCCTGCCGGCCACGGCGGGCTGGGAAGAAGGCGTCGCCGCTTTCAAGAGCAAGAACTATCAGGCCGCGGCCGACGAATTCGGAGAGCTGGTCAAGAAGACCCCGGATGCCTGGCAGGTCTGGTTCATGCACGCCCGTGCCCTCGGGCAGCTCAAACGCGACGCCGAGGCGCTGCACAGCCTGCGCAAGGCCTATGACCTGAATCCCAACGAGCTCAGCGTCAAGCTCGAGCTCGGCAAGGGCTACTACACGGCGCGCCGTTACTCCGACGTCGTCAAGCTCTTCGGCTCGGTCGACCCGAGCTCTCTGCCGGTCAAGCAGCGGACGAGCTTCTATCAGCTCCGTGCCGCCGCCCGGGAGAAGACCGACAATACCGATGGGGCGGTCAGCGACTACGCGGCGCTCGCCAAGCTCAACCCCGAGGATGCCAAGATCCAGCACAAGTACGGTTCCATGGCCGTGCGGGCCGATGACATCGAGCAGGGCATCCGTGCCCTCGACCGGGCTTACAAGTTGGCGCCCAGAGATGCCGAAATCAAGCGTGGCTACGCGACGGCACTGATCAAGAAGGGGCGGCACTCGCGCGACAAGACCACCAAGAAGACCTCGTATCTCAGAGCCTCGGAGGTCGCCGCCGAGCTCGTCTCCCTGGACTCCAGCTTCGAAAGCGTGATGCTCAAGCTCAAGGCCGAGCTGGGTGCCGGACTCTACGCGAAGGCGATCGATACCGGGAAATCAGCCACCGCCAAGAAGCCTGGCGACTGGGAAGCCCTCCTCTACCTCGGCCAGGCCTATACCAGCAACGGGCAATACGCCGAGGCCATCAAGCCGCTCGAGGACGCGCTGGGCAAAGCGTCGGGTACGGATCAGAATACGATCTGGTCGCAGCTGGGCTTCACCTACGAGAAACAGAAGAAGTACACGCAGTCGATCGAGGCCTACCAGAAGGCCGGCAACCAGACGGCCGCGGCGCGGGTCAAAGAAAACCAGGACACCGAGATGTTCAACAAGCAGGTTCAGGCCGAGAACGAGCAGATCGAAGAGATGAAGAAAGAAGCGGAGAGGCTGGAAGCGGAGCTGAGGGCCCTCGAGCAGGGCGGCGGCGGCTGATTCAACCCTCCGCCCATCCGGGCGTCTCCGCGGTCTGACCGAGGGACTCCCGGCGCAGGGAGGTGACCGCTCCCACCAGCCCGGCGAGGCCACCCAGGCCGATCAGGGCCAGCAGCTCGATCGGAGCCAGGAATCGTGACGCCAGCAGGCTCAGCGGGGCACCGGCGTAGCGCTCCAGCACCAGCAGGTGTGCTCCGAAGAGCGCCGTGACCGCGACCGCTCCGCCGAGCAGTCCCTGCATCAGGCCCTCGACGTAGAACGGTCCGCGAATGAAGAACTCGGTCGCGCCGACCAGCCGCATTACCGCGATCTCCTCACGGTACAGGAAGGCGGTGAGCCGGATGACGCTCGAGATGGTGAAGATCGCGGTCACCAGCAGGATCGCTCCGAGGACCAGTCCCAGGGCCTCGAGGACGAACACGACCGCCTCCAGTTGATTCAGCCAGTCGCGATCATCGTCGATCATCGAGACAGCCGGATCCGCGCGGAGCTCGGCGAAAGCCGCCTCGAGCGCGGGCCGATCTTCGAATTGCTGCCAGTCGAGGCCGACCTCGATCGATGTCGGCAAGGGGTTCTCTCCCCAGCCCTCGAGCAGATCGCTCAGGCTCGGGAAAGCACGCCGGAAACGCCGATGGGCGGTTTCGGCGCTCACCAGCTCGACGTCGAGCGCCCAGTCCGTCTCCTCCAGTGCCCGCGTCATCCTCACCGTCTCCGAGCCGCTGGCCTCCGCCCGTAGGTAGATCACCACCTTGCTCTCGCTCTTCCAGCCCTCGACAACGTGGCGGAGATTGCCGCTCACCAGCAGGAAGACCCCTCCCAGGATCAAGCTCACGGCGATGGTCAGCACCGCCAGGAGAGAGATCTTCCAGCTACGGACGAGGCTGAGAAACGCCTCGCGAGTGAAGTAACCGAGGGCCTGAAAGAAGCTCACTTCTGCTCTCCGTCGGTGGCCTCGGTTTCGGCGGCGAGCCCACTCGGCAATTCGTAGTCGTCGATCAGCTTTCCCTGATCGAGGGTCAGGACCCGCCGGCCGACCCGCTGGATCAAGTCGCGGTCGTGAGTCGCGAAGATCACCGTCGTACCGCGCAGATGGATGTCGAGAATCAGGCGCATGATCTCGTCGGAGAGCTCGGGGTCGAGGTTGCCTGTCGGTTCGTCGGCGAGCAGGATCTCCGGCCGGTTGATCAGCGCGCGCGCGATCGCGACCCGCTGTTGCTCGCCGCCCGAGAGCTGCAGCGGGAACGCGTTCAGGCGGTGCGCCAGGCCCACCTGCCGCAGTGTCTCGAAGGCCAGTTTCTTCTGCTCCCTGGAGCTCAGCCCCAGAATGCGGGGCAGATAGCAGACGTTCTCGAACACTGTCTTGCGGGGAATGAGCCGGAAGCTCTGGAAGACCACGCCGATCGTCCGTCTCAGATATGGCACCTTGCTACGCGGCAGCGACGAAACGTTGCGGCCGTTGACCAGGATGTTGCCGGAGCTCGGCATTTCCTCGCAGTAGATAAGCTTCAGGAACGTGGTCTTGCCGGCGCCGCTGGGTCCGGTCAGGAAGACCATCTGTCCGGGATCGATCCGCAGATCGACGCCGTCGAGGCCGATCTGGCCTCCGGCATAGCGTTTGGTGACGCGAAAGAACTCGATCAAGGCTCAGAGCCCACGTCTTCAGCGGCCGGGTCTTCGGCGGCCATCGGGTCTTCGTGCAGGAGAGCCTGCCGCAGGAGTCTCTGGACGAGACGGGGCTCGGCGCGGCCTTCGGAAAGCTGCATCACCCGGCCGACGAAGAAACCCGCTACGCGATGCTTGCCGGCGCGGTATTCGGCGGCCTGCCGCGGATGCTCGTCCACCACCTGGCGCACCCATCCCGACATTATCGCCTCGTCGCGGATTTGCAGCAGCCCCAGGCGCTCGGCCGCCTCTGCGGCGCTCTCGTCGGAGTCCCAGATCTCGGTCAGGACCCGTTTCGCGGCGCCGGTCGACAGCCGTCCGTCGTCGACCATGGTGAGCAACCGCGCGAGCCGCTGTGGCTCGATCGCCGCCTCAACGTCCGCCTTGCGGCTCTTGAGCTCGCGCAGGATCTCGGTCTTGAGCCAGTTGGCCACCGTACGGGGCTTGCCCGGATAGGTGGAAGCGACGCATTCCAGATAGGCAGCCAGTGCCGGCGTGGCGGTGAGTGTCAGAGCGTCTTCGACCTGTAGGTCGAACTGCGTGATCAGCCGCTCGCGCAGATCCCAGGGAAGCTCCGGAAGGGCTCCGGTGGCCTCTTCGATCCGTCCCGCGTCGAGGATCAGCGGCGGCAGATCCGGCTCCGGGAAGTAGCGATAGTCGTGAGACTCTTCCTTGCCGCGCATCGGCCGGGTGACGCCGGCGTCGGCGTCGAAAGTCCGCGTTTCCTGCACGACCTCGCCGCCCGACTCGACCAGGCGCGTCTGGCGGGCGACCTCGAGCTCGAGCGCTTTCGCGACGTGGCGAAACGAGTTCAGGTTCTTGATCTCGCTCCGCGTTCCGAGCGTCGAGCTCCCCACCGGCCGGATCGAGACGTTAGCGTCGCAACGGAGACTCCCTTCCTCCATGTTGGCATCGCTGACGGCTGTGTAGAGCAGAACCTGGCGCAGGGTCTGAAGGTAGTCCTGCGCCTCGGCCGGGGCGCGGAGATCGGGCTCCGAGACGATCTCCACCAGTGGCACGCTGCAGCGGTTGAAGTCCACCAGGCTGGCACCGGACAAGACCCCGCCCCCCGGCATTTCGTGCAACAGCTTGCCGGCGTCCTCCTCCAGGTGCAGTCGCCGGATCCGAGCCGTACGATGGTGACGGGTGAGCGACAGGGAGCCGTTCTCGGCCAGCGGCAGATCGAACTGGCTGATCTGGTAGCCTTTCGGCAGATCCGGATAGAAGTAGTTCTTGCGGGCGAAGACCGAGCGTCGGCGCACCTCCGCGCCGAGCGCCAGTGCCAGGCGGATCGCCAGATCCACCGCCTGGCCGTTGAGCACCGGCAGCGTGCCCGGGTACCCCAGGCACACCGGACACGTCAAGGTGTTGGGCGGCTCTCCGAATCGATTGGGGCAGCGGCAGAAGAGTTTCGTCGCCGTGCCCAGCTGAACGTGAACTTCGAGACCGATGACGGTTTCGTAGGACATGAAGCGGCTAGTCTACGCGAAAATCGCGACTTCCAACGTTTCGATAGGATGCCGCGATGAGCCTGACAGGCGAGCGAGAAAACGGCCTCTGGAGCTGGCGGGAAAGCGATGGAGAAGTCGAGGTTCGCTTCACCGGAAAGGGGCCCCGGCTCTCCCGCGAAGCCCTCTTCCGCCGCCTCCTGCCGGCGGATACCGAGCCCGCCTGGCTCCGGCAGATCCACTCCGCCGAGGTGCTCGACGGTCTGCCGGGTGGTGATCGCTCCGGCGACGCTCTGGTGACCGGGCGCCGGCGTCTGGCACTCTCCGTCGTCACCGCCGATTGCGTGCCGGTCCTGATTGCCGGCGACTCGCGGATCGCGGCCGTTCACGCCGGCTGGCGCGGCCTGGCTCAGTCGATTCTGCCCGCGACGCTCGAGCGTGCCGGGGTCGCCGCCGAGTCCCTCACCGCCTGGATCGGGCCGGCGATCGGGTCGTGCTGCTACGAAGTGGGCCACGACGTCGCTGAGCAGGTCTGCGCCGCAGCCTCCCCCGACGTGGCTGGCGACGGCCCGCGTGGCCGGCCGCATCTCGATCTGGTGGCGGCGGCGCGGTGGCAGTTGCAGAGCCGGGGCGTCACGGACGTCCGTTGCGTGGACTTCTGCACGCGGTGCGACGCCGAGCGCCTGTACAGCTACCGCCGCGACGGCAAGGGCGCCGGGCGCAACGTCGCGGCAATCTGGCTGCGCTGATCAGAGGCTCAGGTTCGACCTCCGGAATCCGCGCGGCTCGCGGCCGGGAGCGCGCAGCTGCCCGCAGGCAGCCGAGACGTCGTCGCCGCGCTGTTTGCGCACCGTGGCCGTCATGCCCTTGCTCGTCAGGCGATCACGAAACGCGGTCACAACGGTGCGGCGCGGACGCTTCATGCTCTCGTCCAGCACCGGGTCTGGGTTGAGCGGAATCAGGTTGACCTTGGCCTGCAGGCCGGAAAGCAGCCGCACCAGCGCGTCGGCGTCCGCCGGCGCGTCGTTGAAGTCACGGATCAGCAGATACTCGAAGGTCAACCGTTCGCGCCGGTCGAGCGGATAGCGACGCAGGGCTGCCAGCAGGTCCGCCAGCGGGTAGCGCCGGTTGATCGGCATGATCCGGCTGCGCCGATCGTCGTCGGGAGCATGCAGGGAGATCGCCAACCGGGGCCGCTTCCGCCAGCCGGCCAGCTCCTCGATGCCCGGAATGACCCCGGCCGTGGAGACCGTGATGCGGCGCCAGGAAATCTGTTCGGTGAGGATCTCGAGGGCGTCGCCGAGCGCGCCGAGGTTGAGCAGCGGCTCGCCCATGCCCATGAACACCAGGTTGAGCCCGCCGCCGCTCTCGCGGCGCTGTTTCCCGACTGCGAGCACCTGCGCGACGATCTCTCCGGCCGTCAGGTCGCGCCCGCCGCCCCAATAGCCGGTGACGCAGAAGCGGCAGGTGAGGGCGCAGCCGGCCTGGCTCGAGATGCACAGGGTCCGGCGCCGGCCGTCAGGGATGTCGACGGCTTCGATGGTCGCACCGTCGGCCAGGCGAAAGAGGAACTTCTCGGTACCGTCGGCGGAGAGGTGACGTGTCGCCACTTCCGGCAGACCGATCGTGAAGCGCTCGGCCAGCTCGGCGCGCAGCTCTTTGCCGAGCTCGGTGATGCTGCCGATCTCTCCAGCGCCACGTTCGTAGAGAGCCCGGTAGATCTGGTCGGTTCGGTACGGCCGGTCGATGAAGGGCGCCAGCACCTCGGCCAGGCGGCGGCGTGGCAGGCCGAGAAGGTCCTGCTGGTTCTGTGTCATGGCGCGGCGGAGGGCGCGGGCCCAGCTACGGCGTTCGCCGACGCTTGCCGGCGCGGGTCGCGTCGATCCCCATGGTCTTCAGGAACGAGACGTCGCGTTTGTCGAGCCGGTACTCCGGCTCCTCGGGGGTGGCCCGCCGGCTGGTGAGCTCGATCTGTACGCCCCTTTCGCCTTCCTGCTTCCGGTTGAGGACGAGGAAGATAGAGTAGCCGTCCTCCCGGATCTGGCGCACCGCGTCACTGACTTTGGGGGAGGAGGCAATCGCCTGGACGAGGGCTTGCCCCAGATCCTGCATCATGCGTCGGATGTGGTTGTCCACAGGCATCGGGACCAAAAATTATCGCGTGAGAGCCCGGACGTGTCAAACGCCTGTACCGATCCCAGGCCGGCCATTTTGACGCCCCGCGGGTCGGAGTGACCCGGGTCTGCTAAACTCACTCCAGTGCGGGCCAGTTCCGGGCCGCCGAGAGAGGAGCAATCCATGCTAGGCCTAGGCATTCAAGAGCTCTTGGTGATCCTGCTGATCGTCGTCGTGCTCTTCGGCGCGACCCGTCTGCCGCAGCTCGGAAAAGGAGTGGGCGAGGGCATCAAGAACTTCAAGCGCGGCTTGAAGGGCGACGACTCGAAGGCGCCGCTGACCGAAGCGCCGGAAGAAGACAACGGCGCCTGAGCGCCGCTCGCGAGAGCGGAGAGCCTAGTCCGCGACCAGGATCTCCCCGGTTTCGCTGCTCCGCCAGACTTCCTGGTGGTGCCCAACGTAGATGCCGAGAACCTTCTCGACATAGCGCCGGGTTTCGCGGAAGGGCGGTACGCCGCCGTGGCGCCGGACGTTGGCCGGGCCGGCATTGTAGGCTGCCAGAGCCAGCTCCAGGTTGCCGTCGTAGAGCTCCAGCAGATGGCGAAGGTAGCGTGTGCCGAGCTCCAGGTTCAGGTCCGGCTCGGTCAGCTCGTCGAGGGCCATCTCGCCGGCGTGAGCCGGCATGACCTGCATCAGGCCGACGGCGCCGCGGTCCGAGATCGCGCACGGGTCGAAGCTCGATTCCGCTTCGATGACCGCCGCGATCAGCAGGCCGTCGACGTCGTGACGATCGGCGGCGTTGCGGATCATGTTGCCGAAGGGCACCTCGTTCAGCCGTCGGTTGCGGACGGCGTCGTCATGGTAGCTGCGAAAAACGTCGAAACTGGCCGGGCGGGCCCTGATCACGTGCCGGAGTGGCTCGGCGGGCATGGAGCCCACCTCCTCGTCGCCGATCCACTCCACGAGCTCCTCGAAGAGCGCGATCTCCGTGGCGCTGGGCGCCCCGGCGACCGGTGACTCGATGTCCATCGGGTTCGATGGCGCCGTCGGCGGCACCAGGCAGAGAATCAGGAAATAAAACGCCACGAGAGACGCGATACGCGAATTTCCTCTCGACATTGGCTTGACCTCTTGGTTGTATCGATCGAAACGGCTCCGTGGGTTGGCGAGCGGGAGCCGGAAGGGTTCAGACCCTGCGGTGAGAGCTGGGGAATGCAGTTCTCGGGTAGTCAGATGCTCTGAAGGTCTGCTGGTACGGTTTTCGGAGCAAGAATCGCGCCAAATTCGACTGCAATCGAGCTCGAACGCGAGGCTGCCGGGAAGCGGCCTCCCGGCTGGGAGAGGGTCAGTTCTTGGGGGACTTTGGAGCGCCGAGGCGAGGGCCTCGGGAAGGCAGTTCGATGCCCAGGCTGGAGACCTTGTTGCGCAGCGTGTTGCGATGGACTCCCATCGACCGGGCGGACTGGCAGAGATTGCCGCCGTTCGAGCGCAGAGAAGCGGAGATGAACTGGCGCTCGAACTCCTGGCGGGCCTGCTGCAGGCTCACGCCACGGCGAACGAGCTCGTCGACGATCGGTGTCAGTCCGTCTTTCAGGTTCTTGCGGCCCATACGACTCCCTCGAAAGGTAGGGCGAAACGCGGTCTTATTTCAGATACAGGGCGTCGCCGACGAAGACAGTGTACCGCGATCTGAGGATGCGGGCCAAGGCGGTATTGTCGAAAACCGAAAGCACCGCCAGCTCGCCGAGCAGGGTCGGCGGAAAGCCTTCCCGACCGCGTCGATAGATGGTGTAGATGTCGCCGGGAGCGACCTCCTGCCCGTCGCCGTGGTCGATGAAGACCAGGTAGCCGGCGCCGAGCGAGAGCAGCTTGTCCCACGCGATGACGATGGTCGGAGCGCTGTCCAGATCCTGGTCGGCGGGCGGGAAGTTCACCGGACGCAGCGGCGTGGTCTTGCGCAGCGGTACCGGTTCGGGCTCGAAGAGCTTGAGCGAGGTGCCCACCGGAATCGGCGAGCACAGCTGGACGATCTCGGCAATCGCGGTCTCCTGCTGCGCGGAGAGCACGCGGATCCGGCCGAGATACTTGTAGAGGCGCCCGAGCAGCTCCCTGCTCTTGGGGTGAAAGACCTCCTCACTCGCCTGGACCGCGGTCAGCAGCTCACCCGCCGAGAGTCCGTCGGCACGCCCGCCGTCGATATAGACGATGTCCCCGGCCCCGAGGCCGTACTTCTCGGTGCTGGCGGTACCGTGGATGCCCCTGATGACGCTGTTGCTGCCGGGTTCCAGGCTCGGAGTGAGGTACTCGTACTCCGAAGCGGCGATCTGGTAGGCGAACTCTTCGTCCAGGTCACCGATGAAGCCGGTGCAATAGATGTCGGATTCGTAGCCCAGCGGTACCGGCCCTTCTGGGTTCACGAAATGTTCCCGACCGGTGAATCCCAGGGTTTGCTTGGGCTCTTCCGCTCCATCCAGCACGGTGTTGAAGGGATCGTCGGCGCCGGATCCGCTATCGGCCATCGGCGCTCCGGCCGCCGCCTCTCCGAGCGGCGCTCCGGCCACTCCATCGGCATCGGCGAAGGCGCCCGGGGCGGCTGCCCCGATCACGAACAGGGGATCGCCGGGATAGATCCAGTGAGCGTCCAGGATGTACTGATTCTGCTCCCAGATTTGAGGCCAGAGATGGGGATCGCCGAGCATGGTCGCGGCGATTTCCCACAGCGAATCACCGGGCTTGACGATATAGACCTGGATCCCCTCGGGCGCCGTCGCCGGCGGACTCCAGGCAGTCCAGTGATCGCCTTCCAGATGCAGGTCGGCGGGGGGTTGCTGGGCCGCCGACATGCCGGCGCCCGCCAACATCGCCAGGGTCAAGAGTGTGGTGAGCCAATTACGTCGGTTCATCGCGCGACCTCCCGGTGGCGAATCCGCTCCATGACTGTCGGATCGAGCGGCATCCGTGTCCAGCGGCATCGTGCTGCGCATAGAGATCTGACTATACATCCATTAGACGGTCTTGCCAAGCTACCTCGTTTGACCCGAGGTGTCAAGAAATTGTGCAACTCGAGGGGCCCCGAAAAGGGGGTCTCAGCGCAGCTCGGCCAGCCGCTCGCGGGCCAATGCCGCGGCGCCGGTACCCGGGAATCGGCTCGCGACCTCCCCGTAGGTGCTCTTCGCCTGCTCGGCGTCGCCGAGGGCTTCCAGGCACTTGCCGGCCTTGAACAGGGCGTCGCCGATCTTGTTGCCCTTCGGGTAGCGCTCCACGGTGGCGGTGAAGGCGTCGAGGGCCGAGCTGTACTCACCGCGGGCGTAGCGGCATTCGCCGATCCAGAAGGATGCGTTGTCCGAGAGCTCGGTCCCCGGATACCGCTCCACGTAGCGCTGGAACCGCTCCTCCGCCTCGCCGTACTGTTGCTGGTGGAAGTGCGTGTACCCTTCGTCGTAGAGGGCCTGGGCTTCCTCGCTCAGCGGGGTCGGGGCGCCGGTCGTCGCGGGGCCAGTCGGCGGTGCCGGCGCGGGTTCCGGCGGCGGCGCCTGGGCGATCGGTTCCGGCTCGAGATCAATCTCCTCGATCTCCGGCTGCGCCGCCGGTGGCCGGGTCTCCGGCGCGCTCGCTGCTGGCGTCTCCGGCTTGCTCGTCTCCGGCGCCACGGAGGGTCGGGTCGCCGCCTGGGCCTGCCTCAGATCCGTCTCGAGCTGGACGATCCGCCGTTTCAGGCGGGCGACGTCCACCTCGCCGACCGTGGCGCGCCTCTCCGCGTCGAGCAGCCGCCGTTTGAGATCCTCGATCTCGGTGGCGCTGGCGCCCGATGAGCTCATCAGGTTACTGGAGCAGCCGGTCACGGCCAGCGTCAGGGCCAGCGTCAGGCAGCAGAAACAGAGCCTCACTGTTCAGCTCCCCTTCTTCGCGGCCTTGATCATCTCGCGGGCGAACTGCTTCTCGAATTTCTCCATCTTGGCCACGAACGGGCTGTCCGGATAGTCGATCCGTAGCTTCTCGAACTCCCGGTCGGCGTCTTCCGGACGCCGGCACCGGCGGAATGCGGAGCCGAGATAGTAGTGCACGGCGTCCATCTGGGAGAACGCCGGATAGTCCTGCTCGAGGTCCTCGAGGCGTTGGATGGTCGCCTGGCAGATGCCCTTGCCGTAGAAGCTCGAGTAGAAGCTGCCGATGACCAGCTCGTGGGCCGCCAGCCGATCGGTGATCACCTGGATCTCGTGGCGCGCGTCGGGAATGTGCGAGCTGTTGGGGTAGAGCCGCAGCAACTCTTCGAAGGCCCGCTGCGCGTCGCGCGTCACCTTCTGATCGCGGTCCGGTTTCTCCACCCGCCGGGCGAGGCAGGTGGCGACGCGAAACTGCGCGTAGTCGGCGCGGTCGCTGGTCGGGAAGCGGTTGAGGAAGTCGCGGTACTTGGCCTCGCACTTGATGTAGTTGTCCGAGCCACCGTGGAGGAAGAAGGCGTCAGCGGCGAGCAACAGCGCCTCCCGGCCGTTGCGCGAATTCGGCTCGACCTCGAAGGCGTGAGTGAGATGCTGCCGGGCCTTGTAGTACTTCTCCTGCTCGAGGAACTGCTTGCCGAGCTCCAGCGCCTCGGTGGCCGAGAGCCTGAGAACCGGGTCGTCGCGCTTGCCTCTGCAGCCGGCCAGGAGCAGCAGGATCGGTAGACACCACAGGAGTGCTCGAAATCGTTTCATGAATTGTCTCGGGTAGCTTTGCGCCGCAGCTGGCGGATGGCCTCGGCCGGATCCTCGTGTCCGAAGACGGCCGAGCCGGCGACGCAGATGTCGACTCCGGCGGCAGCGGCCAGATCGATGGTGTCCGAACCGATGCCGCCGTCCATCTCGATCGCGACGTCGAGCTTACGCTGCTCGATCATTCGGCGCAATCGCCGGGTCTTCTCCAGCACGTGCGGCAGGAACTTCTGCCCGCCGAAACCTGGATTGACTGACATCAGCAAGACGAAGTCGAGATGCGCCAGCGAATCGACCAGCAGCTCGACTGGCGTCGCCGGGTTGAGCACCACGCCGGCCCGCGCGCCGCCTTCACGGATGCGCGACAGCACGCGGTCGAGATGCGTGGTCGCCTCGAAGTGCACGGAGACCCAGTCCGCGCCCGCTTCGAGATAAGCGTCGAGCAGACGGTCGGGCTCGTTGACCATCAGGTGCACGTCGATCGGCAGCCGGGTACGCGCCGCTACCGCCTCGAGCACCGGGATGCCGAAGCTCAGGTTGGGCACGAAGTGGCCGTCCATGACGTCGAAATGCACCAGGTCGGCGCCGCCCGCCTCGCACTGCTCGAGGGCGGGGAGGAGGTTCGCGAGATCGGCGGCGAGGAGCGACGGTGCCAACTTCATGGCGCCCCGCTCGCGGCTGTTTCGAGGCCACTGCTCGCGGCCTCGGGTTCTTCCGTGGCCGTTTCCGGCTCGGCCGGCGTCACCACTCCGAGAGCGATCACGTCGCCGCGGTGCAGCGGATGGCCGGCGAGCGGATACTGGCGCAGCACGGTGCCGGGTGCGATGCCGTCGTAGGTCTCGTAGCTGACGCGCCCGAGGCGGAAGCCGCGGTGCTCGAAGTAGCGGCGCACGTGCTCGTAATGGAGGTTCACAAGATCCGGCATGACGTAGGTCTCTCCGCGGCTTTCCATCGACAAGAAGAGGTCCACCGCGGCGTCGGGCTCCACCCGGGAGCCACCGGCTGGCTGCTGTGCAACCACGATGCCAGGAGCGCCCCGGTCCGAGTAGACGTTGATCGTCCTGCCGCTGGTCAGGCCGGCCGCCGCCAGGGTCACCTGCGCCGCCTGCAGGGAGTTGCCGGCCACCGCCGGCACCTCGATCCGCTGGGGCCCGCGCGACAGCGTCACCGTCACCGCGACGCCGCGTTTGACCAGCGTGCCGGCGCGGGGCTTCTGGATCAATACGTGCCCCGCGGGCACCTGTTCGTCGAAACGCTCGGCCTCCCGCGACCACACCAGGCTCAGGCCCTGATCGGCGAGCAGCGCCTCCGCGTCCTGCTCGCTGAGCCCGAACAGCTCCGGCGTCGGGGTCACTCCGCGGCGCACGAACTGGCTGAACGCGGCATAGGAAACGAGGGCGAAGACCACCCCCATGAGCCCCAGATACCCCAGGCACCCCACCGCCCGTGCCAGCTTGCGCCACATGGCGCGGAGCATACCATCAGAGTCTGTCCGAGCAGACGCCCCGGCCCCGCCCTGTCGGAGAATCCTGACGGGGCTCAAGAGCCCGAGAACAGCCCCGGCAGGTTCTTCGACAGGTCGAAGAAGATCACCACCGCCATCAGCGTCATCAGCATCATGAAACCGAGCTGGGTGATACGTTCCTTGAGGATCATCGACAGATCCCGACGGATGACGCTCTCGACCAGCAGGATCGAGATGTGGCCGCCGTCTAGGATCGGGATCGGCAGCAGGTTCATGAAGCCGATCGAGATCGACAGGAACCCCATCATGTAGATCAGCTCCTTGAAGCCGCGTCGCGCCGCCCGGCCGCTCCAGGCAGCGATCTCGATCGGGCCGGAGAGCGCGCTCTTGGGGGCGATCTCGTTGGTGAACAGCTTGCCCAGGATCTGGATGCTCTTGTCGAGGATGTCGTAGTTGAAGCGCACGCTCTCGACGAGCGCCTCGCCCGGCGGCAGCGGCCGGTAGGAGCCGATCTCCACGCCGATCTGCCCCTTGCCCTCGACGTCGGCGGGCACCACGGTTAGATCCACCAACTCCCCCTTGCGCAGTACCTGGATCACCATCTCGGTGCTCGCCCGCTCCTGGACGTAGACGATGAAAGCCTCCACGTCGCTCATGTTGCGCCCGTCGACCTGCCGCACTTCGTCGCCGGCGTGGAAGCCCGCGCGCTCGGCCGGGGTATCGGGGAGGACCTTGGAGAACCTGAGCTGGCGCATGGGGTAGATCCCCGCGTCGCCGTACTCGTAGCGCGGCACCTTGACCGGGGTGAGGCTCACGGTGAGCGTCTGCCCGTCGCGCAGCAACACCACCTCCACCGGCCGCTCGGGCGAGGTGGCGAAGATGAAGCCCACGTCGTTCCACTTCTCGACCCGCTTGCCGTTGAGCTCGACGATCCGATCGCCGCGCTCGAGGCCCGCCTCGGCTCCCGCCGAGCCCTCTTCCACGGTGCCGACCACCGACGAGGTCTCCTGGATGGCTTGCATCTCGATGCCGACCATGAACACCGCCGCGATCAGCACCACCGAGAACACCACGTTCATCGCCGGCCCGGCCAGGTACACCAGCACCCGCTGCCAGCGCGGCTTGGAGAGGAAGTCGCTGGGGTCGCCGGTGCGCTCCTCGGGCAGCTCGCCGCCCATGCGCACGTAGCCGCCGAGGGGAACGAGCGACAGCCGGTAGTCGGTGCCCTTGCGCTCGAAGCCCCAGAGGCGCTTGCCGAAACCGAGCGAGAACACCTGCACCCGCACGCCGAAAGACTTGGCGACCACGTGATGGCCGAGCTCGTGCACGAACACGATCGCGCCGAGGGCGAAGAGAAACGCCGGAATGCTGGTCAGGAGGTCCATGGTCGGGTGGGTGGGCGGTCGGCCCCGCGGGGCCTGATACGGAGAATCGGCAGTCAGGTTCTCTGCCGGCGGGGGTCAGCTCGGAATCAGGCCCTCGAGCCCCAGCCACAGCAGGCAGGCGACATAGATCGGCGCCGCCAGCATCAAGGCGTCCATGCGGTCGAAGAAGCCGCCGTGCCCCGGCAGCCAGTTGGACGAGTCCTTGATCCCCGCGCCGCGCTTGATCACCGATTCCACCAGGTCGCCGAGCTGCGCCGCTACCGCGGTCAGCGCCGCGACCCCGAGCAGAGCCGGCCGCACCTCGCCCAAGCGTAGCAGGCTCCAGATCGCCATGACCAGCGGCGCCGCCACGAAGCCCGCGACGGCACCCTCCCAGCTCTTTTTCGGGCTCACCGTGGGTGCCAGCCGGTGACGTCCGATCGCCGTGCCGATGCTCCATGCCGCCGTGTCGCCGATCCAGACGATCGCCAGCAGAGCCAGCAGCAGCCAGGGGTCCTGCGCCTGCAGCCAGGAGATGCACAGCGGCGGCACGGCGAAATACGGCACGGCGAACGCCAGGATTCCCATCGAGGCCAGGCCGTCGCGTACCTCCGCGCCGCCGAGCAGCGTCGTGCAGGCCGCTATCGTCACCGCCAACCCGACGCCAGTCACCAGCCACCAGCCGCGAATCGCCGCCTCCTCGCGCAACAACAGGAAGCCGGCGATCGCGGCCAGCGGCACGTACACCAACAGGCTCTTCAGCGGCGCCGATGGCGCGGCGACCCGTGCCATGGGCAAGAATTCCATCGTGGCCACGAAGAACACCGCCAGGAACGCCGCGAACGCGACCGGTCCGGGGGCATAGAACACCACCGCCAGAGCGATCGGCAGGGCGATCGCCGTGGTGAGCACACGTTTGCCAAGTGCGCTCATTCAGCTGTCTCCGGACCGCGATTCATGACGGCGGAAGTTACCACAGACGCTAAGCCTCGTAGCCCCCGAGCGGACGCCACTCCGGCGGGTAGAAGACGCGTTCGAGCGTCAACCCCCTGGCCTTTGCCCCCGGTCCGGCCTCCGTGCGCGGCCTGCCTTCGAGCAGCTCCGCCATCCAGCCGGCATTCCGGCGGCCACGGCCGATCTCGACCAGCGTGCCCACGAGTGCCCGCACCATGCCGCGCAGAAAGCCGTCGCCGGCGAAGCGCAGGCGCAGCTCGCGGCCGTGCTCGTCCGCGGTGGCGGCGAAGATCCGCCGCCACGGCTGGGTGTGGCTGCCCCCCGCCGAGGCGAAAGCGGTGAAGTCGTGGCGCCCGGGCAGCTCCGCGAGCGCCCGGCGCATCGCGCCCAGGTCGAGCTCGCGCGGTGCCGTCGCCATGAACGACGCCGCCAGCGGTGGCACCACCCGGCCGCGGTACAGGCGGTAGAGGTACTCCTTGCCGAGCGCCGATTTGCGGGCGTGGAAACCTTCGCCCATCCGGTACGCGGCCAGCAGACGTATATCCGGGGGAAGCCGATGGTTCGTTCCGTGCACCAGACCCTTCTCGGGGAAGGGCTCGGCGAGCCGAAGGTGTGCCGTCTGGCCGCGGGCGTGCACGCCCGCGTCGGTCCGGCCGGCGCCGTGGATCGTGACCGCATGGCCGAGCAGATCGCCGAGGGCTTCCTCGACCGTCTGCTGCACCGTCGCGGCGTTGTCCTGGCGCTGCCAGCCGGCGTAGGCGGTGCCGCGATACGAGAGAGTCAGTCGGTAGTCCATCGGTCCCACCTAGAGACAGTCAAGAGGAGAAAGAACGGCCCCCAGATCGCCAGGTAGACCCAGGGAAAGAGCTCGACGCCCGTGAGCTGCGGCAGATAGGAGAGCGGCAACAGGGCCGAGAGGGCCAGCCAGGCCCGGTGTCGCGCCAGCGCGGCCCACGGCAGCACCCACAGAAGGTACCAGGGATAGACCGTGGCGGCGCACAGCACCAAAGCACCCATCAAGGCGCCGGTACCGCTAACGGGGTGCCGGGCCCGGAGGCTGAGAAGCACAAAGACCCCGAACATGCCGGCCAGCAACAGCTTGGCCAGCAGCCGGGGATAGACGAATGGATAGAACCGATTCCAGAAATCGTGGTGGCCGGTGAGCCCCTTGAGCCCATCGAACCCGCTCTTGATGGCGTCGTCGAGCTCCACGGCGTCGAGCGAGCGCCACAGCGGCTCGTACAGCGGGCCGTTGAACTCCCAGGAGAGCCCATACGTGAGCAGCCCCGGCGGCATCCCGCCGACCGACACGGCAACCGGCAGCATGGCCAGCGCCGTGGCGACCAGAGCGGCGGCGAGAAAGACCGCCGGCCGACGGCTCTGCCGCGCCCACATCGGCAGAGCGACGAGTGGCACGAGCTTGGAGAGCACGCCCGCGGCCGCCGCGGCGCCGGCCAGTGTTGCACTCGCGCGCCTACGGCGCGACGGTGTCTTCGCGACCAACAGCAAGACCGTCGCCACCATCGCCGTCATCAGCAGGGCGTCCACGTGGCCCATGCCGGCCACCTCCAGGCACACCAGCGGGTTCCAGCAGTACCAGATGGCACGGCCGGCGGGCAGGCCGAGGCGCCGTGCCAGGCGGATCAGCAGCCAGCAGCCGAGCATCTCGGCGAAAACGAGTAGAATCTTGACACCGAGCAAGGGCCGCGGCAGCAGGCTGGCGACGCTGAAGCAGGCGATCGCCAGCGGCGGATATACTGTCGGCACCTGCCGGTGGGGCATCTTTTGCCATAGGTCGTCGCGCAAAGGCTCGAGCTCCGGCGCCTCCGGCGCCAGGAGATACGGATTAAAGCCGGCGCGTACAACTTTTCCATCCCAAACGTACCGCAGCGTGTCGTCCGACAATGTCGGCGGCAGGGGAAGCAGCACCGAACGCAAGAGGGCCGCGACGATCAGGATGGCCGGAGCCGCCGCCACGGTTTCCAGTCGCCTGGCTGCCCGCCAGTAGAACAGGAACGCGAAGACCATCACGGTGAGAAAGACGAACGGCCTGCGAGCCGGCTCGAAGCCCACGACGGCGAGGGCCAGATGAGCCACGAAGAGAGGCAGTGCCGCGCGCGCCACCCGCCGGGTGTCGACGTCAGAGAGGAGAACGGCGAGAGATGAACGAGTGGTTGTCCGGGTCGATCCTGGCACTCTACTACCTGATTCTCGGGACCCTTGCCTGCTACGGGCTGCACCGCCTGGCGCTGGTTTATACCTTCTGGCGCACCCGCCGCCAGCTTCCGAGCCCGCCGGCGCCGCCGGCGCGGTGGCCGGTGGTCACCGTGCAGCTCCCGATCTTCAACGAGATGTACGTCGCCGAGCGGCTGATCGACGCGGTGTGCGCCCTAGACTACCCGCGCGACCTTTTGGAGATCCAGGTGCTCGACGACTCGACCGACGAGACCCGCGACCTGGTCGCGAAACAGGTCGAGCAGTTGCGAGGGCGCGGTTTCGACATCCACCACCTCCACCGCGACGACCGCTTCGGTTTCAAGGCCGGCGCGCTCGAGGCCGGCTTGGCGGTGGCGCGCGGTGGGCTGGTGGCGGTGTTCGACGCTGATTTCGTGCCCTGCGAAGAGTTCCTGCGTACCAGCGTGCCACACTTTGCTGACCACGAGGTGGGCATGGTGCAGGCCCGCTGGGGCCACCTCAACCGCGACTACTCGCTCCTCACCCGCGCCCAGGCGATCCTGCTCGACGGCCATTTCGTGGTCGAGCACGCCGCCCGTCATCGCGGCGGCTGCTTCTTCAACTTCAACGGCACGGCGGGCCTGTGGCGCCGCGCCGCCATCGAAGAGGCGGGCGGCTGGGAGCACGACACCCTCACCGAGGACCTGGACCTCTCCTACCGCGCCCAGCTCGCCGGCTGGAAGTTCCTCTACCTGCCCGACCTGGTGGTGCCGGCCGAGCTGCCGGCCGAGATCAACGCCTACAAGAGCCAGCAGGACCGCTGGGCCAAGGGCTCCGTGCAGACCGCCCGCAAGCTGCTCGGCACCGTGCTGCGCGCCCCCATCTCGCTCCACGCCAAGCTCGAGGCCTTCGTCCATCTGACCGCCAACTTCACCTTCCTGCTCATGGTCTTCCTGTCGCTGCTGATCTTCCCGGCCATGGTGCTGCGCCGCGGCGAGGAGACCTGGAAGCTGCTGGCCATCGACCTGCCGCTGTTCGGCGCCGCAACCGTCTCGGTGATCATCTTCTACGCCGTCAGCCAGAAGGCTGCCGGTGCCGCCGGCTGGGGGCGCCGCCTGTGGCAGCTGCCGGCCGTCATGGGGGTGGGCATCGGCCTGGCGATCAACAACTCCCGCGCCGTGATCTCGGGCCTGTTCCAAGACGGCGGCGTCTTCCACCGCACGCCCAAATACAGCATCGAAGAGGCGGGCGACGGCTGGGCCGACAAGAAGTACCGCCTGCCCCAGAACGTGACCTTCTACCTGGAGTCGTTCCTGGCGTTCTACTTCGTGGTCTGCTTTGTGCTCGCCGTCCGGCTCGAGATGTGGCTCTCGATCCCGTTTCTCTACCTGTTCCTGCACGGCTACGTGCACATGTTCCTGCTGGGCGTGAAGCCGCTGCTCAACCGGTCGCGGCTGCGGGCATGAAGCTGCGCATCGCCGAGCAGGTACTCGACCAGCATCCCGAGCTCGTCCTGGGCGTGGTCGTCGTCCACGGGATCGACAACTTCGCCGGCTGGAACTGGAAAGAGGCCGCGGCGAGGTGGCGTGGGATCTGCTGAGCGGGGAGAAGCAGGATCTACCCATCGGGGTAGCTCTCGACCACCCGCCAGGGCGTTGTGCGAGGGTCCGTCGAGGCGCTAGTCAAGTAGATGCCTCGGAGGGCACAGCCGGCGAAAGCCGGTGCCGCAAAGCCACGGGTCCTCGCCCACCCCCAAAGGAGTCCAAGACCGCCGAGCTGCCAGAGGTTCTCGATCGTGCTCCACCAGCACCCCGGACGAGGGCTGCGCCAACAGCAGGAGAACCGAAATGAGATACATAATTGCAGCCTGGGCCGGATATGCCGCTCTTCTGGGTCTGGTGGTGGTCTCCCCGGCCGGAGGGAAAACGACCGTCGAGGAGTTCTCGGGCGAGGTCGTCGTGGTGAGCGACGGCGACACCATCGCGGTGCTCCGGGACGGCGACAAGGTCGAGCTGCGGCTCGAAGGCATCGACGCTCCCGAGGAAGGCCAAGCCTTCTCCGACGTCGCTCGCGACGGCCTGGCGCACGCCATTCTCGGCAAGGTCGTGCGGATCCGCTGCGGCGGCCGTGACCTCGAGAACCGGATGACGGGGCGCGTCTACCTCGGGGAGCTCGACATCAATCTCGAGCTGGTCAAGGCAGGCCTGGCCTGGCATTACCGTCCGGTCTCCTCCGAGAAGGCACTGAGCGAAGCCGAGAAGGCGGCACGCAAGGCGAAGACGGGGCTGTGGCAGCAGAGGCTGAAGCCGGTTCCTCCCTGGAAGTTTCGCGAGCTTCAGGAAGAACCCGACGAAGAGAGGTCGGTGGAGCAGGAAGGGTACATCGGCTAGACACTCACTCGGCCGCGATCATCGGCGAGGTCGCTTCCAGGAGCTTTTGCTGGCGCTTGCGGTAGCGCATGTTGAGCAGCTCGATCGAGAGCGAGAACGCCATCGCGAAGTAGATGTAGCCCTTGTTGACGTGCTGCCCGGTGCCCTCGGCCATCAGCATGGTGCCGATCATCACCAGGAACGCCAGGGCCAGCCGGCTGATCCAGGCTTCGGGGGTGGAGAAGAGCTCGATCATCGAGGGCTGCTTGGGCCGGATTGAGGGTCGAAGGGAAATCATAGCCTCATGGCATCGGCTCTCGGCGGCCTTGACGTCGCCATCTCACCCCGCCATGCTCACCCCATACCCGAGCTCATCTGGAAAGATCCACAATCCGCCAAGAGAGGCCAGGGACATCTTGCTTTCACTCTTGTCTGCCCTGCTGATCACCACCGGCCTGTCAGCCGGTGAGCTTCAGATCGACCGCACCGAGGCCGCGCGGTACTTCTCGGAAGCCGAGCACCTTTCCAGGCAGGACGGCGGCGCGCTGTGGGGCGTTCCGCTGTACGGCCCCGTACTCCTCGTCCACCGCGAGACCCGCGAGATCGTGGCCAACCGGGCCGATTCCGAAGGGCGGCTGAAGCGGGAAGGCGAGGTGTGGGTCGGGACACTGCCCGACAGCGAGTCGGTGGCCAACACGGCCACGGACTGGAGCGGAGGCCGCTGGACCATGCTCATCTGGCCCTTGCCCGAGGACCAGGACCGGCGGGCCAGCCTGATGCTGCACGAGCTGTTCCACCGGGTGCAGGATGATCTGGGCCTGCCGGCCGCCAACCCCGACAACGCCCATCTGGACGAGATGGCCGGGCGGCTCTGGCTGCGGCTGGAGCTGGAGGCGCTACGGGCGGCGCTGGAGAGTGAGGGCCAGGAGCAGGCCCGACACATTCAGAGTGCCCTGATCTTCCGCGCCCACAGGCACCGGCTGTTCGGCCGCGCCGCCGCTGCCGAAGAGGCCGCACTGGAGCGCAACGAGGGGCTGGCCGAGTACACCGGCACCACGCTGAGCGGCCGCGACGCCGAGAAGGCCAGGGCAGCCCTTCGCGAGAAAATCGACCGTGTGGAACGGCTACCCACGTTGGTCCGTTCTTTTGCCTACACCACGGGCCCGATCTATGGCCTCCTGCTGGATCAGCGGGGCTCGGCCTGGCGCCGGCAGATCACCGCGGAGATCGGTCTGGGCGATCTGCTGGCGCGGCAGCGAGGCGTCACCCTGCCCGAAGGGCTGGAGCAGGAAGCCGAGACGCGGCTCGCACAATACGGCGGCGAGGCGATTCGCGAGGCCGAAGGCAAGCGGGAGCGGCTGCGGCAGGAGCGATTGGCCGGGTACCGCAAGCTGCTGGTGGACGGCCCGGTGCTGGTGATCGAGATGCAGGGGGCGCAGGTACAGTTCGACCCCAGAAATCTGCAGCCGTTGGGCGAGCACGGTACGGTCTACCCGAAACTGCGCGTCTCCGGCACCTGGGGCATTCTCACCGTCACCGACGCGGCTCTCTTGCACCCCTCCTGGTCCCAGGTCACCGTGCCGGCGGGCGGTATCGGCTCGACTGCCGCGGCGCCCGTCCAGGGTGATGGGCAGATCGGGAGCACGGTCGAATCGGAAGGGTGGACGCTGGAGCTGGCGGAGGGCTGGAAGATCGTACCGGGGAAGAGGTCGGGCGACTTCGAGTTGCGTCCCCTGTCCGCGGAATCAGAGTGAGCCGGGGGTCGATTCCGCAAGGCGGTCCAGCAGGAGCTTCACCCACCGCTCTCGAACAGGGCCGCGATCTCGGCTTCGCCCATGGTCATGGATCGCGTCGATGTCTGGTAGGGTCCTGGGTACGCCATGGTCGAAGTGCTCGAAACGATCTCCCAAGGCATCGCCGTCATTGGCGTGACGGTGCTCAGCTGGGGAGTCCTGATCAGCGCGATCCGGATGCTCGCGATCGAGGTGCGCGGCGTGCGCGGTGCCGACGTCGGTCTCGAACGCTCCGAGCTGCGCCAGAGCCTCGGCTACTACCTGGGGCTCGGCCTCGAGTTCCTGATCGCGTCGGACATCGTCGAGAGCATCCTCAAGCCGAGCCTGCAGGAGCTGACGCACCTTGGCGTGATCGTCGTCATCCGCACCGTGATCTCGTTTTCGCTGAACTGGGAGCTGAGCCAGGAGCGCAAGCACGCCCGCGAGCGATCCGACCCGCAGTGAGTGGTCCAGGCATGGCCGCGAGGGCGACGCACGGTGTCCGCCCGCTAGTGGCCGAGGTGGATGGCACCTCAACCAACCTCAACCAACCTCGATCAGGAGGGCGTTGCGCGCATACCTGTAGCTGTTAAGATCGCAGCGACTAGAGATTGACAGGCACGCCGCCCTGGGGGCTTGCTCCGACGAGAGCCGGTGGCCCTGTTCGGGCATGTGCTTTGCAACCGATATTCAAGATGCCGAACCTGCCGGATTTCGAAGCTCCGCCACTAACCGAGGTGGCGCTCTCCGTTCAGTTCGATACCCTCGACTCTTTCTCTGTTCATCATGTCGGGCTTCTGTGGCAGGAATACAGAGACCGGTTCCCGGTGGTCGAGCAGCATCAGACGCTGCCGTCGGTGATAGAGAGATTTGCAGACAGCCCCGGGCAGCGCGAGATTAGTCTTTCGCTGGTGCGCACGGCGCCCCTTCCGAGGGTCTGGTTTTTAGGGGACGATGGCACAGAGCTGGTGCAGATCCAAGCGGACCGGTTTATCTACAACTGGCGCAAATCCGACGGCGACGATCAGTACCCTCGGTACGGCTCAGTCGTTGCGAGACAACAAGAAGAGCTCGCGCGGTTCTCTGACTTCGCCAACAACCACGCGCTCGGCCCGCTCAAGCCCAGCCAGTGCGAGGTGACCTACGTCAACCTCATCGAACTCGGGGATGGCGGCGCCCAGGACATCCTCACGGTCCTTGCCGAGGAGTACTCCGACGACTACCTGCCAGCGGCGGAGAGCGCGGGATTGGCACTTGCCTATACAATGGCTCTGCCTGGTGGGCACCCGGGGAGGTTACACGTCTCTGCAAACACGAAGCTGACGGCGGTCGCGACCGGTACCCCGGTAATGCGGCTGACGCTCACGGCCAGGGGTGCGCCACTAGACGGAGAGGACGGAATCAGAGGACTGTTTGACGCCGGCAGGGAGTGGATAGTCAGGGGCTTCTGCTCTATTACGACAGCCAAAATGCACGCGCTATGGGGGCGAAAATCATGATCTACGCCACCGTCACTGAAGACTCCGCACTGCTTTCAAGCACAAGTTTGAGGGCGAGAGGCTCCGGGCCGCCCCCCGACATTACGGTGTCGCCAAAAGCCGTAGCGTTTCGCTGCGAACTCAGAAGAAACGGCACGCCGTTAGAAGTGATAGCCGAAGGCACTCTGCCAGATTGGCTCGAGGGCGTCTTGCAGCAGCTTCAGGGGCTTCTTGACCTCAAAGACGACTGGGACGCTGAAGGAGCCCCGAGAGTCAGCATTGACAGCGTCTGTGCAGTGGTTGATGTCTTGTGCGAGATAGCCCCGGCACTCACGCCGGCGCCGTCACTCGTGCCAACTGCCGAGGGATGCGTCCAGATCGAATGGCACAGAGGGGGGATCGACCTGGAGATCGAAGTAGTTTCGCGCCTGCGCGCGACTGCCTACCTCGCGGACCTGGCAACAGGCGAGGAATGGGAAGGAGATCTTGAGGCGAGAGCCCCGGAGATCCGGAAGCGCCTTGCTCGAATGTCTAGCTAGCTAGCTAGCCGGTCACCTGAAAGACTATGCCAGAAGAGGCGCGGTCCGATGATCCGTCGATTGCCGGGTCCGACCAGATATGGCGAAGGGTGCCCCCTATTCAAATCGTGCCCGATGACAACACGGGCGGCTTCCGACCGTCGTCGGCGGCATTCAAGGGCAACGGCAGGTGCTACTGTGTCTATGTGGCCAAGCTTGTTCTAGAAAGTGGGCGCTCGGCCGAATCAATTCTCGATGCGCAGCGGCCCGAATGCTCAATGGCCACCTTGAACGCCGACGCATTCAGGGGAGAGGGGCTCGGCGTGACTGTCGAAATAGACCCAGACTACCCGGAGGAGAGCGCGCACGGCGTTGTTTTCGGGAAGACAAAAAGGGCGAGCAGAAGACTCGCCAATGAGGCCGAGTGGGTCGTGTTTCGAGGCAAGAATTGACTTGATAGACCCGGGCGGGCATCGCGCCGCTTTATTCTTCGGGCTGACCGGAGTGACCGAGGTCCCTGGCCCCTCGGGGAGCGGAGCGGGCGGCCCCTAGCGTTCGGCGGAGCTGGCGCGGGCGGAGCCTACGAGTATATCTACAGCGTGCTCAGGCCAAAGAAGGCAGTAGCCGCTATTCCAAGTAGCGTCAGCAGCACGGATAGCCAGAAGCGCCAACCTACAGATGGCGCCTGCTGCTCTTGCCCAGTCCGGCTCCACTCGACCACCAGCCGGGATACCCTCTCTGGGATCTGATCTGCTTCCCGTACCTGCTGCATCGCCAGGCTCCTTACTCATCCGCCGGCTGTGGCACGAGGGTCAGCTTCTTGGGACGCTTCCGCCGAATTCGGTCTGCATCCTCGGCTCTTCGCTTCTTGCGAGTCTCAAGAACCTCCTCTGCATAGGGGCTCGCCGATTTGATCAGCCCGTCGAAGCTATAGAAATTGGAGAGCTGGCCCCCATCGGCCTTGTAGCGCTCTATACGCTGGATCAGACCATCAGCCTCCATCCGAGCAATCCGCTTCCGGACCGTGCTCTCGTGCACGCCAATGCATGCGGCGATCGTCTTCTTGGACGGGTACGGAAGCTTGTCGCTATACCACCAGTGACGAGCTAGCTGGAGCAAGATGTTGAGATCAAGCGGCTCGAGCCCAAGCCCCTGTTGGCGCTCGAGGATCACCGAGGGTAAGGCTGTCCAGCCAGCGGCCATCAACGTCTGAGACCACTTCTCTTCGTTGCGCTTGAGGTGCTCGCGTTGTGCTTTCTTGGTTACGATCTTCATGCTTCCCCCTCTCAGGATGATCCGTTTGAGTATCAAGCCCGGGTGCGGCCCTGATAGGGGCATCGTACGACCGAAAGAACCGCCATTTCAAGTCTAACCCCGGGGCCTCAGAGCCTAGGGGAGGCAGGCCGCTCCGCCTGCGGGAGGGGGGAGCGGCCGCCCCCCAAAATAGACCATACACCTCTATAAAGACCTATAGCCACGTATAACCACGAGACGAACCTGGCCGGAGGCCCGCGGGCCTAGGGGGGTATCTGCTGACGGGCACAACGTGACCGAGGTCGACCGAGGAACCTGGCTCGATGTTACGGTCTCCCCGGCCCGGCGTCGGAGGTTCCAAGCGACCGAGGTGCCAACCACGTCGGTCGGCGGCTCGATGGTGAGGGGCAGTACGTCTTTATCCACCTCGAGGTCCAGGGCGAACACGACCCGGGCTGCCCTGAGCGGATGACATCTAACTACCGGCTCTACGACCGTCACCGCTGCCCGGTCGTCAACGCTGCTGGAGCTGGAGCTGGAGGTGCCAGCCGTTTCGGAGGCCTCAGCGTCTGCGGCAGCGGGTGTCGCGCACCACAGAAGCGGGCCGGCCCACTTCGCCAGCAACAGCGGCTACGACTCCCCGCCCGGCCGCTCGAACTCCGACACCCGCCGCTCGAGCTCAGTGATTCGAGGCTGCAGTCCCTCCAGCGTGACCGACTTACCTGGCACCCAGGTCCAGTGCAGCCAGCCGCGCCGAGTGGGACGCGGCGCTAGGCGAGTCGGCCCGGGTGCTGAAGATCGGCGGGCGGCTGCTGGTGGCGACCTTCACTCCCGAGACCGATCTGACCGGCGACGGAATCGAGCCGGTGGCGGGGCAGCCGCATACGTATGACGGGTTGCCCTCGGGGCGCTCCTTCCTGGTCGACCAGGAGACGCTCGACGCCGAGATGGGGCGCTTTGGGCTCGGAGCACTGATGCCGAGCCGCACGGTGCGGGTCGAGACCGGCTCTGGGCAGCGGGTGACGGTGAACGCGCTCTATTCGAAGACGGGGTGAGGTAGTTGCCGAAGCGGCCGGCACCTCCAAGGTCGGCTCCACCCTCGACGCGCGACGGCGCGCATCCTGCTTCTATTCAGGCGACGCGGTCAGTACGGCGCCTGGCCCGGCGGGGCCAGAAGGCGAAGAGCCACAGCGGCGCGAAGTACGTCAGCTCGGTGAGCTGCACCCTCAGACCCCACTCGGAGAGCACAGCCGAGGAGCCGATCGGGGAGACGGGGATCGGGCGCCAGGGGCCGAAGTAGGGCGCTTCGGACAGCGGCCAGAGCAGGGCGATTCCATGGCCACCGTCGGTGAAGGCGTCGAGCACTCCGTGACTGGTCGCCACCAGGCAGGCGAGCAACGTCGTCCGGCCCCACGGCTGATGCCAGAGCCGGGCGAGCAGGCCAGCGAGCAGGCCCAGGACCAGGCCAGCCGCGATCGAGTGAGAAGCGCCCCGGTGGCCGAATGGGGCGCCGTAGGGGATGTCGAGGGTAAAGGCGACGACGTCAGCGTCGGGCAGCAGTGACAGGGCGCTGTAGGCGATCATCGCCAAGGCCGGAAAACCGGTTCGAGCCTCGGGCCGCGCATGCAGCCGAGCCGCGGCGACTCCGATGGCGATATGTCCGAGGCCCGGCACGGAGTGAGGTTATCCCGGAACCTGTCAGGCCGTGCCGCTGCGGGACGGCGCGACGGCGACTCTTGCCGATTCGTAACCTTGGAAGGAGACGCGGTGCCCGCGACCGGGCACCCAAGTCACCCATTTCGGCAAACCGTCTTCGAAGGTCCAGGGTCGCGATCTAACGTAACGTCTCGGAATCTGCACAACTACTGAAAACAAAAGACCTACGGTGAACCAGGCAGGACCCCATGGATAAAGGCGTTCCTCGGCGGCTTTTCCGGGTCTACCTCGACGATTTGACCCGTGTGGGTCCGGTAAGGGGTCGGGATCTGAAGCCCCCCGCCGCAACTGGGGCAGTGGATCAGCACCGCTTCGCCGCCATCCAACTCATGGAAGCGCTCGAAGAAGTGAACTCTCCTCAGTGGGATTCGTTGAACGACCCCACAAGCCTGGCAGGTATAGATCACTTTCTTGAACCAGCTGATCATCGTTCATCCTGGGTCGGGCTGCCAGGCCACGAGATAGGGTTTCGTCGGCAGCCCCGCCGCCTCAAAGGCCTCGGCAATCGATGAATGGTTCCCAAACAGCTTGCTGGCGAGCCGCATCGTCTGAGCGCAGACCCGACACAGCAACGGATCCTTCCCTTCGGTCGCGAGTCGACGCTCTCGCCAGGGAAGTTGCGAGCGAGTTGGAGAGGTTGATTCTTGACTCGACGAGTCCGCTCCCAGAGCTTGGCGGGCTGACTCCAGGTAGCGTGCTTTCCAACGCGTGGCGAAGATTCCAGCGTAGCGGACCATCTTGAAGTGCTTGTCGGGAATGTGACGGATCAGACGACCGATGAAGGCGAGCACCGGCATCGTCTTGTACGAGCGTTTCCCGCCTTGGGCGTAGTCTTTGAAACGAAAGCGGACCACTTTCTCATCGTAGAACGTGATGCGGTACTCGGCGAGGACGGCACGTTTCGTATAACGCCCGATATACCGAATCGTCGGTTCCGCATCGCGCAAACAAGCCCCAATATGGACATACCAGATCTGCTTGTAGAGGTTCGAGAGCACCTTGTTGAAACAGGGGAATTTCTTCAGGAAGGCGCTCTTCGCGGGCCAGCGGAAGGCCCCTTCACGATGAGCCTGCCGAAACGCCCGAATGCAGTGATACCGCCACATCTTCTTCAGACCTGCCTGGCTGATCAACCAGCCGAGGTTGTAGGGCCGGACCCAGGTGGTGCCGTCCAGCGACAGTCCGCCTTCGGTGACCAAGAGATGGATGTGCGGATGCCATTTCAAGTCGCCTCCGAAGGTATGCAGGACGACCACCATTCCCATCCGCATCTGATGCTGATCCCTCGCCCACTGCTTCAGGCAACCGCAGGCCGCCCGGGTGATGAGATTCAGCCCGATCGATCGATTGAAGGCGATCACCGAGCGCAGTTGCCAAGGCACCGCGAAGATGACGTGATGGTAGGGGACATCGAGAAGCTCATTGAGCACGCCGTCGGCCCATCGATCGGTGGCCAACTTGCCACAGCGGGGACAGAAACGCGATTTGCAGGAGTGGGGCACGACACGCTTCTCGCCGCACCGGCAACGGTACACATGGCAACCCAGTGCCGGCGTCTGGCAGGCGAGCAGTTTGCGAACTGTCTCGAAGACCACAGGCCGGATCCAGCAGCGCGATGTGCTGACGAACTCGTCCCAATGGTTGGCGAGGATCAGGGCGAGTCGATATCGGATCTGGAGTCCGGGCTGGAGCATGAGCCTGATTGTCTCATCTTTGAGCCGCGGCACGTCGGCGGGCGTTGCCGCCGTCGTTCGCCAAGCCAAAGGCGGTCTCAAAGTTCGCGCGAAGCGCTAAGTTC
>JAAELT010000253.1 GCA_024226315.1 bacterium | reverse complement strand
CCTGGCAGATGGATCTCACCGACCCCGCCATCGAGGCCGCCGTCACCGCTTACCACCAGGCCTTCGAGGCCAAGCCCGACCTCGGCTACTGGACCTTCAGCACCAACGGCGTCGCCACCGCCGGCATCCACGGCATTCCCACCGTCGGCTTCGGCCCCGGCGAGGAGAAGTGGGCGCACGCGCCCAACGAGCGCGTGGCGGTGGAGGACCTGGTGCGGGCGACGGCGTTCTACATGAGCTTCGCGCGGGAGTTCGCGCAGGGCACATGAGCCGTTTCCACTTCCGCTGCACCGAGTGCGACGCGACCTACGGCGAAGACGAGGCCCGGCTCGTCTGCCCGGTCTGCGCGCGGAATCAGGAGCCCGGCGGAGTGACCCGCGGCGTGCTCGACGTGGAGCTCGAGCGGCTGCCCGCGAGCTGGCCGTCGGTGCCGGCGTCGAGCCCTGATTTCCTGACCGCCTTCCTGCCTCTCGCCTCGGCGGAGCATCTGCCGCCACTGGCGGTAGGGGGTACCCCGCTCCTGCCCGTGCCCGAGCTGCGCCGCGAGCTCGACATGCCGCGTCTGTGGGTGAAGGACGACACCCGCAATCCGTCCGGCTCCACCAAGGACCGCGCCTCGCTGCTGGTGGTGGCCAAGGCGCGCGAGTACGGCTACCCCACGGTCGCCGCCGCTTCGACCGGCAACGCCGCCACCGCCTTGGCGGCGGTGGCGGCCGCAGCCGGCATCGAGGCGGTGGTCTTCGTGCCGGCCGATGCTCCCGAGGCCAAGCTGGTCCAGATGCTGGCCTACGGCGCGCGGGTGTTCCGGATCGACGGCAGCTACGACGACGCCTTCGAGCTGTGCCTCGAATCCTGCGACGAGCTCGGCTGGTACAACCGCAACACCGCGCTCAACCCCTTCACCATCGAAGGCAAAAAGACCGCCGGCCTCGAGATCGCCGCCGAGCTGGCGCCCGAGGTGCCGGACGCGGTGCTGGTCACGGTCGGCGACGGCGTCATCCTCGCCGGCGTCGCCAAGGGCTTCGCCGACCTCGAGCGCGCCGGCCTGATCCCGCGGGCGCCGCGCCTGATCGCCGTCCAGCCCGAGGGCTCGGCGGCGATCGCCTCTGCCCTGCGCCGCGGCGCGCCGGCCATCACCCCGGTGATGGACGCCGCCAGCGTCGCCGACAGCCTGGTGGTCCAGACGCCGCGCAACGCCCTGCTCTGCCTGCGGCGGGTCCGCGAGTCGGGCGGCGGCGGCGTGGCGGTCTCGGACGACGCCATCGTCGAAGCCATCGGGCGCCTCGCACGCTCCGCCGGCGTCTTCGCCGAGCCCGCCGCGGCGGCGGCGCTCGCCGGGCTCGACGTCGCCCTGGAAGAAGGACTGGTGGCCCGCGACGAGCGGGTCGTGCTGCTGATCACCGGCACGGGTCTCAAGGACGTGCCGGCGGCACGGCGCGCCATCACCTGGCCGGAGCCGATCCCCCCGCGACTCGACGCTGTCGTCGAGCGGCTCTGAGCGTCACTCCAGGAAGTGCGCCACCATCTCTTCGAGCGCCTGCTGCGCCTCCGGCGACAGGTTCTCGAACGCGATTCCCGCCTCGCAGACCGAGTCCAGAGTGGGGTGCGGGACCCGCTCGGCATGGATCACCTTGCCGTCGACCTCGAGCACCAGTCGGTCGAGGTGCATCTCGAGAGAGTAGGCTGTGTCGACCTCCGGCATCGGCTCGGTCTCGATCAACACCCCGGAAAAGCTGAGCTGCTTGACCACGAATTCCTGGTGCGGGGCCTCGGTCGGCTCCTCGCCCGCCTTGCAGAAGTAGCCGAAGGCCTCGCGGCGCTCGAGCTCGATGACGACGTTGTGCTGCAGGAAGCCGAGCAGCTCTCTGGCCTTCTGCGACAGCACTTCCTGGTAGTCGAGTCCGACCTCGTAGACCGGCGCCGCCTCACCGAGCGCATCGGGCTCCGTGCGCACCAGGCGGCACCACTGGAGGTCGGTCTGGAGCTGGATCACGTCGTACTCGCGGCGCAGCGTCAGATTGTACTTGGCGCCGACGGAGAGCGCGATCGGCGACTCGATCCGCAAGCCGGTGAGGCTCATGTCGAGCACCCGGACCTCGAGCGGCAACATGAGGTTCGCCCGTACGTCCTTGACGTCGTAGCGGTGGTGGCGTCTCTTTTCTTTTTCTCGTTTCGACATGGATCCCGCCGCGGATGATCAGTCTTCGAGCAGGAAGCTGAGCAGCTTGAGCCGTTCCTCCTCGGGCCATTCCTCAAATCGCACCGCCCCGACCCCTTCCTCGTAGCGGACGACCACCGCCGGCACCCGGTCCAGGTGGGTGTCCTGATCGAGTCCCATGGTCAGCCTGACTTTCACACCCGGTCCTAGCTCCGGCGGCAGGGTCAGGGCCAGGCCGTTGCCGTTGATGTCCATCAAGGTCCCGGACCAGCAGAAGTCCTCCGAGACCGAGGGCGCTTCGATGGCGATGAACGTGCCGTAGGCTTCGCGCCGGCGAGAGCGTCGGCGATCACCGTCGCGATGCTGATTCTTCTTCGGGCTCATGGCGGTCGGACGATCTTAGCATCAGAGCTGCCGCACGCCGTCGAGTCGAATCGTCTCGACGGTCTCCGGCGCGCCCGGCGGGCACCGGTGCTGCAACCCGCCGATCTTCACGGTACACTCGGAGCTCGGACCCCAACCATTCAGTGAGCACACTCAGATGCCCAAGCTCCAACGCACCCTCCGCGTCGCGCTCCGTGTCTTTCTGATCACCCTCGGCGTCGCCGTGTTGCTGCTCGTCGCGTCGGGGCTCTGGCTGCGCCACCATCTCGGCCAGAGCCTGGCCCGGCTCGACGGCGAGATCGAGATCGCGGGCCTCGTCGCCACCGTCACCATCGAGCGCGACGAGCTGGGGGTGCCAACGATCCGCGGCGAGAATCGTTCCGACGTCGCCCGTGGTCTAGGCTTCCTGCACGGCCAGGAGCGTTTCTTCCAGATCGACCTCATCCGCCGCAAGGCGGCCGGCGAGCTGGCCGAGCTGGTGGGCGCTGCCGCCTTGCCGCTCGACCGCAGGGTCCGTATCCACCGTTTCCGCGCCCGGGCGCGCGCCATCGTCGCCGCCATGGAGGACGCCGACCGCCAGCTGCTCGACGCCTACGTCGAGGGCGTCAACGCCGGTCTCGACGCGCTCGACGCGCCGCCCTTCGAATACCTGGTGCTGGGCACCGAGCCGAAGCCCTGGAGTGGCGAAGACTCGCTGCTCGCCGGCTACGCCATGTATCTCGATCTGCAGGGCAACGGCGGCCACCGGGAGTCAGTCTACGGTCTGGCGCACGACCTGCTGCCGCCGGCTCTCTACGAGTTCCTGGCCGCCCGGGGCACCGAGTGGGACGCGCCGATCGACGGCGAGATGCTCGCCACCCCCGCGATTCCGGCGCCCGAGGACTTCGACCTGCGCGCACTGGGAGCCACGGAGCTCGAGGTCGCACGTCGCGACGCCCCCGAGAAGATGTCCGGACCCGATCTCCAGCCAACTGTGATCGAGAGAGACGCCGGCATCGGCAGCAACAACTGGGCGGTGGCCGGCGCCCACACCACCCACGGTGGGGCGCTGCTGGCCAACGACATGCACCTCGGTCACGCGGTCCCCAACATCTGGTACCGGGCCTCTCTGGCGTTCCCCGACCCGAACCAGCCGGGCCGCGAGCGCCGGGTCACCGGCGTCACCCTGCCCGGCGTCTCGGCGGTGATGGCGGGCAGCAACGGCGACGTCGCCTGGGGCTTCACCAACAGCTATGGCGACTGGACCGACCTGGTGATCCTCGAAGCCGACCCCGAGGACCCTGACGCCTACCTCACCCCCGACGGCCCGCAGCGGTTCGAGCGCCACCAGGAGGTGCTGCGGGCGGCCGACGGTGGCGAAGAGGTGCTGGAAGTCGTCGAGACCATCTGGGGCCCGGTATGGGACACCGATCACCGCGGGCGCCAGCGCGCGCTGCGCTGGGTGGCTCACGACGATCGAGCGGTGAACTTCACGGTACAGTGGCTGGAGAGCACCTCGAACCTCGAGGAGGCGATGACGGTCGCCAACCGCGCCGGCACCCCGGCCCAGAACTTTACCGTCGCCGACCGCCACGGCCGTGTCGGCTGGACGATCATGGGGCCGATGCCGCGGCGCTTCGGGCACGACGGCTGGCTGCCGAGCTCATGGGCCGACGGCAGCCGCGGCTGGGACGGCTGGCTGTGGCCCGAGGAGTACCCGCGGGTGATCGATCCCGAGTCGGGCCGGATCTGGACGGCCAACTCGAGGATCGTCGGCGGCAGCATGTACGAGCTGCTGGGCGACGGCGGCTACGACATCGGCGCCCGCGGCAAACAGATCCGGGACGGCCTGATGGCCGTGGAGCGCGCCGGAGAGAATGACCTGTTGGCCATCCAGCTCGACGACCGCGCGCTCTTCCTGGAGCGCTGGCGCGAGCTGCTGCTCGAGGTGTTGACCCCCGAGGCGACGGCCGCCGATCCGCGACGCGCCGAGCTGCGCCGGCTGGCCTTGACCTGGAACGGCCGCGCCAGTATCGACTCCGCCGCCTACCGCCTGGTGCGGGCCTTCCGGCTCGAGCTGCGCGATCAGGTCTTCGAGGCCCTCACCGCGCGGATCAAGGACGTCGACGACGGTTTCCGCTACACCCGCCTGGGCCAGAAGGAAGGGCCGCTCTGGCAGCTCGCCAGCACGCGACCGGCGCATCTGCTGAACCCGCGCTTCGACGACTGGCAGGCACAGTTCCTGGCCGCCGTCGACGCGATCCTCGACGACCTGCTCGAAGGCGGTGGCGAGCTCGCCGAGCGTACCTGGGGCGCACGCAACCAGGTGCGGGTCAGGCACCCGCTCTCGCGCTTCATGTCGTTCGCTTCGCGCTGGCTCGATATGCCCACCATGCCCCTGCCCGGCGACAACAACATGCCACGGGTGCAGGGAACGACGTTCGGAGCCTCCGAGCGCATGGTGGTCTCCCCCGGGCGTGAGGAGGAGGGCTTCTTCCACATGCCCACCGGCCAGAGCGGCCATCCCCTGTCGCCCCACTACGGCAACGGCCACCGCGCCTGGATGGAGGGCCAGCCAACGAGCTTCCTGCCCGGCGCCACGGTCCACACGGTGATCCTGAAACCACGTTGACGTTGATACCCCTCTGAATCGAGACAGCGAGGAATGACGATGGCACGCCTGATTCTCTTCACGACCGTAGTCGCCACCCTGCTGCTCGCCGCCGGCTGCGCCACCAACCCGTCCGGGGCGCCGGAAACGGCGGAGCCCGCCGCGCCTGTCGAGGCGAAAGTGGCGGCGGCCTCCCCCGAACCAGGCGCCATCTCGCGGATGGACTTCGAGGACGGCGAAGCCGTCGAGCAGACCACCGCGGAAGAACCGGTCGAGGAGCACGAGGAATCCGTCGAGACGGACTCCATCGAGCGGATGAACTTCGAGAACGCCGAAGCCGTCTCCCTGCTCGGCCGCCCGCTGCCGGCTCCCGAGCTGTCCGACGAATTCCGGGCCGAGCAGGAAGCTTTGCTCGAGAAGGCTCGGGCCGACCTCGCCCAGCGACCCGATGACCCGCAAGCGATCATCTGGGTCGGCCGGCGCACAGCCTATCTCGGCCGCTACCGTGAAGCGATCGAGATCTACAGCCGCGGCATCGAGGCCCACCCGGAGCATGCGGCGCTCTACCGTCACCGGGGCCACCGCTACATCACCCTGCGCCGGTTCGACGACGCGATCGCCGATCTCGAACGCGCCACCGAGCTGATCGCCGGCATCTCCGACCAGGTCGAGCCCGACGGCCTGCCCAACGCCCGCGGTATCCCCACCAGCACCAACCACTCCAACATCTGGTACCACCTGGGATTGGCCCACTATCTGAAGGGCGACTTCGATAAGGCCGAGGCGGCCTACCGCGAGTGCATGGAGCTCTCCAACAACCCCGACATGCTGTCGGCCACCAGCCACTGGTACTACATGACCCTGAAGCGGCTCGGGAAGGAGAAAGAGGCCCGGGTGCTGCTGGCGCCGATCGAGCCCGACTTCAAGGTCATCGAGAACGAGGACTACTACCAGCTGTTGTTGATGTACAAAGGCCGCCAGGCCCCGAAGGGGCTGCTGGCGGGAGCCATGCTGGCCGGCGGCCGGCGGCTCGCCACCGTCGGCTACGGCGTCGGCAACTGGTACCTGGCCGGCGGCCGGACGGAGGCCGCGCACAAGATCTTCCACGAAATTGTGGAGGCGGAGAACTGGGCAGCCTTCGGCTACATCGCCGCCGAGGCCGAGCTGGCACGCGCGCGATGAGCGCGATGAGTGCGTTGAGAAAGGTGCTCGTCACCGGTGCGACCGGCCTGGTGGGCTTCAACATTGTCGAGGCGCTCAAGCGCCGCGGTGCCGAGATCCGCTGTTTGGCGCGCACGCCGGCCAAACTCACCTCGCGCGGCATGAACCACTTCTTCGCCGACCTGCGCGACCGCAAGATTCCCCTCCTGCTGCCCGGCGGTCTGCCCCTCGCCTACGCCCCCGACGTCGGCGAGGGCCACGTTCTCGCCGCCGAGAAAGCCGAGATCGGCGACCGCTTCATCCTCAGCGACCAGTACTTCACGCTGGTGGAGATGGCCCAGCGGGTGGCGGCTGTCGTCGGTCTGAAGAAGACCCCGACCGTTTTGCCGCTGTGGGTCGGCACGCTGGTCTCCGAAGCCGGCGAGATGGTGTCCAAGCTCACTAGGCGTCCACCCCTCATCCCGCGCGGTCAGCTCCACCTCCTTCAGTGGGGCGCCAAGCCTCAGGCGACCCGGGCGAGGGACGAGCTCGGCTGGCGGATGACGCCGTTCGAAGAGGGGCTGAAGCGGACGATGGAGTTCCTGGATCGGGCCGCACAAAGCTAGACGCTCAACAGCCTCCCGAGAATGACATCCTCGAGATCCCTGCGACCGTCGAAGACACCCAGCACGACGACTGTGTTTTCATAGATACGGTATATCAGCCGGTAGGGCGGGACCTGCAGCTCGCGATACATCTGAAGCCGGAAACGGAGCAGCTCCGGCGGCACGCGGCCACGAGACGGCATGGATTCGAGCGTGACGGCCTTCTCTTCGATGCTCTCGGCCATCCGCAGGGCAGCGGCTGGGTTCTCGGCAAGAATGTAGTCGGCGATCTCGTCGAGATCGCGCTGTGCGACCTGGGCCCACTCAACGCGGAAGGTCTTGGTGCTCACTTCGCTGCCAGACGGCTGCGCAGATCGTCGAACACCTTGCTCTGCGGCACGGTCCGCCCAGTCCGCACGTCGGCCTCGCCCTGGGCGACCAGCCTGAGCATCAAGACCGCGTCCCTAAGCTCCTGATAGCTGTCCACGTCGAGCAGAACGCCCTTCGGCTCACCGTTCTGGGTGATCACCACCGGCCGCCGGGTCTCACCGACCGTGCGCAACAGCTCTGCGGCACGGGACTTCATGTAGGTGACCGGTTTGATGTCTTCGGCGATCTTCATCAGTGTCCTCCATGGGTCCACAGATGGTACCACAAAAGGTACCGCTGCATCCGAAGCAGCGACTGGCGGTCGATCGTATTCTGGAAGGAGATCCTGACGTTCGCATCATCGGCTATCATCGAGGCACCGTTGGAGGTTCATCATGCTGTCCGTACACTGCATCGCACCAGTCCCGAAACTCCTTGGGATGTCCGTCGCGTTGGCCCTCCTTGCCACTCCGCTGTGGGCACAGACTAGTCGCGGCAAGTTGAGCGGCCGGGCGACCGACGATTCCGACGCAGGACTGCCGGGCGTGACCGTCACCGCCACGTCGCCGACACTTCAGGGGATTCGAGTCACCCAGACCAACATCGACGGTGACTACACCTTCGTCGCCATGCCGCCGGGGTCCTACCGGCTGAGCTACGAGCTCGAGGGCTTCGTCGCGACGGTGCAGACGCTCGAGGTCTCGGCCGACCAGGAGACCGTCTCCGAGATCTCCATGGAGATCTCGGAGACCTACAGCGAGCTCGCGGTCACGACGATCTGTTTCCCGATCCAGACATCACCACCCTGGCTCGACTGGATCGAGGAGCTGCCGATCCGGCACTTGCTCGCCTCCGTGCAGCCGGTACCGGGCTCTGCGGCAGCGCCTGGCGCAGATCTGTAGCCCGTTCTCCTGGCCAGTCGGTCACGACTCGAACAGGGCACTGATCTCCGGATAGCTCACCGCCTCATCAGCGAAGGCGAAGGTGCCGCTGTCGCGCATTTCCTCAGCGGCGCGAAGAAAGGCACCGAGGGCCGCGCGCGACAGCGCGCTGCCGACGCTGACCCGCTTCACTCCAATCTCCGAAAGCGTCGCGAGACTCAGCCCTACGCCCTGCAAACCCATCACGACGTTGACCGGGCGATCCACTGAACGGACCACGGCAGCGATGTCGTCCTCGCTGGTCAGGCCCGGCGCATAGAGAACGTCGGCGCCCGCCTCCTGATAGGCCTGGAGCCGCCTGATGGTGTCTTCGAGATCAGGCCGTCCGTGAAGGTAGTTCTCCGCACGTCCCGTCAGCGTGAAGGGAAAGGGCAGAGAGCGCGCCGCCTCCACCGCGGCACGGACGCGCTCGACCGCCAGCTCATGCTCGTAGATCGGATCGCCCGGGCGATTGATGGAATCTTCGATCGAGCCGCCGACCAGCCCTGTCGCCGCAGCGAGGCGGATGGTCTCCGCGACGATTTCGGGATCGTCCCCGAAGCCGTTCTCGAGATCGGCGCTCACGGGCAGGTCGGTCGCCGACACGATGGCGGCCACATGCGTCATCGTCTCGTCGCGGCTGATCATGCAGTCCCGTTGCCCGACGGAAAACGCATATCCGGCGCTCGTCGTCGCCAGCGCCTCGAAGCCCAGGCCCGCGAGCAGCCGCGCCGTGCCGACGTCCCACGGGTTGGGGATGATGAATGCGCCGTCTCGTTCATGGAGCGCGCGAAAGGCGCTCCCCTTCTCTATCTCTGCGAGCACAATCGTCCCACTCGACCTTCCAGGTCAAGCCCCTGCTCCAGCTCCTCCTGAGTCCACCGTTTGGCCGGTTCTTCCAGGCGCCGTTTCGCCACGTTCAGATCTCGTAAGTCTTCTTCGAGCGCGTCGATGAGCCTCTCGCGGGACAGACCGGTTTTGCTGCTGTCGGTCGTCGCCCCCAAGGCTTCCAGACGTTCTTCGATTTCTCGGTCGATCTCTACGGAAATCATGCTTTCGTCCTCGCGCGCAGCGTTGCTTGCCACTTTCTAGTTTACCCGAGCGGTCGGTTTAAGTCGGGCAGAAGAATGGGCATGCAGAGCAGAAGCTTCGCCGGACGCCTCTCGGCCGACTTGGTCGACCTGCCTGGTCTCACCTCACTTGGACGTTTGTCCAGACACCGACTTTTGGCAAAAGGAGGGCCCTGGGTATTTGTCCAAGCCCGCGCTACGGCGGAGTCACCGGGCGAGACCGCCACAGAGCCTGCGGACCTGCCCCACCAGGTAGAGCGGCAGCGACACCAGCTGGAAAGGCACGTTCCTGCCGTCCGCCAGCGACGTCGTAGCCGCCAGTACCGAAGGCGGCGCGCTCGACAGACGGACCGCCAGGCTCCGCGACTTCTCGCGCAAGAAGAGATGAAGGGACTTCAGGGTCCCGGTCTTCCCCGCCTTGACCTCGATCGGCAGGATCTCGGCCCCTTGCGAAATGACGTAGTCGACCTCGGCCGCCGAGCCCCTCTTCTCCCGGGCCCAATAGAAGAGCCGCGGCTCCTCCCACGACGGCGCCCGATACAGCAGGTGCTGGCCGACGAGTTGCTCGCAAAGCGCTCCCCGGTTGACCATCATGACGTCCTCGGCCTTCTCCAAGTCCAGCACTGAAAGACCCGAGGCGGTCGCCATCAGGCCGACGTCGAGGAACAAGACCTTGAACTTGCGCTCGTCGGCCTCGGCGCCCAGGGGAACGCCGTTGGCCGCGGTGTGACGCACGCGATAGGCAACGCGGGCCAACGACAGGAGATGCAAGGCAGCGCTCAAGTCCTTGGCCCGCTCGCCGCGGTCGATGTGGACGTACTTGAGCTTGTCGCCGACCAGCAGCGGCAAGCGCTCGAAGACCTTGCGCAGGCGAGTGTGATCGACCCGCGCGCCGTACTTGCCGAAGTCGTCGCGGAAGGTGGCGAGAACGGAGTGCTTGACCGCCTCGCTGTCCTGATGAGCACCTCTTTCCACGAACGCACGCACGGCGTCCGGCATGCCGCCGACGACGAGGAAGGTGCGCAACCAGCGCATCAGCTGTTCGTGGAGGGGCGGGTGAATCTCTTCGCCGAGCTCGTACTCCTGGAGGAAGGCGACCAGCCTGTCCTGGCCCGCCGCCAGGAGGAGCTCCTCGAACCGCATCGGACCGAGGTGCAGGTATTCGATCCTGCCGACCGGCACGGAAAACGCCGGCTGATCCAGCGCCAGATCGAGCAGTGAGCCAGCCGCGATGACGTGGAGCCGCGGCAGTTCTTCGTAGAGGTACCGCAGCGTCGCCAGCACGCGGGGCGCGGCCTGGATCTCGTCGAGGAAGAGCAGGCTTCTGCCGGGCGTGACGTCCTGGCCCAGCTGCAGCTCGAGCCGCCTTGGGATGTCTGTGGGATCCTTGAAGTCAAAGAGCTCCGCGAGCTCGGGATTGCGCTCGAAGTTGACCTCGACCAGCTCCGCGAAGTGCTGCTCGGCGAACAAACGCACGAGGGTCGTCTTGCCGACCTGCCGCGCCCCGCGGATGATCAGAGGCTTCCGGCCCGGGCGGTCGCGCCATTGTTCCAGCTCCTCGAGCGCGTGGCGGTACATGGTGTCTCGACCCCTGTGGGAATGTCTTCCGCGCGACCGCTCGGGGAGATCCCGGGCCGATCCACGCTTTTTTTCAGGGGTGACTTTAGCACCGCTCCAGCTTTTTTCAGGGGTTATTTCAGCATCGGCCGCCAACCGGTGGCTTACGTGAGCCCGGCTTGACGCACCAGGACGCCGCCGTCGTACTTCAGGTGCGGGCAATCCTCGGCGATCTCGAGTGCCTCCTGGTAGTCCGCCGCGCGGATCATGAAGTAGCCGACGACCATCTCGCCACCCTCGCCGGACTCGGCGGGTCCAGCTTCGACACGCTGGTCGATCTTGCGCAGCATCCGGCCTTCGCCGTGGATGGGGTCGCCGGCGACGAAGCGGTCGACGGTGGCGAGCTCGCCGGCCCAGGCGCCGTACTCGGACGCCAGCTGACGCTCGCGCTCGGAGGTACGGGCGGCTTCGCGCTCGGGGGTGTCGTAGAGCAGCAGGATGAACCTGGGCGAGTCATCGTCGCCGACGGGGGGCGGCGGCGCGGCGCTGAAGCGGCCGCCCAGGAAGCCGAGGCCGAGCGCCAGCAGGGCGGTAGCAGCCAGCGCCCAGACGTGGCGCTGCCGCGCCGGGGAACGGCGGACCAGACCCTGGTTCGCCAACGCCTCGACGACGCGATCTTCCAGCTCGTCCGGTGGCCGGCGTTCACGGCTCATGGCGCGGAAGGCCTCCTGCTCTTCGGGGGTCAGCTCGGGGAATCGATCGTCGCTCATCGCTGCTTTTCACCTTTCTGCGCCCAGGCGCGCCCGCATGGCCTTGCGGGCCTGGAAGAGCTGGCTCTTGGATGTTCCGGCCTCGATGTCGAGGAAACGGCCGATCTCGACGTGGGTGTAGCCCTCGACGTCGTGCAGGACCAGAACCTGACGGCTGCGCTGTGGCAGGCTGGAGATGGCTCGCTCGAGGTCGAGACGTAGGTCTTTGGTCAATACTGTGCCGACGGGTTCGGGCCCGGCAGGCTCGGCGGCGGCCTCCTCTGCTACCGGCCGGGGACGCGAGCGCCGGCGCCGCACCAAGTCGCGGCAGACGTTGATCGCGATGCCGGTGATCCAGGTGCTCAGGGTCGAGCGCCAGGCGAAGGCGTCGAGCTTCCTGACGGCGCGTATCCATGTCTCCTGCACCGCCTCCTCGGCGTCGCGCTCGTCGCCACCCAGGATTCGCAGCGCCAACTGGTAGATCCTCGGCGTGTGGCGCCGGTAAAGGGCCCGGAACGGCCCCTCGCCCCGGCTCTCCAGGTAGGCGGCGACCAAGGCCTTGCCGGCCGCCTCGACATCGCTGACGGTGAAGTTCGGGTAGGCGCGAGCCGAGTCCTCCGCCGCCACCGGGGCGGTCGACAGCGCCAGGGCCAGGCGCGCCTCGCCGTTGCCGAGCAGCGTCCAGGTGCCGGCCGGCTGCTCGGCGACGACCTCGAATCCCAGCGTGGTGTAGAACTCGACCGCCCGGCCCAGGTCGGCGACGCCGAGCTCGAGGGCGAAGAGCGCCGGACCTCCGGGCTGTGTTGCGACGTCAGCGGCGGTAAGTGGTGCGGTGGTCAGGAGCAGGGCGAAGACGGTCGGCAGCCAGACGCGGAGTTTCATCTCTTCAGTCCTCCAGGAAGGTCGAAGGTTATTGACTTCTATCCCCTGAGTGGCGCGCGGAAGGAAAAGGGTTGTATCCAGGAAACGCATATCGGGCTCGATCAGCCGATTCCTGACCGCTTTGCGCGTAATGGCCCGAGCGCGGTCAGATCCGCATTCTTCGAACTGCGCGCCCGTCTCCGGAGCGCGACGACTCCACGGGAGGAAAACGTGTCCAGCAAAGCCAGACTGTTCTTCTTGATTCTCTTCATCTCTTTCCCCTACCTGGCGCCATTGGGCGCGGAGCAGGTCCCGATCGGGAACCCGAGCTTCGAGGCCGATGCCCTGTGTGAGGGCTGCAACGCGATCTCGATCACCGGCTGGGCGACCTCGCCAGGCGGGGGCGACGGAGTGTTCAATCCCACGGCGGCGCAGTATCCGGGCGGCGTGGTGCCCGACGGCGAGAACGTGGCCTACGTGAACCTCAGCGGTAACAGCGTACGGCAGATCCTGACCGCGGTCCTGGAAGCGGACCGCAGATACACCCTGAGGGTCGAGGTCGGCAACCGCCTCGATGAAGCATTTGCCGGCTACCGGGTGCAGCTGCGCGCGGGCGGCGTCGTGCTCGCGGAGGACAACTCGTCGCTGACACCGGCGCCAGGGGAATTCGTCACCTCGACAGTGACCTACGATGCCACCGCCTTCGACCCTCAGTTGGGCCAGCCGCTCGAAATCTGGCTGCTCTCGCCGGGGGTCCAGGCCAACTTCGACCAGGTCCGCCTCGAGAGAAAGATCTCGGTGGCCAACCCGAGCTTCGAGGCCGACGTCCTGTGTGACGGCTGCAACGCAATCTCGATCACCGACTGGGAAACCTCCCCAGGTGGGGGCGACGGCGTGTCCAATCCCACGACGGCGCAGTATCCGGGCGGCGTGGTGCCCGACGGCGAGAACGTGGCCTACGTGAACCTCAGCGGTAACAGCGTGCGACAGATCCTGACCGCGGTCCTGGAAGCGGACCGCAGATACACCCTGAAGGTCGAAGTCGGCAACCGCCTCGACGAGGCATTTGCCGGCTACCGTGTGCAGCTGCGCGCGGGTGGCGTCGTGCTGGCGGAGGACGACTCGTCGCTGACGCCGGCGCCGGGGGAATTCGTCACCTCGACAGTGAGCTACGATGCCACCGCCTTCGACCCTCAGTTGGGCCAGCCGCTCGAGATCTGGCTGCTCTCACCCGGGGTCCAGGCCAACTTCGACGATGTCTGCCTCAGCGCGGCGGTCCCCATCTTCAGCGACGGATTCGAATCCGGGGGCACCTCGAGCTGGTCGTCGACCAGCCCCTGACCTTCGAGAGCAGGCTCACGCGTTCGGTCCGGCTGCTGCGGGCGGCTGCCGCTCCCCCCGCAGCTTCGAGACCTCCTCCGGTCTGCCGGAAGCTTCGTAGAGTCGGACCAGGCGATCGAGCGTCTTCGTCGTCGTCTTCGCGCGGTCGCCTCGTATCGTCCTCAGGCTCCGGTAGCTGCCGAGAAGCAGCGACTCGGCCTCGCGGTAACGGCCGGCCCGGGTCAGGCACTCGCCCAGCACGCTCTCGGCGACGCTGATGCGCCAGTGACCGCCCGGGAAGGCGCGCCGGCCGATCTCGGTCGCCTCTTTCAGCAGGCGCTCGGCAGCGACGAGATCGCCTCGCGCGATGGCCACTCTGGCGAGGCCGGTGAGGCTGATCACCAGGTAGGGACTGTCCTCGCCCATGGCTGTTCTGCGGATGGTCAGCGCTCTTCGGTAGTGATGCTCGGCGCCGCTCAAGTCCCCGGTCGAGAAGAGCACGCTGGCCAGGTAGTCGTGCGTGGTGCAGAGGTCGGGATGATCGTCGCCGAGGCGCTTGCGCAGCATCTCGAGGGCCTCCCGAAACAGGCTCTCAGCGGCCGCGGTCTCTCCGGCGACCGCCCGTACCGCCGCCAGACTGTGGACGCAGTAGGCCACCTCGACATGATCGTCCCCCAGGGCCCGGCGCATGGTCTGAAGCGCCTGTCGGTAGAGAATCGCGGCGTCGTCGTAGGATCCGGTTGCCAGGAGCACCTGCGCGAGGCCGGTTCGGGTCTGGGCGACCGCAAGGTGATCTTCACCGAGCAGGCGGCTCTGAACCGCCAGCGCCTCTCGAAACAAGGCCTCGGCACCGTCGAAATCACCCTGGATCTTCAGATTGATCGCCAGTTGGCTGGTCGCCGCGGCGACCTTCGCGTCGTCGCCGAGCAGGTCGCGATAGATGGCCAGCGCGTCGCGGGACAGGCGCTCGGCGCGGTGGAACTCCCCGGTCCTCTGCGCTAGAGCCGCGAGATGGTCGAGACTCTCGGCGACCGCGAGATGTCCCTCGCCAAAGAGCCGACGGCGCACTGCCAGGGCCTGCCTGAGGGAGTCCCCCGCCGACGCGTACTCGCCACGATCGAGCAGCAGCAGTCCCTGCTCGTCGAGGCTGCGAGCCACTTTCGGGTGGCCCTCGCCCAACAGGCGCCGTCGGGTCTCGAACGCCGAGCCCAGATGCATCGTCGCCTCGTCCGGGAGCCCCAGACGACGGTAGATGACGCCGATCGCATGGCTCAGATCCGCGCGCAGCTCGGGCTGGCCCTCGAGCTCCGTCGACAGACGTCGCGCACCTCGATCCAGGAGCTCTCGCGCCGTGACGTCGCCCGTGTCGGAGCCGCCGCTGAACGGATCCGAGACCTCGAACAGATCGACCAGGAACCCCGTGACCTGCTCGGCCCGCCGGCGCTCGGTTTCGGTCCGCTGACGCTCTCCCTCGACCCTGTCCCTCTCAGCCGCGATCTCCTGGCGCTGAGCCGCCATCAGCAGCCCGAAACCGAGCAACGCCGTGGCCAGGGCGGCCGTTACCGAGACCCCGACACGATGCCGACTGACGAGCTTGCCCCAGCGGTAGGCGACCGTATCGCGGCGGGCCGATACCGGATGCCCCGCCAGGTGGCGGCGGAGGTCCTCGGAGAGCTGATCGGCGGACGCGTATCGCCGCTCGGGCTCGTTGCGCAGGGCCATGAGCACGATGTTGTCGAGGTCGCCCTCCAGGCGGCGGGCGAGCTTGCGGTCGCTCCCCCGAATGGCCTCGCTGGGCGCCTCGGGGTCCCGGAGGTGGATCGCCCACAGGACTTCGGCCGGCGACCCCCCGGCCTCGAAAGGATGACGCCCGGCCAACAGCAGGTAGAGCAACACGCCGAGCGAGTAGACGTCGCTGGCGGTCGTCACGGGCTTCCCCAGGATCTGCTCCGGGCTGGCGTAGTCAGGGGTCATCGCCCGCATGACCGTCTCCGCCGCCGCGATCGTCCCCGCGGAGAGCTCCGGTGCGAGCAGCTTGGCGATACCGAAGTCGAGCAGCTTGGGCTCGCCTTCGCCGGTCACCAGGATGTTCGAGGGCTTGAGATCTCGGTGCACCACCAGGTTCCGGTGAGCGAACTGCACCGCCGCGCAGACGCTCCGAAACAGGTCGAGACGCTCAGGGATCGAGAGCTCGTGAACGTCGCAGAACTCGTCGATGGGCCGGCCTTCGACATGTTCCATCACCAGGTATGGTCGCCCGTCATCCGTGGTGCCGCCGTCGATCAGCCTGGCGATACTGGGATGCTCCAGGGCAGCCAGGATCTGTCGCTCGGCGTGGAACCGCCGTACGATCTCGGAGCTCTCCACGTCTCGCCTGAGCAGCTTGATCGCCACCCGTTTCTGGAAGAGCTCGTCGGCCCGAGTCGCCGAGTACACGGTTCCCATGCCGCCCCGCCCGATGCGCCGCTCGATCTCGTAGGCTCCCACCCGCAGGCCCTGCGCCGAGTCGAGGGCGAGCACCGGCGGCTGCCGGGGCGCGTTGACTTCCGGCCGCTCCAGAAAACCGGCCGAATCCTGGTATGACTCGAGCAGCGACTCGACCTCGGATCTCAGTTCGATATCCCCGCCGCAGGCTCTGGTCAGGTACGGCGACCACTCGTCCGGCCGACGCTCCAGGGCGCCTCCGAACACTTCCCGCACCAACTCGAACCGGTCGCGAACCATCGTGTCATTCCCGGTTCAGCTCGCGGAACAGCCAGGCCCTGGCGAGGCTCCAATCGAGCTTGACCGTGGCCGGCGAGACCCCGATCGCCGTCGCCGTCTCCTCGATCGTCAGTCCGCCGAAGAAGCGCATCTCCACGATGGCGCTCTGGCGCGGCGCGAGCGCCGCCAGCGCCGTCAGCGCGTCGTCCAGAGCCACCAGATCCGTATCCCTCGTCCCGGGCACCCTCAGGGCCTCGTCGAACGCCAGGGCGATGGCCGGCCCGCCCCGCTTGGCTGCCCGGCCCTTGCGGGCGTGGCTGACCAGGATTCGTCGCATCATCGTTGCCGCGACCGCCAGAAACTGGGCACGATTCAGCCAGCGGACGCGCTTCTGGTCTAGCAGTCGCAGGTAGAGCTCGTTGACGACGGCCGTGGCCTGCAGAGTATGGCCGGAACTTTCGCGGGCGAAGTAGCTCTCCGCGAGACGGCGGAGATCGTCGTAGACGAGAGGCACCAGTCGGCTCAGCGCGCTGGCGTCGCCAGCGCTCCAGTCCCGGAGCAGAGCGGTAATGTCTGGTGGTGATTCTGACGAAACGGGGGCTGATGACAATGCCTCGGGTTCCATGAGGTTACCCCTCCAAGTCACGGGCGGCCCGCAATGGTCCGGGTCAACGTCCGGTACAGAGTCCCCGAGCCGGGATTCGGGTTAGTCGAGCCGCGGCCGGTAGAGACCCAGCCCGGAGTAGGGACGGATCGGACTTCTCAGGAAACCGACCCGCGCAGAGCGGCGATCTCCTTGGCCGTCGCCGGGCGCCAGCGCTCCTTCTTCTTCTTCCTCTCGATCGACTCGGGCGAATAGCGGATCGAGGTCACCAGCTTGCCGCCCGGGCTGAACACGTGCGCCCGGCCACGCTCCCCGAGCACGATCAGGGTCTTGCGACGGGCGTCCGCCAGAATGCTCTCGTCGCCGGCGCGGGCGAGGTCGGTGAGCGCCATGCGCGTGGGGCGGTCGCCCTCTTTGTGACGGTGCTGGGCGTGGCCGGTGCGGCGATCGCGCGAACGGCGATGGTGCTCCAGGCGGCGGGCGATGCCGTTCAGCACGCCTTCGATCCGCCCCGAGAGCTTCTCGGGGGTCGAGGACTTCTGCTTCTGCGAGCGCTCGATGCTCTCGAGCGCCGATTGGCTCCAGCGCACCGCCGCCGTCCAGCGGATCGAGCCCAGGCGCTCGTAGAGCTCACCGAGCGGCTCGCCGTCGGGGCCGGCGCCCAGCACGTTGAGGCCGAGCCGTCGCCAACCGCGCTTCTTGCGTCCCTTGATGGCCGTGGACACGACCTGGAAGGTGAGCGCCAGGACGCCCGGCGTGCCGTCGCGCCGCGGCACGGGAAACCAGCCCGCGGCCACCTGGCCATGAATACGGTAGTCGACCTCGCTTTCCCGGAACGCCGGCAGCATCTGGCTGCTCAGATCGGCGCCCGAGGCGAGATCGGTCACCAGCCGCGGGGGCTTGCTGTAGAGACGGTCGACCTGTGGATGCTGCCGTTCCAGCAGCCACTGACCGAAGTCCTGGAAGCGGGGAATGCCGGTGGGGCCGTAGCCGGCGAACACCACGCGCGAGCTCTCGGGCGCCGAGTGCTCGCAGTCGGCCGCGGCGCAGCGTGGACAGAAGACCCGGCCGGGACGGAACGCGGCGTGGTGGGCCAGCAGCGAATCGAGCTCGCCCTGTAGAACGGCGCGCGCCTCCTCGACCAGCTCGGAAGACACCTCGCCGGGCGGCACCGGGATCCGCAGGCTCAGCTCTAAGTGGTTGTCGCGACCGCCCGCCAGGTGCCCGAGGGGGTGCTTCGAGAGCCGCTGCCGGGCGGCGCGGGTGAGCGCCTCGAGCGCCGTTTGGAGATCGTCGCCGGCTCCCCGGCGTGGGCTGGACATCGAGGCCCGGGCACCACTACGGAAGCTCGATCGATTTCAGCTCGTCGAGCATGCCGCGCACCACGTCGAAACCTCCCTGCCAGAACTCGGCGTCGGCGATGTCGATGCCGATCTCGCTCAGGATCTCCGTCGGCCGGGCCGAGCCGCCGTAGGACAGCAGCCGGAAGTACCCCGGCTTGAAGGCGTCGCCCTCCTGCTGGTAGCGCCGGTACAGGGCGAGCACCAGCAGCTGCCCGAAGCTGTAGGCGTAGCAGTAGAACGGGGTGTTGAACAGGTGCGGGATCGACACCCACTCGTAGCGCAGCTCCGGCGAGATCGCCATCGAGTCCCCGAACTGCTCGCGCAGGTTCTCGAGGTAGAGGTCGAACAGGTCTTCGGCCGACTTGTTGGCCAGGATCGCCTCGTGGGCGGCGAGCTCGAAGCGCACGAAGAAGGTCTGCCGCATGACCGTGGCGTAGACGTCGTCGACCGCCGCGGCCAGCAGCTCGCGGCGCGCCATCGGGTCGCTCTCCTCGGCCAGCAAACGGTCGGTGATCAACATTTCGGAGAACACCGACGCGGTCTCGGCCAGCGGCAGCGAGGGGTGCTGGGTCAGGTGGGAGTGATGCTCGGCCATCATGCTGTGGACCGCGTGCCCCAGCTCGTGCGCCAGGGTCGCCACGTCGCGCACCTTGTCGGTGTAGTTGATCATCACCCAGGGGGTGAACTCGGGCAGCACGGTGGCGCAGAATGCGCCGCTGCGCTTGCCCTTGCGGATCTCGCTGTCGATGTGGTTGTCGGCGAACACCCGCTCGGCGAGCCCGGCGAACCGTTCGTCGAAGCTGCGGAAGGTGTCGAGCACCGTCGTCACCGCGTCGTCGAAGGAAACCACCTGGTTGGACTCGGCCAGCGGCGCGTAGAGGTCGTAGCGTCGCAGCGGCTCGATGCCCAGCCACTTGCCCTTGAGCTTGAAGTACTCCTGAAACAGCGGAGCGTTGCGATGGACGACGTCGAGCAACGTCTCGACAGCGGCGTCGGGAATGTCGTTGCGCATGTTGCGCACCGAAATAGCCGACGGCATGCCGCGCAGCTCGACGTACTCGGTGTGCCAGTCGCGCGCCCGGTTGGCGTAGATCTGGGCCAGGATGTGGGAGTCTTCCTCGTACTTCTTGAACAGCTCGCGGTAGGTCTCGGCCCGCAGATCGGGATCGGGCGAATAGAACTGGCTGCGCATCTCGCCTTCGGTCAGGGTGCGCGTCTCGCCGTCGATCTCGACCACGTACTCCCGCCGGTTGGTGAGCATCGAGTAGAGCGTCATGACGGCGTTGATGCCGTTGGCGTTCTTGGTGTTGATGATCTGCTCGGAGCGCTCGTCGAGGGTGAAAGGCTTGAATCGCCGGAGCTCCAGCAGGTAGTGCCGAAGGTCGACCTCGCCCTCGCCAGGCAGCAGGCGATCGGCCTCCTCGTCCTCGAGGTTCTTCCACCAGAGCTCGAAGAACAGGATGCGGTTCTGGAGCCGGGTCAGCACCTGCTGGATTCGGTTGCGGTGTCCCAGGGCCATGGACGACTGGGTGTCGGAAGAGAACCAGAGACCGGCGTGGGCGCCGATCTTGTCGATCTCGGCAAGCAGGCCGTCGTAGTGACGCATGAGCGTCAGCAGCTCGCTCGGCTCCATCTCCGACCGCAGCGAGTTACGGTGGCCGACGAAGTCCTCGACCAGGGCCTCGATCCGCTCGATCTCGCGCGCGACGACCTCCTCGGAGGTCTCGGCGAGCAGCTCGGAAATGTCCCAGGGGCCGGAGGCGTAGAGAGCGTTTCGCCCGAGCCCAGACGGGGCCTGATCTTCGATCGTCGGCGCCTCCAGAACCGGTGCCGACGAGTTGGATGTGTCTCTGGTGAGGGGCATCGCAGGTGGCCTCTAAGAGGAGTTCTTCGAAGATGACGAGAGTCGGCCGCAATCAAAGAGATCGAGTCAAGCGCCATTCTATCTGATCTTCCGGCTCCTCGTGGACCGCAATTCGCGTGTTCTGGACACCGATCCATCCCCGTACAGAGTTGATCAGTCGAACCTTTTCGGCCTCAGCCAGGGCGGCGGTCGGCAGAACCTGCTCTTGGATCCGCCCGCGCGCCAGCAGCTCGGCTCGGTAGGTGCCCGCCAGCAGCCCGCTGCGCACCGGCGGCGTCAGCCACCGGCCGTCGATCTCGAGCGCCAGGTTGGCGCGGGTCGATTCGGTGAGCTCGCCACGTGCGTTCCACAGAACCACCTCGTCGGCGCCGGGATGACGCCGCAGCGCCTCTTCGTAGAGGGACCTGCGGGTGGTCTTGTGGTAGAGAAATACGTCGGAGTCTTCGACCGGGCGGTCGTCGAGCACCACGGACCACGAGGCTGGGCCGTCGCAGGCGAAGGGCACGGCTTCGATCTCGATCCGGCCGTCGCGCTGGACCGTCAAGCGCACGCGGTGACGCACATCCTGGCGCACCGGCTCGAAGGCCCGTACCTGACGATCGAGCCGTTTCCGCACCGCTCGCTGGTCCAGCGCGAAGCCGAAATAGCGAGCCGACGCGGTCAGGCGGTCGAGGTGACGCTCGAGCAGGAAGTAGCCGCTGCGCGGCCGCCACAGCAGTGTCTCGAGCAGCGCGAAGTCCGAAGGCCGAGGACTCAGGACGCGGGCCTTGGCGCGGCATTCCTCGTACTCGGCCTCGGCGTCGGAGTCCCACACGATGCCGCCGCCCGTGCCGTAGGTGGCGGTGGCGGTGGCGCGGTCGACGGTGGCGGTACGGATCGCGACGTTGAGCCGGGCACGGCGGCCGGGCGCGAGGAACCCGATCGAGCCGGTGTAGACCCCGCGCGGGGCGGCCTCTAGCTCTTCGATGATGCGCGAGGTCGACACCTTGGGAGCGCCGGTGATCGAGGCTGAGGGGAACAGCGCCCGCAGAATGCCGGTGAAGGACTCGCCCGTGCGCGCGCTCACGGTCGAGGTGAGCTGGTGGACGGTGGGATAGGTCTCGACGCCGAACAGCTCCCGAGTCTCGACCGAGCCCGGCTCGGCGATCTTGCCCAGGTCGTTGCGAACCATGTCGACGATCATCAGGTTCTCCGCCCGATCCTTGCTCGAAGCCTCGAGCGCCGCCGCCTTCAGGTCGTCCTCCGACGAGAAGCGACCGCGCCCCGCCGTGCCTTTCATCGGCCTGGCGACGATGCGCTCGCCGTCGAGCTCGAAGAACAGCTCGGGCGAGGCGGAGCAGACAGCGAAGCGCCCGATGTCGACATAGGCGCCGTAGCGCCCCTTCTGAGCCGCGGTCAGCGCCGCGAACAGTTCCTCCGGCTCGCCCGCGAAAGGCGTTTCGAGCGGAAACGTGTAGTTGACCTGGTACGTGTCTCCCGCCGCGATGTGGGCGCGGATCCGGCGTAGCGCGCGGCGGTAGGCGGCGCGCGTCACGGCCGACCGCCAATCGAGGACCGCGCCGCCCGATGTATCAGTGCCGGCCCCGCCACGGGCGCCCAAGGCCAGCTCGCGCGGCTCGGAAAAAAGTCCCCACCAGACGAGCGGCAGGGCACCGCCCTCGTGGGCATGGAGGGCCGGGTCGAAGGCCGGCGCGGCCTCGTAGCTCAGGAAGCCCGCGGCCCACAGTCCCCTGGCAGCCGCGGCCTCGACCTCGGCTAGCGCCGGCAGGACATCCGCCAGGGCCGTGGGCGCGAAAGTCGCCACGGGATCGCGGAACAGCAGCCAGCGATCTTCGCCCTCTCCGTGCTGCAATAGCACGGTCGGGCCGCCGTCGAGGCCGGTCAGGAATTTTCGGAGGTCGCGCATGGAGCAGGTGGGATCAATCGGCGCTCATCATACCGCCCGGATCGCCTGAGCCGGCTCCAGCGGCAGCCGCAGTCGCGCCTCGCAACCGCCCTGTCCCTGGCGGTTCTCGAGCTTCAGCGTGCCACCGTGCGCCTCGGCGATCTGACGGCACAGCACCAGACCGATACCCGTACCTCCCGGCTTGGTGGTGAAGAACGGCACGAAGAGATTCTGTGTCTTGGGCAGGCCGGGGCCGTCGTCCGACACCCGGACCTCGAGCTCCACGTCGGTCGCACGCCAGCCCACCCGCACCCCACCGCCGGTCTCGAGGGCCGCTTCGACACCGTTCTTGAGCAGGTTGATCAGCAGCTGCTCGAGCTGGTCCGGATCGGCCTCGACCGAGATCTCCGGCCCGCCGCGCACCGCCACGCTCAGGCGGTTCTCGAAGCCCACCACCCGGCGCACCAGGGGGGCCACCCGGGTTGGCCGCAGGGTGGGAGACGGCAGCCGCGCCAGGCGCGAATAGGCGGCGACGAAACGGTTGAGCGAGGCACACCGCTCGGCGATCATCTCGAGACCGCGCTCGGCGTCCTCACGCCAGCCCTCGTGCGGATCGGGGCGGCGCAGCACCCGCGACAGCGTCGATGCGGTCGACTTGATCGGCGCCAGGGAGTTGTTGAGCTCGTGGCCGAGCACCCGAATGAGGCGCTGCCAGGCCTGGCGCTCCTCCTCGCGCAGCGCCTTCGACAGGTCGCTCAGCACCAGCAGATGGTTGGGCAAGCCGCCCTCCCTGAAAGTCGAGCGGCGGCAGTGCCAACGGCCGGTCTGGCCGGGGAACGAGCGCTCGAAGGTGCGCCCCGCGTCGCCCTCGAGCAGGTCGGCGAGCCCCAGATCGTCGGCCGTGCGGCCGATCAGGCGTGCCGACGGCTGCGCCATCATGCGCTCGCCGGCACGATTGACCAGGCGCAGGGTGCCCGTCTCGTCGAAGGTGAAGACCGCGACGTCGATCTCCTCGATCACCTTCTCGAGCAGGGCAGTGGCGTCGACCGCGTCGAAGCGGGCGCTGCGCAGCAGGTCGCCGAGCTTGTTGACCTCGAGCATCACCTCGCCGAGCGCGTCCTCCGGACTTGGGCGCCGGGCACGGATCGAGTAGTCGCCTTCGCGCAGGGCCTCGAGCAGGTTGGCCAGGGTCTGGAGCGGCGTCACCGTACGCTGCCGGGCGGCGAAGGCGAATCCCCACCACAGGGCCAGGATGAGGATCGAGAAGGTCCACTGCACCTTGGGCGTGTAGTCGCCGACCCACAGGATCACCAGGGCGGCGAAGGAGCCGGGAAAGCCAGCCGCCACCGCCGTCCAGAAGATCCGCTGCTCGTGGGTCACAGGCCGTATTTCTCGAGCCGGCGGTAGAGTGCGCTGCGCGAGAGCCCGAGCCCCCTGGCCGCGTCCGAAACGTTGCCGCCGTAGCGTTCCAGGGCCTTGCGGATCAACAGCCGCTCAGCCTCCTCGAGCGTCATCTCCTCGATCCGCGAGACGTCGCCCGCCGAGCCCCTGAGCCCCAGAGCGCCGGCCTGTACCGCCGCGCCGTCGGACATCAGCACGGCGCGCTCGACCACGTGACTCAGCTCGCGGACGTTGCCCGGCCAGGGGTGGTCGAGCAGCGCGCGCATGGCGTCGGGGTCGAACGCTCGAGCCGGCCTGCGGTACCGGCGTGCGTGGTCGGCAAGGAAGTGGGCGGCCAGCAACGGGAGGTCCTCGCGGCGCTCGCGCAGCGGCGGCGTGCGGATCTCGACCGTGTTGAGGCGAAACAGCAGATCCTGGCGGAAGCGCCCGGCGCGGATTTCTTCGTCGAGATCGGCGTTGGTCGCCGAGATGATGCGCACGTCGACCTCGCGAGTCTTGGACGACCCGACGCGCTCGAACTCGCCGGTTTCGAGCACCCGCAGCAGCTTGGTCTGGAGCGACGGCGGCACATTGGCGATCTCGTCCATCATCAGGGTGCCGCCGTCGGCGAGCTCGAACCGGCCGACGCGATCACTCTTGGCGTCGGTGAAGGCGCCCTTGACGTGGCCGAACAGCTCGCTCTCGAAGATCGATTCCGAGAGTCCGCCGATGTTGACCGTGATCAACGGCTTTGTTTGTCGCTCCGAGACGCCGTGCAGCACCCGTGCCGCCAGGCTCTTGCCGGTGCCGTTCTCGCCGGTGAGCAGAATGTTGGCGTCCGACGGACCGACGCGCGCGATCAGCTCGAGCACCGGCCGCATGGCGGCCGATTCGGCGATCAGATCGGGCCGCTCTTCGCCGCGCAGGATCTCGACCGCGGTCTCCAGCCGCTGGCCACGGCGCAGCGCCCGCCCGAGCGCGGTCTGGGTCTGGACGATAGCGATCAGCCGGTTGTCGTCCCAGGGCTTCTCCACGAAGTCCCCGGCGCCGCGGCGCATCGCCTCCACCGCCACCTCGACGGACGACCAGGCGGTCATCACCACCACCGGCAGCGCGTCGTCGAGGGTGCGGACGTCACGCAGCAGGTCGAGTCCTTCCTGCCCCGAGGTGGTATCGCGGGCGTAGTTGAGGTCGACCAGGGCGACGTCGAAGTCCCGGGCCTCGAGCGCCTCGAGCACCTGCCGGGGCGAGCTCGCCGTCTCGACCTCACAGCCCTCGGACTTGAGCAGGAAGCGCAGCGATTCGAGGACGTCCCGCTGATCGTCGGCCACCAGCACCCGCGGCGCTGGCGTCACCGCGGCGGCGGTCTCGGTACTGGAGAAAGACATGCCCGCAGTCTATCCCGTCGCCGGCTCTCCGCCCTATTCCCAGACGTGCGAAGCCCCTCTCGCGGGGAGAGGGGCCTGCGTGAGGAGAAGGAAGAAGTGAGGAACTAAAATTGGCTCCGTAGCGACGGGAATCTCGTTTTGGGGCCGGTCCGGTGTCTGACTCGAATGACCGATTACTGGCTGAAGCTCTCGAGAATGATGCCGGTCACACGTTGTTGATTCTTCTTTGGACCTTGCGAAACCCCGTCGCTATCGGAGCCCGCTCTCTGCTGTCTCCTATAAAGCAAGGGTGATGCCAGGTCGAAATTGGCGGCCAGGCAACTCCTCCGATTTCGAATCAAAGGAGTAAGTTCAATGAATGCAGATAGTTAGATGAGCACAAGAGAAATGCTTCAAATCCTGGATCAATGTCCGCCAACGAGCAGGTGTCCACGGACGGACACGGAACGGTGTCCGAAATCGGTCACCCTTGACGGAGTTTAGCCACGCGGCAGGGTGAAACAGAACGTGCTGCCGCGACCTTCTCCCTCGGACTCGACCCACAATCGCCCACCATGGGCCTCGACGATCCGCGAGACCAGGGCGAGGCCGATGCCAGTGCCCGGCCGCGACGAGTCCAGTTGTTCGAAGAGACCGAAGACCCTCTCATGGTGGCGCGGATCGATGCCTGATCCGTGGTCCCGTACAAAGAGGACCGTCTCGCCGCCGTCCGACCTGGCGCCTATCTCGATCCGCGGCGTCTCGGCCTCCGGCGTGTACTTCACCGCGTTGTCGATCAGGTTCTGGATGACTTGCAGCAGACGCACGCGATCGACGCGAACCGTCGGCAGATCGGGCTCGATGTGGATCTCGGCTCCGCGCTCGGAAATTCGACCGGCAACCAGCTCCGCCGCCTCGTGAGCGAGGTTGCCGAACGGCACCTCCTCGGGTGGGTTCATCATGCGACCGATGCGCGACAGCTCGAGCAACTCCTGCAAGAGACCCTGCATCCGCTCGGTGGCGCCGGTGATGCGGTCGATGTCCTCTCCGAGTCGATCGAGCCGCCCGGCCTCGACGTCCCGCTTGAGAAAGCCCAGGAAGTTCTTGATCGTGACCAGCGGACTCTTGAGGTCGTGGGAGACCGTGTAGGTGAAGCCCTCGAGCTCCTTGTTCTTGGCCTCCAGCTCGATGATCAGCTTCTGCTTCACGCCGTCGGCCTCCTGCAACCGCCGATTGATCGCGCGCTCGCGCTCGACGGCCCGCCGATGGCTCCAAAGATAGCTCGCGACCGCCGCCGCCAGCCCCACGGCCAAGAGAATGTAGACCTCGACGGAGATCCACTCGAAGCGCAGCTCCTCGTGCTGCGCGCGGGCGAACGGGCCGAACGACAGGAGCAGCACGACCGCGACCCAAAAGGTCCCGAGCCGGCGGGGCGGGATGCCCGGTTTGGGGTCAGGCCGACGGCGCATCGAGGCTCACCGGTTCCTGCGTCCGCACGAGGATCTTCCGCGGCAGGGTAAAGAGAAAGGCGCTGCCGCTGCCCGATCCACTGGACTCGACCCAGATCCGGCCACCGTGGACTTCCACGATCCGCTTCACCAGGGCCAGCCCGACGCCGGTCCCCTCCTGGTCCGATTGGAGCCGCTCGAACAGACCGAAGACTTTGTCGTGGTAGCGAGGCTCGATCCCGATGCCGTTGTCCTTGACGCTGCAGACGACACCGTCGGCGTCAGGCTCGGCCGCGATCTCGATTCGCGGCGAGCTCTCATCGCCCATGTATTTGACCGCGTTCTCGATCAGGTTCTGAAACACCTCGAGCAGCCGCGCCCGGTCGCCGACGACGACCGGCAGAGCCTGAGAGATCCGTACGTCGATGGCGTCAGTCCCGGTCACCAGCCGGGCGGCCTCGTGGGCGAGCTCACCGAGCGACACCTCCTGTGGCGGGTTGACCTGGCGACCGACGCGCGACAGCTCGAGCAGCTCGTCGAGCAGCCGCCGCATGACCTCGGTGGCGGCACGGATCCTCTCGGCATCCTGGCGCATGCGCTCGATGTTGCCCGCCATCGCGTCGCGTTCGAGCAAGCCGAGGAAACCACGAATGGTCACTAGCGGGCTCTTGAGATCGTGGGAGACCGTGTAGGTGAAGCGTTCGAGCTCGGCGTTCTTCGTCTCCAGCTCCTGGATGAGAGCCTCGCGATCACGCTCGACCAGTTTGCGCTCGCTGATATCGCGCAGCATGGTGAGCACGCCGCGAGCATCTTCGAGCTCCACGACTTCCGCCGAGATCAGGCACGTATGCAGCTCACCGGAGCGGTGGCGGAACTCCGACTCCATGTTCCTCACGCGGCCGTGAGAGGCCAGCGTGTCGCCCAGGCGGGCGCGATCCTCCGGCACCGACCAGAGATCCAGGTCCAGCGAGGTGCGGCCCAGGGTCTGCTCTCGGGCGTGGCCGGTGATCGTGGTGAAGCTCTCGTTGACGTCGACGATCCGGCCCTCGGGGAACGAGCTGAGGATGATGGCATCCGGGCTGGAATGGAAGATGGTGGAAAACCGGCGATCTTCGGCGCTGCTCGCGCGTCGGGGAGACGTCACGGCGAATGCCAGGAGCAGGCAGACGCCGGCCAGCAGCCCCGAGACAGAAACCTCCGGGGGTTGACCGGCCTCACCGACCCTGGTCAGCTCGAAAATGCCTTGGATCACCCAGGCGGCGATCGCCGCGGTCATCACTCCCAGGCGCCAGCCGCCGTGGCGGCGCAGCAGCCAGGCCGACCATCCGAGGGCGGCGAGGCGGGTCAACAGGGAGAGGGCGAGTGTGAGGGCCGAAAGCACGTTGTGCATTTTGCCATATCCCCGGCGCCCGGAACGTCGGTAGACTAACCGGTCCAATGCTCGACGATATGGACCTGCTTCGTGACCGCTGCTACGTCGACGGCGATTGGATCGCCGCTGACTCCGGAGAGACCTTCGGAGTCACGAACCCGGCCGACGGCGTCGAGATCGCGCGGGTGCCCGACCTGGGAGCCGCCGAGACCCGGCGCGCGATCGCCGCCGCAGCCGCGGCGTTGCCGGCGTGGCGCGCGGCAACCGCCAAAGAGCGCGCCGCCACCCTCAGGCGCTGGTACGAGCTGATGATCGAGCACGCGGAAGACCTCGCGCGGCTGATGACCGCCGAGCAGGGCAAACCCCTGGCCGAGTCGCGCGGCGAAATCGCCTATGGAGCTTCGTTCGTCGAGTGGTTCGCCGAGGAGGGCAAGCGCATCTACGGCGAGGTGATCCCGCAGCACGCTGCCGACAAACGCATCGTGACCCTGAGGCAGCCGGTGGGCGTCTTCGCCGCCATCACGCCCTGGAACTTCCCCAACGCCATGATCACCCGCAAGGTGGCGCCCGGGCTGGCGGCCGGCTGCACCGCGGTGGTCAAGCCCGCCGAGCAGACGCCGCTCTCGGCCCTCGCCCTGGCCGAGCTGGCCGACCGTGCCGGGATTCCGCCGGGGGTGCTCAACGTCGTCACCACCGCGCGCCCGGCCGAAGTCGGCGGCTTGCTCACCGCCGATCCCACCGTCCGCAAGCTCTCTTTCACCGGCTCCACCGAGGTCGGCAAATTGCTCATGCGGCAGTGTGCCGACACGGTCAAGAAGCTGTCGCTCGAGCTCGGCGGCAACGCACCGTTCCTGGTCTTCGACGACGCTGATCTTGATGCGGCGGTCGCCGGCGCCGTGGCGTCCAAATACCGTAACGCGGGCCAGACCTGCGTCTGCAGCAATCGGTTTCTGGTTCAGGAAGCCGTCTACGACGCTTTCGTCACCAGGCTGGTGGCGGCGTCGCGCGCGCTACGCCTGGGCCCCGGCGGAGAAGACGGCGTGGCCATCGGGCCGTTGATCGACCAGGGCGGCCTCGCCAAGGTCGAGCGGCTGGTGGCCGACGCCGTGGCGCGCGGCGCGCGAGTGCTGACCGGCGGCCGCCGCTCCTCACGCGGCTCGACCTTCTACGAGCCCACCGTGCTGGTCGATGTGACGCCCGACATGGCGGTTGCGAACGAGGAAATCTTCGGCCCAGTGGCGCCGATCCTGCGCTTCACCAACGAAGACGAAGCCCTGGCCCTCGCCAACGACACACCTTACGGTCTGGCGGCCTACTTCTACGCCCGCGACGTCGGCCGCATCTGGCGCGTCGCCGAGGGCCTCGAATATGGCATGGTGGGAGTCAACGAAGGCATCATCTCGACCGAGGTAGCGCCCTTCGGCGGCGTCAAGGAATCCGGCATCGGCCGCGAGGGCTCGCGCCACGGCATCGAGGAGTTCGTCGAGATCAAGTACCTCTGCCTGGGTGGCTTAGACGCCTGAGCGGTCCGGATACGGTGGCTTCTCCGGGCGGCTCGGCGGGTCCGCCTCCAGCATCTTCAGCACTTCCTCGATGCCGCGCTCGAGCTGCGGGTCCTCGCCGCGCTCCATCGAGACCGGATCGTTCAGCACTTCGATGTCCGGATCGACGCCGTAGCCCTCGACCACCCAATTGCCTTCGTTGTCGTACATGCCGTGGGTCGGCACGGTGACGCCGCCGCCGTCGATCAGGCCGGGCGAGCCGCTGATGCCGATCACGCCGCCCCAGGTGCGGGTGCCGATCAGCGGGCCGAGGCCCGCGGCGCGGAAGGCGTAGGGAAACATGTCGCCGCCCGAGCCGCTCCAGCTGTTGATCAGCATCACCTGAGCGCCGTGGTGGGCGATCAGCGGGCCGGGCCAGTCGGGCTCGTTGCGCACCGCCCGGTAGTGGATACGCGGCCGGTTGAGCAGCTCGATCAGCCGGTTCGTGGTGAAGCCGCCGTTGTTGAAGCGCTCGTCGATGATCAGCCCGTCGCGGCCGAACTGCGACCGGAACTGGCGGATCAGCTCGCTGTGGCCCAGGATCGCGGTGTCGGGGACGAAGATGTAGCCGATCCGGCCGCCGGACGCCTCGTCCACGCGGCGGCGCTTGCTCTCGATCCAGGCGAGGTTGCGCAGGCGCGCCTCGCTCGCCAGGGTCTCGACCAGCACCTCGCGGGCACCTTCGAAGCTGGGCTCATCGCCCACGGTGAGCATCACCGCCTTCTCGGCCTGGCCCTGGAACGCCGCCCACGGATCTTTCGAGGCGTCGACCGGTATGCCGTTGACCGCCAGCAGGTAGTCCCCCTCGTCGACTTGGGCGGCCGGCTGGCGCAGCGGTGAGCGCACCTCGGTCTCCCAGCTCGGTAAGTCGATGATGTTCGCGAAACGATAGAACCCGTTTTCGAGAGTGAAATCCACCCCCAGCAAGCCGACACCCCGCCGCTGCGGCTGCTCCTGGTCGCCGCCGCCGCGGTAGGTGTGCGAGGCGTTGAGCTCACCGATCATCTCGCCGATGACGAAGTTGACGTCCCAGCGGGTGACGGCGTCTTCCAGCAGCGCGCCGTAACGCTCCCGCATCGCCGGCCAGTCGACGCCGTGCATGCCCGGGTCGTAGAAGTAGTCCCGCTCCAGACGCCAGGCGTCGGTGAAGATCTGCCGCCACTCCGCGGGCGGATCGACGGTGGTCTCGAGGCCGCTGACGTCGAGCTTCTTCTCCAGCTTCTGGTCTGGCGCCAGATCGACGACGGCGAAGGAGTCTTCGTGGTGGACGAACGCCTTCTTGCCTTCAGCGACGATCTCGAAGTAGTCGGCCTCGCCGACCACTGTCTTCTCCTCGCGCTCTTCCAGGTCATAGAACACGATCTCGCCGGCCTGGGCGCCGAAGGGCTGATCGGTGGTGCCGGTTCGCGGCAGGCGCAGGTAGACCAGCTTGCCGGACACCGCCCGCAGGTTGCCGTAATTGCCAGCACCGGGGGGCAAGACCACCAGCCGGCTCTCGAAACCCTCGACGTCGATCTCGACCGGCTCGGGCTCGTCCTTCCCTTCCTCGTCCTCGCCCCCCTCGTCTTTGTCGGCGTCGCCGTCTTTCTTGCCCTTCTTCTTACCCTTCTTGGTGTCCTCGTCGTCACCGTCGTCACCGTCGTCACCGTCGTCACCGTCGTCACCGTCGTCGTCGTCTTCCTCGGCCTCCTCTTCGTCGTTGCGGGGAGCCAGGGGCGAAGGCACGTCGTCACGCAGCGGCACGGCGGCCACCCGGGTGGTGTTGGCGAACAGCATGTTGAACTGCAGGTCACTGAACGCCGGCACGAATGAACTGGTCCAGAACAGGTAGAGGTACTTGCCGTCGGGATCGAAGGCCGGACTGAAGGCGGCATAGTAGCCCGACGTCACCTGGTGCAGCTCGCCGGAGTCGGTGTCATAGAGAAAAACCGCCGCGGTCACGTTGTCGAGCGTGCGGTGGTAGGCCATCCAGCGGCTGTCGGGCGACCAGCTGACGTGAAAGTTGGTCAACCCGCCTTGGTACATGAACCGCGCGCGATCGACGTCGACGACTTTCTTGCTGTCGAAGTCGTACAGCCGGATGTTCATCGCCTCGTCGACGAAGGCGATCTTGCGGCTGTCGGGCGACCAGTAGGGGGTGTAGCGGAACCCGGGCCCCAGCTCGGTGAGCGTGGCCTCTTCGCCCGAACCGTCCGCGGCACGGACGGTCAGCTCGTACTCGCCGCTCCGATCAGAGAAGTAGGCGACCTGCTCGCCGTCCGCCGACCACGTCGGAAAACGCTCGGCGACGCCCGAGCTGTGGGTGAGGTTGCGCACGAAGCCGTGCTCCGCCGGCACCGTGAATACCTCGCCACGCGCCTCGATCACCGCCCGCTTGGCCGACGGCGACACGTGCCAGGACTGGATCAGGTCGGAGACGTTCTCGGCCCGTGGCCGCAGCGTGGCGCGGTCGGTCACCACGTCGACCTCGATCTCCCTCGTCTCTTCGCTGCCTAAGTCCAGCAGGTGCAGCCGGCCGGCGTTCTCGAACACGATCTCGGACGGTCCGATGGCCGGGAAGTGGAGGTCGTGCTCGGTGAAGTGGGTGACCTGGCGCGTCTCGCCCGAGTCCATGTCGTGCACCCAGATGTTCCAGCGCTTCGACTCGTCGCGGTCGGAGACGAAGTAGAGCGACGAACCGTGCCACATGGGCTGGGAGTCGTTGGCCTCGTTCTCGGTGAGGTTGCGCCAGGTACCCCCCTCCAGGTCGACGAGCCAGATCTCGGACGTCGACCCGCCGCGATAGCGCTTCCAGGTACGGTGGTCGCGGGCACTGGGCAGGTAGGCCAGAGTCTTGCCGTCGGGCGAGATGGCGCCGTACTCGCCGTAGGGCACCGGCAGCTTCTCGGGCAGGCCGCCTTCTTTCGAAGTCTTGTAGAGCTTGAAGAAGCGATCCTTCTCCGAGGTCATGAAGCTGGCGAACAGGATCTCCTCACCGCCGGGATACCAATCCAGCATGCGGTCGGGCATCGGGTGGTGGGTGACCCTGGTCGGCAGACCGCCGGCCGTGGGCATGACGTAGATGTCCTGATTGCCGTCGTAGTTGCCGGTGAACGCGATCGCGCTTCCGTCCGGCGAGAACCGCGGGAAGGCCTCCTGACCCCTGGGCGTCGAAAGGCGATGGGCGGTGCCACCTTCCTTGCCGACCACCCAGATGTCGCCGGCGTAGACGAAGGCGACTTGAGAGTCCGAGACGTCGGGCATGCGCAGCATGCGGGCGTCGATCTGGGCGAAGACTGGGGAGCAGATGGCGGCGAGAGCGAGTGCCGCGAGCAGGGTTCGTTGTCGCATGAGTGTCCTCTGACGGGTCGTGTTGTTCAGGGGGGCCTAGAGGTCTTACGTCGGCAGGACGAAAACGTTGCGGAGCGTGGGGGTTCTCGGGCGGTTAGGATAGGTCTCGAGACCAGATATGAGCGTCCTGACCGTCGTCACCCGCAAGACCGGCGCCGTTCCCCTGGCCCGCCTCGGTTACCGCATCGCCCGGGCGGTGGAGGAGAAGCTCGTCTGCCTGTACGTCGAGAGCGGCGAAGCGAGCCCTGAGCCGATCTCGATCGTACCTGGCGAAGAAGTCCCCGAGGGCACGAGCGAAATCCTCGCCGAGATCTGCACGGAGCTCGCCCGTGATCCCCACCTCGACGAGCTGCGCGTGCGCGATGGCGGCGCCGAGGAGAACGAGAGGATCCTGCCGGATCCCGAGATCGAGGTCCGCTGGCTGCGCAGCCCGCGCCGGTTGCAGACGGTGCTGGAGCAGGTCACGGACGTCGAGGCACGGTATCTGGTCGCCGCCAAGCAGAGATCCAAAGAGAAGAAGGTACCGTTGGCCCGCAAGCTCTTCACCGCCGCGCCCTGCCACACCATTCTGGCGCACCTGCCCGAGTCTGGCGACGTCCGCTGCCGGCGGATCCTGGTGCCCACCGCCGGCGGCCCCCAGGCCGCGGCCGCGCTCCAGCTGGCGGAAAAACTGGCGAGCGCCGACACCGGCGAGGCCGTCGCGCTCTACGTGGGATCCGACGCCGGCGAGCTCGCCCGTGAGGTCGGTGCGAGGATTCTCGACAAGGCGGTTGCCGAGGCGGGGCTTACCGAGAGCCGCTTCGTGAGTCCCCGCGTGGAGCTGGCGGACGAACGGCTGGCGGCGATCCAGCGCGTCGCGGGTGAGGACTTCGACCTGTTGCTGCTCGGCGACTCCGACGCCGGCACCGTCCGCCGGCGGCTGTTCGGCACGCTACCCGAGCACCTGCTCTCCGGCGAGCGGGCGATGGGAGTCGCGGTGATCCGGCGGCGCTTCAAGCTGCTCCATCGCCTGCGCCGTCGCCTCGGGCGCTGGCTCGATCTCACCATTCCCCAGATGGACCGCCCTCACCGCATCGCGCTCTACGAAAAGCTGCAGTCGGGCTCGGAATGGAATTTCGACTTCATGACCCTGATGTCGCTGTCGACCGCCATCGCCGCCCTGGGCCTGCTGCAGGACTCGGGCGCGGTGGTCATCGGCGCCATGCTCGTCGCTCCCCTGATGACACCGATCCTGGGTGCCGGGCTGGCGCTGGTGCAGGGCAACTTCCCGCTGCTTCGAACTTCCGGGCGCGCGCTCGTTTTCGGCTACCTGATGGCACTCCTGATCGGCTGGGCGATGGGGCTGCTGTTCCCGATGCTGGAGCTTACGCCGCAGCTCCTGGCCCGCGGCGAACCGACGCTGCTCGACATGGGGGTGGCGTTTCTCTCCGGCATCGCCGCGGCCTTCTGCCTGGGCCGCCCCGGGCTGCTGGCCGCCCTGCCCGGGGTCGCCATCGCCGCCGCCCTGGTGCCGCCGATCGCCACCACCGGCGTCTGTCTGGCGCTGGGCGAAACCGCCTTCGCCCGCGGCTCGGCGCTGCTCTTCGGCACCAACGTGGTGGCGATCATCCTGGGAGCGGCGGTCAGCCTGTACGCCAGCGGCGTCCGCGGCAAGCGCGGCGCCAGCGTCCACCAGCGGTGGGTGCTCTACTCCTTCCTGGTCCTGCTGTTGGGCGCCGCCGGCCTGGTCGTCCCCCTGCGCTCCGGCTGGCTGTCCCTGCTCTCCGGCGGCGCGCCGGTGGAGATCCCCGCGACGCTCGAGAGCCAGCTCGCCAAGCGCCTGGCCGCCCATCCCGAGGTCGAGATCGACGCCATCAACAGCCGCCGCGACGAAGACGGCGAGAGCGTCGTCGAGATCGAGCTCACCGCGCCCCGCCCCCTCCCCGACGAGCTGATCGGCGATCTCGCCGCCGTCGCCCGCGCCGAGCTGGGCGAGAACCAGGTCGTGCGCGTCGGTACACGGCTCGCGGTCGAAGTCCGGTAGGACGACTTCGAATCGACCACGGCGATGGTCGGTGCCGCGGGGTTGGTACGCTGGAGCCTGGAGCACCGTAAGATCATGGAGGAGGTGCTGCGATGAAGACCCGGGCCCCATTTCTCCTGGCCGCCCTGATGGCGCTTTGGACCGTAACAGCCGCTACCGCGGCCGTCCCCGCTCCGGCCGCAGCCGGCCATCTCGATGTCGGCTCGAAGCTCTACTGGGAAACCCATGGCGACGCAGGACCGGTGCTCGTCCTGATTCATGACGGGCTCGTTCACCACGAGGTCTGGGACGCCCAGATCGCCCCCTTCGCCGCCGCCCATCGGGTCGTGCGCTACGACCGCCGCGGCTACGGGCGTTCGGAGCCACCGACCAGCGCCTACTCCAACCGGGCGGACCTGCTGGCCCTTCTCGATCACCTCGGCGTCGAGCGCGCCGTCCTCGTCGGCTCGTCGAGCGGCGGTGGCCTCGCCACCGACTTCGCCCTCGCCCATCCCCGGCGGGTGACGGCTCTGGTGCTCGTCGGCGCCGTGGTCGACGGCCTCGGCTACTCGACGCACTTCATCACCCGCAACCTCAACAACAGCCTCGGCAAGGACATCGAGACCATGATCCAACGCTGGGCCGACGACCGGTACATCGTGGCACCCGGCAACACGGCCGCCCGGGAACGCTTGCGCGAGCTCCTGCGGGCCAACCCACACAACTTCGACCCGGTCAAATATCGGTTCCTCGAGGAGGACGACGGGGTCGCGCCGGAGGCGCGCAAACGGAACAACCCGGAGCCCGCCCTGAGGCGGCTCGGCGAGATCGCGGTCCCGACCCTCCTGGTGACGGCGGCCGAGGACATCCCCGACGTCCACGTCCACGCCGGCGCCCTCGAGTCCGGCATCACCGGGGCCGGGCGGGTGGTGATCCCCGGCGCCGGTCATCTCGTCTATCTGGAGCGGCCGGAGATTTTCAACCAGGTCGTCCTCGAGTTCCTGTCGCTGCTTTCTCTGCGTTTCGACGGCGTGGCGTCGTTCGAGCGCGGCTTCGGCAAGGTGCGGGGGGCCGAGCTCTATTACGAATCCCTGGGCGAGGGGGAGCCGCTGATCCTGCTCCACGGCCGTCTGCTGGACCATCGGATGTGGGATCCGCAGTTCGAGGTCCTGGCACGAAAGTACCGGGTGATCCGTTACGACGCGCGCGGTCACGGCCTGAGCCATCACGCCGGCTCGCCCTATCGCTACTGGGAGGATCTTTCCGGCCTGCTGGAGGACCTCGGTCTGGAGCAGGCCCACGTGATGGGCCTCTCCCTGGGAGGCGGGACCGCGATCGACTTCGCCCTGGAGCAACCCGAGAAGGTCCGCTCGCTGATCCCGATCGTCCCGGAGTTGGACGGCTACAAATACCAGGGCGAGGACTATCTCGCCAACCGCGAGCAGGAGGTCGCCGCGTGGCAAAAGCAAGACGACCCCGCCCGGATCGAGGCCTTTCAGCGTTCCTGGACCGACGGGCATCGTTCCCCGGACGAGGTCGATCCGGCGCTGCGCGAGCAGCTGCGAAGGATGATCGCCGGCAACCTCCGCCGGCCCAGACGGCCGTCCGAGGAGCCGGCCGGTGCGCCGGCCCGCGAGAGGCTCGCCGAGCTCCACGCCCCTACTCTCCTCGTCGTCGGCAGCCTCGACTTGTCGGACGTCCATACCGTCACCGGCCTCCTGGCCGGCCAGATCGAGGGGGCGAAGAAGGTCGAGATCGCCGGCGGCGCTCATATGGTGAACATGGAGCAGGCCGACGAGCTCAACCGGATCGTCCTCGAATTCCTGTCGCAGCGATAGAAGCGACTCGACGCCGCTGGGCGTGCGGGGAGACCTCGATCTTGTGGCGGGTATCGCCCGCGCCGAGTTGGGCGTGGGTGGAACCTGGATGGGATCGGAACTTGAGGCGAAGAAGTCGCACCGAGGTGGCGTGCTAAACTTGCCCGAGGAGCGCGGTTTCCGCGACTTCTCGGGCTCGCGCTCCAAAGGAGGTCACCTCATGGGAACCACGCTCGAAATCACCGTCCCCAATGCGCTGCTCGAGATGGGCCTCGAACCCGCCGAAATCCAGCGCCGTGCCGTCGAGTGGCTGGTGCTCTCCTTGTTCACCCGTGAGCGGATCTCGTCCGGCAAGGCGGCTCGCCTTCTCGGCATCCATCGCAGTGAGTTCCTGGCACTCCTGCGGCAATACGGCATCGCCTTCGTCGACCTCTCGCCCGATGAGGTCGACGACGAGGCAGCCGCCGCCGGAGCCCTGGTCCAGGGCTCCACGCGGTGATCGTCGTTTCGGACACGACGCCACTGATCGGCCTGGCGCCGATCGGCCGTTTCGACCTTCTGCGCCAGCTCTTCCACAGGATTCACATTCCGGAGGCTAAATACGATCCGAGCCCGAACGCCAGGCTGAGCCCCCGAAGATTCCGACGAGCTGTTACGATGGGAGAGAATGAGTGCGCACTCTCAAGACGCTGAAGCCGGGCCAGAGGCGGGTCATCCAGCGAAGCTGCCCGACGCGCGAAGCGGAGCGTCCTGGATCGCGGAAGCTCCGGCTTCATTTTGTGGGCGCTGCGAGGCGGACCGTGGCGCTGCGGATCGGTTGGCGGGAGAGGGACCTGCAGGGGTGGGTCAAGGCCGTCGGAGGCTGGCGGGACCCGGACAAGGGGGTCTGGCTGTTGCGGCGCGACGCGGCCGAACGGCTGGTTCTTCTGCAGCGCGCCGGTCAGTTAACTGTTCTGCATGCCCTAAGAGTCTAAGCGCCCTCACATAGGGAGAATAACGTGCCTGAAGTCAGTCGATTCTTTGGCATCATTATCACGATTGTACTACAACGAGCATCCGCCACCTCATTTTCATGTCCGATACGGAGGGCAGAAAGCGTTGGTTGCGATTGAGTCTTTGACTACCTTGCGCGGTCGACTAACGCCGCGCGTACTTGGCCTTGTCGTCGAGTGGGCCGCAGCACGCCAGGCAGAACTGATGGAAGATCACTCTTGTCCAAGACAGCATTTAGATCCTGCGTTGGCTAAAAACTATATTTCACGCCCATTGAGGACATGCATTCGTTGCGCTGCGATAGCGCCTCACGCGGTCCGGAACGGGCAGCGCAGCGGCTGCTGACGCTGGTT
>JAAELT010000252.1 GCA_024226315.1 bacterium | reverse complement strand
TACCGGCAGGCTCCTTCACGTTCCCCAACCGGAAGAAGCGTGCCAAAAGACGCTGCCGTGAAATCGCCATGGCCCGCCGCAAGAAGGCGCGTCTGGCGCCCTACCGGGATCTGGTGAAGGTGGCCGAGGAGGTCCAAGGCAAAGCCCTGGAGGCTGCCGAGCGGCTGCGCAGCGCGGGCCTCCGGAGCCCAGCGACACGGCGCATCCTCGAGAAAATCGAGCACCATGTGGCCCTGACCCACCGCGTTCTGGATCAGACCCGCCGCCGGGTCTTCGCAGGCGAGAGCGTGCCGGCCCAGGAGAAGATCGTCTCGATCTTCGAGGACCACTCCGACATCATCCGTAAGGACTTCAAAGAGACCTACTACGGCCACAAGATCTGTCTCAATGTCGGCAAGACGTCGATGGTCCTGGACTGCCAGATCCTCGAAGGCAACCCCGCTGATTCCACGCTCTCGCTGCGGGCCATCGAGCGACAGCAACAGATCCTCGACCAGCCGCCGCGGCAGGTTGCCTTCGACGGAGCCTTCGGCTCCAAAGCCAACCTCGCCGCCATCAAAGAGCTGGGCACCCAGGATGTCGTCTTCACAAAGGGGTCTTTCAAGGTCTCCGACATGGCCAAGAGCCTCTACGTCTACCGTAAGCTCCGCAACTTCCGCGCCGGCATCGAAGGCGTCATCTCCTACCTCAAGCGAACCTTCGGACTTCATCGCTGTACCTGGCGATCGTGGCCATCGTTCCAGAGCTACGTCTGGAGCTCGATCGTCGCGTCCAACCTTCTGATCATGGCGCGAGCCGTCCTCGCCTGAGCATCGGTTCGCGCGCATCTCCAGGTGGCGTGGCCGCCGCCTGGTGCGGCGTGCCCGAAATTTCGGATTTCGTCCCCGCTGCCAATTGCCCAGCCGGTTGGCGAGCCAAGGACCCCGATGTCGCCCACGGCCGACGGGAGTCGAGGCTCAAATCCCGGGCGTGAGAATCCGGCAAGAGGCCGTTCTTGGATGCGATCTAGTTAAGCTAGGGGGAAGTTCAGAAGGTGTTTGCAGTGGGTGGCGCTCGAGGGGTATAATGATTTCGAGGAAGCGTCGAAATCCAGCTGGGATCATGCGGTGGCCGAGTGGCCGACAGGTGATCGTAGCTGGGGCGAGTTCACTCCCGCCGCCGAGGGGCCAACGAAAAGGACGGTAGATCATGGCTGGAAGAGTCGCTCCTCAGAGCAAGAATTCGCCGAAGTCACTCGATTCGCCGACACGATTGCCTTCGACATCCCGGCCGGGCGCTTTCCAGATACATGCCGAGCAGGCCAGGGCGCCGTCAGCAAGAGAAGCGGCCCCGGATCTGTTCGAAGGCTATCTCCAGCTGAGCCAGGCGATGCGCCGAGCTGGCTCGGGCAGTGACGCCGAGGCGCACTCGACCGCACCGGGCGCGGGGCCGGCGAAAGCTCCAGGGCTCGCCGACGACTCCCTCGGCACGCCACCTCATCGGACCCACGGTCCCAGAGAACAATCGGAGTCAGGTACTCTGCAAGCCAGTCATGAGCTGTGGTACTTCAACGACGTACCCCAGGGGGAACCCCATCCAACGCAAACGGAGCTGAAGGCCGATGCCCAGCCCAAAGGACTCTTTTCGTGGTCGGTGACCCGCGGTGCTGAGAAGGTCGAGTTGGTGGGTGGCGCGGGTGCCGGCGCCAATGTCGTCCAGAAAGACGACAATCGAGTAGAAGTCAAGAGCAAGTTGGGGAGTAAGGGGGAGGATGACGTACATATTCAAGCGACGCAAATGGCGCCAGATGGTGCGGTAGCGGGAATATGGGAAAGCGATCTGGGGGTACGTACCCCGGTGGGTATAAAAAAGACAGGAAGTGAATTGCGGGCCCCATCGGCAAATCCGGAACCCGAAATACTGACTGCTTCCGAGTCAGATCCTCTCGGAGCACCCAAGGAATTGAATCACTTGAATACGCAGCACAACCCGCACGCCGCATGGGGTTACATGACGGGTGTTGTTTACACGGTACTCGATGACAACGGGAACGTTATGCCCCAAGGCTATGAGATCAATGAACAATTCGGTGCGGCTGTCAAAGATGATGCAGGCACAGACTGGCGCCAAAGCAATGAAGGCGGGTTCAAGCCCGCACAACCCCATTTTGCCGATCGAATAGCCGGTGAAAGAAGCGATCGCACCCCAATACCCAAAAATCCGCAACAACCCCTGGAAGACCATAAAGTTCAGCACTGGGAACAAAAATGGTATGTCGGGAGCCAGACGCCTGGCGAGGGCACGCTCGTGCAAACCAATACATTCCAGAAGTATCAGGACCATGCTGAGCACCAAAACGTCAAGAGCCCAGACCATGCTGAGCACCAAAACGTCAAGAGCCCAGACCATGCTGAGCACCAAGACGCCAAGAGCCCAAAATAGACTGCCGCGGCGCGGCGAAGGCTCCGGCGGTCTCCACTCCGGTGCCTCGTGGGGCGAGACGCGATCGGCCAGCGGCAGCGCGTCGACTCGGTAGCGTGGCCTTTGCCAGCAAATATAGCCATAAGTTGATATGATCTCGGCCGCGATGAGCAGCCATCGATCCGACCGCGTTGCTGAAGCCGGTCATTCCGTAGCGACGATGCCATGACCGGCGCCGTCGAGCTGTCCTGGCCCGAGGCCAACGAGCGCTACCTGCTGGCGGCGGTGGACGTGGTGCGGGCGGCGCTCGAGCACCGCGCGGCACGGCTCGCGGACCGCGAGCTGGAAGACCGCGGCGCCGAGGCTCGGGTGGCGCTGGAGCGGGCCGCCGAGAGTCTGCCGGCCCCGGCGGCGCTCGAGCGCCTGTGCTCGGTCTTCGACCTCTCGACCTTCGAACGCGACGTGCTGTTGTTGGCTGCCGGCATGGAGACCGATGCCAGCTTCGGGGCCCTGTGTGCGGCCGCCCAAGGTGACGCCCAGCGCGACTATCCTACTTTCCGGCTGGCACTGGACGCCCTCCCCGGCGCCCATGGCAGCGCGCTGTCCCCGGCGGGCAGCTTGCGGTGCTGGCGGCTCCTGGAGGTGGGGGCGGGCAAAGCCCTGAGCTTGAGCCCGCTGTGCCTCGCCGAGCGGGTGTTCCACTACCTGTCCGGGGTGGAGCACATGGACGAGCGGCTCGCCGGGCTGCTCGATCCGGTGCCCGCCGGCGCCGAACTCGCCCGCAGCCACCTGCTGCTGGCGCGACGCATCGCGAGCCTCTGGGAGTCGGTGCGCGACGTCTCGGCCTTGCCGGCGGTGCAGCTCGTCGGCGGCTCGGCGGCGGACCGGCGAGCAATCGCCGCTCACGCCTGCGCGCTCGCGCGGCGCCGGTTGCTGGCACTGCCGGCGCGGCTGTTGCCCACCGGGCCGAAAGACCTGGTGACGCTCCGGCGGCTGTGGGAGCTCGAGAGCGCGCTGGGCGGGTCGGCGCTCCTCGTCGAAGCCGAAGAGGCGCGCGACGGCGAGGGCGCCCGGGCGCGCGAGGAGGCGGTCGCCTGGCTCGCAGGCCGCGTCCTGGGCGTGGTACTGGTAAGCCGCCAGGAGCTGCGTCGGATGCGGGTCCGCTCTCAGGTGACCTTCGAGGTGGACATCCCTCCCACTGCCGAGCAGCGCGACCTGTGGCATGCGGTGCTGGGGTCGGCCGGGGTGGACCTCGACGGCCGGGTGGAGCAGCTCGCGGGCCAGTTCCACCTCGGCGCGCCGGCGATCCGCGCGGCGACGGTGGACGCCCTCGCCCGGCTCGAGGCCCCGGGGGGCGGCGGGGAGCCCGCGGAGGAAGATCATGGTGGCGGTGATGCTCTGGTCACCGCCCTGTGGGACGCTTGCCGGATCCAGGCACGGCCGCGGCTCGGCGACCTGGCGCAGCGCATCGAGCCGGCGGCGACCTGGGACGAGCTCGTGCTGCCGGAGCTACAGCTCCAACTGCTCCGGCAAGTAGCGGTGCACGTCCGGCGGCGGGCCCACGTCTATGAGCGCTGGGGCTTCGCCGAAAAGGGCCAGCGCGGCCTGGGGATCTCGGCACTCTTCGCCGGCGCCAGCGGCACCGGCAAGACAATGGCCGCCGAAGTGCTGGCCGGGGAGCTGCGGCTGGACCTCTATCGCATCGACCTCTCGGCGGTGGTCTCGAAGTACATCGGGGAAACGGAGAAGAACCTTCGGCGGGTGTTCGACGCCGCCGAGGCGGGGGGCGCGATCCTGCTCTTCGACGAGGCGGACGCCCTGTTCGGCAAGCGTACCCAGATCAAAGACAGCCACGACCGCCACGCCAACATCGAGGTGAGCTACCTGCTGCAGCGTATGGAAGCGTATCGGGGGCTGGCGATCCTGACGACCAACATGCGCAGCGCCCTGGACGCGGCCTTCCTGCGCCGCCTGCGCTTCATCGTCGACTTCCCCTTCCCCGACGCCGCCCAGCGCGCGGAGATCTGGCTCCGCATCTTCCCCGAGGACACACCGACGGAGGATCTCGACCCCGCACGGCTGTCGCAACTCAACGTCGCTGGAGGGAACATCCGGAATATCGCTTTGAACGCCGCCTTCCTCGCCGCCGACGCCGGCGAGCCGGTGCAGATGGGGCACCTGCTGCAAGCGGCTCGTGGCGAGTATGCCAAGCTCAAGAAGATGTTGAATCCGATGGCAGTCAGAGGCTGGGAGAGCGACGCCGGGCGCTGAGCGCCCGCAGCGGTGATCCCGACATCCGTCTCCTGCCGCTCGGTTTCGTCAGGATCGTTGGGAACTGGGACCAGGCGACGATTCTCGTGTTCCTGGGGACCGCCCGATATGGTCTGCCCCCCATCGCTATGACGCGGCGATAGCCGTTTCAGCCGTCGCGACCAGGCGTTGATCGTAGGCCGAGAACTCGGTGGGCTGGGTCTCCCGATTCGAGGCGCGATTCGAGGTACCACCCAAGTCGGCCAGTGACCGTGCCTCCACCTTCTTCGTCGGCCGCCTGCAATTTTCCGAGAACAGCGGCCGCGAGTGCGGCGGCGTCGGCCTCGACCTGGTCCACCTCGTCTCACGCGCCTCCACCATCCACGTGCGCGAGGAGAAGACCATCCTGCTCTCGGACGACGACCTGTTCGAGACCCCGTTTCTGTTCATGAACGGCCACGGCGACTTCCAGCTCTCCGACTCCGAGCTCGACAACC
>JAAELT010000251.1 GCA_024226315.1 bacterium | reverse complement strand
GCGGCCGATCCCTTACGACCACCTGCTCTACCGCTCGTTCTACAAGATGGAGCGCATCCGCTCAGCCAACGGCGACCGCGACATCCTGCTCGAGGGGTTGTTCCACCAGGGAGACCTGGTGGCGGTGATGGGGGAGGACGGATTGTGCTGCTCGTTCGCCATGGATGGGCAGTGCAACGTCGGGCAGGGGGTGGCGCCGGATGATGCGAAGAAGATCGCGCTCAACATCGCGGTGTATTCGTTGACGCATTAATTAGCCTCGAGCCTCCGGCGCTCGGTTTCCCGGCCGTCCCGGCAACGCTGGTATCGAGGAGTGGGAGCACTGACAATCCTCGATCACCATCTCGGGAGATGTTGGAGGCGCTGGTGGTTGCTCGATGATGGAGGTCCAGCCAGACCTACCCGTTAGGGCGGGGTCTCCCTGCCCTTCCGCGTGTTTGCGGAGGCTGGCTAATAAGTTAAGCAGGTAGATGCCCGAAGCGGCACAGCCAAAATTGGTGCCGCAACGCTACGGGTCCTCGCTTGCTCGGCGAAGGTCTCCCACTGCGAAAATCCCAAGCTCGCCGAGCTTCCGAGGTAAAGCCGTTGAGGTCGATCTTAGTTGAAAATGAATTTATTTCTAGCGGCGGAGCGACGTGGCATCGTCGCAGCAGGGTGTCAGCAGTAGGTGTTCCTGTTGTTGCGGTGTTCGGCGATAAGGTAGCCTGCACTGCAGGGAAGGTGGCAAATGAAACACACACATAAACTATCAGAACGCGATCTTCTCGATGGCTACAGGCTTCTATATGCGATGACTGCTAAGCGGGTAGTGCTCCTTATTGTCCTGTTGTCGTTGTTGGTCTTCATGGGTTTCTGCGTAGGCCCTGGTTTAGCTCGTTACATTTTCTGGTGCCTTGTGTTTGGTGTTTCTCTAGGCGTAACAATTTGGCGATTCCAATTCGTGCGTGAGAAAGCCAAGTCGGCTTACCGCAAGACCCAGGCCCTGCGAGGGGATCAGGTACTGGAACTTGTAGAGGAGGGTCTTAGGTGTGGGGACGGCAAGGCAGAAGTCTTGTTGCGGTGGAGCGACATGCTGGACTATAAGAATAATCGTAAAATATTTCTAATACGGATACCGGATAAGCGTTTTCTGATTGTGCCAAAGCGTATCAGAAATGATGGTTTCGATATCGCTGGGCTGACAGGTAAGATAGAGGGAGCATTTCAATGAGCAGAAAGCCCGACTTTGTGGCAGGCCGGATGCTCCACAGGATTTGGGTGATTGTTACTTTGGTTTTTGTTGTACATGCGCCTTCGAGTTCAGCGAGGTGTCCAGGTTCTGTTGAAGGTATCGGCTCTACTGTTGTTGGCACAACAGGTGCAACGGGCTTCGATACGCCTGCAGACAGGGGCCGTTGTTACGATAAAGCTCTTCCGCTTGCGGAACTGCATGCAAGGACTCTGTGTATGGCCGCTTCGCCAATCTGCCTGTTCGACCCTGATGGTCTCGCGAAAACCAGAAATTTCACCAAGCTAGAGGGCGCGCGAATACTGGGCTGTACGATCATCACGCAGCATGAGTGCGTCGACCCTGGCGAAGAGGAACCGGTTGAGGACGAGCCGATTGACAGCGGTTGGCCGATATGGATAAGGGTGCTGGCTGGTATCGGTGCCGTAGTCGTGGGAGTCGTCTTTGTCATTACCTTGATTGACGTGATTCCAGGAGATGAAGTGGTGGTCGGGGCTGCGGAGGTAGCACTAGTCGGAGTAGCAGTGGGTGGATAGTGCTTGCTATATGGCTTGAGTCCCCAGGACTGTGCGGTCTCGATATCTGTTGCGGCCACCGAACCGTCAGCCCCGGCCAGCCTCGCCCTGTCCTCGCCGACTCTCTGCGGGCCGAAGAGCTCGACGTGCGCTTGGAGATTGTCGGCGGGCTGCCGCCGTTGGAAAGCTATCCGGTCTACGAACACCAGACTGAAGTGGACCGGATCCGCTCTGGCTCCTCATCGGCCGCGACGAGTTTCCCGACCTCGCATAGCGGCGCCGGGCACTCGGGCAACTCCGAAGCTCTCTCGACAGGCCCTACCAGGTGTTCTCGAAGTGCGGTGCCAGGACAGGTGCCAGCCGCTTCGGCATAGGTGGTAGAGGTTGGCTTCGATTCGTGCGGCGCCGAGGCTATGTCGATTGCCGAGAATCTGATTTTCAGATATTCTGGCGAACATGAGCACGACGATCACAGCTACCGAGGCCGCTCGGCGCTTTTCGGATCTCTTGAATCGGGTCCGCTATCGCGGCGAGATCTTTCGGATCGTGAGGAGTGGTGAAGAGGTGGCTCAGCTCGCCGCGCCTTCCCCCTGCTCAGAGACCTCATTGCGAGCCCTGCTGAGCAAGCTCCAGGCCGAGAGAACGGGCGATCCGGAGTTCGCTGACGAGCTCGAACGGATCCAGACCGAGCAGCCGGCTCCGGAAGAGGGTCTTTGGGACTCCTGATCGACACCAGCGTCTTCATCCGGATCGAGAGGTCGGGGGAAGGGCTCGAAACGCTGCTGGATTCGGTCGGAGATCTGCCCGTCTTCCTCGCCGCGATCTCGGCATCGGAGCTTCTGCATGGCGTCCACCGCGCAAACACCGCTGTTCGCAGAGGTCGCCGAGAACGCTTTGTCGAGTCGATCTTCTCCCAGGTGCCGATCCTCCCGTTCGACATGGAGATCGCCAGAGTCCATTCACGTCTGTGGGCTGACTTGAGTGCCCGTGGACAGATGATCGGGGCGCACGACCTCTTGATCGCCGCGACCGGAGTCACCCATGAGCACTCCGTGGTGACGAACAACGTCAGAGAGTTCGGCCGGGTGGAGGATCTCGATGTCGTCGCCTGGCCCAGACTGGATGAATGACTCGCCAGGCTCGACCGAAGGCGCGTCCGCTTCCGGCTCCCCGGAAGTCTCGGCCGGTGCTTGCCGCGCCACGGAGTCTCCGGGCTCCGGCTCCGAGCCCCCGTCGGCCAGGCGGCGTCCAGGACGGCGGGTCGACGGCCGCACCCGCTTCGCCAGCTCGTGCATGCCAGCGAAGTGGAAGAGGCTCTCCGCCATCCGGGCGACGCGTAGGAACTTGCGGTCATAGGCGGAGATCGCGTCGTTCTTGGCCTGGCGGGTGACGTCGGCCTGCTTCTGCGCCTCGTTCAGCTCGACGAGCACGCCGTCGAGCTCGTCGGCCCCGGCGCCCAGCTGGACGGCCGTGGTCGGAGGATCGACCGCGATACCATCGACGTCGAGCGGCGGCAGCTCCACCTTGGGCTCCGCCAGGAAGGCCGCCGTCTCCCGGACCTGGGCCACCAGGCCCGTCGGGCTCCGCGGAGTCCTACCGGAGACTGCGAGCACCGGGAAGCCCTGGTGAGAGCCGTAAAGCGTTTCGAAGGTGTTGCGGACCTTGAGGAAGCGGCCGGACAGGGCGCCGGTCAGGCCGGCACGGCGCGCCTTGAGCTCGACGATCCGGGCCAGCTGGCCCAGGTGGGCGGAGTTGGCGGAGATCATCTGATCCTTCGCCCCTTCGAGCTCGCCGGCGAGGTGGGCGAAGACCCGCTGGTAGTCGCCGCTCTCCACGGCGAGGAGCGCGGGCTCGCCAGTCCCTGTCCGGCCGCCGGCGAGTGTCGCGGCCTGGCGGTGGCCGAGATCGGTCACCGCCTCGGTGGACTGGGTGTTGAGCGCCGCGTGAACGGCTCCGAACGACTTCAGCCGCGAGGCGATCGAGGCGGGTTTCGTGGTGACTGGTGTCGGCATGACGACAAGCTCCTTTCCTGGTCGTTGGATCCGGGGACTCGTACCCCCTATATACTTATGCTCCGCCCAGAGGTGGAAATGGACGCGGCGGGTCAAATTGGCCAGTTTTTTCGCCTCCATGAAAACGTCCTGGATCCCTCGCACCGCGGGTGCCGTCTCCATGAAATCGCCCCGGACCCCGTGCCTCGCGGCCGCCGCCTCGATGAGAACGACCCGGGCACGTCGTACCGGGGGCGCCGCCTCCATGAGAACGTCCTGGACCCCTCGCACCGCGGGTGCCGTCTCCATGAAATCCCCCCGGACCCCGCGCCCCTGCGAGCGCCGTCTCCATGAAATCGCCCCGGAGCCCGTGCACCGCGGGTGCCGTCTCCATGAAATCGCCCCGGAAGCCGTGCCGCGCGGGGCCCAGGAATTGGAGTCGAAGGGTCTCGGGGAGACCGCAGGGTTTATTTCCTGTCTTCGCCTTCACCGCTCCGCAGCCGTTGGTAGCGCTCCATGAGCTCCGGTGTGAGCTCCGGATCCGAAGGCCCGGCCTCCCGCAGCTCCTGCAAGGCCTTGCGGTTTTCCTCGGGAGATGCCGAGTTCAGTTGCTGCCGGAGCCGGGAGAAGTTCTCCCTCTGTTGCTCGGCGCTCTCGCGAGCGGGTCTGGCGGAGTAGGCGGGACCAGAAAACCGGGCCAGCAAGAAGACAAGATACTGATTGAGGGAAACACCCTCACGGCGAGCCTGGAAGGCCAACTGCTGATGAAGAGTCTCCGGAAGACGCAACGATAGACGTGACATGGCGATGACTCCTAGTCCGAACCTGACTGATGGCGCTCCGTAAGCTGCCATAGGAATTCCCCGGGCGTCAGGATCTGTAGGTTGAGCTCCGCGCGAGCCCAGACAAAGTCCTTGACGTTGGACGTCACGATGCCTGCTCTGGCATTCATGGCACAGTCCACGACGTGCTCGTCGGCCGGATCCGGAGAGCTGGGCCTCCAGGTGAAGTAAACCGGGACGAACTCGGCTCGCGACAAGAGCTCTTCCAGAACTGGCTGCGCTCGGCTCCAACGTCTCGCTGAGAGCTTTCTGGACAAGACATCTACATACTCATAGGTGAGAGCATTGGTGACACAGGGTTGAAACAGCCCATCGAGCCAGGCATCCAGGATGAGAGTCGGTGCCGAGATCCGCCGAGTCAGACCCTCGAAGACGACGTTCGTGTCGACGACTCTGCGAACACCGGCACTCATGGCGCCATTATAGCGTCATATATGGTGTCGATCAACAATCGGAGAGGCGTCCGTCCAGTCCGCCCTAAGTGGCCACCAAGGTCGCTCTGGTAAGCTCCTTCGGCTCCCCTATGAAGAGAAAGATCCTCTGCGCCCCGCGGCCGAGGTCGCGGTCGACCGGGTGCCCGAGTTCCGCCAGGCCAACGCCCCCGGCGCCTACCACGATCCGCCGCCGTTCGACGGTTCCCGGAAAACGAGCGGAAAACGAGGTGCCATCCAAGTCGGCCGCCTTTTGTTTTCAATTACTTTGGCCTTCGCCGCCCTTTGGATTCCAAAGCCCGGAGCGCGGGCTCGGCCGCCTCCTGCCTCAGCCGCGACGAGCGGGCTCAGTCTCAAGGTGCCACCGCCGAGGCGATGTCGACGCGCGAACACCGCTGTTCGCAGAGGTCGGCGAGAACGCTTTGTCGAGTCGATCTTCTCCCAGGTGCCGATCCTCCCGTTCGATATGGAGATCGCCAGAGTCCATTCACGTCTGTGGGCTGACTTGAGTGCCCGTGGGCAGATGATCGGGGCGCACGACCTCTTGATCGCCGGGGGCCGGCGATTCGAGGCGGCGATTCAAGGTACCACCCAAGTCGGCCACCCATGGTGGAGGCCCGCAACTCTAACCTCGGGAGCAGGTTTGATATCCTCCGCTCTGGAGGCCCATGGTGACGAAGATCGAGACCCTCGAACAGGAAGTCCGTGCCCTGTCGCACGACGAGCTTTCCGAGTTCCGTGCCTGGTTCGCTCGTTATGACGCAGCAAAGTGGGATCGGCAGATCGAATCGGATGTCAAGGCCGGGAAACTCGATCGACTGGCGGCTGAAGCACTCGCGGCCCATCGGCGCGGCGAGAGCCGAGAGTTTTGAGGCACTTCGCCTCCCCGGATTACTGGAGCTGCCTCGACAGCCTTCCTGGCCAGGCCCAGGAACTGGCCAGGAAGAACTTCGAGCTGCTGAAGCAGGACTCACGGCACCCCTCGCTTCACTTCAAGAGGGTAGGCAAATACCGCTCCGTTCGTGTCGGGATCCATTACCGTGCGCTCGCCGTCGAGATTCCGGAGGGTCTGCTCTGGTTCTGGATCGGCAGCCACGCGGAGTACGACCGGATCCTGAGCTGACGAAGGCACCAATGAAGAAGAAGATCCTCTGGGCCCTCGCCGTCCTCGCCTTCGGCTTCGCGGTGTTCGCGATCCCCACGGTGTGGCTCAAGCCGTGGTCGATCGAGCACTTCTACGCTCGCACCTCCCTGGGCTTCGCTCTGCGCCACCCGATGATCCTGTGCGCTTCGTGCTCGAGAAGAGCCTCGCGGAGATGCGCGAGCTCATCGCGCCGGCGCCGCGCGAGCCACGGTGCCCTTCAAGGCGCCACCGAAGTCGGCCAGTTCACCGACGGTCCTCGATCATCATCTCGGCCGCAGTCTTGCCACGGACCTTGGGCGGATTCGCCGAGCCCTTGGGCTTGCCGCCGTCCCAACTCGCGAGACCCGCTTCGACGAGGTCCGAGGCCTGTCGGGTCTCGTCGTTCGTCTCGATACCCGTGAGCTGTGCGATGGGTCGACCGCGGTCCGTCATCACGATTCTCTCTCCGTCGCTCGCCAACTGCAGGTATCTGCTGAGTTGATCTTTCAGGATCTTGACGCCGACTGTGGTCATGTTTGCCTCGAGGCGATCCGCCTGGTTCCGGAGGCGGCCTCAACGAGCTGTCGCTACCGCGGGCGTGACCTGAACGGTCAGCTCGAGACCCGCCTCCTCGACGAGCCCCTGGAGCGCCAGCCGAGCGAATTGCGTCTCGCTGTAGCCGAGGGTACGGGCGAACTCAGCTGCGCGCCTGAGGCTGAGTGTCTTTCTGCCCTTCTCGATATCGCAGAGGTGGGACCGCGAGATACCCAACCGAGTGGCGAAGTCGGTTTGGCTGACCTCTTCACCGAGCCGGATAGAGAGCAGGAGATCACCCAGGGTCAGCGGACCTCCGCTGACGCTCTCGAGGAAACGCATTGCCGAGCTCTTGTCGTTAGTAGTCATGCTTGCTGACCTCCTCCACGCTCACCAACTCTCCCACCTCGTCGTCATGGATCTCGTAGATCCCTCGGTAGGACCGGCTGAGGCGGATCGACCGTTGGTCGCGGCGTCGGCCAGAGAGCGGCTCGTCATGGAATCCCGGGATCTTTCGGGTCTCTTCCAGGCTCTCGGTCTCGACCATCTCGACCCAGGCCTGGAGCTTCACGACGATATGTCTGGGGACCCTCCGGAGCTGTCTTTGGGCACGCCGCGTCAGAACGACCCTCGTAATCAGGGTTCATTGTACACCAACGAGGTGAACATGCAACGAGCCGGGGCGCCCCCTCCGTTGGATCTCCTCGAAAATCGCTCTGGTAGGCTCCTCGAAGGCCTGCGCCTACAAGGTCGGGCAGCTCAAGATCCTCGAGCTCCGCGAGCGCGCCAGGGAAGCGCTCGGGCCGCGATTCGATCTGCGGCGCTTCCACAACGTGGTGCTCGCCAACGGCGCCGTGCCGCTGACCCTTCTGGAGCAGCTGGTCGACCGCTGGATCGAGGACGAGAAGAGATCCTACGCTGCTCGGTCCCGCTGACCGACGTAGACGCCGATCAGCACCAAGGTCCCTCCCAGGGCGATGAAGAGGCCGAAGTGCTCCCCCAGGAGCGGTACGGCCAGCGCCACGGTGGCGAGCGGCTCGAGGTAGAGGTAGAGGCCCGCACGGGTCGCGCCCAGCTTGGCGACCCCCTCCTGCCAGAACCAGTGTGCGAGCGCGAGGCCGGGGATAGCCAGGTAGAGGACCGCGACGATGGCGCGCGGCGAGAGGGCGCGGATGGCCGCCATGTCGGCGGTGGTGAAGAAGAGGATCGAGGTCAGTCCGGTGGCGAGCAGGAGCATCATGAAGGTGACGGCCAGCGGATCGTGGCGGCGGGCCAGGTCACGCGTCGCCACGGTGTAGAGCGCCCAGGTGAAGGCGGAAGCGAGAACCAGCCAGTCCCCGGTGTTCCGCAGCCAACCCAGGTCGGTCAGCTGGCCCTGGGAGACAAGGAGGAGGATGCCGAAGGTCGCGATGACGATACCGGCCACTCCGTGCCACCCGATGCGCTCACGTAGAAAGAGGAACGCCAGGACGGCCAGCGCCAGCGGCGAGACCGAGACGATCCATCCGGTGTTGATCGCCGTGGTGGTGACGATGCCGGCGATCTGCACCAGGAAGTGGAAGGTGAAGATCGCGCCGCCCAGGAGCAGGGGCCTGGCGTCGGCGCGCGTGAAGGCGAGCCGCACGCGCCTGGCGAGCAGCACGGCGCCCAGGAAGGGCAGGCCGAGGGCCAGGCGCAGGCCGAAGACCTCCACCGGGCCGATCTCGGCCACCAGGATCTTGGTGGCGACGAAGGTCCAGCCCCAGATGACGACGGCGATGAGCAGGAGGACGCGGGCCATGTGCTGCGTTTGCGCGCCTCTGGCGCGACGTGTAGCGATCGCGGGCTACCAGGCGCTGGTGTCGCCGGACTCGAAGCCGTCGACGAAGATGGCGGCCGCGGCCGCGGAGACGCGGATGTCGTCGACGTGCCAACCGTCACGGTTGAGGTTGGCGTCGCTGTTGACGCGAAAGCGGATCTGCGCGGTCGGCTCGCCGTCGAGCATGGGCAGGGGGATCTCTTCGCGCGTCCACTCGAGGTTCTGAAGGGCCTGGCTGTAGCTGCGCATCGGCGTCCAGCTGAAGCCGTCGGTCGACACCTCGACGGACCCGGTGTCGAAGCCGGTCTCGAAGTCGTGGAGGTGGGAGAACGTGATCCGGGCTTGCGCCAGGCCGCTGAGGTCGAAGACCGGCGAGGTCAGGGAAGTGTCGATGCCGTCGGCGTAGTTGGCGCCCGGGCTGTCGGCCCAGGAACGCGTCGGGCTGTCGGCCGCTTCGTCGGTGATCGCCCAGGGCGCCTCTGCCGTCCAGCCGAGGTTGCCCGATTCGACGTCGTCGTCGAGCAGGACGACCAGGGGCAGGAGCCGGAAGTCGAGCTCCTCGGTTTCGAAATCCGCGAGGTCGACGTTCGCCGTGGCGGCCCCGAAGCCCGGGGCGGCGGCCGTCACGTCGTAGCTGCCGGAGGGCAGTTGCAGCGTGTAGGCGCCGGTGCCGGGGTCGGTTTCGATCTGGAACGGGCCGATGGTCATCAAAGCGTGCAGCGGGGCGCCGTCGAAGCCTGTCACCGTCCCCTCGAGGGTGGGTGCGCTCACCGGGTCGATGACGATGACGAAGGCGCCGCTCACCGCGCCGTCGTTACCGGCGGCGTCCTCACCGCGCACGAAGAGGGTATGGCGGCCGGGGGCGAGGCCGCCGGTCTCGACGCTACCAGTGTCGAGAGCGGCCGTGACGTCCTCGACCGTCTGGTCGAAGACGCCGTCCTCGGCGGCGAGGGCGATCGGCGTGCCGGCCTGCCAGGGAGGGGTGTCGACGTAGACCTCGGCGGAGAGGATGTTCTGGCTGGGCTCGGCTCCCTGGTAACGGGTGTCGTCCACCGTCGCCGTGACGGTCACCGGCTGCCCGGCCGCGACCGGCACCGGCGGCACGGCGAGATCGACCGTGTCCGGACCGGAAGGCGTCACGTACGGTGTGCGCACGTTCTTGGCAGCGTGAAGCAGGCCGGCCAGGTTGCCGGCCAGGATCGAGGCGTCGAACACCGAGCACTGCTGGAAGAAGGCGGTGCCCAGCTCGACGGTGTATGCCGGCACCCCGAGGCGCCCGTAGGCGAAGTCCTTGGTCGAGCCGTCGACGATGCCGGTGCTGCCGAGCTGCGCCGTGTAGCCCGGAAAGTAGCCGTACTTGCGGCCGAGCGTCAGGATCCCCTGGGCATTCGGCGGATCGGTGAACGTGAACCCCCACGACGACAGCACGACCTGGCCGAAGCTGTGGACGTCAAGGTAGATGCCCTCGGCGTCGAGACCGGCCGGCGTCGTCTGGTCGTCGGGCCGCTGGTCCGGGAAGATGCTGGTCATATAAGCCTGGAGCGCCTGGGTCTCCGGCTCGGAGGCGGCGCTGGGGCCACGGAAGGTGGTGGAGCACTCGCTGCCGCTGGAGCCGTTGCAGCAGCCCCACTCGAAGTCGAAGTTGCGGTTGAGGTCGATCCCGCGGTCGTCGGTGTCGGTGCAGAAGTCGTTGTCCGCGTTCTTGCGCCACGACAGTCCGGTATCGGCACGGATGCGCCCGTCCGGGTTGGCGATCAGTACCAGGTGCACCTCGTGATGGTCGAGAATCCACGTCGCGTCCGGGTCGACGCCATGGCCCGCCAGCAGGAGCTCGGCGAAGCGCGCGACCAGCTCCGCGGTGGCGTACTCGCGGGGATGGATGGAGCCGGTAACCAGCAGGGCGGGCTTGTCGCCGGCCACCGCCGAATTGGTGAGACGCAGCACCCGGATGTCGAAGCCCGCCGGTGCCGCGTTGATCTTCTCCCAGCTGTCGCCGATGTCAATCCAGGTGGCGAGTGTGGGATGCGCGTCCGCCAGAGCCGCTCCCGCCGCCAGCGTCTCCGGCACCGTGCGGTAGCACTCGAAGCCCGGAATCGCGTTGAACGACTCGACCCCGCGGGCCAGGTGGTACTCGATCAGCCGCAGCGTCGCCGTGCGCTCGTCGTCCACCTCGAGCCGCATCCCGCTCGCCCTCAGGAACGCGAGATCGTCACGATCGTCCGCCTGGATCAGCAGCAGGCCCTTCTCGGAGAAGACCGCGAAGTGGTCGAACCGATCTGCGAGCCGCTGTACGATCGCATCCGTCCAGCCGGTGGCGCGCAACACCCACGGCCCCTCGCCGTCGATCGCCCCGTCCGCGTCCACCGTCGCCGGCAGTGCCACCAGCAGCAGCGCGCTCAGCAGAATCCATCTCATCCCCAGCTTTTTGCTTTCATACCATGAATGGTATCACCAAATCGCCTTGCGTCCGCCACGGACGATCGGACGTCGCGAGACGTGTGACGTTCATGGTCGATCCTTCTGGAGGATTTCGAGGGGTGTCGCGAGGGAGTATATAGCGATATCCAAATATCCAGGTCGGCGGTCGAGAACTTTCTTGGACGATCCCTCCCGGGAGCCGATCCGGCCGGGGTCGCCCTGCTATACTGCCTCGCCACAGAAGAGCTGGGATCGGTCTTCTTGCCTGCAGGTTCACCAGGAGAACTGCCGTGAAACGCCTTTCGCCGTCGGCTGCCGCCGGATTTCGTATCGCGTCCCGAAGGGCCGCGATCTCTTCGACCTTCTTGATCGGCGCGACCGTTTCGATCGCACTGGCGGCCGGCCCCGCCTTCGCCGGGATCGGCTCCAGCACGACAACGGTCGACCCCCAGAGCGCCCTGTTCAGCGCCTCGGCGCAGTCGGTGACCCTGTCCGCCACGGTCGGCGGCACGGGGGGCTGCGATCCGGACGGCGGAACGGTGACGTTCCAGGTGAAGGACGGCATGATGGACGTCGGATCGGCGGTGGTCGACATGTCGGTCACCGCCGGCGCGGCCTCGGTTAGCTACACTCTGCCGGCCGCCACTGCCGTGGGGTCCTACAGCATCGAAGCCTCTTTCTCGGATGGCGAATTCCAGTGCCAGGACAGCATGGGGACCAACACCCTGACGATCGACCCCTCGTCGAGCGTCGCCTTCTCCAAGGGCTTCTTCCCCGACACCATCGGCCCCGGCAGCACCACCACGCTGACCTTCGACATCAGCAACATCGAGTCGCCTGCCCTGGTAACCGACATCGCGTTCACCGACGTGCTGCCCGCCGGGATCACGATCGCGACGCCGTCGAGCGCCTTCACCGACTGCACGAACGCGATCCTGAGCGCCCCCGACGGCGGCGGCACCATCACTCTGAGCGGTGGCCAGCTCGGTGCCGACGAAGCGTGCAGCGTCACCGTCAACGTGGTCGGTGCCTCGACGGCGACCAACACCTCGGGCGACCTGACCTCGAGCGCCGGCAACAGCGGTACCGCGGTGGCGACCCTCACGGTCGACACGGCGCGGCCGGGTTTCAGCAAGGCGTTCTTTCCCGCCTCGATCTCCCTCGGCGGCACTAGCACACTGTCCCTGACCATTTCCAGCGCCAGCGGAGCCACCTCCCTGGAATTCATCGACCCGTTGCCCACCGGAATGACCGTGGTCACCCCTCCGAATGTCTCCAACACCTGCGGCGGCACCGTCTCTTTCGGGGAAACCGGCGACAGGTTTTCGCTCAGTGGCGGCAGCGTCGGTGCCGAGTCGAGCTGCACCGTCAGTGTCGACGTCACCACCGGTACCACGGGATCATTCGTCAACACCACGGGAGAGCTGGTGAGCTCCGGTGCGGAGATATCCAGCGGCTTCGCCACCGCGACGCTCGACGTGCCGGTCGAGTTCCTGGTCAAGTCCTTCATCGACGACCCGGTACCGCCAGGCGGTACCGTCACCCTGCAGTTCACGGTCACCAACCTGGACCGCGACTTCCCGGCCACCGACATCGCCTTCGACGACACGATCGATCCCCTGGGGTCGCTCACCGGCCTGTCCCCGGGCGAGACGCTGCCGAAGCCGGTCTGCAACGGCGGCTCCCTCGATTTCTCGGTCGATACCCTCAGCCTGACCGGCGGCAGCCTGGGCGCGGGGGACTCCTGCACCTTCAGTGTCCTGCTCGACGTGCCCGCCGCGGCCGCCGCCGGCACCTTCACCAACGTCACCGACCCGATCACGGCCATGATCGACGGCGACGGCGTGGTCGGCAACACCGCGACCGACGACCTGGTGGTCAGCCTCGCCCCGACGTTCACCAAGGAGTTCATCGACGACCCGGCGGCCGCCGGCGGCTCGGTGACCCTGCGCTTCACGATCACCAACGTCAATCCGGCCTCGGAACTCACCGACATCGAGTTCGACGACGACGTGGACGGGGTGCAGGGCGACACTGTCCTTTATCCCAATGGCCTCTTCGGCCTGGCTGCCAACAGCCTGGTGATGGGCGATACCGACGATCCGATCCTCGACGTCTGCGGCGAGGGTTCGCAGATCACCGTGTTCAATCCGCCGGACATCATGATCGGGATGATTGTCATCGTGACGCCACCGGACCCGAGCCTGCTCGAGTTTTCGGGCGGCAGCCTCGAGGCAGCGGGCATGCCGGGAGACTCCTGCAGCTTCGACGTCACGCTCGACATTCCGCCGGGCACTCCTTCCGGCGTCTACACCAACACCACCGGCGACCTCACCGGCTCCTTTGGCATCGAGGGGATCGAGGGCTTCGTCACCTCACCGCCCACCAGCGGCGACCTGATCGTGGTCGGCGCGCCTGCGCTGACCAAGGAGTTCCTGGACGACCCGGTCGCGCCCGGCGGCACGGTGACGCTGGAGCTCACCCTGTCCCACGACGCGGCCGCGACCGGTGACGCCACCGGCGTCACCTTCAGCGACGACCTGGCCGCCGCGCTGCTCGGCCTCACCGCCACCGGCCTGCCCAAGAGCGACCTGTGCGGTCCGGGCAACGGCAGCCTGACCGGCTCGGCAATGGACACCTTTCTGGACGTTTCGGGCGTCGACCTGGAGCCGGGGGAGACCTGCAGCTTCGACGTCACGCTCGACGTGCCCGCCCCGGCCGCCGCCGGGCCCCACACCAACACCACCTCGAGCGTCGTCGCCACCGTCGAGGGCCTGCCGGGCGTGATCGGCAACGCGGCCGAGGACGATCTGCTGATCGCCGGTCTGACCCTGACCAAGGAGTTCCTCGACGACCCGGTGATCCCCGGCGACCCGGTGACCCTCGAGTTCGTGATCGAGAACGTCAGCCCGACCGACACCGCCACGTCGATCACCATCCGCGACGACTTGGACCTGATCCTCGGCTTCAGCTCGCCCTCGATCACCGGCGACGGCATGACGGTGACGGACGTCTGCGGCCCGGGCAACGGCACCGTGGCGTGGACGGTCGGCGACACCTTCATGACCTTCAGCGGCGGCACCCTGGTGCCGGGCGAGATGTGCGACTTCAGCGTCGTGCTCGACGTGCCGGCGGCGGCCGCGTCGGGGACCTACGTCAACACCACCGGCGACGACAGCGGTCCCGGCTTCACCGCCCTCATGCCCACGCTCATCGCCTTCGAAGAAGCGACCGACGACCTGATCGTCTCGAGCGAGCTGCTGTTCCTGACCAAGGAGTTCACCGACGACCCGGCCGCCCCCGGCGGCACGGTGACGCTCGAGCTCACCCTCACCAACCTGGCCGACGAGGCTGTCTTCGAGATCGAGCTCTCGGACGACCTGGAGGCGGCGCTCGCCGGCCTCACCGCGCTGGGCCTGCCGATCAGCGCCTGCGGCGGCACGGTCTCGACGCCCGACCTCGGCAGCACCATCGAGCTCACCGGCGGCAGCCTGGCGGCAGCCGGCGCGGCCGGCGACTCGTGCAGCTTCAGCGTCACCCTGCTGGTGCCGACCGACGTGCTGCTTGGCACCACGGCGGTCAACACCACCAGCGAGGTGATCGGCCTGTTGCCCGACGAGCTCGAGGTCACCGGCGACCCGGCGACCGACGAGCTGCAGATCAGCAACCTGAGCTTCACCAAGGAGTTCGACGGCCCGGCGCCCGCCGGCGGCACCGTCCTGCTCACCTTTCAGGTCGAGAACCTGGACGCCAGCGAGGGCGTCAGCGGCATCGAGTTCTCGGACGACCTCGACCTGACCGTTGCCGGCCTCGAGGCGATCGGCTTGCCGGTCTTCGACGTCTGCGGCGACGGCTCGGTGGTGGACGGCACCTCGGTGGTGTCGCTCGGCGGCGGCTCGCTCAACCCGGGCGGGTCGTGCACCTTCAGCGTCACCGTCCAGGTGCCGATGACGGCCGCGCCGGGCACCTACACCAACACGACCGGCACTCTGTTCGTGGACTCCGCGCCGGTCGGCCTGCCGGCGGTCGCCGACCTCGAGGTGTTCAGCGACGCGGCGATCGAGATCACCAAGACGCCGTCGGCCACGCCGGTGCCCGCCAGCGCCGTCGTCACCTTCACCATCGCCCTGCGCAACCTCGGCTCGGTGGACCTGACCAACGTCGCGGTGAGCGATCCCCTGACCCCGTCGTGCGACCGAGCGGCCGGCGACCTGCCGATGCTCATCCCCGGCGGCGTGACCTCCTACGACTGCGACACGCCGCCGCTATTCGCCGACCTCGACAACGTCGCCACGGTCACCGCCGACGTGCCGGCCGGGCCGCCGGTCGAGGCTTCGGCCACCGGCAGCGTGGTGGTGCTCGATCCGGTGGTGACGATTGAGAAGTCACCGGCGGAGCAGACCATCCTGGCCGGCGAGATCGCCACCTTCGAGATCACCGTCACCAACGTCGGTGACGTCGGCTTGACCGACCTCTCGGTCCTCGATCTCGAGACTCCCGACTGCGCCCGCGACGGCAGCGAGGGCTCCGAGGACCTGCCCAACCTGCTGCCGGGCCAGTCGATCAGCTACTTCTGCGACACCGAGCCGCTGGGCGTCGACCTGGTCAACGTGGCCACGGTCGAGGCCACCACCCAGAACGGCCTGCCGGTGACCGCCACGGACAGCGCCGCCGTCGAGGTGATCCTGCCGATCGAGATCGTCAAGTCCCCGTCGGAGCAGACCCTCGCCGCCGGCGACACCGCCACCTTCACCATCACCCTCGAGAACCCGGGCACGGTGGAGAAGACCGACGTCGTGGTCAGCGATCCGCTGACCCCCGACTGCGACACCACCCTGCCGACCCTGGCGGCGGGCGGCACGGTTTCCTACACCTGCACCACCGACCCGCTGTTCGCCGACCTCACCAACGTCGCGACGGTGACCGCTGAGTCGCCCGCCGGCACAGTGGAGGCGAACTCCACCGCCTTCGTCGACGTCATCGACGCGACGGTCGAGATCACCAAGACGCCCGACGTGCAGTTCGTAGCGCCGGGAGGCATGGCCACCTTCACCGTCACTGTGACCAACCCCGGCCCCGACGAGCTGACCGGCATCGACGTCACCGATCCGCTGACCCCGGACTGCGACTTCACCGTCCCCAGCCTGGGCGCGAGCGAGTCCGAATCGAAAGTGTGCACCACCGGCCCGCTGACCGAGGACTTCACCAACGTGGCGACGGTCGAGGCCACCTCCGTGGTCGGCCTGATCGAAGCCTCGGCCTCGGCCGATGTCAACGTGCGCAACCCGATCGAGATCGTCAAGTCGCCGGCCGAGCAGACGATTCCCTCCGGCACCGCGGCGACCTTCACCATCACCCTGATCAACGACGGCGACGAGCCGCTCACCGACGTGGCGGTGTCCGATCCGCTGACCCCGGACTGCGACCGCGCGGCGGGCAGCCTCGGCGACCTGGCGGCCGGCGGCGGCACGATCAGCTACAGCTGCGCCACCGACACGCTGTCCGCCGACCTGATCAACGAGGCGACGGTCACCGCCGAGGGCTCGGAGGGCACGGTGACCGCCACCGATTCGGCGCTGGTCGACGTGCTCACCGACCTCGAGATCACCAAGACGCCCGGGACCCAGACCATCGAGGCCGGCGACTCGGCGAGCTTCACCATCATGGTGACCAACAGCGGCGAGGAGGTGGTGGCGGCCGTCACCGTCGCCGACCCGGCCACGCCGGAGTGCGACGCCGACCTCGGGAGCCTCGCCCCGGACGAATCGGTGTCCTACGACTGCACCAGCCAGCCGCTGTTCTTCGACCTGACCAACGTCGCGACGGCGAGCGGCACGGTGGTGGACGGTGAGGTGTCGGCCGTTGCCACCGCCGAGGTGACGGTGTTGCAGCAGCTGGTGATCACCAAGGATCCGCCCGAGCAGGAGATCCAGGCCGGCGAGACCGCCGAGTTCACCATCACGGTGTCGAACCCGAGCGCCGTCACACGCACCGACGTGGCGGTGTCGGACACGCTGACCCCGAGCTGCGACCGCGACGTCGGCGTGCTCGGCGACCTGGCGCCGGGCGAGGAGACCTCCTACACCTGCGAGACCGATCCGCTGTTCTCCGATCTGACCAACGTCGCGACGGCCACCGCCGAGGGGCCGACGGGCACGGTGTCGACGGTGGACACCGCCTTCGTGCGGGTGCTGGACCCGGTGATCGAGATCACCAAGACGCCGGCCATCCAGGCGGTCGACCCCGGGGACGCGGCGACCTTCACTATCACCTTGACCAATCCGGGGCCGGGCGTCCTCTCCGACCTCTCGGTGTCGGATCCGCTGACCCCGGATTGCGACCGCGCGGTGGGCGAGCTGCCGGACCTGACCGCCGACACCTTCACCTCCTACGGCTGCACCACCGGGCCTTTGAGCGAGGACTTCACCAACGTCGCGACGGTCACCGCCATCTCCGAGACCCTGCTCGAAGTGGAGGCCTCGGCGTCGGCCGAGGTCAACGTGCGCAACCCGATCGAGATCGTCAAGTCGCCGCTCGAGCAGCAGGTGTTCGTCGGCGAGACCGCCAGCTTCACCATCACGCTGATCAACGACGGCGAGGCGCTCAAGACCGATGTCGCGGTCTCCGACCCGCTGTCGCCGGACTGCGACCGGGCGGTGGGCGAGTTGCCGGACCTGCAACCGAACGGCGGCAGGTTCTCCTACGACTGCGAGTCCGATCCGCTGTTCGCCGACCTGACCAACGTGGCGACGGTCACCGCCGACTCCACTGAAGGTCCGGTCGAGGCTTCGGCCAGCGCCTTCGTGCAGGTGATCGAGGAGTCGCTGCCGGAGGTCGTCGAGGTGGCGACCGCCGACGGCCCGCTCGCTGTCTGCGACACGGTGCGGACGCGGGTGCGCTCGCTCCAGCTGAGGATCGAAGGCGGCGAAAGGCCGTTCGCCGGCGCCGACGACACCGCCGGCTACCTGGTGGTGGGCGCCGGCCCAGACGGCGATTTCTCGACCGTCGCCTGCGGCGGTGCCACCGGTGACGACATACCGATCGAGATCGTCGCCCTGCAGCTCACCAGCGTCGACCCCAGCACCCTCGACGTGGCCCTCAGCCTCGGCCAGCCGCTCGACGGCCTCGTCCGGCTGCTGGTCTGCGACACCATCACCGATGCCAACGACAACGCCCTGGACGGTGACGGCGACGGCAACGCCGGTGGCGACTTCGTGCTGCCGTTCTTCCGCGCCGACCCCTTCAACCGCTTCGACAACGGTCACTTCGACGACTGTCCCGTGACCCTCGATCCGTGGGTGACAGTGGTGACGCCGCCGAACGACCTGCTGCCCGGAACGCCGGGAACCGACGACTCAGAGAGCTCGCAGCTGTCGGCCTCGGCGCGGGCCTCCCACGTCTCCGCCGAGCCCAGCGCCCTGGCCCAGTGCGTACCGGTCGAGGGCGGCGCCGCGGAAGAGCTGCGGGCGCGGGTGCGCTTCGAACCGCAGCTGGGCGCGGTGGCACGGTTCGAGGAGACCTGCGAGTTCTTCGCCGGACCGGCCTGCACCGGTGCCGATCTAGGCTCGGTGTCGATCGCCTCGGTGCTGGAGGACGAGGGCGGCACCTGGCTGTTCCTCACCGACGGCCTCACCGTCCCCGGCGGAGCGGCGTCGGTGCTGTGCGACTTCACGATCGAGGCGGTCGGCCCGGGCGCCGACTTCGATGCCTTCCTCGACGGTCTCTTCCTCGGGCCCGGCGAGCAGATCTTCACCGATGGGTTCGAGTCGGGCGACGTCGCGGCCTGGTCGTCGAGCGTCCCCTAGGAGAAACAGATGAAGCCTGCGATGGACAAGATTCTCGTGGCCCTGGTCTGCATGCTGCTCGGCCTCGTTTTCGTCGCCCCCGCCGCTGGCGAGGGCGCCGATTCGGACCTCGATTTCGAGCCGCGTGACTTCGCCGAGCGGGCGAGCCCGCCGCTGCCCGATCCGGCGGTCTTCCCGGTGCAGCTGGTGGTCGACGACGACGGCGCCGAAGGCGTCTTCGGGTTCGGCGGTGCCAATGCCCGGCAATTCCTGTGGCTCAACAGCTTCACCAGTCCCGGCCGGTTCTTCCTGGAGGAGATCTGGGTGCTTTTCCCGGCAGGGGCGGATGTACCAGTCGGCGGCGACGTCGAGCTCGCGGTCTACGTCGACCCGGACAGCGACCCGACGACTGGAGCGCAGCTGGTGGCCACCTACGACGAGATGATCCAGGTGGCGGACGGCGACACGTTCTCGATCTACCCCCTGGCGACGCCGCTGCTGGTCGATCAGTCGGGGGACGTCCTGATCGGCGTCGTCAACCGGTTCTTCGAGACCGGCGTCGATCCGCCGCCGACCCGGCCGGCGGCGCTCGACACCACCGCGGACCAGGGGCGGTCCTACTTCGCCCTGTGGCCCGGCGACGTCGATGACGTGCCGGATCTCGCCGGCGCCACGACGATCGCGCCGGAGCCGGGCAACTTCATGATCCGCGCGTTCGGCAGATCGGCGCCGGTGGTCGACATCCCGGCGCTCGGCAACGTCGGGCTCGCGATCCTGGCGGCGTTGTTGGCGTTGGCGGCCGCCGGCCTCTTCCTGCGTCGCCGCTAGAGAGTCGCCCCGAGGATCGCGAAGCAGATCGTCGCGATCCCGCCCGCCGCCAGCGCATACGGAAGCTGCGTTCGGACGTGGTCGATATGGTCCGTCGCCGACGCCATCGAGGAGATGATGGTGGTGTCGCTGATCGGCGAGCAGTGATCCCCGAAAATGCCTCCCGCGAGTGAGGCCGCGACGAACGGCGCCAGGGGCAATCCCAACGTGCCGGCCGCCGGCACGGCGATCGGGAGCATGATCGCGAACGTGCCCCAGCTCGTGCCGGTCGAAAACGCAATCCCCCCCGCCACCGCGAAGACGAGTGGCAGATAGACGAAGTTGGGCATCGTCCCCGCGGTGACCTGAGCCACGTACCTGCCCGTGCCCAGCAGCTCGATCGCGTCACCGAGCGCGAGCGCCAGAAGCAGGATCAGAGCGAGCGGGACGAGTGCCCCGGCGCCCTTCAGACCGACCTTCACCAGCTCGTCGATCGTGAACGCCTTCTGCGCCAGCAGGAGGACCCACGCGACCGCGAGACCGAACATCACGGACCAGAGTACGCTCGTGGAGCCGGAGCCCTCGCCCAGGATGTCCCTGAGCGTCGGGTCTCCGCCCTTGGCCGCGATCGCGCTCAGTCCCGTGATGTACAGGCCGAAAGGCATGAAGAGCACCATCGCGGCGATCGGCAGGAACATGTTCCTCGCACGGGGCGGAATCTTGTCGATGGGCTCGGGCGAGAGCACGTCCTCGTCGATCATCGGCGTTGCGTTCGGCCACAGCAGCTCACCGCCGCGAGTTCGCTCCTCGGCCTTTTTCATGGGGCCGAAATCGAGCCCCATCAGGATGACCGCGAGAACGAGTAGGACGGCCGCGAACGCATAGAAGTTGAGCAGCACCGATTGCAGGAAGACCGTGAGCGCGTTCTCCACCCCCAGGCCCTCGAGAATGCCGAGGTTGTACGCCCCCCAGGCGTTCATCGGGATGAGGATACAGACCGGCGCCGAGGTCGAGTCGATGATGTACGCGAGCTTCTCGCGCGCGACCTTGTACCGATCGAAGAGCGGCCGGGACACCGAGCCGGCGACGAGCACCGTGATGTTCGACTCGATGAAGACCACGATGCCGGTACCCCAGGCGAGCAGCTGGGCGCGCTTCGAAGAGTCGACCCAGTGGCTCTGCTCCAGCCAGTGCACGAAGCCGCGCACGCCCCCGGACAACTCGACCGTGGCGATCAACGCGCCGATCACGAGAGTGAACATGATCGTCTTCGCGTCACCGCCTCCCGCGAGCACCTCGACGGTTCCCTGGATCGTCGACGCGAGGCCGGCGAGTGGATTCCAGCCCTCCAGGATCGTCCACGCGAGCCAGGCACCGCCCGCGAGCGACAGGTAGACCTGCCTGGTCCAGATCGCCAGCACGATGGCGAAGAGCGGAGGCAGGATCGAGATCCAGGTCGGATCGCTCATGTGGCGGCGGTCTGCAGGATGTTCTCGACGGTTTCCATCGGCTTAACATTCGCGAGGCCCGGATCAGGGCCCAGCGCGCCTATACTATGTTCACTTGCGCGCCTCTGGCGCGACGTTTGTCTAGCGCGCCTCTGGCGCGACGCCCTACAGCGTTTCCTCGCCTTGACTTCCTCCCGGTGGGGGATAGAGAGTGGAGGCGCCGATGGCCGGCCCGGTGATTCGATGGAAACTGCTGCCTTCTTGAAACAGGTGCCCGTGTTCCAGGGTCTTGCCCAGGACTCCGCGGAGCGTCTGGCCGCCGAGACGTTGGACAAACAGTACTCGGCGGGAACCCTGATCGTGCGTCGGGGAACCCCCGGCGATTGTATGTACCTGCTGGTCGAGGGCAAGGTGCAGGTGCCGGTGTTCGACCAGGAAGGCCGGCAGCTGTTCGTCGCCCAACTGGGGCCGAAGCAGATCTTCGGCGAGATGGCGCTGCTCACCGGCGAGGCGCGGTCCGCCGACGTCATCGCGGTGACCGATTGCCGGTGCGTGGTCTTCCCCCGCGACGCCGTCGACCGCCTGATCCGGCAGCACGCCGACGTGGCGCAGTTCCTGACCGCCATCCTCGGCGAGCGCTTGGTGCGTTCCGGCACGATCCGCCACGTCGGCAAGTACCGGCTGCTCAGCGAAGCCGGCCGGGGCGGCATGTCGATCGTCTACGACGGCCTGCACCCTTCGCTGGACCGGGCGGTGGCGATCAAGATGCTGTCGCACCGCGTCGCCTACCGGCCGCGCTTTCGCGCCCGCTTCCAGAACGAGGCCCGGATCATCAGCCGGTTGCGGCATCCCAACATCGTCGAGGTCTACGACACCGAGGAGGCCTACGCCACCTTCTTCATCATCATGGAGCGGCTCTCGGGCAAGCCGCTCGACTTCCTGTTCGAGGCCGGCAAGAGGTTCACCTTCCCGCAGATCCGCAACGTCATCCGCCAGGTGGCCTCGGCGCTGCAATTCGCCCACAACCACGACATCGTGCACCGCGACATTCGGCCGTCGAACATCGTGCTGAGCCCGGAGGGCGTGGTCAAGCTCACCGACTTCGGGCTGGCGCTCGAGATCGGCTCTGACCGGGGCGAGCTCGACGAGGAGCTGCCGGTCTCCGGCCTGCCTGCTTACATGGCGCCGGAGCAGATTACCGGTGAGGCGGTGGACGCGCGTACCGACATCTACTCGCTGGGCATCGTCGCCTACGAGATGCTCACCGGCAAGCCGCCCTTCCGCGGCTCTCTGCACGAGATCCGCGGGCAGCAGCGAGACGCACCCGTGCCGTCGCCGAGAGCCCAGGACCCCCGGGTCCCGGACGATCTGGAAGAGTTCGTGCGTCGCGCCACCGCCAAGGCGCCGGATCAGCGCCTCCAGGCCTGCGACGAGATCCTGCGTCTGTTGACGGTGGAGCAGGAGCGCCAGACCGGGCCTCTGGGTCTCGCGGTCAAGACCCTGACCTTCATCTACCAGCCATCGCTCGAGGCCACCGTCGAGCACATGATCGACGAGGTCCAGGACCGCGCCGAAGACATCGAAGGCCTGGAAGTCCGCTGATTATCTCGTGGGGTCGAAGCGGGTGACCCGGCGCAGGAAGCTGTGATCGAGGTACTCGCTGCGGATCATCTGAGCCATCTCCTCGGCGGTGGCGAAGCGATCGTAGTCCACGCGGATCACCGGGATCACCCGCGAGATGTCCGCGATGAACGCCTCGTAGCCCTCGTAGAGGGCGCTCAGATACTCGAGTGAAACGCTACTTTCCACCTGGCGGCCGCGATGGCGGATACGCTCGTGGGAGAGCTCCGGCGAGACGTCGAGATAGACGATCACGTTCGGCTTGCACATGAAGTTCGACATGTGCCGGAACAGCTCCGAATAGGTGCGGTAGTCACGCTCGTCCATCAGGCCCGATTCGGCCAGCATGCGGGCGAAGATCGAGTCCTCGTAGATGGTGCGGTCCTGCACCGCCGAGCGGCCGCGCCAGATGATCTCCTGGTGCTGCTGGAAGCGGCGGTTCAACAGGTAGATCTGCATCGCGAAGGAGTAGCGAGGGGTGTCTCGATAGAAGTCTTCCAGGTACTCGTTGTCCTTCACCGGCTCGTAGTAGACGTCGATGTCCAGATGCTCGCCGAGCGCGGTGGCGAGCGTCGACTTGCCGGCCCCGATCATGCCCGCGATGCCGATGAAGAGATTCTCGAAGTGGTCCATCCTCAGGTCTCCTTCAGACCCCGAGTCTATCCGCCTCCGGCCGGTCGCGCCGGCCCCGGTCGGTGGTCCGCCGGGAGCCACGAAATCGGGTCGAATCGGTCCTGAATCGGGTAGGATCCGCCCACGGCGCGGTGATCGGAGCTCGGCGGAAGCCCACGGGGACTCTTGCACGGCGTTGCTCTGTCTGTTCTAATAGCTTTGTTCATGCGCATTTAGGTCCGGGACTCTCAAGCGATCTCTGAGCTCGAGGCCCGGCGCCAGAGACGCGCCGCACGAGCTCACGAGGCCGCCCACCGCCGGCCTGTACCGTCAACAACCCGGAGACGTCGTAGTGAAGTCACGAAAATTCCTCTACCTGCTGCTCCCCTGGCTGGTCGCTGCCCCGGTCTTTGCCAGCGGCACTGTCTACGTGCCCTTCGCCGGCAAAGTCACGATCGGCGACATGGATTACCAGACCTGGGTCTGGACCTCGAACGGCTACCCGGAGATCCTGGGCCTTGCCCAGCCATATTTCATCCCCACCTTCACCGACGGCACCCAGCGGGATCCGGATGCCGAGCCGAACGAAGTCTGGATGAGCCCCGGGCAGACCAAGATCACCGTGGTCGACGGACAGCAGGGGATGCTGGAAGTTTTCGCCGCCACCGATGTCTACGTCCACGCCCGGCTGGTGCCGGTCGGCGAGGATCCGGCTTCCGGCCAGGGCATCGACCTGCCGGTGGTCACCTCCGACAACATGATCCCAGCAGGTGGAACGGCGCGGACCCTGGGCTGGGAGCGCAAGGACGACGGTGCCAAATCCTCTTCGAACTGGGGCCTGATCAACCTCGGGCACCAGCCGACCGACTGTCTGGTCGACATCGTAGACAGCGCCGGTGAGCCTCGGGTCACGGCCTTCCCGCTGAGCTTCGAGGCCCTGAGCCACAACCAGTTCGGCAACGTCATGTCGATCCTCGGCCAGCAGGAGGCCAGCGACTGGCGGATCTCGGTGACCTGCGATCAGCCGTTCTACCACTACCTCTCGATCTATTACCCCGAGACCGGCCGGGTGGCCTTCGTCGGCCCGGCGGGCAGCGGCATGTCGGATCTGCAGCGCCCTAATGGCGGCACCGTGGCCTCCGACCAGTTCGAGTACCTGAGCGATCTACCGATCGACGACTGGGGCGGCCTCGAGATCGGCCCCTTCGTCGACAGCTCGGGTATCGACTTCCACGCTTCCGGCGGACCGGTGGGCGGCTACCGTCCGATCCTGATCAACGGCGTGGAGTACCAGAAGGGCATTGCGGGGTATCCACGCTGGAACCAGACGTCCTACGTCGAGTTCCAACTGGGCGGCAACTACGCGCTGTTCACGACGACCGTGCGGTTGGACGACCAGTTCACGGGCAGGTACGAGTGGGCGATCGTCAACACCTCGACCGACGTGTGGGAAGAGCTCCAGCGGCCGTCGGACGGTTTCAACGGCGTCGAGCACACCAACCCCATCCGCGTCGGCGGCGCCGCCACCTTCCAGATCATCGGTGACGGCCAGGTGATCTACCAGGGTCCCGAGGTCTACGCCTATGGCGAGGGGCACGAGGTTTCGGTCGACGTTTCCGGGATCAACGTGCTGCGCCTGCAGCTCCATCCCGACGGCACCGAGCAGCTCAACGCGCCACACCGCAACGGGCTGGACTCACCCCGGCTGGTGAAGCGCTGCCCCTGGCTCGACTTGTTCGACTTCGCCGACGCCAAGCTGTTCCTGCCGCTATAACTTCTCGACCTCCACGCGGGCGTCGTTGAAGCAGGCGCCGCCCGCGAGGTCGGTGAGGGTGTCGGGCGCCAGGGCGTTGGCGGTGGCGCCGTTGAGCGTGTTGTGCGACCAGATGCCCTTGGGCAGCATGGCCACGCCGCGGCGCAGGTCGTGGCTCAGCCGCACCTGGCACCGAACCTCTCCCGACCGGCTCCAGACCCGTACCGCGTCGCCGGTCTGGAGCCCGCGCGCTCCGGCGTCGGCCGGATGCATCTCGACCGGTACCTGTTTGCGGTGCAGCTGGCCGAACGTCGAGCTGACGGTGCGATTGGTGGCGGGCGAGATCAGCGCCAGGGGAGTCGCGTCGGTGCCGGGATCCTCCTGATAGGCATAGAGGCCCCGTGGGGCTTCCCGGTCGAGCTCGGGCGGCAGCAGGTGGATCTTGCCGTCCGCTGTCGGCGGGAAGTGGTCGACGAACTGTACCGGCGTTCGCCCGGTGTCCGGGTAGGTGATACCGGGGGCGTCGAGCTCGGCGCGCATCTCGTCCCCACGTTCGCTCTGCGCCAGCAGCGCGCGGGTGAGCTCGGTGGGAGACCCTGGCTCGCCCGGGCGGTCGAGGCCGAGGCGCCGGCACAGATCGCCGAAAATCGCGTAGTTGGGCCGAGCCTCGCCCACCGGCTCGATCACCGGAGCGCCCTCCTGTAGCGCCATGGTGCCGTATCCGCGGCGCAGCTCGTGGTGCTCCAGGAAGGTGGTGGCCGGCAGCACCAGGTCGGCGTAGCGCGCGGTGTCGGTCATCACCTGGTCGAAGACCACGGTGAACAGGTCCTCGCGCTCCAGGCCGGCGCGGACCTTCTCCTGCTCTGGCAGGGTGGCCAGCGGATTGGCGTTGTAGACGAACAGCAGCCGCACCGCCGGCTCACCGGAGAGCAGCAGCTCGCCGACCTTGTTCATGTTGACCAGCCGGGTGGCCGGCTCTTCCTCGCCGGCGAGCGCCGCCGAGTCGAGCTTCCAGGCGCCTGAGCTCGACAGGGTGAAACCGCCGCCCCGAACGCCGAACTTACCGGCCACAGCTGGTAGAGCCAGGATCGCGGCGGTCGCCGAGCCGCCGTTACGGTTGCGCTCCTGCCCCCAGCCGCAGCGGATCACGGCGGGCTCGGAATCGGCATAGAGCCGGGCCAGGGTCTCGATGTCGGCTGCTTCGATTCCCGACGTCTCGGCGGCGCGCTCCAGCGTCCAGGGTTCGGCGCGCTGCTCGAGCTCGCGCGCGCCGGTGGCGTGAGCAGTGAGGAACTCGCGGTCGGCGCCGCCGGAATCAAACAGCCAGCGGATCAGGGCGAGCGCCACCGGCAGATCGGTGCCGGGCCGCGGTGCCAGGTGCAGATCTGCCTTTTTCGCCAGCGGGGTACGCCGCGGATCGACCACCACCAGCCGGGCGCCGCCGCGCTGTGCCTGCCGAATGATAGGCACCAGGTGGATGCCGGTTGCGGAGGGGTTGGCGCCCCACACCACGATCAGGCGCGAGTGCACGTAGTCTTCGAGCGCCACCCCGGGCATCTTGCCGTAGAGGCCGGAGACGGCACGGCCGGTGGCGGCGGCGCACACGGTGCGTGCCAGGCGCGAGGCGCCCAGGCGCCGGAAGAGCCGGGCGTCGGTGGTGTCCTGGGTGAGGTAACCATTGGAGCCGCCGTAGGACAACGGCAGGATCGCCTCGCCACCGTGCCGCGCCCGGACCTCGCCCAGGCGCTCGGCCAGCAGATCGAGAGCCCCGTCCCAGGTCAGCTTCTCGAAGTCGCCGCGGCCTTTCTCGCCGCGCCTGCGGGCGGGCTGCAGCAGGCGCTCGTCGCCATAGAGATGCCTGGGAAACCGGCGAACTTTCGAGCAGATGAAGCCGTCGGTCAGTGGGTTGCGGTGGGTGCCCTCGATCTTCTCGACCTTGCCGTGGGTGACGGTGACCTCGAGGCTGCAGGTGTCGGGGCAGTCGAGCGGGCAGGTGCTGGGGAGGATTTCAGTACTGAGAGATCGCATCGTCGCCTCACTTTCTTGCTCGCCGAAGAGTACCGCGGCACGGCCGATGGGCGCGAGACCCATTCCGCGAAGACGGGATGGGGCCAATGCCATGCCCTGACCAGCAGGTTTCTTGTTCGGCCTCGAAACACCCTGCTATCGTGGCGCTGACCGAGGACGGGACCGGAGGCGAGGCGCGGAAATGCAAATGGGACTGGTGTTTCGTTGGGCCCTGGTGCTGTCGATCTGCGCGGCACAAACCGCTCCCCTTTGCGCGCAACAGCGCGAGTATCGTTTCGAACACCTGTCGGTGCAGCACGGTCTCTCTCACGGCGGGATCTACTCGATCCTGCAGGATTCCAGGGGATACATGTGGTTCGGGACGGAGGACGGCCTGAACCGTTATGACGGTATTTCGGTCACCGTCTTCCACCACGACCCGTCCGACGCGAATACGTTGTCGACCAGCAACTTCGGCGAGATCTACGAAGATCTGTCGGGCCTCATGTGGTTCGGGACCTGGGGCGGTGGACTCGACCGCTACGATCCCAGGACCCGGACGTTCACGCACTACCGGCACGACCCGGCGGATCCCCACAGCCTGAGCCAGGATCGGATCGAGGTCTTGAGCGGCGATGCGGCGGGCATGCTCTGGATCGGGACCGAGGGCGCGGGACTGAATCGGCTCGATCCGAGTACGCGGCGATTCGATCGCTTTCGCCACGATCCAGGCGACCCCGGGAGTCTACCGAGCGACGAGATTCGGGCGATCGCGCTTGATCACCACGGCGACATCTGGGTGGGATCGAATGGCGGTCTGAGTCGATTCGATCGTGAGTCCGGCAAATTCACTCACTTCTTCCACGATCCCGGTAATCCACCAAGCCTTGGCAGCAATCGGGTGAGGGCCATTCTGGCTGGCAGCGACGGCTCGATCTGGGTCGGCACCCGCGGTGGTGGATTGAATCGTCTCGATCCACAGACCGGTACCTTTCGCCGCTACCGGCACGACCCGAAAGCGCCCGGTACTCTCAGCACAGACGCTATCTCCTGTCTCTGGCAGGATTCGACGGGTATTCTCTGGGTCGGGACCTACAACGGAGGCTTGAATCGCCTCGATCCCGAAACCGGACTGGCCGATACCTATATCTATGACGAGAACGATCCGGACGGTCTGAGCATCGATCGCATCGAGACGATTCACGGAGACCGAACCGGTATTCTGTGGATAGGCACCAGGGGCGGAGGAGTCAACAAGCTGGATCTCAAGCCCGCCAAGTTCGGTAACTACTCTTTCCGAACCAGTGGCAGCCCGAGCCTGCCGCATCCCAGTGTCCGCGCGATCGCGGCAGAGAAGGCTGGGCCGGACGGGGGCGGCAGCCCGGACCTGTGGATCGGCACCGACGGTGGTGGCCTGGCGCGGCTCGATCGCGGGCGAGGCACCTTCGAGTACTACAGACACCAGCCCGCGGACGAAACCAGCATGAGCGACAACCGCGTCTGGTCTCTGCTGGTCGATCGGTCCGGCGATCTCTGGGCGGGGACCTACACCGGCGGGCTCAACAAGTTGGTGCGCACCAGCGACGGTGTCCGTTTCCGGCGCTTTCGACACGATCCGGCGCGGGCGTCGAGCCTGAGCAACGACCGGGTTCAGACCATCTTCGAGGATTCCGAAGGCGTGCTGTGGCTCGGCACGGCAGATGGCCTGAACCGGGTGACGGACGGCCGCGAAGAGCTATCGTTCGAGGTGTTTCGTCCCGAACCGGCCAAGGTCGAGAGTCTGAGCAACGGCTACGTGGTCAGCCTGACTCAGGACAACTCTGGAACTCTCTGGGTGGGGACTCGCCGGGGGCTGAATCACTCGATCGGCGACCGGTCGGGGTTTCGGCCCATCGAGATACCCCACGAGAGCGCACTAGCGAGCGATCTCATCCAAGTGATTCTCGAGGACTCCCGGCGGCCGGAGACCCTGTGGGTCGGGACCGAGAGCAGTGGCCTCCACCGGGTGGATCTCACCACCCGAGCGGCCCGCCAGTACCTGGTCAAAGACGGCCTGCCGGGCAACGTCATCGATGGGCTGCTGGAAGACGACGAGGGTTTCCTCTGGCTGAGCACCAGTAGGGGCCTGTCCAGATTCGATCCCGAGAGCGAGGTCTTCAGGAACTACGACACCACTGACGGGTTGCAGAGCCACAGCTTTATCCGCTCTTCGTGTTACCGCATGGAGGATGGAACGATGTTCTTCGGCGGCGTGTCCGGATTGACCTCGTTCTTGCCGACGGATGTCATCGACAATCCTCATCCGCCACCGGTGGTGCTGACCTCGTTCTCGGTCTTCGCTCGTGAGATCGATTTGGCCGAGTCGATCGAAAATGTCGGCTCGATTCAGCTCGGCCACCGCGACAACTTCATCTCCATCGGTTTCGCCGCGCTGGACTACACCGCGCCAGAAAAGAACCGGTACGCGTATCGGCTCAGTGGTGTGGACGATCAATGGATCCGGTCTGAGAATCGGAGCTTCGTGAGTTACGCTCATCTCGACCCGGGCCGGTACGTTTTTCGGGTGAAGGGATCAAACAACGACGGGTTATGGAACGAAACCGGGAACTCCCTCGAGATCGTGATCTCACCTCCGTACTGGCAGAGCTGGTGGTTTCGGCTGGTGACCGTGACCGTTCTCGCCGCGGCCGTGTTCGGGGCCTACCGGACCCGCACTCGCGCGATCCGATTCCGCAACCGGTTGCTCGAGCAGCGGATCACTGAGCGACAGCTCGCCGAGGTTGCGCGCGAGAGCCTGATCGAGGAGCTCGAGGAGAGGAACTCCGAGATGGAGCGGTTCACCTATACTGTTTCTCACGATCTCAAGAGCCCGCTGGTCACGATCAAGGGCTTCCTGGGCTTCCTGGAGCGGGACTCCCTTGCCGGTGACACTGAGCGGGTACGGCGCGACATCGGAAGGATCAACTCCGCCGCGGACAAGATGGGCGAGCTGCTGGACGAGCTGCTGGAGTTGTCGCGCGTCGGTCGGAAGATGAATCCGCCAACCGAGGTCGAGCTGACCGAGTTGGCCCACGAAGCCCGGGAGCTGATCGTCGGACGTCTCGCCGAGCGTGGTGTGGAAGTGATGATCGCGAAGGATCTACCCACGGTGATCGGGGACCGCGCCCGGCTGCTCGAGGTGTTACAGAATCTGCTCGACAATGCAGCGAAGTTCACGGGCGAGGAGAGCACGCCACGAATCGAAGTCGGGAGGCGAGAGATCGATGGGCAGACGGCTGTCTTCGTGCGCGACAACGGCGAGGGAATCGCCGAACCCTATCTGGAGAAGGTCTTCGAGCTCTTCGAGAGACTCGACGCCCATACGGAGGGTACCGGAATCGGCCTGGCGCTGGTGAAACGCATTGTGGAGGTCCACGGTGGCCGCGTCTGGGTCGAATCCGAGGGCCCGGGGCTCGGCAGCACGTTCTATTTCGTCTTACCGGCGACTGGCCCGCCGGCCTGGTAGGATCGCGTTGACGATACCTGGATTGCGGCTTCCCCTGCCTCCAAGATCGGTTGGGGCGCTGTGAGCGAAAGGAGGCTCGGCCGATGCCGCGGAACCTCGTGTTGACCCTCGGCTTGATCGCTTTGCCGGTGCTCAGCGCACCAAGGAGATGTGGATGAGACCGAGAATCGTGACGGTATGGTTGCCCCTGCTGTGGTTGGTCGCGCAGCCGGCGTCGCCCCAGGCCACCATCAGCGCGCTGGCTCGGGAGCTCGAGCCGGTCGCCGAGAGCAGCGACGTGATTTGCACCCGTTTCGCCAGCTTCGAGGGCGAGCCGAGCATCACCGTCGGCATGGTCCTCGAGCCCGGGGACCTGCTGGCCAGCGTCTCGGGCGAGATCGACCTGGAGCTGACCTGCGGCGGCGGCACCCTGCTGCGCTTCTCGGGTGCTTTCAGGGTGCTGATCGACGCGCCCGAGGCCGGTAACGACTGTGCCGTCAACTTCCTCTCCGGCACCCTCGACGTGCTGACCGATCAGGAGACCGAGGTCAACGCCGGAGGTGTCGTGCTCGGCACCGAGGGCACGCAGTACTCCGTCGAGCTGATTCGTGGGTCAAAGGGGGTCGACCAAAGGTGCTCGGTGTGGGATGGCAAGGTCCTCTGGCGCGAGCGCAAGAAGGTCGAGGAGCGCTGGCTCGCCGGCGGCCAGCGGCTCGCCGTCGCCGGCGGCCGGTTCACCGAGGGCGAGGTCGCCGCGGCCGAGCGCTCGGCGGTCGCCCGGAGGGCCGCCCGTTTCGACATCGTCAAGTCGCGCCAGAAGGGCAGGAAGATCGAAGATCCCGCGACGGAGGTCGAGCGCCTCTCCAAGCTGCACCGCGAGGTGCTCGAGCGCCCCGAGGACACGGATCGCCGCGTCGAGCTGGCCCGGGCGCAGATCGACCTCGAGGCCGGAGACCAGGCGATGTACCACCTCGCCCGCGCCGGCATCAGCTCCACGGAGCAGATGGCGCAGCACCGGATCGACGCCAGCAAGCTGCCGGCCTCGCGCGTCGCGTCGACGCCGGATCCGTTTCGGTTGATGGAGGCGAAGCGCTGGAGGGACGCGCTCGAGATCTTCCAGCAGCGACTGAAATCGGGCACCACGGATTCCCGGGACTACTGCGGTACCGCGCGGTGCTACTTCCATCTCGAGGGGCGCGGCAGCTACAACGTCAGCTCCTACGCCAACCGGTCGATCGCGCTCCACGCCCGCGACCATCGGCTGTCGGAAGAAGAGCTGGAATTCTGCGGCCGACTCATCCGGCGACGGTAGCCAACTTAGTTGGCATCCACGGCCACTTTGTGGGCAGCGGTTTCGCGTCCCGTACACCGCGAAAGCCCCGAGGACCGAAGGCGCTGCTGGGCCGGCTGTTGGCATGGCGTGTGCATTCTGTCTGTAGATACTTGGACAGAGGTCGACTCGGAGCCCTTTCTGGTTGCTCCGTGCCGATCGAGTGTCACCTCAGAAAGACACACTGATCACGCCCCAGCCAGGGAGGAGGCGGTCCCATGACCTGGTTCCAGCTGATACGAAGCGACGAGACTGAACCGCGTCCGGCAGCGAAGCTGGCCGGCAAGCTGGTTCCCAACAGTGCCTTCTTCCTCAACCCTGCACTCCCCCTCTTTCCCCACACGGAGCCCGAGACCGTCCGACCCGAGCCCAGGTTGCCGCGCTAGGAGGCCGTGGCCGGCTCCGGTTGACCCCTCGCGGCAACGGCGATTAGAGTAATCCTTCCTGGGTCACTCGACCGTCGAGGCTCGCGCACCGTCTCGTAGCGCTTGTCTCTGGAACCAGCTTGAGGAGAAAGGGACTCGATGCTTCCGCTAGAGGACGTGGCCGGCCGGCTCCGCGAATGGGCCACCGAAGGCGAGCTGCCCGTGGTCGACAAGAGGGTGGTGCACAAGCACCAGCAGGGGAACGTGTTCGTCTCGCGAGCCGAGGCGATCGACGACGACAACATCATCGGTCAGCTCGCTCTGAATTCGGAGCACCCGTTCTTTTTCGAACACCCCCTCGATCACTACCCCGGCCTGATGCTGGTCGAGGCCGGCCGGCAGTTTGGTACCACCGTGGCGCATCAGATCTACGGCGTGCCCTACGACACGGTCTTCATCCTGAACGGCATGAAGGTCGATTTCACGACCTTCGCCGAGCTCGGCAAGCCGGTCTTCGTCAACAGCACGGTGAGCGAGAAGCAATTCAAGCGCGGCATGCTCACCCACATGCTGTACGAGGGCAACTTCGTGCAAAACGACGAGTCGATCGGCTACATGTCGGGCCGCTGGCACATCTACTCGCGGAAGGTCATGGAGCGCATGCGCCGCGCCGCCATGAAGGACCGCGGCTGAGATCCGGCCGACCGATGCCGGTCTGCGAGTACACCTACTGCCGGGCACCCATGAGTGCCGGCGACGAGACGTGTGGGGTCTGTGGTTTCCCGCGTGACCGGTCACGGCTCACCGATCCGTCGTTCCTGGCACAGGTACCGGTGGACGACAAGCCGCCGGAAGTCATCGACATGCACCAGATCCTGCCGGCGATCGACGGTGTGCTGGAGATGCAGCTCGGCGCCATGCAGCTGTTCGGCATCTCGCGGGTGCTGCTCCAGTCGGCGCCGCCGCAGGCGGTTTCGCTGTGGGGCAACGACAAGCTGCTGGCGCTGGCGAGCGAGCACGGGGACCGTTTCTGGGCTTCGCAGTTCGTCGATCCCCGGATCGACGGCGCGACCCAGGCCCTGGAGTCCTTCTCCCGCGCCGGCGCGCGAGTCGTCAAGCTGCTGCCGGTGGCCGGATACCGCGGAGACGATCCGGCATTCGACGACTTCTGGGCCACCATGGAGCGTCTGGAGCTGGTGGCGATGATCCACACCGGCTTCATCACCGCCCGCCACAAGGCCGAGGAGGCGAAGGCCGGTCTCTTCATGAGCTCGCGCTACGCCAACCCGCTGTACTTCGACCTCACCGCCCGCAAGTTCCCACGCCTGAACATGATCCTCTGCCACCTGGGAGGCGCCATCTGGCACGAGGCGGGGGCGCAGATGGTGACGCAGCACGACAACGTCTGGGGCGACGTCAGCGGTTTCGGCCTGTTCGCCTTGCGGCGCTTGCTCCACTCCGGCGCGACGCTGGATTGGGCCAAGGTGTTCTGGGGCAACGATTCGGCGCCGTTCGCCTACCCCTTCAATCTGCGGCTGCACCTGGCCGCGCTGCGGCAGGCCGGGGCCCTGGAGCTGGCGCCCGCCCTCTTCCGTGACAACGCGCGGCGATTCGGCGAACGCTTCCTTCGATGAGCGTCAACAGGCCGGTCTACCTCGGCCTCAGGTGGCTTCTGAGATGGGTGCTCAAGGGGCCGTTTCATGCTTTCAAGGGCTACCGGGTCGACGGCGCCGAGAAGCTGCCGCGTCGTTGCCGGCCGCTGATCCTGGCGTGCAACCACGCCGCCTTCATCGACTCGGTGTACCTGATCCTGGCGGCGCCCACCAGGTTCACGATCTGCGGCGCCAAGCCGCGGCTGTTTCGCAGCGCCGCGTTGCGCCAGGCGATGGCAGTGGCCAACATCCTGAAGGTGGAGAGCCACGAGCAGTTCCTGCGGGATACCGGCGCGTTGCTGGATGCCGGTGAGACGCTTCTGATCTATCCCGAGATGGGGCGCTTTCCGGATGGTCTGGGCGAGCTCCAGACCTGGGCGGCGGAGGTGGCGCTGGCCAACCGAGTGCCGATCCTGCCGTGCTATCTCCACGGCACGACCCGAGGTCACACCGGGCCACCGCGTCTCGTCGTCGGCGAGGAGCTCGATCCCGAAGGGGACGCCGAGACTCTCACCCGGAGCCTGCGACGGTCGATTCTCGCCCTGGCGCCCGCGGCCATGACGGCGGCCGCGGACACACCATGATCCTGATCAGCGGCGGCAACGGCTTCATCGGCCGGCACGTGGTGCGTCGCCTGGCCGAGGCCTCGGGGGGCGAGGTCAGGGTCCTGGATGCCTTCTTCGGCGAGGACTTCGGCGAGACGTTCCCGGACGTCGAGCCGATCCGCGCCGATCTGCTCGACGACGGCGCCCTGAAGAGTGCCGCGGACGGCGCCGACACTCTCGTGCACCTGGCGTCGAAGGCGGTCGATCGCGACGGTTCGGGCTTCGAGCGGGTCAACGTCGAAGGCACGCGGGCGGTGTGCCGGGCGGCCGCCGCGGCGGGCGTCCGGCGGGTGATCTACCTGAGCTCGGTGGGAGTCTACGGTCATGGCGCGCACCGGGAGGCCGACGAGTCGACCCCGGTGGCGCCCGACACGCCCTTCTCCCGCTCCAAGGCCGCGGCGGAGAAGATCGTGCTCGATCACGCCCGCGCGGGCGACTTCGAGAGCGTCGTTCTGCGCCACCGCTTCGTCTACGGTGCCGGCGACGGGGCGGTTCTCCCGCGGCTGATCAAGGCGGCGAAGAGCTATCCCTTCTGGCTGAGCGGCGGCCGGGCGCGGATGTCCCTGATCTGGGCGCCCGACCTGGCCGAGGTGATCCGGCGGCTGAGTGGATCCGCGGCGGCGGTCGTCGACGCCGAGGCCCCCGTCTACCACGTGACCGACGGCCAGCCGATCAGCTACCGCCGGGTGATCACCACCATCTGCCGGCAGTTCGACTACCGGCCGCCACGCTTCAGTATTCCGTATCGCCTGCTCTACGCGCCGGTCCGATTGCGTGAGCTGCTGCTCGGTATCGACCCGGAGGTGGCAGCGTCGTCGGTAACCTCGATCCGGCTCAAGCTGGTGGCGCAAGACAACGACTTCTCGAGCGCCAGGCTAGAGCGGCTGCTGCCGGATCTCGAGTGCATTCCGTTCGAACAGGGATTCGAGCGGTCTCTCGACTTCTACTCACGGTTTCGGTGATTCCGGCGCGCGCGTCATGAACATGCACCGCAGCCCCTTGTGGGTCGCCTTCTTCGAAACCCAGAGGAGGTTCGTATATCTCCTCTTCAAGATCCTGTTCGGCGTGCGCATCCGAGGCAAGAAGTACATTCCCGGATCGGGTGCCGCCATCCTGGCTCCGAATCACCAGACCGTGTTCGACGGCCTGGTGATTGGTTTCCGGGTGCCGTCGCCGATCTACTGTGCGGTTGAAGGGTCGTTCTTCCACAAGCCGTTCATCGGTTGGTGGCTGGGGACCTTCGGCGGACTGCCGCTCCGCGGGCCGCGGGATCGGCGGGGCTACGAGAGCTGCCTGCAGGTGGTCCGAGAGGGAGCCCGGCTGATCATTTTTCCCGAGGGCCATCGCAGCCGGGACGGCAGCCTGATGAAGCTGCGACAGGGCGCCGCCCGCGCCGCTCTGACCTGCGGCGTCGACATCGTACCGGTGACCGTCGTCGGCGCCCACGAGGCCTGGCCGCGAGGCCGCATGCTGCCACGCCTCTGCGTGCCCGTCATCGTCAAGTTCTACCCCCCGATCCGCTGCGAGGTGGCGGAGAAAGCGGATCTGAGGCGGCGCGTCAAAGAGGTCAACGTCCAGCTCGAACGCATCATGCAGCGCCGGCTGGAGGCGTGGAGGAGAGTGCGCGAGCGTCGGCGCCCGGCCCAGGACTGAGTCTTCCACTGTCTGGAGTCGCGACGGTCGTCGTTTGGCCTCTGGAGAATCGCAGGAACTGGCAACGGTCGCCATGCGGTCTCCGAGGATTCGCCGGGGGTCGAAACGGCTGCCGATCGGACTCCGAGGATCTGCAGGGGCCCGGAACAGTCACCGCTTGGCGATTCTCTATGGCATGGAAACCTGAGAGGCGTCCGTTTGCTGGTCGGGCTCGTTGCCAGGCGCCGGGCGGCCGCCGTTTGCTCTCCGGAAGAATTCTCAGAGACCGTACGGAGACCGATCGCTCTGTGGGTGACTCGCCGAAGACGGAACGCCAGTCGTTTGCTGTGTGAGCAGGTCTTTCGACCTTGTACGCCGGCGGTTTGCCTTGCTGGTAGATCTCGGAAACCCGGCGGCAGCCGGGTGGGGTCTGGGTAAGACGTTCGACGTCGATCGGCGGTCGATTGCTGTGTAGGCGGATTCTCGGACATCGAACCCCGGCCGGTGGCTATGCGGGCATCTCCGGGAGACAGAACGGCGCCAATGGTTCGCCTGGTAGCCCTGCCTTGGCCATCTGGATTGCCCGTATGCCGACGACCCGTCCATTCTCGGTCATACCATCAGTGACCCGTGCAGCTGCTCTCCGGTCTGCCAGCCCGTGGGCGGGATGGTGTCCAGTCCGAGGCTGCAAGTGTCCTTTTAGGACTTCGTTTGACAGACGATTCCAAGTCATGCCTGGAAAGACAATGGTCGCTGGGCGCTTGGTGCAAGTCTCACCGGTGGCAAATTATTTTCAGCTTTCGCTTGACATAGCTAAACTAGCTCCGTACAATTTGCGTACGATGGATGGACACGAGCAAGAAAGGAGGGCCGCCATGAAGAACTGAAGACACCCCAGTCACCGGATTCCCCGGCCGGAGATCCAAGGGGCACCGAAGGAAAACGGGGAACGATCGACAGACCCGGGCACCGCCGTGTGGGCGGTTCCGGGACAGCAACGCAAGACAAGGAAACCCTGCCATGTACAACCCAATCAAGACCAAATCGACTTCGATTGCCTCCCGGGAAAGGACGTTTCGCGTCGTCAACGCGGCGCTCGACACCCACACCGGCGAGGCGACCGAAATTCTCAACGACCATTTCGCCCCCGATCCGGTGGTCGACGGCCAGGCCGTCACTAACTATCGGACCGTCTTCGCCGACCTCGGCAGCGAGCTGAGGAAGGCGCGGCAGACGATGCTCTCGGCCAACACCACCCACCTGGGTCAGTTGGCTTTGATCGTCGACCTGCGGAAGCAGCGCGACGGGCTCCAGGAGGTGCTCTTCGACCGCTACTTCAAGGCCCGCCACACGATCGAGACCCTCTATGGCAAGAGCCAGGGTTTCGAGCTGTTGGCGGTGTCGGGCGAGACGCCACGGGATCCGACGGGTCTCGTGAACCAGGTCCGGGAAACGGTGGAGTTCCTCCACGAGCCCAAAGTGGAGGTATCTGCACCGGATCTCGACGGCGTCCAGATCGACCTTTCGACGATCGCTACCCAGCTGGGGAGCGGCGCCGACGAGCTCGATACGGCGCTCGTCGCGATCGACCGGGAGCGCAAGAACGGCCAGACCACCCGCAAGGCCAAGAACGACGCTATCGCCGAGTTCGACCGCCGGTACCTGTGGGTCGGCCGGGCGCTCGAGACCTACTTCAACCTCGCCGGCATGTTCGAGCTCGCCGAGCGGGTGCGGCCTTCCACCAGGCGCCCAGGTCGCCGGGCCGTCGACGAGAAGCCGGAGCAGGGCTCCGGCGAAGCACAGGTCGAGGAGGAGACCCAGGAGGCTCCGGCCGAGACGCCGGTCTCCGAATCCTCTGACGCCTGATCCCCTGCCACCAACCCGGGCGGCCTTCGGGCCGCCCGGCCTTTCAGCCGCGAGTTACACGCCCGGCGGCGATGACGAGACCCGTTGCTCGCCGGCTCGCGATCTCTTGACGTCCAGACGCAGCAGCCGGCCGTCCAGCTCGCCGTCGAGCCAGGCTTGACGGCAGGCCTGGCGGCGGACCTTGCCGCTGGTGGTCTTCAGGATCTCGCCGGGGCGGGCGATCAGCAGGACGTCGCACGAGATGCCGTGCTCGCGTTGGACGCTGGTGCGCGCGGCGTGGACGACCTCGTCGAGCTCGTGGTTCGAGACCTTCTTCGAGTGCACCTCGGTCATCACCACGATGCGCTCTCCGGCGTCGGTCGCGCTCGAGCCGGCGGGCGCCGAGAAGGCGACCGCCCGCCCGGGCCGCACCAGGGGATGGCTGGAGAACACTGACTCTTCGAGATCCTGCGGGTAGAGGTTGCGCCCGCGGACGATGATCAGGTCTTTGAGGCGGCCGGTGACGAACACCTCGCCGTCGTGTACGAATCCCAGGTCGCCGGTGCGCAGGTAGCCGTCGCTGGCGCCGCCCGCGTCGCCGTCGAGGTGGGCGCGGAAGACCTGGTCGGACAGCTCGGCTCGGCCGTGGTAGCCGAGAGCCTTGCTGGGCGAGTCGACCCATATCTCTCCCACCTGGCCCGGTTCGAGCTCGCGAAGGCTGTCGGGATCGACGATCCGTACGTCGACCTGTGACGACGGCGGACCGCAACTGAAGAGCACCAGCGTCTCGCTGTCGTCGCCCTCCTCGACCAGCCGCACCCGGCGTTGCCGTTCCAGCAGCTCCCGGTCGACGCGCAAGCGGTGGCTGCCGGCGACCGAGACACCCACGGTGTGCTCTGCCAGACCGTAGGCGGGGCAGAAGGCCTCGGGCGAGAAGCCGGCGGCGGCGAAGCCGCCCAAGAAGCCGTCGACGGTCGAGGCTCGAATCGGCTCGGCGGCGCTCATTGCGACCGTCAGGGCGCTCAGGTCCCAGCCGCGGCGCTGCTCGGGAGTGGTCTTGCGCACCGCCAGGCGGTAGGCGAAGTCGGGGGCGGCGGTGTGGGTAGCCCGGACCCGCGTCATGACCTCGAACCACAGGTGGGGACGCCTCAGAAAGGTGAGCGGCGACATGAGGTAGAGCACGGCGTTGCCGTAGAGCGCGCTCAAGATGCCGCTCACCAGGCAGAAATCATGGAAGTGGGGCACCCACAGAACCGCTCTCGAACCGGCGGACAGCCTCAAGTCCTCGGCGTTGATCGTCAACTGGTGCAGGATGTTGCGGTGGCTGATCATCACCCCCTTGGGAGTGGAAGTCGAGCCCGATGTGTACTGCAGGAACGCCGGCTCGTCGAGATCGGGGAGGTTGGTCTCGGCGCTCGGACGTTCGCGGCTGCCGGCGCCGTCGGTCCGGTGCCAGGGCAGCTCCGACCAGGCGCCGGGGCGGCGGGCGAAGAGGTCCCTGGCGGCTGCCAGACGCTTGGCGCGCAGGTAGCCACGGTTGGTGAGCACCGCCACGCAGCCACCGTCGCTGGCGACCGCTTCGAAGGTCTTCTGGTCGGTGTCCAGCTTGAAGGGGTTGGGCGGCGCCACCGGTACCGGTACGAGGCCGGCGGCGAGGCAACCGACGAAGGCAGTGACGAAGTCGGCGGAGGGCGGGTACACCAGCATCACGCGGTCGCCCGGCCGCAGCCCGAGATCGTCGATCAGGTGCGCCGCCAGACGGTCGACCGCGGCGGCGAAGCGTCCGTAGGTCAACCGTTCCTGGTCGCGCCCTTTGTCGTCGACGAAGACGTAGAGGTCCTTCTCAGGCCGTGATCGGACGTGGCGGCGGAATCGTTCGATGACGTTTTCGGTTGTGCTCACTGACGAGGCTCGCTTCTGAGAGAATCAACCAAAGGCTTGATCCCATGGTGTTCGACGAATTCCAGGCGGCGCCGGCGCCGCGCTCGCGGCCTGACTTCAAGATGGTCGACTTGTGGGCCGTCGACCTGCGTCCACCGACGGATCGGGTCGAGGAGCTGCGCCGGCTCCTGACCCGGGACGAGGCCGAGCGCGCCGGGCGTTTCAAGTTCGATCGCCACCGGCGGCGATTCATCGTCCGCCGTGCCGCTCTGCGGATCCTGGCCGGTGGCTATCTGTGCCGTGACCCCGCCGCGCTGCGTTTCGGGGAGGGCGAGAAGGGCAAACCCTTCGTGACGGAAAGTGCGGAAGGGGCGGGAGGTTTCCACTTCAACCTCTCCGACTCGCGTGATCTGGCTGTCTACGCTTTCACCCGCGGCGCCGAGCTGGGCGTCGACGTCGAGATCCTGCGGCCGATACCCGACGCGCAGCAGATCGCCGAGCACTTCTTTTCGGTGGAGGAGCGCGAGGTCTTGCGCACGGTCAGGGAAGAGCGCAAGTCGGACGCGTTCTTCAACTGCTGGACCCGCAAGGAGGCCTACATCAAGGCGATCGGCGAAGGGCTTTCCGAGCCGCTCGACCGCTTCAGCGTCACCCTGCTGCCCGAGGAGCCCGCGCGCTTCCTGCATCTCGGTGGCGACCGCCGGCGAGCGGCGTCGTGGACGCTGCACCACCTGGTGCCCGAGGCCGGCTCGGTCGGTGCTCTGGCGCTCGAGGGCGAAGGCTGGCAGATCGCCGGCTGCCACCGGCTGCTGCTCGACGATTGAGGCCACCTCAAGCACCAGGCGCTTTCCGAGTGACGATCCGCGGTCCGCGGTCACCGAACAGGCGTCGCGCGAGCTCGGCGAGCCAGCGCCCGGCGTCGCCGGCGGGCGTCGCCAGGTGACCGGACTCGGTGGCCTCGATCAGCAGCCGCGTTTCCCGGCCCGGCCGATCGCGCTTTTCCAGGGTCTTGTAGAGGGTGGCGTGTTCCGGTGAGGCACCGGTTCGGGCGATCCACTCCTCGACCTCGGCGGTGAAATCGGGGTTGCCGGGCAGGGGCTCCTCCTGCTCGTTGCTCGGGCCGAGACCGTTGATGGCTTCGATCACCGCCTGCCGGCGATCCTTGTAAGGCAGCTTGCCCAGCTCCTCGGCCGAGAGCGGTGAGCCTAGCCAGTAGTCCTGTTGACCGTGACCCAGGGGGAACTCGGTCCGCGTTGCCAGCGGCTCCGCCGGCAGACCACCGGTGAAGCGTACCGGAACGATCGAGGCGCCTGCCTTTCTCGCCATGTCGACGAAAGAACCGCTGACTAACTCGACCGGTTTGCGGCAGGAGAGCGACCTGGTGCCCTCGCAGTGCACCAGTACGGAGCGGCTTTCGTCGGCCATCCGTTGGCCTAGCTGGCGGATGATCAGGGGCAGCGAGCGCATGTTCTCGCGCTGGAAGAAGGTGATGACCAGGGGGTCTTTCACACCCGGGTAGGAGAAGCAGTGGGCGATCAGCCGGCCGAGCCAGGTGGTGCGGTGCTCCGCCTTGGCCAGGGCACTGATGGGAGTGCCGGTCAGAGCCGAAACGACGATGGCGAACAGCACCGACTCGATGCCCGCCTGGTGGTTGGCCAGGAACAAGGTGCTGCGGCCGTGGAGCGCTCGCAGACCGTCCGGATCGGTGATCACCACTCGCCTGACGAAGCGCTCGATGAGGCCGTAGTAGACGTCTTCCACCGGCCAGTCTTCGATCCCCAGATAGTCGCTCCAGAAGTTTTGCAGGGGGCCCAGGTCGGTGAAGGGCGCGCCGGCGTCGGCGACCGTTAGCTCGCCGTCACGAGCCCGCCCGAGCCGGACAGGGAAACGGGTCAGGGGCAGGGTCTCCGGCAGGCCGGAGGCCGTCTCCGGCGCCAAGGGGTCGACGGCAACGGCGATTCGCGAAGGATGCACGCGGGCCCGGCGGGCGACATGGTCCTTGACCGCCACCTCACGGGTGAGCGCGCGGCGGTCTTGGGCTGGCTGGGCCACGCCGTAGATTCTGGCCACCGTTCCCGGCAACCAGTCGCTCATCGCCACCTCGGCTTCGGTCAACCGCGTCTGCTCGCCTTCGATCCGCGACAAGCCGAGCCCGGGGCTGCCCGATTCCGCATCCGGCCGTACCGCGATCCGGTCGCGCAGGAACGCTCGGCGGGCCTCGGGGGTCGCCGAGCCCAGCGGTCCCTTGGGCAGGAGCACCTCGTGCAGACGCAGATCCGCCCACGGTGTATCGCCGACCAGCAGTTGCAGGTGGAAGACGACCTCCCGGGAGTCCGGCTCGTAGCGCTCGAGCCGGGCTTCGCAGCGAACCTCGCCGTCGACCGGTGCCGGGCCATAAAAGCGGGTCTCACTGAGGCGCCGTGGATAGGCGATCAGATCGGCGGGCACGTCGGCACACCAGCGGTGCAACGCATCGTGGGGGATGCCGTGGGTCGCAGCGTCGAGCAGGGCCGGATGCAGGACACTCGGCGGTACCGAGCCGGCCGCCGTGTCGAGCCTGCTGGTGGACCCGGCGTCGCCTGTCCTCAGCTCGCGCAGCAGCTGGAAGGCGGGGCCGTGGAAGAGGGTGCCGGCAGCGTAGGGGTCGGGCGCCTGCCGAAGATCGTCGAGCGGCGGCAGCGGTTGCGGCGGCGGGCAGAAGCCGCGCGCCATCAGCACCCGGCCCGTGGCCGCGGTCTCGAAGCGCGAGAGCGCTGCCGTGGCGGCTTCACGCCACACCGACAGGCGGACCTCGATCGCCCCCTTCTCCGAGCCCTGGCGCTCTTCCGAGACGACCTCGGAACGGAGCCGTAGCGGCCCGTCGGGGAAGGCCACCCAGCGTTCGACCTCGACGTCTTCGAGCCCGACGACCCGCAGGTCCCCGCAATGGCTTTGCGCGGCAGCCGCCATCCGATCGACCATCGACATCATCGGCAGGGCCGGAAGCGTCCAGGTCGGGCAATGATCGAGAATCCACGGATCGGACTCGGGATCCAGGATCTCTACGCCCTCGGCGACTTCGATTGGATCCGCCTCGATCCCGGTGGCCTCGGTCTCGATGCCCGGCACGATTCGCATACCCAGGTTGGTCGCCGAGTAGATTCGCTTGCCGTCGACCCACAGCCAGGCGTCGGCGACGGCGTAGACGCCTTTGTCGTCGGTGCCGGTCTCGGTGATCTCCAGCTCGGTGGTGATCAGGCGGTTGGCGGGCAGCACCTGGCCGCGGTACTTCCAGGTCAGGGGCCGCTCGGTGGCGACCGCTTCGAAGCGGGGCGCGGGCATGCCGTCGCCCATACCGGTGTGGATCATCGTGAACTGGAGTGCCTGGACCATGGCTTCGATACCCAGCGAGCCTGGCTGCACCGGATCCTGGAAGAAGTGTGCCTTGAAGAACCACTCGCCGGGGTCGACGTCCTTCTCCGCCCGCAGCTGGCCGAGCCCGGCCTTGCCGCCTTCCGGCCACCAGCCGGTGACGCGGTCGAGCATCAGCAACCGACGCCCGGCCAGCGCCAGCGATCCCGAGCAGTAGCGCTCGGGGCGGGTGGTGAGGTCGACCTGGAAGTCCGACGGCTCCTCGAGCCGGGCGCGTTCCTCGTCGCTCGCCGGCAGACCGACCTGGTTCTCCATCGCCATGGCAGGGAAGAAGCCGAAGGCGGTCGCCATCGAGAAGATGTCTCCGCCGTCGTCACGCATTTCCACCTCGAAGCGCACGATCAGCACCCCGGCCGAGCTCGAGGTGGCGAGTAGCCGGACGCGGCTCTTCAGGATGCCGCTGGCCGGCGTCACCTCACGGGCGAGGGTGCCGGTGCCGTCGAGGTTGCGGAACTGGAGATCGTCGTCGGTGGTCAGCGCGCTGCCGATGTAGGACGCCAGCCAACCGCAGGGCTGCAGCCCGACCTCCATCAGCACCGCGAACGGCATGGTGGGATGACCGTTCTGCTCGAAATACCACTCTTCCGGCGGCACGTCGTACTCCGCTTCGAGCACCGCGCCGGGCTCGAAGCGGCCCATTTCGCCCGTGACCTCCGCGATCCGCGACATGAAGTGGTACGGTGGTCCGGGCAGGCGCGCCACCCGGCGCGGTCCGTCGAAGATCCGGTACATGTCGCCGAAGGCTTCGGACGGCCGGCCCCAGGCGCAGGCCAGGAGTGAGGCGTGGTCGAAACGGAAGCCGTCGCGCTCGGCCACCGGGCGCCCCGCCGGCCGTTTGCCGCCCGGGAAGGGTTGATCCAGCAGCGTGCGGTCCAGGGCGAGCGGCCAGTCGGGCACCAGGCGCAGGCCCAACCGTTGGGCGTGGAAGGCCTTGAGCCCGTCGACCGTACACAGCAGGTCGGCGAAGACCGTGGGCTCCGGGCCGGCGATCAGCTCGTGCACGAAGAGCTCGTAGACCAGTTCTTGCGAATCCGGGGTCGCCTGGCCACGGCAGCGCATCGAGTAGGTTTCGTCCGGCACCGGCTCGAACCGCCAGCCGTCACGCTCCAGGGTGAATCCGAGAGCCGCCAGATAGAAAGACAGAGCCTGGAAACAGCCTTCCAGCATCAGCGTCCCAGGCATGCACGGGTCGTTCTTGAAGTGCCCTTCGAAGATCCATGAGTCAGGGCGGAGGGTGGTGGCGGCACGCAGATAGCCTCGTCGCCATGGGCCGCCCTCGGGATCCAGATCGGTGATCCGATCAAGCAGCAGCATGCGGCCGTCCTGGATCGTCGGCGTCAGAGTGTGGCTGGCGGCGAGCTCGAAGCCCGGGCCCATGCACTCCTGCAACCGGCCTTCGGAGAAGGCGATCAGTTGCTCCCGGGAGAAACTGCCTTGCGACGGCTTGACCCGCGGCGGGTCGAGGCGCCCCGGCGCCGGGGTTTCCTCGGTCGCGCGCGGGTCCCACAGCACGCCGGCCGATTCCGCCAGCTCGCGGTCGGTGAAGAAGCCGGCCTGGCCATGGCGGACCTCGAGTCGCACCTCGTTGTTGATCCGGCAGTCGTAGTGGAAGAAGAACAGGCGGACGTCGCCCTGCTGGGCGTGACCGTCGACGTGGATGTCGTACGAGAGCGTGTCGCCGGGCTTCGGCAGGCCGCCGCGATAGGTGAGCTCACAGCCCAGCAGCCGGTAGACGCGTTCGCCGCGGTTCAGGAAGTCGACGCCGAGCCAGGAGATCAGTAGCAGGTCGGCCTGCCCGGCCTCGATCATCAGGCCCCCGGGCATCCGTCCGCGGTGCAGGTACCAGGAATCCTCGGCGACGTCGGTTTCGGTCCAGATGGTGCCGAGACCCATCGATCCGGCCTCGGCGTCGATGCCGGTGACGCGATCGGCGAGCAGAAATGGGGGCTCGGGCATGCGAGTCTGGCGCTCGTAGCCGTCCTGGTGCTCGAACAGCGGACCGAGAATGCCCGAGACCTTGTCCGAGGCGAGGGCCTCGAGGTCTTGGCGGGAGAGCCTGGGGCCGGGAAGCTTCGTGGGGATCGTCGGCCCGACGGCAATCGGCGGAGGCTCGGCAGCCGGTTGCTCGGTGGGCTGTGGCTCGATGAGCTGTACCCTGGCGGGTTGCGGCGATTGATGGGCGTGGAGCAGATCCGACAGCGTCTTCTGGCGTAGGGCCAGGAACTGGTGATGGAGAGCGGTCTGGTGTTCGAGAAACTCTTTCTGGGCGGTGGCGATGCGGGCCTGCAGGTCGGCCATGCCATCGAGGACGGTGGTGGCGAAGGAACCGACCGCGGGAACGACCATGGGCGTCCCGGCGGACGACTCGACCGATGATGTGGTCACGCTCGGAGCGGCCACGGCCACGGGGATGACGGCGTCCGGAGGGATCACGGTTTCTGGCGCAATGGCGGTTCTCGCCTCGAGCTCGAGTGGGGCCGCGGCAGGCGTTTGTGGGGCAATGTAGTCGTCGAGCACCGGGGGCAGAGGAGGGGCCGGTGCCATGATCTGGGTTTCGAAGGAGCTCGGCATGGCGATGTCTTCACCTGTAGGAAGTGGCGGCAGTTGGACGGGGGGCCAGTGGGCGGGGAAGCTGAGAGAGCGGGCGGTGGCGGGTTGGTAGTCTCGTGGCGGGTCGTGGAAGGCCCTCCAGTCGAGGTCGACGCCCGTGGCCAGAAGCTGGGCGACGGTCTCGGCTGTATGGCGGAGGGACCCGGCGCCGGCCTGGTCGAGAGAGACGGCCAGGAAGTCAGAGATGCCGTGGCTCGCCAGGGTCTTGCGAATCCAGCCGCTGCACAGGCCGCGTGGACCGTGCTCCAGGAACACCCGCACGCCGTCGTCATACGCGCGCTTCACCAGGGCCGGGAAGTCGAGCGTGCGGATCGCCTGGCCGAGGATGGCCCGCGCGGCGGTCTCGGTGGTCGGTCGATAGTGAGCGATCGTCGAATGGGTGTAGAACCGGACCCCGGGCACCTCGGCGGTCGGCAACCGGTGGAGCTCGAGCCAGGGCTCGGCGACCTGCTCGACTTCCGGACAATGAACGGCCAGGTCGTAGCCCAGCGGGTAAGCCGCGACGCCCAACCGCCCGATCACTCGCTGGCAGGCGCTCGACCCGCCACCGATCGCCACGTCCTCGGGGCTGCTGATCAGGGTGAGGTGCACGCGCTCCTCACCTGCCAGAGCCTCGCGGACCTTGTCCGCCGATGCGTCGAGTAGCCAGTTTGCCCACTCGCCGCCGGATCCCCAGGCCCGGTGCACGGCCGCGAAGTCGCCGCCGAGCTGATGGGTGAAGATGCCGCATTCGACCGTGTCGCGATAGAGACGGTCCAGATCGTTCCAGGCGCCCATGGCCATCAGGGAGTTCGATTCGCCGGAGGAGTAGCCGAGGACCGCCGCGGGTGTGAGCCCGAGCACACCTCGGCTGAGCTCGGCGTGGGCCTGGGACAGGAACGAGCTGCCCCAGAGCTGACGCAGAGGATCGAGCGCGCCATCGCTGTACACCCAGCCCGCGGCGGCCGGCAGGTGCTCCATTCGGCGGCCGAGCCGATCGAGCAACCGTGGCAGCGCTACCAGCAGCTCGCGCCCCATACCGGTGTAGGCGGCGCCGGCGCCGGTGAAGACGAAGGCCATCTCGCCGGCGATCGGTTGCTCTCGCAGGTACACGCCACTGTGCCCGGGGCGGTTCGCGTCGCCCTCGCCGCTCAGCAGGTGGTGCGCCAGCTCGCGACGGGCGCCCAGCTCGCGCTCGTCCGTCGCGACCAAGACCAGGCGCGCGTTCGCGTTTGCGTTTTCTTCACCCGGTTCCTCGCTCCGGCGGTCCCGCAGCCGCTTCAGCAGCTCGGCCCGGTCGGCGCCCTGGTAGAGAACGATGCGGGGGAAGGTGCCGTCAAGCCGAAAGGTACCGGGCTGGCTTTCCCTGTCGGCATGCAGGCGGATCTTCGCGGCACGCCGGCGCAGGGCGCTCGACGTCACCTCGGCTGTTTGCGGGCCACGGCTCAGCCACGGCACCGGGAGCTTGTCTTCGGCTCCGGTCGGGATCAACCGATGGTGACAAGCCAGGGCGGCGGCGGCGACGTGGAGCAGGCTCGACGCGGCGTGAGTATGGCCGAACTGCGAAGAGAGGTCGATGCGCGAGCCGCCGGGGTTGTCGCGGTGCGGGGCCAGCCGCAGCCCCTCGCTTGCGAGATGTACCATCTGCCCCCCTCCGGGGGGACCCGTGAGCCGGTTCGGCCGCTCAATCAACGCGAGCACTCGATCACCGTCACGGCGGGCGTCTTCGAGGCGCTTGAGCACCAGGACCGCGGCGCCGTCGCCCGGGACCCGATCGCCGAGCAGCTGCCGGATCGCGGTCTCGTGCACCGGCTCGCAGGCCAGGTCGGCGGCGCCGACTACGGCGGCGTCGATCTCGCCGGCCGAGAGCGCTCGGATCGCCAGGTCGAGCGCCACCAGGCCGGACAGCTCTTCGGAGGAGACCGAGGCGCTGGGGCCGCCGAGATCGAGCAGGCTGTTGAGACGGTTGGCGGTCATGTTGGGCATTGTGCCGACCACTCCTGCCGCCTCGAGCTCGGGGACGATCGCCTCCTTCGCCGGCCGTAGCCAGGCGGGATCCTCGCTTTCTCCGCCGAGCCGCCAGCGCAGGCCGTAGCGGGCAATTTCCGCGTCGCAGCGCATGCCGACCAGCACGCTGGTGCGCTCGCGCGGCAGCTCGGAGCGCAGGGACTCGACCGCCCGGCGCACCGTCGCCAGCAGGAGAAGCTGCTGCGGCAGCGTCTGCCGCAGATCGTTCGGCGGAAACCCCAGGCCTTCGAGCGGCAGCTCGATCGTTTCGGCGAGTCCGACCAGGGTACCGTCTTCGCGCTGCCGCAGGCGGCTCTCGCCGGTGAACAAGGACCGGGCAAATGCTCCTCTCTCCGCGTCGGTCGCGGCGCTCGCTGCCAGGCCGACGATGGCGACCTCTGGGGCGTCGCCGGCGTCCGCTTCAGGTCCGGCGGACGAGATCGCGAGCGTTGCGGAGGGCGTTTCTTCCGGCAGCCATTCCTCGACCAGGAGATGAGCGTTGTTGCCGCCGAAGCCGAAGGCGCTGACCGCCGCCCGCCGCGGCTTGTCGCTCGGCCACGGCTCGGGGCTGTGCAGCAGACGGAAAGGTGAGCCCTCGAGCGCCGGGTGTCGCGCATCGGCATGCAGGGTTGGCGGCCGGACTCCAGCCTTCATGGCGGCCAACACTTTGAGCAGTCCCGCCAGGCCGGCCGCGGTGATCAGGTGCCCGAGGTTCGACTTCAGCGAGCCGATCGGGACGTCGGTCAGACCCTCGTAGAGACGGCCGAGGCTGTGGATCTCCGCCGCGTCGCCCACTCGGGTTCCGGTGGCATGGCACTCCACCAGCGACACGTCCCCCGGCGTCAGGCCGGCTTGCTCGTAGGCTTGGGCGATGGCGCGCCCCTGGCCCTCCTCCGAAGGCGCCAGCAGGCCGCGCCCCCTGCCGTCGTTGGACAACCCGACTCCACGGATCACGCCGAGGATCCGGTCGCCGTCCGCGACCGCGTCGGCGAGCCGGCGCAGGACGACGAAGGCGGCGCCCTCGGCGGGCAGCAGGCCGTCGGCCCGGGCGTGGAAGGGCCGGCTACGGCCGGTGGGGGAGAGTGCTTCGAGCGCGCAGAAACCGATGTGGATGAACAGGTCGTCGGCACAGCTCACCGCGCCCGCCAGCATGACGTCGGCTCGTCGGTCGTGCAGCCGGTCGCAGGCCAGCTTGACCGCGACCAGGGAGGATGCGCACGCCGCGTCGAGGGCGAAGGCGGTGCCGCCCAGACCGAGAGCATGACCGAGCAGGTGGGCCGGCAAGCCCGACATGAAGTGGTTGCGGGCATCGACGGTGTGGCCGGCGTCCTGCCCAGAGCCAGCGTTCCTGCCGGGACCTTTCCAGACGGACTCCGCGAAACGGCTGGCGCCGACGCTCGGAAACGACAGGTTGCCGAGCACCACGCCGGTGCGGGCAGCGGTCGCGCTGTCGGGGCCCGTGCCGAGGCCGGCGTCGCGCAGTGCCTCGCGGCCGGTGTGCAGCACCCATTGGAACAGTGGGTCGAGACCCAGGATTTCATCCGCCGGCAGCTCGAAGCCGGAGGCTTCGAAGGTTTCTTCGAAGCCTCGCACGTAACCGCCCCGGTCGCTCCATGCCTGGTCGGCGGACCGTTCCGACGCGTCGGTGACCGCCAGGTGGCGTGGCAGCCCCCAGCGCCCGGACGGCGCCGAGGAGATCAGATCGCGGCCGTCCGCGACCGCGCTCCACAGCTCGCCGGGATCGAGGGCGCCGGGCAGCACGCAGGACTGACCGACGATCGCGATCGGCTCAAACGTTGGCCGCACGCGCCTGATCCGCCTCGTCCTGCCCCGCCAGACCCTGGCCGGCCACGTCCTGGTCCGGGCGCCGGACGATCTCCACCCCCTCGAGCTCCGCCACGGCGGTGCCGCCGCCGTTCGACAGGGTCACGTCGGCGACGATGCGGTTGGCGTCGCGCACGCGGCAGCGGGCGATGGCGCGGATCGGCCCGGCCAACGGGCCGTCGACGTAGCTGCGCACGGAGCTGATGGCCAGCGGCAGGGAGGTGCCCTCGAGGGCGTGTTGAAACCACAGGACGGCGAGCTGTAGACCGCCGTCGAGGACCGCGGCGTCCAGGTGCCACTCCTCACCCCAGCCCATCTCGCGGCCACCGGTCAACCGGCCGGCGATGGTCTCGGCGGATATGCCCTCGATCTCACTGATGACCTGGAGCGCCGGGCCATGAAACAGCGCCTGACCGTAGATCGAGCCGCTCGGCCAGGGTTCCAGATTCGAGACCTCGGCCGCGGCCGGTGCCGACTGGGTGCCCGGCGCCGCCATGTCGACCACCGCGCTGTAGCGCGGATGGCCGTCCCGATCGCGCAGCTCCAGCGCCAGCTCGGCCCCCGAGCCGTTGGTGAGCTGGCGGCTGCGCAGGCGGAAGACCTCGACGGGGCTCTCCAGGCGGATGCCGCGCAGCACCTTGAGGTCGCGGCAGGCGACGACCTCGAGATCCGGGCGATGCGCCCGGGCCAGGCGATGGAACCACTCCAGGGCCAGGACCACCGGAAAGACAGCGGTGCCGCCGATCGTATGGCTGTCGAGGAAGGGGTAGGTGGCCCGACTGACGAAGGCGTCCATGGCGACGGTGGTGCCGTCGAGCGGCGAGCCGAGGGTCGGCGCTCCGCCTAGCACCACCTCCACCTGCTCCGCTGTTTCACCCGCGGTTTGCAGCTCTTCCACCATCATGCGGGCCCCGGTCTCGAGCGGGATCAGGGCGACGCCGAGCTCCGCGAAGCGCGTCTCGAGCTCGGGCGTCACCATACCGCCCTCCCACGGGCCCCAGTTCAGCGACTTCACCCGGCACGAACCGCGGCGGCGCCGGTGCTCGACGGCGGCCATCTTGTTGAGCACTTCGTTGGCCATGGCGTAGTCGCTCTGGCCCGGGTTACCGCAGCGGGCGGTCACCGAGGAGAACAGGCACAGGACGCTCAGGGGATCGCCCGCGGTGGCCTCGAGCAGCCGGCTCAGGCCTTCCACCTTGGTGTCGAAGACCCGGTCGAACTGCTCTTGGCTCTTGTCAGCGATCGCCCTGTCGGCGATGACGCCGGCGCCGTGGACCAGGCCGGTGATCGGCCCCCAGTCGGCGCGCACGCCGTCGAGCGCGGCGGCGAGGGCCGACCGATCGCGGACGTCGGCGCTCACGTAGCGCGCCTCGGATCCCGCCGCTTCGATCGCCGCCAGGTTGGCTCGGATCTCGCGCGTGGCCAGGATCCGAGAGGCCCGTGAGCCGAGCTCCATGGGAGTTACCTTCTCACCGGCGGCGGTGGCGAGGTCCAGCAGAGCGCGCTTCAGCTCCGCTTCGCCGGAGGCGCCGCGGCAAGCCTCGGGCTCCGCTTCGAGCGGCGTGCGGCCGAGCAAGGCGAATCGACACCGGGCCTCGCGCGCCAGAGCGATCAGCGTACTTGCCGTGACACCGCGGGCGCCGCCCGAGGCCAGCAGTACGGCGCCGTCCGTGACCGCCGGCGACCGGTCTTCGGCCAGGGGCGCTTCGTAGCTCTCCAGCGTCACGCGCCGGCCGTCGACGGCCAGACCCACCTCGATCTCGGGGCCGCCTTCGCACAGCTCCCGGACCAGGATCTCTGCCAGCTCGTCGGCCTGCCGGTCGCCGCGCTCCAGGTCGATCGCCTTGACCGCTGTGCCCGGCCACTCGCGCGCCGCCGTCTTGACCAGGCCCGCAAGGCCACCGAGACCGGCGCGCGTGGCATCGCGGCCCGAGAGGCCGAAGTCGCCTCCCGTGTCCTGCACGGTGACGAACACTCCGCCCTCTTCCCCGGCCAGGCGCGCGGCGATCTTTTTCGCGGTCTGGAAGCCGAGGCGGTCGATCGCCAGGCCCTCCTCGAAGGTTGCGATCTGTGCCAGGCCACCGAGAAAGATCGCCGACGTGGCGGTTTCGGGCGGGTCGTTCACGGCCTCCGCCGTGAGGCCGCGCTCGGCGAGCCTGGCGACCAGGGCCGCGGCGATGCCGGAGCCACCGTCGACGACCGCCAACGGCGCAGTGCCCGCCAGACCGGGCATGGCGAGGCCCGCTGCCGGCACGTCCACCACGCGCAGGGCGAAGCGCCCGAGCGCGGCGGGGGCTGATGGTGCCTCGACCGCCGTGGACTCGACCGCGGCGTCCGCGGCGTCGGCACCGCCTTCTCCCATGCCGTCTTCGTGGAAGAACGTGACGATCTGTCCCAGGGTCCGCAGCTCGGCCATCTTCGCGGTGTCGACCTCGGGCAGGTCCGGCTCGCGGTCGCGCATGGCGGAGAGGATCTCGACGCGCTTGATGGAGTCGATGCCGAGGTCGGCTTCCATGTCCATCTCGAGGGTGAGCATCTCCACCGGGTATCCGGTCTTCTCGGCGACGATCTCGAGCATCAGGGGCTGGAGCTCAGTGGCACCGGGGCCGCTCGCGGCCTCGGTCGATGCCGGGGCCTCGGCTTTCTCCGCCGTCGTGTCCTGATCGGCCATGAAGTCGACGATCTGGCCGAGGGTGCGAAGCTGGGCCATGGCCGCGGTGTCGACCTCGGGCAGGCCCGGCTCTTTTTCGCGCATGGCGGAGAGGATCTCGACGCGTTTGATGGAGTCGATACCGAGGTCAGCTTCCATGTCCATCTCGAGGTTGAGCATCTCGACCGGATAGCCGGTCTTGTCGGCGACGACCTCGAGCATCAGGGGCTTCAGGTCAGCGTTCGTCACCGCCGGCTCGTTGGTCACCGGCGCGGGCGGATCGGGAGCTGGTGCCGCGGCCTCGATCGCGACTGGGCTCGGAGCAGGCATTTGGACCTCGGGCTCGGCGATGACTGGTGGCGCGCTGGCCACCTGAAGACTCGGCGCGGTGGCTGCGGCGGGAATCTCGACCGGTGCCGGCGCGGCGGCCGGCTGTCCGGTGAGCAGACCGCCCAGGTTGGCGAACGAGGTTTCCATGGTGCGCAGGAACGAGGCCTGGGTCTCCGCCATCGACTGCTGGAACGCCGCGTGGGCGTCGGCGGTTTGACGTTGGGCCTCCTGATAGGCGTGTACCCACGCGAGCTGGACGTCGGTCGATTGCTGACCCGCGGGCGTAACCGTCCGGGGCGCGACAGCCTGGGGCGGCGGAGTGGTCTTGGTCTCAGAGCTCATGACGGTGGATGCCTCGCTTGCTCGGGTTTCTGTTCGCTCCGCCACGGTGGGCTCGGTCGCTGTCCTCGGCGGATTGGGAGGAGGCAGCGCCGCGGCGCCTCCTGGTGGCGGGTAGAGCTTGCCGTAGTTGGTGCCGGTGATCGGCAGGGTCATCTTGGGCTTCTCCGCGGCGTGGGGGTCGACGGGCGGCCGCGCGTCGCGCCACAAAGGCGCGAAATCGATCGGCAGGCCCGCCGCGGCCAGTCGGCCGAGAGCGTGCCACAGGCTGGTCAGGCCGTGACGCCCCTTGCGGTCCAGGCTGACCGACAGGTGCGGTCGTCCGTCCAGGCACTTGCCTACCAGGCTGGTGAGGACCGAGCCAGGACCGACCTCGATGAAGGTGTCGACGCCGCGCTCGAACATCGCCTCGAGCTGGGCGACGAAGCGCACCGGCCGGGCGATCTGATCCGCCAACTGGGCACGGATGGCGTCGGGCTCGCGGGGATAGGGCGCCGCCTCGGCGTTGGAGTAGACGTCGATCGCCGGTGATTCGAGCTCGATGCCGTCGAGGAACTCGCGGAACGGCCGGCACGAGCCGGCCACCAGGGGCGAGTGAAAGGCTGCACTCACCGCCACCCGGCGTGCTCGCACGCCCTCGCCCGAGAGCCGCCGCTCGACCTCGTCGATCGCCACGGCCGTGCCCGAGAGCACGACCTGGTCGGGGCTGTTGTGGTTGGCGATCGTTACTTGACTTTCCCAGGCGTCGAGTAGCGGCTGGAGCTTCTCCAGCGAGTGGCTGACGGCGGTCATGGCACCCAGCACCGCCGCCGCTTCGCGCATCAGCTCGCCGCGCCGCCGCGCCACCTGAAGCATGCTGTCGGCATCGAGCGTACCGGCGGCTGCCAGGGCGGTGATCTCGCCGTAGCTGTGTCCACCGACGCATTCGGCGTGGATCCCGAGGTCTCTCAGCAATGCCAGTTGAGACAGGCTGACGGCGCCGATCGCCGGCTGCGCCCATTCGGTAGCGGTGAGCCAACCGGCTTGCTCCTGGCGCTGGTCGTCGCTGAATACCGGCCGGGGAAAGACCACCTCGTGGAGGGCGACGCCGCCGTCGAGAGACAGCGCCGCGGCCTTGTCCCAGGTCTCGCGGCAGCGGTCGAAGCCCATGGCGAGATCAGCGCCCATGTTCAGGTACTGGCTTCCCTGTCCAGGAAACAGGAAGGCGACCTTGCGCTCGCCCCCGCCGACGCCGTAGAAGATGCCGCCGGGAGCGGTGAAGTCCTCGTCGGGCCGGGCGCGCAGGCGCTCGGCGGCCTGGCCCAGCTTGGCGCGCAGGTCGTCCTCGTCGGTGACTACGAGGGCCAACCTGTGGTCTGCCGGCTGGTAGGACGCCTGCGTGTCGGCCGCCAGCCAGGCAAGATAGCCGGGCTCGGCTCGCTCCGCCTCCTGCTCGCAGCGCAAGACCAGACTGGCGGCGTCGTCGGCCGTGAACAGCACGAGCTCGACCGGGCTCGCGCGCCAGCGCGGGGCGCGGGTGCCCGGGCCCTGGTACTCCTCGAGCGCCAGGTGGAAGTTGGAGCCGCCGAAACCGAACGAGCTCACCGAGGCGCGTCGCGGATGATCGGCGCCGCGGATCCACGGGCGGGCCTCGGTATTGAGGTAGAAGGGGCTCGATTCCAGGGCGAGCTTGGGGTTCGGCCGCTCAACTTTGATGGTCGGCGGCAAGACCTTGTGATGCAGAGCCATCACCGTCTTGAACAGTCCCGCGGCCCCGGCGGCGGCCTTGGTGTGGCCGATCTGTGACTTCACCGAGCCCAGGGCGCACCATTGCCGGCGGTCGTGCCCGTTGTCGTCGAAAGCGTCCCTGAGCCCCTCGAACTCGGCCGCGTCGCCGGCCCGGGTAGCGGTGCCGTGCGCCTCCACCAGCTCCACCGTCGCCGGGTCGTAGCCGGCGTGCTCGTAGGCCATCTCGATCGCCCGTGCCTGGCCGGCGGGCCGGGGCGCGTAGACGCTCTTGGCGCGGCCGTCCGAGGAGGTGCCGATGCCGTGGAGCACGGCGTAGATCCGGTCGCCGTCGCGCTCGGCGTCGGCCAGGCGTTTGAGCGCCACCATGCCCAGCCCCTCGCCCAGCAAGGTGCCGTCGGCCTGGTCCGAGAACGGCCGGCAGTCACCGGTGTGCGACAGCGCCGGTGTCTTGCTGAAGCACATCTGCATGAAGATGTCGTTCAACGTATCGACGCCGCCGGCGATCACCAGATCGCTGTCTCCCAGGCGCAGCTCGCTCGCCGCCATCGAGACCGAGGCGAAGGCGCTGGCGCAGGCGGCGTCGGTGACGCAATTGGTGCCGCCGAGATCGAAGCGGTTGGCGATCCTGCCGGCGACGACGTTGCCCAGCAGGCCCGGGAAGGTGCTCTCCTGCCAGGGGATGTAGTTGCCGGCGATGCGGTCGCAGATCTCCTGCACCCGCCCTTCCTCGAGGCCGCTCTCGCGCAGCGCCTTGACCCACACCGGGCGCTGCAGCCGGCTGACCATGGAGGCCAGCAGCTCCTGACCGGAGGTGACCCCCAGGATGACACTCACGCGACTCTTGTCGAGGTCCTCGAACTGTCCTTTGGAGGCGTCCTCGAGCACCTGGCGGGCGACGATCAGGGCCAGCAGCTGCGAGGTGTCGGTGGCCGGGACGATAGCCGGCGGGATGCCGAACGCCATCGGATCGAAGTCGATCGGAGAAAGGAAGGCGCCGCGCTTGGCGTAGGTCTTGTCCGGCACCGAGGGGTCCGGATCGTAGAAGTCCTCGATCAGCCAGTGGCTTTCGGGCACGTCGGTGATCAGGTCGCGGCCCGCCAGGATGTCGCGCCAGAAGCCTCCCGCGTCGGCGGAGCCGGGAAACAGCGCGCTGACGCCGACGACAGCGATCGGTTGGTGGCGGGGCGCGCCAGCGGTTTTGGGATCTCGGGACTCCGCCATCGGGTGGCTCCTCTACTTGTGCCAGACCTATGCCAGGGGTCGTGGCTCGAAATGGAACGCGCCGGCGGGAACCGGCACGCCATAGGTTCTGGGCTGTTGCGCGCGGGTGATGACCGCCGCCCCCTCGAGCAGGTTGCGGGCGATCTGCACCACGCCGCGGTTGCGTGGCTCGGCCAGGAACGAGCCCGCGGTCCAGGCGTTGAAGGCGCCCATCGCCGGGCCGCACCAGATCTGGTAGTCCATACCGCGGCCTGGATCACCCTGGATCGCCCAGTTGCTCGAGCGGCCCAGGTAGGAACGGAAAACCAGCGCCATGCGGTGCTTCGGATCGCGCTCGGCGCGCTCGATCTGGCTCGGCTCGGCGCGCTCGAAGAACTTCCTGGTGCCTTCCCACACCTCGTCGATCGTGGACTGGAACATCTCTTTCTCGAGCCGCCGGCGAACGTCGGCCGGGATCGACTCGAGCGAATCGTGAGCACGATAGAGCTCGTAGAGGCGGGCCGCGCGCACGCCGAACATGGTGCCTCGCTTGAGCACCTGCACCTCGACGCCGAGCTCGAACATGTCGGCGGCCGGTGCCATCACGACGTCGGTGAGCTCGGCCTGAGCGAGCAGCGCCTTGCCTTTGTCCGACAGGCCCGACTCCACCGCCGACTGGTTGACGCTGCCGGTGAGCACGTAGGCGGCGCCGAGGGCGAAGGCCGCGGCCACCGCCGCGGGGGTGCCCAGGCCGCCGGCGGCGCCGATCCGGATCGGCCGGCTGTAGCCGTGCTCGGCCGCCAGGGCGTCCCGCAGGCCGAGAATGGTGGGGAAGAGCGCCGTCAAGCTCTGGTTGTCGGTGTGGCCGCCGGAATCCGCCTCGACGGTGAAGTCCTCGGCGATCGGCAGCATGGCGGCGAGCCGCGCCTCCTCGGCGGTGAGCTTGCCCTGGTCGACCAGCGCCCGAAGGATGTCGGCGGGCGGCGGCGACATGAATCGCCGCGCCACTTCCGGGCGCGAGATCTTGGCGAAAAGGTGGTTGCGCCGCAGCAGGCGGCCGTTCGGGTCGACCGAAAGGCCGGTGGCGGCGTAGCGCACCACCATCGGCGTCAGGCCCATGAAGGCCGAGGCCGAAACCCGGCGCACGCCGCGGCGCAGGTAGAGATCGACCACCGCTTCCTCGAGCTGCGGCTCGTTGGGCGAGTGGATCAGGTTCGAGCCCCAGGAGCCACCCTCGGCACCGAGGGCTGCCTCGATCTCGTCGAGAGCGCCCTCGACGCGTTCGATCCGGAGGCCCGCGGAGCCGAAGAAGCCGAGCATGCCGGCCCGGGCCATGGCGATCACCAGCTCAGTGGTGGCGATGCCGTTGGCCATGGCTCCCGCGACGTAGGGGAAGCGCACGCCGTGGACTTCCAGGAACGAGCGGTCGCCGAGCCACTCCGGGAACAGCGCCGGCATGGTGGCGAGCCACGGGTAGCCGGGCTGGCCGTTGGTGGCGTCGTGCCGGACGTGGCCCTCGAGCCCGACGCCTACGCGGCCGGTGGGAGCCTCACGGATGACGTGGGCCGGCTCACGGAACCGCGGAATGGCGGAGAGCAGATGCTCCGGTGCGAACGCCGGGGGGACCGATCCCGGTGTCCAGGCTCCGACTGGAGTGAGCTCGACGGCTGGCATGAGACTTCTTCGTGGGGTGGTTCGGAGAGGCTCCGAGCCTTGTGAAGAGTCTACTTTTTCGGACGTTGAGGCCAGGTAAAAGGTTTGTCATGGACATGTAACCTTTGGTCACGTGAAGGTGCCGGTTCGAACGCCGTTCAGGGCTCGCTCCTGGGCGAGCGCAGCAGCGCGGCGCTGACGTTCTCGAAGGCGACGGGACGGGCGATGCGGCCGTCCATCCCGGCCGCGAGGCAGGCCTCTCCCTCGTCGCTGTCGGGGTCGACGCCGAGGGCGACGATCGGCAAGCGGTCTCCTGTCTCGGGTTCGTTGCCTCGGATCTCGCGGGTGGTCTCGAAGCCGTCGAGCCCGGGCATGCGGGCGCCCATGAGCACGACGTCGAAGCGCTCCCGTTCCAGCGCTTCGAGCGCCTGATCGCCGGTCTCGACCGCCGTGAACCGATATCCCAGACGCTCAGCCGCCCGCGCCGCGACGAACCGGATCACCGAATTGGCGTGGGCGATCAACACCCGCTCGGGACGACCTCCGGCCGACGTGCTCGGTTCCGGTGCCATCCCCGGAGTGTCGGTCTCGGCCGAGATCGGCGTCTGGCCCGGTTGTTCCCGATCGCTCCGTCTTCGGTCGCGCCGCCGTCGCTCGGCGGCACCCTCCTCGGGCCTCCAGGTATCGGCTTCGGCAGGCGCCAGCGGCACCGAAAAGTGCAGTGAGGGCTCGGCGGCGTCCCCCCCCTCGAACCAGATCCGTCCTCCTCGGTGTCGCACCAGGTCGGCGAAATCGGCGAGGTCGAGGCGAGGCCCGGTGGGCTGGCCAGGTGTCCGCGCGGCTTTCTGGGCGCGGCGAGCCCGGTGGCGCCGGACGACGCGGGGCAGCACCAGCGGCAGCAGATCGAGGTACTCCTGGGAGGTGTCCTTGACGATGTAGTCGTGGATGCCGGCTCTCAGAGCGCGGATGGCCATCTGCTCCGAACCGCCACCGGTCAAGAGCACCAGGGCGTAGGGAGGCTCGTCCTCGAGCAGCTCGAGACAGAGATCGAAGCCCGTCATTCCGGGGAGCTGATGGTCCGCCACCAGCAGGTCGATCGCCAGGTCCGCCTGACGCAGCCCATCCAGGGCTTCCTCGCCGCTGCGGCAGCGGATGATCTCGATCGGAATCTCGCTCTGCCGGAAGGCCCGACCGAAGACCGCGACGTCGAACTCGTCGTCCTCGACCAGGAGGATCTTGAGCGGCGGGGTCTCGGGCTCGGCGGACGTGGTGTCGTCGGACATGCGCCCTAATATACTCAGAACGTCTCGCGGGTGGTCACCAGCCACTGGATCTTGTCGGTGTCGCCGTCGAGGGGGTAGGCGACGTCCAGGTGCACCATGGTGCCTTTGGACGAGCGGCTGGAGCTGAGTCGCAGGCCGAGGCCGACATCTTTCAGCACACCGTGGCCGCCGCCCGAGCCGTCGTACCAGGCGCTGCCGACGTCCATGAAGACCGCGCCGCCGGCGTGGATCAGGTTGAAGAGCTCCCAGTGGGTGTAGAAACGCTGCTCCAGGCTGAGCAGGAACCGGCGGTCGCCGTCCTGGAAGTTTCGGGGATAGCCACGCAAGCCGTTGTCGCCACCGAGCAGCAGCTGGCGTTCCGGGTCGAGGTTCCACGCCGCGTCGACGCGCAGTGCGATCTGCAGCCGGTGGCGACCGAAGGTGCGCAGGAAGTAGCGCATCTCGCCCCCGAGGGTGACGTTCTCGTAGCCGCTCGATCCCCAGCGGCCCTCGGCCCCGGCGGTGAACAACAGAGTTTGATCGTCGCCAGGGGCCCATCCCGAGCGCATGTCGAACGAGAAGATCGCCTGATCCTGGTCGCCGCCCCAGGCGGACGAAGAAAAGCCCAGGCGGCCGTTCATCTCGGTGCCCAGGTTGAGATCCTCGGTGCGCACGATCTGATCCAGGTCGTGGGTCTCGATATAGGCGTCCGCGACCCGCTCATAGCCGACCCATGGATAGGACAGCGTGCGCTCGCCGGGCAGCACGAAAGCGTCCGAAGTTTCCTCGCCCATCCGGAAGCGATTCTGCTCGTAGGTGTAGCCGAGGAACCAGCGATTGGCCCGGCCGTCGATCAGGCCCTTCGAGAGCCCACCGCGGATCTCGGCCATGGTGCGCTCGTGCTGGAAGCTCTCGATCACCTCGCCCTGGCTGTAAAGCCTCTCCCGGCGATCGTCGGAGAGCACCTTGGTACCCGCCGCCCAGCGGCTGTCGAGGGCGTAGAAGGGCTGCGCCAGGTCGAAGACCCGCCGGTGGCCGTCGCTGTTGGTCGAATACCACAGCCGGAGCTCGGCCCGGGTGCCGAAGAGCGCGCTGTCGACGAAGCGGAAGCGCTGTGAGCTGCGATCCGGATCGTCGGCGTACTTGAGGTCGAGCTGGCGACCGGTGCCGAGGAAGTTGCTGTCCTCCAGCGAGACGTGGAAGCTGTTGGCGCCGCCCGCGCGCTCGAGCCCGACACCGCTGCTCAGGGTCCAGACGTCGCGGGTCGTAACCAGCAGGTCGACCCGGTTGCCGCGGTACCGGATCGGCCGCACGGAGGCGTCGTAGAGGTAGCTCTGGGAGCGCAGGTAGCGCTCCGTCTCCTTCAGCAGTCGCAGGTCGTAGGGATCGCCGCGCTCGAACAGCAGCTTGCGCTCGATCACCCGCGGACGGGTGGTGACGTGCAGCCGGTTCGCCAGGTTGAAGAGGAGCTTGTCCTCGTCCTCGCGGGAGGGATCGAAGATGTTCTCCGCGCGCACGTAGATCTCGCCGATCACGGCGCCGGCCGCGACCAGCTCTGCATCGCTTGGCACCTCGGCCGCGGCCGAGATGGGGAAGATGTTACGGTCGGTGGCGGCCGAATCGGCCGCCACCGGCAGCGAAGCAGTCAGGAAGGGAACGAGGATCAGAGAGACGAACAGCCAGCGGCTCTTCAAGTCGGTGCCTTTCCCGAGTCGTCCAAGAAACGGGCGCTCTGTCGCAATATCTGGATTCTATCTTCGTTCACGACTTTCGACCAATCTCCCGGGCGGTGGTCAGTGGTGGATGTGCTGGCTCAAAAGCACTGCTCGCGACGCCTCGTATGCTATTACAACCTAGATTGATGGTTCAAGCCGACCGCAGGTCGTCCTCGGCGAGCTTGTGAAAGAAGCTGATCGGGTCAGTTTCGTACTCAGAGGGATCTCTGTTGCCCCAGTCGTCGAGCCTGTTGCAGCCGGTGACCGCGAGCGAGCTCAGGAGCAGTGCCGCGAGCACCAGTTTGTGGGCGGTGTGTCGAATCGAGAGGGGTCGGTTGAGATGGTTGGTCTTGGTGTTCATTCCAGCTACTCCTTTGGGTTGCGATTTCGCCGGCCGGGCCGTTCCGGCGGACGACGAAGCGTCGATCTCTCTTGCGGCGTCGGCCTCGGCTCGATTCCGGGGCCCGTCCGCTGCGTCGAGCGGGTATAACCGGCTGTTTCCCGTAGGTGGCTGGTAGGGCGAACTTGGCATCTGTGCTAGCCTCTGGGAGCTTCAGCCGCAGGTCGGCGATCGGCGAGAGAGGCGATCGCGGACAGCTCCGTCGGCACCCCGCTGGCTCATGGAGAGAGAGGTCTTCACGGAATACGTCCGCTCGTTGGATCCATCGGGCGAACCACCCGACGCCGAGAGCTTCGATCGGGTCTGGCAGGCGCTCGAGGGGGCGCTGATCAGCGAGCTCCGGCGACGCGGCCTGTGGCACCATCCGCCGAGCTATCTCGGCGTCTACGGCTCCCGGAGCTGGCGCGAGAGCGGCTCGGGTGAGCGAGAGGTGAACGCGCTGGAGGAGCTGCTCGCGGCTTGCTACAGTCACATTTTCATCCGGCGGCTCGGTGGTCTGAAAGCCCAGCTCCGGGTCAAGGACTCGATCGACGGTCTGGTCTTCCTGGGCATCCGCAATTTCCTGCACGACACCCAGAAGCGTCACGACCCCTTGGGTTTCCGGGTCTTCGAGGTCCTGCGCTCAGCGGTCCGCGCGTCGATCGACGCCGGGGAGCTGCGGGTTCTGGAAGGCGACCGCCGGATTCGCAACGACACCGTCCTGGGCTTCGCGGACGGCGCGCGAGCCGCCGGTGACGATGGCGCCCGGCTCGAAGCGCTGGTCGCCGGCTGGAATGACACGCTCCTGCCCGACCTCGTAACCGCCCGCGGCGCGGCGCGGCGAGAGGTGATCGAGAGGCTGCGACGGCAGCTCGCGACCCTGCGCGACCACGGATTGGAGGCGGTGAGCTTCCGTCAGCTCGTCGATCCGCTCAAGAACGACGTCCGCGGCCGCTGGGGTGCCTTGATGGAGCCGCCGGAGCAGGAGAAGGCTTTCGAGCTCGGTGACGGGGAGACACCGGCCCTCGTGCGGCTGGTGGCGCCCGACAGCAGCGTCAACGAGCGCGATAGCTTCGAGAAGCTGGTGGCGTGTGTGACCGAATCGGTCGACGTCGTGACCGGTACTGCCGCGTCCCATCTCTCGACGCTGTGGGAGTTCCTGGCCACCGGCGCCGCCGAGACGGCGCCGGGCGAGGAGCTCGCGCTCGGCGATGGCCGACCGTCCGCCCGCAAGCTCTCCCGGCACCTGCACATTCCCAGAGAGAGGATCACTGGCCTGTTCGAGACCCTCGGCGGGCTGGTCGAGGCTTGCCGCTCGGCCAGTTCCGGCAAACAGCCGGTTAATCCCTTTCGCCGGACAGGAGACCCTGTCGCTGGCACCCGAAGTGAGACGGACACGGGAAGGAGAGAGTGATGAGGGAAGGCTCTTCGGTGCGAGAGCGGCTGCGCCGCCAGACTGGCGAGGCGCGGCGGCATCAAGCCGCTGTCGAGACCGAGATCGAGCGCGACCGAGGCCAGGCGGCACGGCCGGGAGATCTCTTCGTGCTGCCTCAGAGCAGCGAGCTGCCGGTGGAATGGACGATCCTGGAAAATGACGACATGGGCCCGGGCCGCTTGCTGGTGGTCCCGGCGGACGGCAATCCCATGCTCGGCAGCGCTGACATCGCAGTTCCGGTCGACGCGGAACGCGGCGCTCTGAGCCTGCGCTGCGGTTTCGGAGTCTGGACCGAAGCCGGCATCTTCGCCCCGGAGCTGTGCACGGGCCGGCTGGAGACGGAGCACCTGGAGCGCGCGCGCCAACGCCTTCGCGACGTGGAGCAGGGAAGAGACGTCGGTACTGTTGCCGAACGGGAGACCGACGGCGAGACCGACTACCTGGACTGGCGGCGCGACGTGCTCGAGCCGGCGCGCTCGGTGTTGCCGGAGATTCCTCCCATGACTGCCGCCGCGCCCTTCCGGCGCCCGGAGATCCGGGCTCCGTTCCGCCATCCGACGTTGTGGTCCGGTGTCAACAGGGCACTGGCGATAGCCGCCTCGATCCTGCTGGCCTTCTCGGCGTTTCTGATCTGGCAGAACTACCGCGCCGGGCGAACCATCGACAATGTCGAACGGGTGCACGATCGTGAGGTCGCCGAGCTCGAGGGCGCCAACGAGCAGGCTGCCGCGGCCCATCGTCGCGAGATCGCCGAGCTGCGGGCCGCGGGGGAGCAGGCCGAGCAGGAGCACCGCCGCCGCGTCGAGGAGCTGGAAGCGTCGAGCCGTCCGCGCCCGCGCCTCAACCTGCCGTTCGTCGTCCTGGTGGCCGCCCGCACACGCAGCCCGGAAGCGGTCCAGGAGCTGCCGTCCGGGGCCAGCGAGGTGGCACTGATCCTGCAGCTCGAGGATCCGGAGCCCGCCCTCCGCTACCGGCTGCGGGTGGTCCGCCGAGCCACGGGGGAGACGGTGTGGTCCAGCGACGACTTGCGTCCCCTGGGCGCCGAGCTCAGCCTGACCCTGCCCGGCAGCCTGCTGCCGGCGGGGGATTATGTGATCCGGCTCCGCGGCCTGGGCGCGGGGCAGGAAGGCCCTGAGGAAGAGTACGATCTGTCGGTGAGGTGATCCGCGAACCATGACCTCTCGAGCACATCGACCGCAGGCCGACGTCACGCAGCTGTTGCTCGACTGGCGCGAGGGCGACTCGCTGGCGCTCGAGAAGCTGATGCCCCTGGTCGTCGACGAGCTCAAGCTCATGGCCAGGCGCTATTTTGCAGGCGAGAGGAAGGATCACACCCTGCAGCCTACCGCCCTGGTCAACGAGGTCTATCTGCGCCTGGTCGACGTCGACCGGGTGGAGTGGCGCAGCCGCGCGCACTTCCTCGGCATCGCAGCCCAGCTCATGCGCTGCGTGCTGGTGGATCACGCCCGCGGCCGCCTGACCGCCAAGCGCGGCGGCGGCGCGCCAAGGGCGGTGATCGACCTGGACCGGATCCTGCCCGAGGGGCGAGACCGGGACGTGGTGGCGCTGGACGACGCCCTCACCGACATGGCCAGGATCAATCCCGAGGGATGTCGCATTGTCGAGATGCGGTTCTTTGCCGGCCTCACCCGCGAGGAGGTCGGCGAGGTGCTGGGGGTGTCGGAGACCACCGTCAAGCGCAAGTGGATCGCGGCCCGTGCCTGGCTGTTCCGGCAGCTGCAGGCGCGGGAACCGGAGGCGCCGGAGTGACTCCCGAGCTGTGGCAGCGGGCCGAAGAGATTCTGCTCGAGGTCCTGGAGGCCCCCGAGGCCGATCGACGGCAGGCCCTGGACCGGGCCTGCGCCGGTCATGCCGAGCTACGCCGCGAGGTGAGCTCGCTGCTGGAGGCGGCTCTAGGGGCCGACGACTTCATCGATGCGCCGGTGTTCTCGCTGCGCTCCCCGGACCCGGCGTCCGGCGGCGCTGACCGACTCGAGGGCTCGCGCATCGGCCCCTACCGGGTAGAGCGCCTGCTCGGCCGGGGTGGCATGGGTGCGGTCTACCTGGCGGTGCGGGCCGACGACGAGTTCGAGCAGCGGGTGGCGCTCAAGCTGCTGAAGCGGGGCATGGACAGCGACGAGATCGTGCGCCGGTTCCGCCACGAGCGCCAGATCCTGGCCTCCCTTCAGCACCCCAACATCGCCCGCCTGCTCGACGGCGGCACCACCGAAGACGGCCTGCCCTATTTCGTGATGGACCACGTCGGGGGCGAGCCCATCGATGAATATTGCGACCGTCACCGGCTCTCGGTTCGCGACCGGATCCGGCTCTTCCTGAAAGTCTGCGCGGCGGTGCATTTCGCGCACCAGAACCTGGTGGTTCACCGCGACCTCAAGCCCGGCAACATCCTGGTGGACTCGGGCGGCGAGCCCAAGCTGCTCGATTTCGGTATCGCCAAGCTTTTGAGCGGCGGGCCTGGAGATGCGATCGACCTTACCCTGGAGGGTCCGCGGCCGATGACGCCGAGCTACGCCAGCCCGGAGCAGGTGCGCGGCGAGATGGTGACCACCGGCAGCGACGTCTACTCCCTCGGGGTGCTGCTCTATGAATTGCTATCCGGCCACAAACCCTACCGCGTGCCCTCGGGCGGTGAGGTGGAGGTCTTGCGGGCGGTCTGCGAAGTAGAGCCCATGCGACCCTCGATGGCGCTGCGGCGAAAGGAGCAGGTGATGTCGCCCGAGGGCTCGGGCGTTGCTATCGACCCTGAGACCGTCAGCCGGGCGCGCGGCGGCGATCCCCAGGCGCTGGCGCGCCGCCTGTCCGGCGACCTCGACGCGATCGTGCTCAAGGCCCTGCGCAAGGAGCCGGAGCTTCGCTACGCCTCGGCCCAGGAGATGTCCGAAGACCTGCGCGACCACCTGGCCGGCCTGCCGGTACGTGCGCGCAAGGGAACGTTCACCTACCGGCTCGGCAAGCTGTTGCGGCGCCACAAGCTGGAGACGGCGCTGGCGGCGGCGGTGCTGGCGATGATTGTCGGCTTCGGCGTCACCGCCTTGCAGTTGCGGGATCGCGCGCTGCGCGAGCGCGACCGCGCCACCGAGGTTTCCCACTTCCTGGTCGATCTCTTCCAACTACCGGATCCACGGGTGTCCCGGGGCGAGACGGTGACTGCCCAGGCCCTGCTCGAGAAGGGCACCCAGCTCTTGGACAAAGAGTTGGAGGAGCTTCCCGAGGATCGTGCCGTGTTGATGGGGGCCATCGGCTCGGCCTATCTCGGCCTGAAGCTCTACGACCAGGCGGAGCCGCTGCTCGCCGGCAGCCTGGAGCGCCGGCGCGTTGATCGCGCCGGCACCGGTGGCGACGGCGAGCTCGTGGTCAACCTGCTCTACCTCGCCCATGCACGGAGAGCCGGCGGCGTCAGCTCGGCTGCCGGCGGCGATCCCGCGGCGCTGGAGGCCGAGGCCCTGGACATCGTGGCCCGGCGCCAGGTCAACGAGCTGCGTCTGGCGGAGCTCCTCAGCAACCACGCCACGCTGATGCAGATCGAAGGCGATCTTCGGGCGGCCGAGGAGTTCTTCCGCCAGGCCCTGGCGATGAAGATCCGGTTGTTCGGCCAGCGCCACCCGGAAGTGGCCCACACCCAACAGAACCTCGCGCAACTGCTGACCGAACTGGGGCGGTTCGATGCCGCGGAGGAGCTTCACCGCCAGACCCTGGATCAAAGGATCGAATTCCACGGCCCCAAGTCTCGCGAGGTGGCGGTCACCATGAGCAGCCTGGCCAACGTGCTCCGGGACCAGGGGCACCTCGACGAGGCCGAGAAGCTGCTGCGCGAGACGATCGAGATCCGCCGTGAGGTGTTCGGGCCCGACGACCCGCGTGTCGGCATAGGGCTCAACAACCTGGCGCTCCTGCTGCAGGCGCGGGGTACCTACGCCGATGCCGAGGCGCGCTACCTGGAGGCGCTGGAGCTGTTTCGCGCCGGCTACGGCGCAGGCCACGCCAACGTCGGCACCGTGCTCAAGAACCTTGCGTCGGTGCGCCTGGCGCGTGGCGAGCATGCGAGCGCCGAGGCGACCGCCCGTCAGGCTGTCGAGATTTTCGACGCTGCGCTGGCCGAGGGGCATTGGCGGACGGCCGAGG
>JAAELT010000250.1 GCA_024226315.1 bacterium | reverse complement strand
GTGCTCGGAGCCTGCCTGGCAGCCAATGGCCGAGAAGAGGAGGGCGCGGCGCTCCTGGAGCGGAGCTACCGGGTGCTGCGGGAGGTCAAGGGCGAGGACGCGCGCCAGACTCGGGAGGCACGGGAGCGGCTGGCGACGTTCGGCGGGTAGAAGCCTCTCCTTTCCGGCGGACAGGCGCCTGTTCGCCGGAAGAAGTCGGGCCCTTCCGGCCGGGGAGCATCCTGCCGGCCGAGGAAGTCGATTCCTTCCGGCCGGGGAGCGTTCGATCACTGAAGGAAGCCGGTTGTTTCCGCACCAGTATCGACCCTGCAAAGCGGCACCAAACAGTCTTTCCCGAGAGTTCTCAGCGTCAGCGATGACGGCGAACATTCTTTCCGGAGGGCGCCCAGCGTCAGTACTGCCAGCGAACACTTTTTCCCGAGACTCGTCAGCGTCAGTACTGCCAGCGAACACTTCTTCCGGAAACTCGCCAGCGTCACTTCTGACGCCGGGACGCTTCGCCGGCCCCACGAACCCGCGGTCACTTCCGGGCGGGGAGGCCGGTTCTCGACGCCTCTACCTCTCCCCCCGAAGGGGGGAGAGGTGCGGGTGTCTCAGGGGGTCGTCTCGGGCAACAGGGCGGCCAGCGCGGGCGCCCGGCGGCGGCCGCAGTCGTCGCAGATCGGCACCAGGTCCTCGAACACCCGCACCGCCGTCCCCGGCTCGAGCGGCGCGTCGCAGCGCCGGCAAGTCGTGCCCTCGGGCAGAGCCGCCTCCGCGGCCACGTACCGCGGCGTCAACGGCGGTAGGCTGGCTTTGGCCTGGCGCGCGATGTCCGGCGCCAGCCGCCCGCCGAACTCTCGGTAGACCGTGGGGCGTGCCCCGAGTCGCCGTCTGAAGGCCCTGCTGAGGGCCTCGGGCCCGCCGTAGCCGGTCAAACGGGCGATCCCCCGGGTACTCAGCTCGGTGTCCAGCAGCAGGCGGCAGACGCACTCCAGGCGTCGATCCTCGAGGTACTGGCGGATGGTGGCGCCGGTGGCGCGCTTCAGCTCAGTGGTGAGATCGTGGCTGCCGGCGCTCATGGCGGCGCGGATTCGCTCGGCGGTGAGACGCGGCTGGAAGAGGTTGGCGCGGATCAGCTCCAGGATGGGCCGGAGGTTCGCCGGCAGCCGCGCCAGGTCGTGGTCGATGCGCCTCAGGCTGACTTCCGCCGCGCGGCCGCGCAACTCCTCGGCCGCCGCCTCCAGGTCGACGGGCGCGGCGTCGGCCGTCTCCCTGGCCTCCGGCGGTGTCTCGGCCGTTGTAGGTGTTTCGATCCGCCCCGCCTCCACCAGCGCGGCCACCGGCCGGCCGTAGCGGGTGATGAGCACCACGTCGCCGCCCTCGGCTTGCCGGAGGGCGTCGGCGAAGCGGTTCTTGGCGTCGGCGGCGGTGAGAGTACGGCGCATGGTCGTCGAAATGTTGGTCAACTTGGCTTGTTGGCTATCTTAGCCAACATTTCGCGGCGGTGCCGCGGGGCTGTTTCAGCGGGCCGGATCAGGCGACGGAACCGGAGGCCGTCTTCTGCTCGGCGGGCCGGCCGCCGCGGTACCGTAGGTGCTTCGCCAGGCGGTCGAATCCGGTCAGCCGGTATAAGCTCTCGCCGACCTTGAGGGTCAGGCGGTAGGTCTTGTCGAAGCCGGCCATGGCCTCCTTCTTCGCCTTCACGCTGTCGGTCTTGTCCGCGCTCTGGTGGTAGAGCTTCTCGCTCAGGTCGCGCACTTCGTCGAGCGACGGAGCCAGGAAGTTGACCCAGTTCATCGGATCCACCCGTTGCCCGCCAACCTCTGGCACTTTCATCACGGGTAGGTTGCGCACCATGTAGGCGGCGAGGGCTTCAACGTCGTCGGCGGCGCGCGGCGTGCGGTCACTCACGTGGAGGAACTGCGAGGTGCTCTTGCGACCGCAGAATTGAACCATCTGCCGCCGCACCTCCACGACCCGGTCGCGCAGCTCGGGCAGCGCCTCGTCGTGCAGCCGCCGCTGCGCGTATCTGGCCTCGCCGCCATCGCGCAGGCGGACGCGGTCGGCCTGGTCGAGATCCCCGAGCTCGGTCATCACCATCCGGCCCAGCAGGTCGAGCAGATGCGCGACGTCTGGCATCTCCTCGCCCTCCTCGAGCACCCTTTCCAGCCGCGGCTGGAGCTCTTCGGCGATCATGGCGCCGTGTTGGCGAAGATAACCGGCCAGGTGTCGGGCGGCCTTCTCCCGGTCGTTGATCATCTTTTGCATGATGGGCTTCCGTGATTGGGGCGGTGGTTGAGATGGTTACCGGGTGCCGCGGTTACTGGAGAGAGAGATTGTGTGTGCCTGACGGAGAGGGTAGCAGTGATTCTGTGGGGTGGCAACCGGGCGATGCCTGGTGCGATCAGACAGCGCTCCTGGAACCGTAGGAGCGAACCTCCTGTTCGCCTGGCACCTCCTCGCAACAGCACGAGTACTGAGGGTCTGGCACGAGTACTGAGGGTCTGGCACGAGTACTGAGGGGTAGGACTCTACCACCGTGGACCCGGACGTCTCACCCCTTACCGACTACGGGTAGTGGTACGTTTTGAGATCTGAGGATATGCCGGCGAAGCATGCCGGTCTTCGGGCGCCTCAGAGCTTCAGGTAGGCGCGGACCGCTCGCCGGATGACCTCGGACTCTGAGCACCGCTTCCGCTTCGCCTCTTCCTCGATCGCGTCGGCTTCGTCGTCGTACAGATAGGCGACCTTGCGCAGCAACCCGCCGCGAGTCCTGGCGCGTGCTCTCGTCTCGTCTTTGTCCTTGGCCATGCCGAGAGCCTACTCCCGCCTGTGGGATCGCTTACAGTGCCGCTTGTGTGCACATAAGCGTTCCTGTAGGCTCGGATCATGCCGTACTACCTCATGATGTCCGGTGCGCTCGCCGAGTGCTCGGCGTGCTCCGAGCGGATGCCCGCCGGCCTGGTGGCCGTCACGGATGAGATCGAGCGACCGGAGGGTGGCATGGCGCCGCTCTGCGACCGCTGCCTGGTGACGACGGAGCCCCGCCTTGCCGCTGCCCTGTGGGGCGGTCGAGCCGTCTCGATCTGCACGGCACTCACCGAGTAGCCGTGGCCTGCTACCTGAAGCTCTCCTACGAGGAGACCACCTGCGAGGGCTGCGGGCGGAAGATGCCGCCATGTTTGATCGGCCTCACGGACAGCTTCCGAGACGGAGAGCTGACGCCGATCTGCGAGCAGTGCCTGGCCGGCCTGGAGCCGCACCTCGCCAACATCCAGCAGGGCGTCTGGAACATCGGTGCCGTAGTGTGGCGCCTCCATGGGACATCTCCGGCGATCGCGGTAGGCCGGCGCTCAGGTAGAATCCTCCGCACAGAGTTTCAAGGCGCGGCTAGGCCGATCCCCGAAAACCGGGTCCCGCAGCCCGGCTGCCGCGCCGCCTTTCCTTCTGCGGGCGCTCCGTGCGGGGGGTGTGCGTGGCCGATGTCTGGAAGATGACGCTGGAGGATCTGGCCGAGATCCTCGTCTACCGAGCCATCAGCAAGGACAAGGCCCACCAGCTTGTCAGTGAGGCGCCGCCGCCGTTCGAGTTCATCCTGTGGCGCGACTGCTCCGCGTATTACGAGATGTACAAGATGATCTAGGCGCCCGGCGAGCCGAGGACGCCCAGAGCGGCCGCACAGCGCCTCGCTGATCGCTGCCCCGAGCATATGCGCGAGAACCTCAGTGACCGGTGGCGAAAAGGATACAAGACGTATGAAGGGCTCGGCGGGCCGCTATTTTGGGCTCACCGAGTCGGCAGTGACGATCCGCCCTTCAAGGCGCATCATTTGGCCATTCGACAGGAGCAAGAGGCGGGTGGCCACGCTCGCATTCTCCGCCTGAAAGCGACCGAAAACCTACCTTGGGAGCTTGACCCCTTAGCTTGACCCCAACCTTGGGGGCGCGAACCCAGGATCGCCCCCAAGGTTGGGGGCCGCATCGCGCTGACGCCCCCAACGCGGGACGGCTGGCGGAATAACGAATCACTAGTTTTCGGTGGAATCTTCTGCTCAAAATGGAATCGCCGCCCCGATGCAGGAGGCGGCGATTACTGACCAAGGCGTTGGGCCGCCGAAGTCAGCGACAAATCGATCGTACAGTCTCGGCGGCCCACGTCGCAACCTCGAAGGAGGCCACGACGATGCACAGCCCCGGATTCGATCGCCGGCCCGCAGAGACTCAGCGCTGGCGCCGCTGGTGGAAGCTCCTGCCCCGGAGCCTGATAAGGCTACGCTCTCGCGAGTCGTCGCCTAGCCGCGCGGAGTAGCACGCCGCGTGCCCATGCCGAGTAGCTGGTCTCGCCGGCCAACTCGGCCGCCTTGTCCAGGTCGCGAGACTCGGACTCGGTGAACCGCAGCGGCTTCAGTTCCGTCCGCCGATCCTGTGGCCGCTTCGGCGGCCTTCCCATCTTCGCCATGGTCTTACCGTATCACAGAAAGTCTGCTCTGTCCACTTGACAGGCTCGACTTTCTGTGATACATTAAGTACATGCTCAGGGAGGACAAAACCAGAACGGCCCCGACAGCCGCGCCAACGGCTACCGAGGCCAACACCGCCCGTAACCCGAAGGCCACAGAATCGGCGCCTAGTACCCTCGATTCTATCGGTCTTCGCTCTCAGAAGGAAGACCACCATGGCCAACCATCTCCCCTTCGATCGTAAGGTCCAGATCATTGACGGCTTGTGCAACGGCCTGTCCCTTCGCGGCTGCTCGCGGGTATTCAACACCCACCGAACTGCGATTCAGAACCTACTCGTGCGGGTCGGCCGTCGCTGCGAGCGCATCATGGCCGAGGAAATGCAGGATCTGAGCCCTCGCTACCTGGAATTAGACGAAATCTGGACCTTTTGTTCTAAAAAGCAGGGAAAGCTCTCTCCTGAAGAGAAACTCAATCCTGAAATGGGCGATCAGTACCTGTTCTTCGCGCTCGATCCGGAGTCGAAGGCCATCCCGACCTGGAGCCTCGGAAAGCGCACCTCAGAGACCGCCCTGGACTTCCTCTGCAAGCTCAAGGGCACGCTGAACGGCAGCGACCCGCAGATCTTTTCCGACGCCTGGGAAGGCTACGAGGACACCATCGAGGAAGCTTTCGGCGCGATCCGCTACGGCCAGATCATCAAGAACTTCGCCAGCACCGACGCGGGGCGTGGCCGGTACGCTCCCCCGAAAGTCTCCTCGATATCGAAGCGGCGCGTCTGCCTGGAGCCCGATTGGGACAAGATGACCACCTCCCACATCGAGCGCTCGAACTGGACGGTGCGGACCATGCAGCGGCGCTTCACGCGGCTGGCGGCCGGCTTCTCGCGGAAGCTGGAGAACCTCCGGGCCGCGTGCGCGCTGCACTTCGCCTACTACAATTTCGTGTGGCAGGTCCGCACGCTCAAGGGTCCGACGCCCGCTCTCGCGGCTGGCGCAACGGATCGGCTGTGGAGCGTTCGCGATCTGGCGGAGGGTTGCTAACGGGCGTTTGACCGGCTAGGACAGGCCGTGGTACCGTTTTCCTGGCGGAGAGGACTTGTGCATGGAGAAGCAGACCCAAGACGCCCCCATGGGGCCGACGGCGACGATCGAGATCGATCCCGGTAAGTTGCCTGCCGCGGTCGGCGGGTTTAGCGCGACAGCAGCATCCGTTGGTCCGGTCGGCGCATTTGTCGACCTCCTCTTCAGGAAGTGGCTACCGGGCCAGGAAGGCGCCCTGGCAACTCTGGTAATCCGAATTCCTGCCGCTCGGGTAGGCCCGATCATAAACTCTTCTGGGGCCAGTGGTGCGCCATTCGTCGATCAGCTGGAAGCGTTTTGCAGAACTCGAAGGATAGATGTTCCAACGTTAGATCCGGCCGCATACAGCGACCTGTCGCCCGATCGAACAGGACTGGAATACGCATCATTCTTCCAGTTGTCCCACGCAGAGGACGAAGCAGAGTTTCGCTTCTTTAAGCTCTCGCCTTATGGGGTGCACACGGGAGCCCCGGATTTTGCCTTTCTCGCCCGAGTGTATACCTCTAGCGCGCTTATGCTGGCGATCCTCAGAGCCCTCCGCGAAACCCTGCCGGCGGATACTGAGAATGAGGAGCAGTAGGGATGAACGGCTCAAGTACATGGGTGGGCGCGGTCTCCGCCCCCACCTCAATCGGAGTTGGCACCATTCAGATCGACGGGTTCTCGGAGCAGAAAATGTCGTTTGCCCTCCGCACGAATCAGGCAGGAGCGGCCATACCCGTTCCGACGGCCAGGGCAACGCGAGTCCATGAGGGCAGTGCCTTGACCAAGGCCGCGCTTGATCTTTTGGGTGCTGCTGACCGCAGCGGCGCCGCCGTGGCGAGGCGCGTCCTTGGTAAGTTTGCCGCCGCCGCCGATGCATTTGACGTGGCCAATGCTCCTGATCTGCACCTGGTGGAAGAAGACGACGGGGCGATCCTTATCGAGTGGGCTTTCGCGGACCGCAGGCTCGGCTTCTCGATTGAACAGCAACCGGAGGACTCAGGTTGGTACTTCGTGCTCTCAAACGACTCCTCGGAGCGCTACGAGGCGGGGAGACTGGATCAGCTCAAGATGAGGCGGCTAGTAAAGATAATGCTGACCGAACAGGGCGGCTCCGGGCCACCTGCCGTAGCGCCCCTCGAAGGCCAGATCGACCGGCTTTTCGACGAGATCCGTGATCTCGTCGTTCGTTCGGCGGAGAACCCGGCTTCCAAGAGCGAGATCGAGCGCAAGCGTGAAGAGCTTCGCGCGCTCCAGGAGAAAGAGGCAGCAGCGTGGAGGCGGGATCGCGTCGCGCGGGCGCACCTGAAGCCGGGCGAGGGATATCGCCTGCTCGAACTGGCCGCAAACCTGCTTGATTCGTGAAGATCCTCCCGCCGGTCTTGGTTCCGTGGCGGACCGTGATCGATCGCCGCCACGATCCGCCCGAGGCGCAAGGGCGCTACGGCTACCGCACCTACCGGGCCTGCCTGCGATGGGAGTTCGGGTTCACTTGCCCCTTCTGCCTATGCCACGAAGCAGACTTCGTTCCGCGCGGAGCAGAGGGTTTCGGCGTCACGCAGATCGAGCACTTCGTGCCGGTAAGCCACAAGGGGACGAACCTGTATCCGAACTGCTTCTACATCTGTCGCTTCTGCAACCGAGCTCGCAGTGCAGCGGCCAATGTGGACCCGGAAGACGGCAGGCGGCTCCTCAGCCCCACCTCTAGTGTGTGGGCCGAGCATTTTGTTGTTGCCGGTGATGAAATCGAAGCGCGGGAAGGCAGCGATGACGCCGCTTATACTCGCGACGCCTATGATCTGAACGATCACCGCAAGGCTGCCAGACGGCGCTATCGCCGCGAGGCGATCGACGAGTGCCTGGCAATGGTCAGAGAAAGCGGCTCGATTTGCCGGCGACTCCTCGAAGACGCTGTTGCGACCCATAAGCCCGAGCTGGTTGACGCGGCCAAAGCCATCGAAGCCGGCTTGCGTAGAGCCTGGCGGGACCTTGAAGTTTTCGAAGTTGTGCCACCGGACGCACCCTCTAGATGCGCTTGCGACGTCGAGGCCCCTTCGATTCCCCGGCTCTTAGAGGAGCAGTCGATCGAGATTAGGGCGCCAGCTTTCGAGGGTGGCGATGGCGCGCCAGCATAACGCCTCAAAACGTACCACTACCCGACTACGCCGCCGCGGTGCTGCCCTCAATCAGCCCCCGGCGTTACGCCGGGGCCCTCCTCGCCCAGCTCCTGGAGCTTCATTTCAGCCTCCCGGGCGCGATACCAATACTGCTGCCGTTCGGCCAGGAGCCTGGCCTGCTTGAGATAGGAAACCCCCAGCTCGCGATGGCCGGCTTCCAGGGTCGCCAACCCGAGCACCACCAGGCTGTGGCTGACCCGCAGACCGAGCCGCAACTCGTTGGCCACCTTGAGCGAGCGCATGGCATGGTACCTGGCGCTGCCGCTGTCCCCCTGTTCCAGTGCCAGCCGGGCGAGGTTGCACAGCACCGCGGCCTCCAGACGCCGGCAATGGATGCGGCGGGCCGCTCGCAAAGCCGCTTCGTAGTGCAGACGCGCGGCGGGCCAGTTCTTCTTTTTGGCCTGGATCCGTCCCTTACTCATCTGCGCTTCGATGATCAGGTCCGGGTAGTGGCCCTCGTCGGCGAAGATGTTGGCGGCGCGGATGTCCGCCTCGGCCGGATCCTCTTGTTTCAGCGCTAAGCGCAGATCTCCCCGGTGCTTGTGGAAGAAACTCTGAGCCCGCAAGTCCACCGGCAACTGCTTGAGCGCCGTGAGGGCGCTGTCGTAGCAAGCCTCGGCTTCCTGCAAGTTGCCGTTGAGATGATGGATCAGCCCCTGGAATCCCTGGATGCGTGCCCCCAGGCTTGGATCGCCGAGGGAGCGGTTCATGCCCTGGGCCCTGGCCACGTATTCCTTGGCCGAGCTCAGGCGACCGAGCTCGAGGAAGGAATAGCTCAGGTTGAGCAAGATCTGGATCTGGTAGCTGCCGCCGTGGATCTCGTCCTCCTCGATCATCCGGCTGATATCGAAGGCCTGCTCCCACACGGCGTAGGCGTCGGCCACCAGACCTTCGCCGTGGAGGGCGAGGCCGACGTCGTTGTAGAGCCAGACCATCTCGCCGAGGAAGAGGGCGCCGCGCCAATTCTCCAGCTGGACACGATCCAGGGTGTCGCGATGGTCCCATGGGTGGTGATCCTCCCCGCTGGGGTCGCTGCCGATCGCCTTGGCCAGCTGGACGATGCGGATGCCGAGGGTCGTGTAGGAGGAGTAGCGGGTCCAGCGGGGCGCCGTATTCGCCTCCATGCGCGCCCGCAAGATGCTGTAGGCGTCCCGGCACAGGTCACAGGCCATCCGGCGGTTCTCCGCCGCCTGCTCCGTGTTTCCTCGCGCGGACGCCCCGCGACTCCGTTCGATCTCCTTCTCTCCTTCCGCGAGCAGCTCGAGGAGGAGCTTCTTCGCCTTCGGACCGTCCTCTCGCCCCGGGTCCACGCCATGGCCTCCAGACGAAACGCCGGAGAGGGTGAGGGAGGGAAGAGGATCCTCCGGCAGACCGTCGCCGCGATAGAAGTAGCCGCGGATCTTGGAATGGATCGCGTAGGTCGTCTCGCCCCGTGCGTCGGGCTCCCCGGCTTCATGGCTGCGGGGCATGGGCACGACCATCTGCCGCTCCTCCAGGAGCTCGCGGAGGGTCCGAAAATCGGGGACGAGGGGCGTTGTGGAATCGAACGGCTTCTGATCCTTCTCCGCCTTCTCTCTTGCGGCGTCTTCCCGCTGCCGACGGACCTGCTCGAAGATGATCTCGAGGGTCTTCGTGCTCACCGCGTTGAGGCTGAAGGCCAGGCGCTTCAAGAACGGCCTGGCAAACCCCTCACTCCGCTGGTCCAGGTCCTTCAACGCCAGCCGGATCACCTCCCATAGCCGGCCGTCGAGGCGGATCTTGGCCAGCTCCCGTTGCCGCTTGCCGAAGATGCCGTCGATCTTGCCCGCTCTCTGCTCTTCCTCGACCTCCTCGATCTCGTGCCAGATCAGGTCGAGGGCCAGGAGCAGGCCATAATTGTGGCCGTTCAGGAGGGAAACCAGAGCCGACAAACGCCCCTCGGCCCTGCTGTTGCCGTAGTGCAAGAGATCCGCGCGTCCGATCTCTTCGAGAAAGTGCTCCAGGTCATTCCGATGGACCCGGGAGGCGTTCACCCGCCGGCAGCTGAGTGGCTGCCGATCGTCGCCCGGGTCGGCTTTGAAGTCCGCGGGCCAGAGCCGGCCCACCAGCAGGACGGTAGTGCGATTCCCCGGCTCGCCGAAGATGTCGAGAAGCTGACGCGTATAGCCGTTGATCTGAGTGCCGATCAACGGCCGATCGGTGGGCTGCAGAAGGCGCTCGGCGCCGTCCAGGATCACCAGACTTTTCTTGTTCTTCAGGGCAGTGGCCAGACGCTGGAATCGGGGGATGGCGGGCTCGTCCTCCGCATCGAGGAAGTCGAGCAGTTGGTCGATGCCGGTCATCCCCTCGTTGATGTAGTGGCCGTTCCAATAGAAGTAGCTGTCGAAGGGACGGTCTTCCCGGGCCCGGAGCTCCTCCATCAGGCGCCGGATCTGGCGCGTTTTGCCGCAGCCCGAGGGACCGATGAATCCGACGACAGAAGGCCGGTCCGCGCCGGTCAGCACGGTCTCGACCTCCCCGATTTCGCGCTTTTCCGTGGCGATCGGCACCTGGATGCCCTCCCGCCACTCCCAATTGGTAGGCGCAAGGCCAGAGTCCTGGATGCGGCTGCTGGATACCTTTCGTGGTGGCGGCTTGACGTGCCACTCCTCCTGGGCTTCGAGCCAGTTTTCGTGCAGCTCGCTTAGGGCGTCGCAGAACTCTTGATTGTGGAGTCGACCGTCCGGATCTTTTTCGCGGCTGGACTTGTCGTAGGAGATGACGTGCAGTCCGTAGCGGTCGTAATACTGCTGCAGCCGGTACTCGTCGTCCGGCCCTTCCTTCGGCATCAGGGCAAAGATCGGTCGCGACGCCTTGCGCTCCGGGTCGATGGCGCCGAGCACCCGCAGGGGCCGAAGCAGGTCCTCGTCGCCCAGGCCGTACCCCACGAAGAGGAGCGGGTTCGACTCGAAGAGCAGCTCGATACTCCGGCGGAAGGCCGATCCCATCTTGCGGTGCCGGCCCAGGTACCAGCGCTGGTAGTCGGCCTCTCCCGCGATGATCGAGCCGGGCCTCTTGTAGTTCCCGTGGCAGTGGAAGACGGAGTAGCGATGCTTCTTCGGGACGTCGGCGAGGGCGAATCGGGTCAGTTGCTCGGTGAACTCGTCCTCCTGGGTCAGCTCGCCGCAGCTTTCGCCCCGTCTCCGGATCTCCCGCTCGATCTCGAGGTCGTAGTTGGTGGTGACGAACCTCCAGATCGGCAGCTTCAGCAACTGCTCGTAGGGATTGAAGTCAGGATCTGGATCGCGGTCGTTTGGATTGAACAGATCCTCGAACACCTCTTCGAATCTCGCTTGGGCCTTCTTCGGAGCCTGGTCGAAGTCTTCCGACCCCAGGATCGCTCGCTTGCAGGTATCGACGAAATACATCAGGCTGCTGTTGTCGATGCCTGGCCGTTCGCCCTTTTCCTTGAGGTATTTCTGCATCCGCTCGATCTGCTCGCGGGTCTTCGAGTCGTTACCTCGCTCGTCCAGGATCGTGGAGGTTTCGATCAGGAGCTTTTCCGCGAAACCGGTCCAGGAGACGTAGCCCCGGGCAATGGAGCAGCCCGCGCCGACCACCGCCACCGTGGCGTGCAGGTTGAGGCAGCGCGCCAGCATGTCGAGGCTGCGGGAGCGCATGGCCTCGAAATCGAAGGCGTTGTCACGGGGTAGCTTGTGGGCACCAAAGCGGACAGTATTCAACGACACGACGCTCCTCCCGGTTCGGATCTCGATCTTCGGCTACCTACTAAGGAAACGCGTGAACTGTCCCCTCAAATGATCACATCCGGAATGTGTCCGGGTTGCCCAGGACGGAAAAGGAGACAACATACGCGGCTAGCGCTTCGGCGTCTGCGTGCTCGAGGACGGACTCAGTCCCTTCTCGGTGCAGTCCTTTCTCGGTGCCACCCGCATCGTACTCATTTAAAATCAATGACTTAGCGGCGTAGATGGGGTTCTCGTGAATTCAAGCTCGGGCGTCTCTGAGAACTCTCTCGCCCGCTGGGACAAGACCGGAGGCTCGAATCTCGTCCATATATGAATGTGTGTCGACCATACCGCCACGTAGGCCCCGGAGGCGCCAGGTTCGAGATCACGACTCGTTGCCTGCACGGCCGCAACCTGCTGCCGACCGACAACCACTTCCGCGAGATCGGGGGTGATGACCAGGCGGCACCCTGCGAGCACCCTATGAGGCAGTCAACGTGCCTCGTCGCGTAGGCTTCTGAAGGTGACATCTCCCTGATCACCATCACGTCGACGACTCACAGACCGAGCCACTGGAACACCGGCCGTGGCAGGTACGCCGCGCAGATCATCGCGTACGATCCAGCTCTGCGTCGAGCAACGGACGAAGATCGCTCTGGCCGAGCGCCTGCTCCAGCAGGGGCAGGGTCGACGTCAGCGCCGTCTGCGGCCACGTAGGACCGGTAGCGTTCGCAGAACTCCGGGTCCCAGTAGCTCTGAAAGTCGAGCACTCTCTCCGCGCCGTCCGGGAGATACGGCTCCAACTCGCGCAGGAGGCGTGTCACATAGTCTTGCGAATGCGCCAAGTCCAGCTTCCTTTCAAGGTGTGAGCTGCCGAATTCTACTCGAAATGTGGGGCGCAGCAAGACGCTGCGCCCAGAGAACAAATCAAATCTAGCCAGTGGGATCGATCGCGGGGCCGTACCTCACAATGCACCTCCGGCGGGATCGAGACCACGTGCCGCGGGATTGCGGATCCGGGTCTCGGTCGGCTTCGTTCATTCTTGCCCGAAAAGTGACTGATTCCGCACAAGCAGCGAACGAGCCGGATGGTGCATCTCCGCGCCGAGAACTGAGGGAATTCCGGACGGATTCCGGCCTGCGGTAGAACGGTCCCTACGGTTGGATGGGATGAAGCTCCGCTGTAGATCGCGCCGTCTGCGCTCCTTGTGGAGCGGACCCCGAGGCGCGCCTCAGTCGCCCCCCTCAGAAGCGGTGTCCCCTCAGAAGCGGTGTCTGGCACCGCTTCCGAGCTGCTGTTCCGTGCCGGCTATGGCGAAGGCCACCCCAACGTCGGCACCGTGCTCAAGAACCTTGCGTCGGTGCGCCTGGCGCGTGGCGAGCATGCGAGCGCCGAGGCGACCGCCCGTCAGGCTGTCGAGATTTTCGACGCTGCGCTGGCCGAGGGGCATTGGCGGACGGCCGAGG
>JAAELT010000249.1 GCA_024226315.1 bacterium | reverse complement strand
TTCCCTGGGCGGCGCGGTGGCGATCGACGGCGCCCTCGAGCGCCCGGTGGCGGGCCTGGTGGTGCAGTCGAGCTTCACTCAGCTGCGCGACATGGCGCGCTGCGTCTATCCCGAGATTCCCCTCCACCTGATCGCCCGGAACGAGTTCCGCAGCATCGACAAGGTGGGGCGGCTCGAGTTGCCCAAGCTCTTTATCCACGGCACCGAGGACGGCACCGTGCCCTTCGCCATCGGCGAGCAGCTCTACGCCGCCGCCGCCGAGCCCAAGGAGTGGTACCCGGTGCCCCGCGCCGGCCACAACGACGTCGATCGCTGGGGCGGCAGCCGTTATCTCCGCACCCTGACGAAGTTCTTCCGCCGCGCTGTGGGGTAGGCGGAATGATTCACCGGCCTGGAGCGAAGAGCGAACGGCCCGGCGGGCCACGCCAGCGGAGAGAACACCCGACGAGCGACGACGCCAACGCTGTTCAACAGAGGCACGCCTCGAGCCTTTGAGCCTGAGCGAAGGCCGGTGAATCATTCCTCGTTGGCGGCCTTTGCCTCGCGAGGTCGATGGCCTCAGGCCACGCCGGAGGACTTCAAGAACTGCACCCGCTCGTAGGCCGCCGGGTTCGCGGTCAGAACACTTCCAGGTTGGCGTACTTGGCGACCAGCTTGCGCCGCCCCTGACCCTGGAAGAAGATCACCAGCCGCGCGTCCTCGCCGCTGCCCTCGATGCTCAGCACCCGGCCG
>JAAELT010000248.1 GCA_024226315.1 bacterium | reverse complement strand
TCGGGGCTCAGAACGTCATCATGAGCAACATCTGGGCGACCGACTTCGAGAATCTCGGCGACGGCCTGCACCCGGACTTCGAGACCGCCCGCCGGGGAGGCATCCGGGTCGTGCTGAAGATCAAGCAGTTCGAGAACTGAGCCGCTCGGCCTTCAGAGCGGGCAGTGGAGGGCGGACGTTGATTGCCCGCCCCGGCAGGGGCTCGACAATCGGCCGCCCCCGCGAGTCGTTGCCGCCGTTGTCATGCCGCGTCCGTGGCGATTGGGATATGTTAGGCTGAGGATGCGATCCTTCAGTTGCTTTCTCCTCGCCCTCGCCGTCTGCCTCGCCTGTCGTTCGGACCGGGAATCTCAGCTGGCGCCCCCGGCATGGCCGGCCGTCGATCCGCAGCAGGATCCCCTGGTCGATCCCCAATTGTTCTCGCTCCACCCGGCGGCCTATACCTTTTTCGACGGCGGCGTCAGCTCGATCGTTCCGGGAGACGGATGGGGGCCGGTCGAGAAAGCGCGTCATCAGACCGAAGAGCCGGTCACCTTCGCCTGGGCGATCGATCGCGAAGTGACGTTCAGGGTGGAGGGGCCGTCGACCGTGCCGGTCGATTTCCTGGCCCGGTGCCTGCCGTTCACCTTCGACGGCGCGCCTCGGCAGACGCTGAGGATCGAGGCCGGCGAGCGGACGATCGCCACGCGGACGCTCGAGCGGGGTTGGCAAGACGTGCGCATCCCGCTGCCCGCGGACGCGCTCACCGAGCGCGTCAACGAGCTGCGGCTCACCTTCGGCCAGGCCTGGGCGGTCAACGAGGTGCGACCCGGAAACCCCGACGTCCGCAGGCTCGCCGTCGCTTTCCAGAGTCTCGCGATCGTCCCCCGCGAGGCGCGCAACGCCGAAGCCTTCCTGGGGGCCATCGCTCTCGATCCGCGCCAGCGGCGTCTGCGCCTGGCCGTGGGCACCAGCGCGATGTTTCCCCTGCCGGCAGGCAGCGAGGTGACTCTGCGCCTGGGACCGGTGAGCTCGGCGTGCCGGCGGTGCCAGTTCGAGATCACGCGCCGGTTTCAGGGACGCGAGGAGACGATCTGGCAAGGAGAGCCCGCGGAGGCCTCGAATCTAGCGCTCTCGCTCTCCACGCCGGATCATGCTCTGAGCCGTCTCCGGCTGGCGCTGCGCGCGACCGGAGGCAGGGCTTTCGACGCCCGGCGGACGAGCGACGTGCTCTTGCCGCCGAATTTCCTCGCGGCCAGGCAACGCGAGGCCGTGCCGGCTCCCGAGTCGCCTCACGTCTTCATCTATCTGATCGACACGCTGCGCGCCGACGCCTTGACCACCTATGGCTCGCAACGCGAGACCTCGCTGCGGATCGCGGAGTTCGCCCGCGACGCGGTGACCTATGAGAACGCGTGGAGCGCCAGCTCCTGGACGCTGCCCTCGGTGGTTTCGATCCTCACCGGGGTCTATCCCTACCAGCACCAGATCATGCAAGGCGAGCACGTGTTCTCCGAGGACAACGTGCCGTCGCTGGCGGCACTGCTGGCCGAGTCCGGTTACGAGACCTTCGGCATCTCGCAATCGTATGTGGCCAGCGATCAGTTCGGGCTGCACACGGGTTTCCACAGCTTCGCCCTGAACAACCAACTCCACAGCACGGAGCTCCGGTCCCAGGAAGTCCGTCGTCAACTGCTCCTGAGCCTGCTCGACCGCGGCCGTCCGGAGGATCCGTTGCTCGCCTATCTCCACACCGTCGACCCCCACGGACCCTACGCCCCCGAAGGCGACGACCGACGGTTCACGCTCGAAGCTCCCGGACAGCTGCCCGCTTCGAAGTATCTCGGGCATATCTTTATCCTGGAGAACCTCGATGAAGATCCTCGAGAAGTGGCCCACATGCGGGCGCTCTATGACGGCGAAGTCCTCTATACCGATCGCCAGTTCGGGCGGTTCGTCCAGATGCTCCGATTCCTGGGGTTGTATGACGACAGCCTGATCGTGCTGCTCAGCGATCACGGCGAGGAGTTCAGCGAGCACGCGGGGTTCGGGCACGGCCGTACCGTCTATGAAGAAGCCCTCCGGGTACCGTTGATGATCAAATATCCGAGGTCCGAGTGGGCCGGGACGAGGGTCCCCGACCGGGTGAGCACGGTGGATCTGGTTCCGACCATTCTGCGGTCGGCCGGGATCACCGGCGATCAGACGTTCGACGGCAAGAGCATTCGCCCGCCCGACCTCGAAGGGCTCCCGCCCAGTCAGCGCTTCGTCTTCGCCGAAGTCAATCCGAGGCGCTCGGAGCATTTCGAAGCGGTCGACTATCGGGCTTTCGCTCTGGACGGGATCAAATGTATCGAGAGCTTGACCGACAGCGATCAGTTCGGCGACCCGGTTCCGCGCTGGCAGATCTTCGATCTCGACGAGGATCCGCTCGAACTGCAGCCCCTGGCGACCGACGCGCCGAGCGCCGAGCGTTGCCGCGGCCTCATGGCAGGGTGGATCGCATCGCGGCGGACACCGAGCGCGGCGCCTGAAACCGCCGCCGAACCGGAGGCTCTCGAGGAGCTCCGGGCCCTGGGATATATCGAGTGACTCGTCAGGATCCACGGCTCGATCTCAGGGTTCAGCCGCCGGGCGAGATGACGCCGCCGCGGGCGCTGAAGGCAACCGCGGGCGGGTCACCGAGCCGGAACGCCGCACACTGCCATGGACGATGTACTGCGCGTCTTCGAGAACCTCGGCGACGGCCTGCACCCGGACTTCGAGACCGCCCGCCGCGGAGCCATCCGGGTGGTGTTGAAGATCAAGCAGTTCGAGAGCTGAAGCGCCCCTGATTGCGCGCCGCGCTCGAAAGAAGCGGCGATCGAAGACCGGCCGGAAATCCCGTCCGAGGCGAGCTCTCGGTCCGGGGCTTCCGGCCCGTCTCTATCTGGCGTGCTCGAATTTCCGGCTACCGCCGAAGGCGGTCGATCCGCGCTCGACTAAACCAAGTCCCTCCCAACGCATCTAAAGAGCATGTTCGATGTCGGGTGCCGGCCCACCGCGCGGCAGGCACCCGTGAGACCCGACGAGCGGCGCGGCGAACCGCCCGATCACCGAGCGATCGCCACGCCGACTCGGCTGCCATCAATCGATGACGCGTAGCGTCAATCATGGGAGGACATGATGAAAAAGTTTCGCATCACGACAGCGCTCGCCTGCTTCCTGATTCTCGGGGCCAGCCTGAGCCCCGCCTTCGCCGGCGACTCGTTCTACGGCAAGGTGACCGAGGTCAAGGACGGAGGTCTGGTGGTACTCGACTCCGGCGACGGGCAGATGGAGCTCCAGATGGTCGGCATCGACGTGCCGCGACAGGGCCCGATGGCCGCGCAGGCGAAGGCCTTCGTCTCGGGCATGGTGCTGGGCAAGAACGCCCGCATGCGCTCCGATCACCGGCTCCCGGACGGCCCGATGCTGGCGCGCCTGTTCACCGACGATCCGGTCACCGGCATCAGGGAAGTGGCCGTCGAGATGGTGCGCTCCGGGATGGCGCGACGCCAGGCCGACTACGACTTCAAGTACGGCGAGCTCGCCGCCGCCGAGAGGGACGCCCGGGCCGCCAAGCGCGGTCTCTGGGCCTCTTCAGAGCGGCAGTAGCGTCTTCAGATCTGCAATCACGGAGGGAACCCATGAAACAGCACACTCTTCTCGGACGCACGTCCACGGCCGGCACGTTTCTCGCCGGCATCGCCCTTCTTCTCGGGCTTCTGCTCGCGGCCGCCCCGGCCCGGGCTCAGATCAGCAGCGGCACCGACCGCAACACTTCGCAGAAAGCGGGGCCGGACGCCGAATGCGCGATCGCCAAGAACCCGACCAACAAGCAAGAGCTCTTCGCCGCCTGCAACACCTCGGGCATCGGCCTGTTCGCGGCCCGCAGCACCGATCTCGGCGCCACCTGGACGTACCCCGACGCGGCGGACAAGACGCTCGCCGACGGCGACCCGGGGCAGGGCGCGGCGGCCTGCTGCGACCCGACCCTGGCCTGGGACACGTTCGGCAATCTCTACCTCGGCTACCTCGACGCGGCGGTGAACAACGTCGTCGTGCTGCTCAGTATCGACAGCGGGCTGACCTTCAACAACCTGGTCACCTTCCCGGGCAGCGTCGATCAACCGACGGTGGTGGTCGCCGACACCGCGGGCGCGGCGGCGACGTCGCCGGTCGCGGTCTGGGTGGTCTGGAACCAGAGCGGCACCATGCGCGCCAGCGGCGCCGCGGTCACCGGCCTTGGCACGGTGGGCGCTTTCGGCGCGATGCAGATCGTCCCGGGGACCAACAACTGCACCTTCGGTGACGTCGCGATCGCGCCTTCGGGCGAGGTCGTCCAGGCCTGCCAGGACGGCAACCCCAGCGTCAACGGACCGACGAACATCCGGATCAACACCGACGCCGACGGCCTCGGCGCCGGCAACTTCGGCGCCTCGGTGGTGGCGACCGCGACCAACGTCGGCACCTTCGACGCCATCCCCGCCCAGGCCTCGCGGTCGATCGACGCGGAGGCCGGCCTGGCGTACGACGCCTTCGCCGCCAGCCCCCACTTCGGCCGCCTCTACCTGGTCTACACCGAGGAGACGGCGCTCGAGAACAACGACACCGACATCATGGTGCGCTTCTCCGACGACGACGGGGGCACCTGGAGCGCGCCGATCCAGGTCAACAACGACGCCACGGCCAGGAGCCAGTTCCTGCCCAGGATCGCGAGCAACACCCTCTCGGGCAACATCGCGGTCTGCTGGCACGACGCCCGCGCCTCGGCGACCAACACCGCCATGCAGGAGTACTGCGCGATGGCGACGCCGGCCGGCGCGAGCCCGGTGTTCTTCGATCAACAGCCGGTCAGCGACGGCTCCTCGACCAGCGCCGGCGCCGGCGTCGTCGAATTCGGCGACTACTCGGGGCTGGCCTACTTCCAGGGTCGGGTGCATCCGATCTGGGGCGACACCTCCAACTCCACCGGCGACAACCCCAACCTTACCGCCGACTTCGACGCCTACACGGACACCGTCTCGGGCGGCGCGGCGGCCAACGAGGGCGATCCCCACTTGACCACCGTCGACGGCGTCCATTACGACTTCCAGAGCGCCGGCGAGTTCGTCTCGTTGCGTGGCGACGGCCTCGAGATCCAGACCCGCCAGACCGCCATCGCGACCTCGTTCTTCCCCGGCCCCAACGGCTACACCGGCCTGGCGACCTGCGCCAGTCTCAACACCGCGGTCGCCGCCCAGGTCGGCCCGCGCCGGGTCACCTACCAGCCGAACATCAGCGGCGTCCCCGATCCCAGCGGTCTGCAGCTGCGCATCGACGGCACGCTGACGGCGCTGGGCGCGGCGGGGATCGATCTCGGCTCCGGTGGCCGCATCGACAAGACCGCGGCCAACGGCGGCATCGAGATCGAGTTCCCCAACGGCACCAGGCTGGTGGTGACGCCGGGCTGGTGGAGCTCGCAGGGCAAGTGGTACCTCAACGTCAACGCCTACGACACCACCGCTTCGGAGGGGATCCTCGGCGCCCTGGCGCCCGGCAGCTGGCTGCCGGCGCTTCCCGACGGCACGTCGCTGGGGCCGCGGCCGTCGCCCTTGCCGGCGCGCTACACCGCCCTCTACCAGACCTTCGCCGACGCCTGGCGGGTGAGCGACCCGACCAGTCTCTTCGACTACGCCGCCGGCACGTCGACGGGCGACTTCACCCTCCTCGGCTGGCCCAGGGACAACCCGCCCTGCGTAGTGCCGCGCGACCCGGATGGGACGCCGGAACCCGTGGCGAAGCCGCTCGACGTCGAGGTCGCGCAGCGCGTCTGCGAGCGCATCAACGACGCCAACCGACGCGCGGACTGCGTCTTCGACGTCAGGGTCACCGGTGAGGTCGGCTTCGCCGACACCTACTTCGCCACCCAGCAGATCGAGCTGGGCCTGCCGATTCCTGATCCCGATCCCCAGCCGGGTCAGCAGGGCTCGTGGGCGTTCTCGCTCCACGTCGGCTATCCGTTCCCGCTCGGCGACTTCGAGAACCTCGGCGTCAAGGGCAACTACGCCGCGGCCATCGACCTCGAGTGGCGCTTCGCGCCGCAAAGGTCGCTCGAGCTGGTCTACGGCCGCAACGCCTTCAAGATCGGCCCATTCGCGATCGACGTCGACGGCCTGTCCCTCTACTACAAGGCCTACAACGCCCCGGCCGGCGCGCCGCGCTTCTTCTGGCAGCTCGGCCCCGGCGCCTTCGACGTCCAGCCCGGCCGCTCGACCTGGGGCGTCAGCGGCGGCCTGGGATGGCAGACCCCGATCGGCCCGAACCTGGAGTTCGAAGCCGCCGGACTGCTCTTCCACCTCGCCTCCACCGGCCCCCAGGACGACATCGACTTCGCCCTGGCCCAGGTGGGGCTGAAGTGGACCTTCTGAGGGGCTTCCTCCCGAAGCCCTGACAGCGAGCCGCGCCCCTTCGGGCGCGGCTCTCCAACTTCATTTGAGCTGCAATCAAGGAGGGAACCCGTGCACCAGAATATTCTCGTCTCGACTCCCGGACGCACGGCAGGCTCGGTGCTCGTCGCCATCGCCTTGCTCGGGCTCGCGCTCACGGCCGCCCCGGCCCGGGCTCAGATCACCGACGGCCCCGACGTCAACACTTCGCGGAAAGCGGGGGCGGACAGCGAATGCGCGATCGCCAAGAACCCGACCAACAAGCTCGAGCTCTTCGCCGCCTGCAACACCGCGACCGCGGGGCTCTTCGCGGCGCGCAGCACCGACCTCGGCAATACCTGGACCTACCCCGACGCCACGGACCGGACGCTCGCCGACGGCGACCCGGGACAGGGTCCGGCAGCCTGCTGCGACCCGACGCTGGCCTGGGACACGTTCGGCAATCTCTACCTCGGCTACCTCGACGCGGCCATCAACAACGTCGTGGTGCTGCTCAGCACCGACAGCGGATTGACTTTCAACACCCTGGCCACCTTCCCGGGCAGCGTCGACCAACCGACGGTGGTGGCCGCCGCCACCGCGGGAGCGGCGGCGACGTCACCGGTCGCGGTCTGGGTGGTCTGGAACCAGAGCGGCACCATGCGCGCCAGCGGCGCCGCGGTCACGGGCCTCGGCGCGGTCGGCGCGTTCAACCCGGTGCAGACCGTCCCGGGAACGCTGAACTGCACCTTCGGCGACGTCGCGATCGCGCCGTCGGGCGTCGTCGTCCAGGCCTGCCAGGACGGCAATCCCAGCTTCACGGGACCGACGAACATCCTGATCAGCACCGACGCGGACGGCCTCGGCCCCGGCAACTTCGGCGCCTCGGTGGTGGCCACCACGACCAACGTCGGCACCTTCGACGCCATTCCTGCCCAGGCGTCGCGGACCATCGACGCGGAGGCCGGTCTGGCCTACGACAGTTTTGACGGGAGCCTCGCTTTGCCCGGCTTTCCGGGCCCGAGCCCCCACTTCGGCCGCCTCTATCTGGTCTACACCGAGGAGACGGCGCTCGAGAACAACGACACCGACATCATGCTGCGCTTTTCCGACGACGATGGCGCCACCTGGAGCGCGCCGATCCAGGTCAACAACGACGCCACCGCCAGGAGCCAGTTCCTGCCCAGGATCGCCAGCAACACCCTCTCGGGCAACATCGCGGTCTGCTGGCACGACGCCCGCAACTCGGCCACCAACACCGCCATGCAGGAGTACTGCGCGATGGCGACACCGGCCGGTGCGACCCCGGTGTTCTTCGATCAACAGCCGGTCAGCGACGGCTCGTCGACCAGCACCGGCTCGGGGGTCGAGTTCGGTGACTACTCGGGACTGGCCTACTTCCAGGGCCGGGCGCATCCGATCTGGGCCGACACCTCCAACTCGACCGGCGACAATCCCAACGGCACCGCCAATTTCGACGCAACCACGGACCGGGTCTCGGGCGGCGCGGCGACCAGCTCGGGCGATCCCCACCTGACCACCGTCGACGGCGTCCACTACGACTTCCAGAGCGCCGGCGAGCTCGTCTCGCTGCGCGGCGACGGGCTCGAGATCCAGACCCGCCAGACCGCCATCGCGACCTCGTTCTTCCCCGGCCCCAACCCCTACACCGGACTGGCGACCTGCGCCAGTCTCAACACCGCGGTCGCCGCCCAGGTCGGCCCGCGCCGGGTGACCTACCAGCCGAACATCAACGGCGTCCCCGATCCCAGCGGTCTGCAGCTGCGCATCGACGGCACCCTGACCACGCTGGGCGCGGCGGGAATCGATCTCGGCTCCGGCGGCCGCATCGACAAGACCGCGGCCGACGGCGGCATCGAGATCGAGTTTCCCAACGGCACCAGGCTGGTGGTGACGCCGGGCTGGTGGGCGTCTCAGGGCAAGTGGTACCTGAACGTCAACGCCTACGACACCACCGCCTCGGAGGGGATCCTCGGCGCCCTGGCGCCCGGCAGCTGGCTGCCCGCGCTGCCCGACGGTACCTCACTGGGGCCGCGGCCGTCGCCCTTGCCGGCGCGCTACACCGCCCTCTACCAGACCTTCGCCGACGCCTGGCGGGTGACCGACGCGACCAGCCTCTTCGATTACGCCCCCGGCACCTCGACGGGCGACTTCACCCTCCTCGGCTGGCCCAGAGACAGCGCGCCCTGCGAAGTGGCGTGGGACCCAGATGGGACGCCGGGAGTCGTGGCGAAGCCTCTCGACCTCGAAATCGCACAGCGCGTCTGCGAGCGCATCGAGGATGCGAATCGGAGGGCCAACTGCGTCTTCGACGTCCGGGTCACCGGCGAGCGCGGCTTTGCCGACACCTACTTCGCTACGCAGCAGATCGAGGTGGGCGGGGAGCTGCCGCCCAGGCCCGAGCCCATTCTGGGCTCCTGGGCGGTCTCCCTCCACCTCGGCTATCCGTTCCCGCTCGGCGACTTCGAAGACCTCGGCGCCGAGGGCACGTACGCCGCGGCCATCGACCTCGAGTGGCGGTTCGCGCCGCAAAGGTCCCTGGAGCTGGTCCTCGGACGCTACGCCTTCGAGATCGACCCCGGAGCGATCGACGTCGACATCGACGGACTGTCCCTCTACTACAAGGCCTACAACGCCCCGGCCGGCTCGCCGCGCCTGTTCTGGCAGCTCGGCCCCGGCCTCTTCGACGTCCAGCCCGGCCTGTCGACCGAGGGCATCAGCGCGGGCGTGGGATGGCAGACGCCGATCGGCTCGAACCTGGAGCTCGAAGCTGCCGGACTACTCTTCCACCTCTTCTCCACCGGCGCCCAGGACGACATCGACTTCGCCCTGACCCAGGTGGGGCTGAAGTGGACCTTCTGAGGAGCTTCCTCTCGAAGCAGACTCCGCGTGATCAGGCGTAGCCGCTCGGAATGATCAGCGGGCCGTGGCCTGCCCGAACCTTCGATCCAGTGCGCATGCGTCGAGCATCGACAGACGATACCACGCGCGGATTTGTCGCCTCCGACCAAGAGATCTCGGAGAGATCCATCGGGACCGGTAGCCTTCGCGGTATGATTCAGACAGGTCTGCGGCGAGGCGCAAATGACCGATCATGAGACAAATGTCGACTTCAAGCCTCCGAGGCCACCACGCCATGTCGGCTTGATGATTCTGGGAATCTGCGTCGCCTCGGCAGGCGTTCTTTTCGCATTCTCACAACAACTGGGATGGACCCCCGGATGGCTCTACGTGGGTCTATTCGCCGCAAACCTGATTGTCAACGTGGTCTGCGTGGCCCTGTGGAACCCGGTGCTGTTCTGGCGGCGCATGCGCATCGGCCCGGGGACGAAGAAGTGGGACATTGCCTGGACTCTGATGTTCTTGGCAACCCTGGTTGCACTCTACATCGTCGCAACGCGCGAGCTCGACGCGGCAGATAGGCCCCCGGGCCCGCCCGGGAGCGAGTGGTTGATCGGCGCTGCCATCTTCATCTCGGGATGGACTCTCTGGACCCGGTCCATGATCGCGAACCCTTTCTTCGAGAAGACGGTGCGCATTCAGACGGATCACGGACATCGCGTGATCGACAACGGATCTTACGCGTACGTTCGCCATCCTGGTTACGTCGGTCTCAGTGCCGTGCTGCTTTCGACGCCGTTCCTGCTCGCATGCACCTGGAGCTTCCTTCCAGCTCTGACAGCAGTACTCTTGCTCGTGCTGCGTACGGTGCTCGAGGACCGCACGCTGCAATCCGAGCTCGCCGGCTACGCGGAGTACGCGACCAGAGTTCGCTTCCGTTGGATTCCAGGGGTCTGGTGAAGAGCATGAAGGTGGCAAATCCGAAACGATGAGTCGTTTCCTTCATCCGATCCCCGACCCCGCCGGATCGAGCCGGCTGCAATCGCTCGCAGCACGCATCCGGAAATCATCGAACTTCCGATTTGCATGCAGAGGAAACGAAATCCAAGCCCCTCTTGTTGCTCCTCGTACCAGTCTGCAGCCGCGAGGAGCTCATCCTCAGCCGGCATCGAGGAACTCGATCATCCGCGAATAGTCGGCGCCGAACACGCGACCGTTGCAGCCTGCAATGGCCATTGGGCGCGAACGGGCCTGACCGAAGTGGCTGGCACGGCCTGACCGGCCCTCTCCATACAATCGGCAACAGCCCGCAACCACGAGTGGCTGCTCATCCCTGCGAATCCAACGCAGCCCTTTTCTTCTTGCCAGCATAGAGCAGCCCGTAGATGCTGATCGCGACAAACGCCATTGCGACCACCTGATAACCGACGATCGTTTCTTGCAGGAAGATCCCGGCGAGAACCATCGTCACCACCGGCCACGGCGTCGTAATCGAACTGGCGACTGATACGTCGACATGCCTGACCGCGTAAAACCAGACCACCAGCTCCACATAGTAGACAAATCCCATAACGAGAGCGAACATCTGAAACTTCATATCGGCAACTCCGGCGAATACGCTATTCGAGCCATTCACCAACAATGCAATCGCGAATAAGGCGACCGAAGACACCAAGACCCGAAAAAAAGTCACCTGCCCAGGCGTGATCGGCGTCTTGTCTAGAATCTCCTTGATAATGACATGAGCCACGCTCCAGAGAAACGGCACCCCAAGCGCGACGAGGAACCAAAGGGATATCCCCTCGACTTCCCAGGTCCCGCTCGTTCCGACATAGTACAGGGACACAATCAGCAATCCAGTGAATAATAGCTCCGTCGAATTCTTGCGCCGATCGAGAAAAATCGTTTCCCAAAGAATGGCGAACACGGGATAGGACTGAATGGCTATCGCAGCACTCACAGTTCCCGCCCTTTCGATCGACAGGACATAACCATACGTCGAGATTCCGAATATCAGACCGGTCACCATGATAATGGCGACGGTTCTAATCCCTGTATTCTCCGGCAATTCAGCCGTTAATATTCCCGGATTCCCAAAGCGCAGCTCCGCGAGCACCAAGGGCAGCGAGCAGATCAGCTGCCAGACCGACAGGTAGAGAGCGAAATTCAACGCATTGAGCTCTCCGGGACGGCTATTCGAGATTACGGGCATTAGTCCGAGAAGGGCCAACGACATAAACGAATACAGGATGCCAAGTCTTATGTTTGGCTTGCCCATTGCTCTAGGAGAACGCCCGCGTGGTTGCCTGATGTGATCGCGTCGTCGCGCCGGCGAGCGACGTTGTAGCCCCCAGGCGCCTCTCCAACGCCACCCCAATGGGCTCTAGGATCTCTTACGGCACTGAGCTGCTCCAAGCGCTCGTTCCGCTCGATTCGAAACCATCGGCGAAGATCGGGGCTGACTCCGCCCGGCAGTTGTAGCACACCAGGGAGAAATCCTGATCGGTGCCGTCGCCCTCGCCGAAGATGGCGTCGGAGTTGATATCGGAGGCCAGGACCCGGACGGTGATCTGAGCCGCCGTGGGAGCGCCGAGAAAGACGCCTTCGGTGTTGTTGCGGTCGTCCGCGGTGCCGCCCGTGGCCGACAGGCCGTCCGCGCCGAAGACGTTGCCCAGATAGGTGGACCCGTCGGCGTCCACCTCGAGATCGAGGCCGTTGTTCCACGCCGGCGTGCTGCCGCCGAGGCCGTGTCCCGGCGCATCGGTCCACACCAGCATCAAACGCACCGGCTCGCTCGGATCATCGACGGTCAGCAGCTGGCTCCACTCCTCACCGGTGTTGTCGAAGATCATCGGGTTGTCGAAATAGGCCACCGCCTGCTGCGGATCGAGCACCGCCGCCGCGTCCATCCGGCCCCAGCCCTGCTTGCTGTCGAAGGGGTGCCCGAGGGTGCCGTTGTCAGCGTCGCGGAAGCCGTCGAGATCGTGGGCGACGGGCAGGAAAGCAGCCTTTACCAGCGCCGGGCTCGGGTCGGCACCGAAGCCGAGTCCACGGTAGTACTCGAAGAACAGGCCGACCGCACCCGAAACGTGAGGGGACGCCATGCTGGTACCGCACCGGAGACCGTAGCTGTTGGTGGGCTCCGTCGAATCGACCAGACAGCCCGGGGCAACCATGTGCGGAATGGTGCGGCCGTCCAGAGCCGGGCCGTGGGCCGAATTGGACGACAGATCGTTGATGTTCGGATCCTGGGCGCTGGCGCCGGTACGCATTTTCGTGGAGCCGATGTTGAAGAGGTTCTTGGCCTCGTCCGGCGAACCCTGGGTGCTGGTGCCACCTCCGCCGTTCATGAACGACAGCACGTAGGTGAAGTTCTGATTGCCCGGGAGGTCGTCGTCGGCATCGCGCACGCCCACGTCCACCTGCAGGGTGTCGTTGTCATAGCCCTGGGGTGTGCCGGCCGGGCCCCAGCTGTTGCCCGAAAGCACGGCGCCGTTGTCGAACGAATCCTCCATGAGGAGCAGCATGCCGCCCGGCTGGGTGAAAAAGGGACTGTAGATCTGCTCGAAGAGCTCGGCTCCCGGGGCCATGCCGAGGCCGCGCAGGAAGCCGTTGGCGTCGGTCGTGGCGCTGGCACCGTCGGCGGCCATGATACCCGCGGTGTGGGTGCCGTGGCCGCTGCTGGTGCTGCTGCAGGTGGTGCCGGTGCAACTGACCATCCGGCCGGCGAGGTCGGGGTGTGTCTCCTGCACGCCGGAGTCGACGTTGGCCATGCGGACGCCGGCCCCGGACAGGCTGACGGAAGACAGCCAGGCCGTGTAGCCGGGAAAGGCGATGTTCGAGGCGTCATAGTTGCCGACATTGATCTGATTGCTCATCTCGCTACGCAGGCCACCGTCGGTGGGCTCGAGCTGCACGCTGTAGACGCCGGGAAGGCGGGCGACGTCACCCAGGCGATCACCGGCGATGCGCAAAGAGGCGATGGCGAAACGGGGATCGATCGTGGCATGACGGACGTCGTCGCCGCCGAGGACGCGCAGCTGCTCGAGCAGACCGTCGATACCGGCGCTACGCACCATCAGCACGTCGATCTGAACCGACGTGGGCTGAAAGGCGCGCCACCGAGGCTGCAGCCGGTAGGCGGTCTCGAACGCTCCGGTCCAGCGCACGGCGTCGGCCGCGCGGGCGGCCTCGACGTCGTCTCCCCGGCCCCACACGACGTAGGTGTGCGGATGAATGTACTGAATCGGCTCCAGGCCGATGGCGCGCAACTGTTCGAGCCAGCCCTCTCTGACCGGGCCGACCCACTGCACCAGATGCAGATCGGCCTCAGGGCTGACGGGAGCGCGCCAAGCCGACGGCAACAGCCCACCGAGCTCCTGGCTCAGAGGATCGAAGCGGACACCACCGAGATCGAGCGTGAAATCCTCGGCCGGCTCGCTGAGCAGCCCGGCGGCGGCGAGCAGCTCGGCCTGGCGGTCATCGACCCCGAGCCACAGGAACGAGCCGTAGCCGACGCGCTGGTGCGGGCCGATCTCCAGCCGCGCCAACTCCGCGGCCCGGGCGGCCTGGACCTTGACGTAGTTGGGCTGGGCGGGCAGGGAACCGGCACACAGCGTGAGCGTGGCCAGGGAGATCCACGCACGGATGAGCTTCTTCATGATGTCTCCAGGGGAAATGGGCAGCGAGCGGCAGGAAGCACATTCTTACACGTAAGAACGCTACGGGCCCGCCCCACCCTTCGCTTCTCCCGCGCTCCTGGCGTAGCATCTCGTGCGAGCGGGCGATTCCACAGCGGACTTGCCTGGAAGATCCCCCGTCGCGACCCGTTGTATCCTCACTCCAGCCATGAAGAAGTACCCAGAATACCCCCACGAAGGCTTCACCCCCATCCGCCCCGGCGCCCGCGGCTACCTCCCGACCCACGACGAGCCCGGCCGCACCGCCTTCCTCCAGGCCGCGAGCCCGATCCGCGAGTGGATCTACCGCGGCGCGGCGATCCACACGGTGAAGCTCGAGAACCTCTACCTCGCCATCGGCTCGAACCTCGGCGACCCCGAGCTCGACGCGAAGTCGGCACGGCGGCACGCGCGGAGCAACCACCCGCGGCTGCTGAAGCTGTTTCGCCGGTCGACCGGCATCTCGGTGAGCGAGTACATCGAGCGGCGCCAGATGGAAGTTGCCGCCAGGATGATCATCCAGTCCGAGCTGCCGCTCGCGGACGTCGCCGAAATTCTCGGCTACGCCGACGAGGCCACGCTCGTCGACGCGGTGGAGCGCTGGTGCGGTGCCACGCCGGAAGCCATCCGCGAAGACTGGGAGAAGCGGGGCGTCGACGTCGTCATCCAGCAGCGGGAGAAGCACGGCGAGTCGCCGGACAACAGCACGCAGCAGCTCACGGACAGAGTCATTGAAAGACTTGGGTGGAAGCCCAACTAGCGTGACTTCCCCCTCCCCGACCCCGGGGCACGTCTGAGCGGTGCTAGACTCGGAGGGAAGGTGTCCGCATCCTGAAGACGCTGAAGCCTGGGCTAGATGTAGGAACCCGGTGCCCAGATCTAGGAATCGTGGGAGTGGATAGATGTAGACACCAGGTTCCTACATGTAGACACCGGTGCCTACATCTAGGAGCCGCGTGTCGGTGAGAGAAACTGTTCTCTGGCACATTAGAAGGAGGACCCTGTGAAATATCTCCCAGTCTTCGCTTTGCTTGTTATAGCAGCATCGCTTTGCGCCCTCGCAGCGGAAGACCTCAGAGACGGAAGGAGTCTGGGGGCCGGTGGTCCTACTTTTGTCGTACTCACCAAGGGCATTGTTGGCGGTATCGTTCCTCCTCTCATAAGCGAGAGGATCTTGATCCGAGAGGTGATTTCTGAGGATGGTGTGGCAACGTACCGGATTTGGAAAATGCGTCAAGATACGAGAGAGGGACCAAGGTTCTTCAAAGGGAATCTCTCGAAGAACAACTTTGGCGCCTTGGTGAACGAGATAGAGAATCTGGGAATCTGGTACTTGCCGACGGAGGAGCCAGAGGGCAGTGAGGACATATACAGGATGGATACCTCGGTTCATGTTTCTATTGGTAAACGGAACTGGAGGAATGGGGCCCCTGGTGGATGCATCCACGGCGAATCGGAGGTTCAAGCTTCAGGAGATCAGAAGGACAGATTCGGTAAGATCCTCTACCAGATCAGGCAAGCAGCTAATAGGTTTGCGAACCATGAGATCGATGAAGAAGAATTCACAGTCGAACTCGAGATGATGTGGCGAATTGAGGAGGGAAGGCGCCAATAGAGTGTTTCGCGCATGCTCCCGCCGATTCCGCACAGTGCCCTGCAGTTCCTCGATTCGCCCATCGCCCACGAGTGACACCGCATCTGGAGATCCTGTGAAGGAGAGTGTTTCCCCGAGCCCGTTTCCGTCAGATAGCCACGATCACGATGGCGTCTCCGTTGTGCGACGCATCGGAAGGTGGCTGAGGTGGCCTACCGTGGCAGCGTTGATAGTCTTCGGAATTCAGTTGGCAGTGCTCGCATTTCCGCAGATCCTCCTAACCAACAAAGTCGAGAGCGGCACCATCTCGCTCTACTATGACGAAGGGTCCTCAGATTTGATGCTGGCGCTAGCGGAAGAGGTTGATGGGCGGTTACAGAGTTCCGGTCTTTACGATCGGTCAAGGAGGGATCGGGTCTACTACTTCCATAATCAGTCCCTATACGAGTTCTTCGTCAGACTGACCCTCCTGCGCGAGGTGCCGCAGGGATACAACTTGTCGGCACTCGGCAACTCGTACGTAAGCGCCTCGATGGTACGTTCTTTGGCCGACACCAGCGCCGGCGAGCCGAGGTATGGTATATACGAGGGGTCTCCAGCACACATCATCGCACATGAGATTGGCCATCAGTACATCACGGATCTGATCGGCCGCAGCGCGTGGAAGAAACTGCCATTTTGGAAGCGAGAAGGTCTGCCGGAATACTTGGCCAATATCGGGATGATCCACCTAGACCGCGCGAGCTCGCTCAGGGACCGGTTCGAGGTACTCAACGATAACGCCGTCTGGTACAGGACCGCAGGACCTTCCCGCGACGGCTGGGACCGGGTTCACTACGAGGCGATGGTCCTGGTGGAGTTCCAACTCGAGATAGGCGGTCTCACGATCGAGCAGCTATTCGCCGATACGACCTCCAAAGACGTCACAATGTCTGAATTGTCGGCGTGGTACACAGCGGATCCCCGCTCGTGATGACGCAATCGCCAGAGCTCTGCCCATCCTGACGGGCGAGTCGATGGCGTTGATACTGGTGTAGACGACAGTCGGGGCTTTTCGCGATGTTATCTCGAAAGAGGTTTCCGGTCCGGGGCGGGTGCATCGATTGAGCCGGACGGCGAACAACGTCATGTGGATCGACCTGCGGGTTATGCCATCGTTCGTGCAATCCGAAGACAGAGGAGTCGTCGTGGGTACCGGCCGGACTCTCAAACCCGAGCCCGTAATTCCTTGTAGATCCTGGCGACAAGCCGGTTGCCGGCCCCCGGGCGCAACCCGCGAAAGGCTTTTACGAATTTTTCACGCGCCGGCGGCCACCCGCGCCGGCGTCGTTCGATTTTTGTGGCGCCCGTTTCCGGCCCGCGCGCGCGTTTCTCGATTTTCCCCACCCCCGGCCACCGACCCGCGCCGGCGGTGTTCGATTTTTCCCGGCTCGGGCAGCGCGAGTCGAAGGACCTCCGGCGCCGGGAAGTGACGGCCGATCGGCGTCCGGTCGTTCGTTGGCGGCGCCGAAAGCGCTCGATCCGCGGAGCGTCGTGCGGTGGCGCCGGCGCGAGGCGAGCAATCGGCGATTCCTCGGCCGTCGGCGGCGCCGAGGGCTTCTCTTCCGGTGTCAGGGCCTCGCCGGCGAGCGTCGACACCGCGGCCTTCGGCGTCGCCGGAGCTGCTTCCCAGGCCGGCAGGTCGGCCATCGCCCGCGCCACCAGGTCGGGGTAGAGGTCGACCGGCTTCTCCTTCGGCGGCCGGCCGCGGCG
>JAAELT010000247.1 GCA_024226315.1 bacterium | reverse complement strand
TTCATTAGTATTGGCATGTTGCCATTTACATTTATTTATTAACAGAACAAGCATACCAAGCATGGCAAACATTCTTAACGACACGATCAAGGATCTTGGCAGAGTGGTGCGGCCTAGAATTGCAGGTGATGCGTTCGAGAGGCTCGAGCAAACGACATTATGACCAGCAACACCACTATTATCATCATTATCATAAACATCATCATTATCACCATCAGATTCAGCATTTTGTTATCATTATCGTCGTTGTTATTGTCACGGTCATGATCATCGTGATAATCGTGATCATCATCATGATTATGAATATGATCATGATCATAATCACGATAATCCTCATACTCATCATGATCAGTTTTGCTCCAGCTGTTGCACTGTTAGACATGCATTCATTTGTCAAATCATCGTATCACCGTTGCGAATTCTTGCAAACTTTTTTGATAAGCGTTGTACCGCCGTCCTTCGCACATTGCGACAGCATTGCTATGTTTATGTGCGAAGGATGAGCACATTATGTGGGGGATGAGATGTCACGGATATATGTATAGACCTACCTACCTACCTACCTACCTACCTACCTAAGACGCTGTTTTCTGCCAAAAGTGTAACAATAGATAAACCACAAATGTGCTGATAATTGGTGATAATTGGTATCATTAACAAAAAGCAGTAAACATCATTTAGAAGTGACTAATTCTCTGGGTCTCTGGTCTCAGGTGGTTGTTTCATGGATTGGGGGTCCGTTGCTCGATCGCAGGTTGAAGAATCTTTGTGTATTTGTTCAATTAATAATTAATTTTTTTTAATTTTGATTTTAGAATAAAACAGTT
>JAAELT010000246.1 GCA_024226315.1 bacterium | reverse complement strand
CCTCGGCGACCCGGACGGCGACAACCTCGACCGCATGCTGTGGCCGGTGGCGTCGTCCGCCGGCGACCTGCTGTCGACCAAGCACCACCGCAACGTCCGCCAGTGCGCCGGCGAGGGCTGCGACCTGCTGTTTGTCGACCGCTCGGGAGGCAGCCCGCGGAAGTGGTGCAGCATGAGAGCTTGCGGCAACAAGGTCAAGTCCCTGAGGCATTATCACCGCAGCATCAAGCCGGAGAAGGAGAGGCGCGAGGAAAGATTTCGGGAGAAGGGTTGGGCCGCGTTCGGGCCTCCGCGAGGTCGCGGGAGCTGACCGTGGCGTTCGATCCGGAGGAGCGTTTCTGTCTGCTGGCCTGAGACCGAGTGGTCAAAAGCCGCATGCGGTTTGTCTGCTCGTTGGCGCCCGAGCCGTCATATTCAGCCGCGGATTGACCACTCGACGACACCAGAGACGTCAAGCTGACAGCCGGCTTGCCTGCTCCCGGAAGCTCGAGTCGTCAGGTGAGGTGTTGACTTGTCGGCTCGTACAAGACTGAGTCGTCAAATCGCCACCCGGGGCTCACGCCCTGGGTGGAGGTTCCATTTGACGGACCGAGGCCGTCCCCGGCCGAAGTGGGTGGCACCCCCACGGCACCGGCGCAAGTCGTCAAGGAAGCCGGTCCCTGGTCGATTCGAGAGGCCCCGAGTCTTCGAGTGGCCGCTGCTGATCGAATCACCAACGAGAACCTGAAGGTCGACAACGTCAAGATCACCTACATGGAGTAGGGGGGAGCGGCGTTTTTCCCTGGCTTGGAAGAGCTCCCGCCCTGCCGCCATCCGGTCGGCCGGCCGGTGGCCGCGTGGGAGCCCGCGGCTGCTCCGTAGCAGAGTTTTTGTCGTGATTTCGAAACCGTGAGCAGTGACTCCGGCCCGCACGACGTCCGTGGCGCGCGTCGGATCCTGGCATGCTCCGTGCGAAACGGGAAGGCAGAATGTTCGAGGAACCCTTCAGGACGCACCATTTGGCTGGCCACGGTGATTTTTTTCAACCGACCGGTCGGTCGTAATATCTACCGTAATCTGGGCGCCTCAAGATGGTCTCAGTCAAGGGAAAGAAGCTCAACCGAGAACACGCCGTGGGTGGCGGGGAGGTCGACATGAGAAAGACGACGACGACGGGGCGGATCGGGCTTGTGGTCGCAATCATGGCGTTGGGTCTGGGTCTGGGCGGCTCGCCGTGCCTGGCGAATGATGAGAACGCGGACGGTGCGAGCGTCATCGTCCAGGGCAGCGACCTGGCGAGCGCCGCCGAGGCGGTGCGGTCGGTGGGCGGTGAGATCAGCCACGAGCTGGGTATCATCGACGCGGTCCGTGCCGAGCTGAGCGCCGAGCAACTCTCCAGGCTCTCGAAGGCGGCGGGCGTGAAGCGAATCTATGGCGATCGCACGGTGCACGCCGCAGGCGTGGTCACGGCGGCGACACGTGACGACTTCGTCGCCGCGTCCTATGGCGGCAACGACGGCACCGCCAACTGGACCGGCGACTGGGTCGACAGCGATCCGGATTATCCCGGCACCCTCGGCGGTACGATCAAGGTTAATGACCAACCGGAATGTCCTTCTGCAGGAACCACATTCTGCGTGTTTTTTCAGGCCAACAAGGGGTACTCCCTGACTCGTGAGGTGGACTTGAGCGCTGCCGCTTCGGCCACTCTCACGTATGGATATGCCCATGAGAAACTCGGTGGCTTGGTGACGGTCTTGCTGGAGGTCTCGAGCGATGGAGGTCAATCCTGGGCGGTACTGAAGAGCTATTCAGCCGATATCGAAGCCGATGGCTCCGAGACATTCGACCTATCTCCCTACCTTGCCGCCAATACCCAGATTCGGTTCCGTGATGCCCAGGATCGTGGCAAGAAGCTGTACCTCGACGACATCCAAGTCCAGTTCACCTACACGCCGGACACCGACTACCCGACCCTGATCGGCGCCGATCTGCTGCACGCCCAGGGCATCGACGGCTCCGGCGTGACCGTCGCGGTGGTCGACACCGGCTACTGGTCGAGCCCCGGCCTCGACCTCAACTCGAACGGCCAGGCGCGCCTTCTCGCCCAGTACGATGCCATCGCCGACCAGATGGACCCGGTCGGCACCGACACCGACACCTTCGGCCACGGCACCCATCTGACCAGCGTGGCGCTGTCCAGCGCCCAGACCAGCGGCGGCAAGTACAACGGCATCGCCCCCGGAGCCGATCTGGTGTCAGTGAAGGCCTTTTCCAACGGCACGGGCACCTACGCCGACGCCATCCGCGGCATCGGCTGGGTGGTGGCCAACCAGAGCGCCTACGGCATCGGCGTGATGAATCTCTCCTTCGCCGCGGCGCCGAGCTCCCACTACTGGGACGACCCGCTCAACCAGGCGGTGATGGCGGCGTGGGAGGCGGGCATCGTGGTGGTCGCCTCGGCGGGCAACACCGGGCCCGGTCCGATGACCGTCGGCGTGCCGGGCAACACGCCCTACGTGATCACCGTCGGCGCTATGTCCGACGCCGCCACGCCGGGCGACGGCAGCGACGACTACCTGGCCTCGTTCTCGTCCACCGGTCCCACCGTCGAGGGCTTCGTCAAGCCGGAGGTGGTGGCGCCGGGCGGCCACATGCTCGGGCTGATGGCGACCGACTCGACCATCGCGGTTCTGCGCCCCGAGTACCAGCTCGGCGGCAACTACTTCACCATGTCGGGGACCTCACAGTCGGCGGCGCTGGTGTCGGGGATCGTGGCGCTGAT
>JAAELT010000245.1 GCA_024226315.1 bacterium | reverse complement strand
TCAGGTCGAGGGTGCCGCGCTGCTTCTCGTCGATGATCGCGCCGCAGCCCAGGATCAACGCCAGCAGCGGCACCAGGTAGGCCGAGAGATTCATCAGGCTCGCCATCGCCGCGCCGCCGTCCTGGAATCCGGCGACGCCCACCGGCGCGGTGCCGAAGTATGCCACCGCCAAGCCGCTCGCCATGTAAAGGGCGGAAACCGTCCAGATCCAGCGATTGCGCAGGCGTTCTGAGAGCTCCTTGCGGGCGATGGCGAAGACCGTGCTATTCCATCTCAAAGTAGACCTCCTCGAGCGTCGGCTCTTTTATACGAAGGTCAAGGATGGCGTCGCCGAGGCCATTGAGCTGTGAGATAAAAGTCATCTTCTGCGCCTGCGACACGCTCGCCACCAGCCGCTCGCCGTCACGTTCCACCGACGCCGGAGAGAGCTCGCCGAGGGCGCTCTCGATGGCGCCGTTGCAGTCCGTGCGCGGGTGGATGATGAGGCGCACCGGCAGCTCGGCATCACGGCGCAGCTCCTCCGCGGTGCCCAGCGCCCGGACCTTGCCGGCGCTCAGGATGCAGATCCGACGAGCGGCGTCGGAGAGTTTCAGCAGCCGGTGCGAGGCCACCACCAGGGTGCGCTCGCCGCCCTCCTCCGGGCAAGAGCCCAGGAAGCCGGCTGTCTCGAGCAGCTCGAAGAACAGTCGCACGCCGTGGGGATCGAGGCCCTCGAGCGGCTCGTCGAGGATCAGCACCCGCGGATCGCCGAGCAAAGCCTGGGCCAGGTTGACGCGCTGCAACATGCCCTTGGAGTAGCCCCCCAGCTTCCTCTTCGCCGCCTCCCCGAGGCCGACCCGCTCGAGCATCTCCAGCGCCTGGCGGCGCGGTGCCCCGCGCAGGCGGGCGAAATGGGCGAGGGTCTGCTCGCCGGTGAGGTTCTCGTGAAAGGCGATCCTTTCGGGCATGAAACCCAGCCGCCGGTGAAAGGCGCGCCACGACTCCTTGCCCGGGTACGTTGTTCCATTTGCCCCCCTCTGGGGGGACCCATCGAACAGCAAGGTGCCGGACGACGGCCGGGACAGACCGACCAGGATCCGCAACAGCGTCGTCTTGCCCGAGCCGTTGTGGCCGAAGATGCCCAGGCTCTCGCCCGGCCGGATCTCGAGGTCGACGAGCCCCAGGGCCTCGACCTCACCGTAGCGCTTGACGATCTTCTCGAGCCGGATCACTGGTGCCCTCCGGGAACGTGGGGCAGCTTGTTGATGCTGCCGTAGTAGTCGGACGGGGGCGCGGGAAAGCGCTCGAGGAGCGCCGCCCAGTCGGTCGCCCGCGGCGCCATCAGAGGCGCGCTGTCCACCGCCTTGGGCACGGTGATTACCGGCAGCTCCCGCTCCACCAGGGCGAGGAGCTGAAACGCCGGGCTGGTCAGCAGCAGCTTGGCGAGAGGATACTTGAACAGCAAGGCGTCTACCAGGGTGTTCGAGCGGTAGGCGACCTCACCCGTACCGTCGCCGTCGACGTCCCAGCCGCCGTAGTCGCTCCAGTAGTTGCCCTCCCACGACTGGTCACGCGCGGCCACGAACTTGACCTGGATCCGGTTCTCGACGAAGGCGTTGGCAGTGATCTCGTTGTCTTCCGAGCCTCCCCAGTAGTGCATGCCGAGGCCGTTGCGCACCAGGAGGTTGTCCGCGATCGTGTTGTAGAGGGAATTGTAGACAAAAATCCCCTTGGCGTTGCCGATGATCTGGTTGCCGGTGGCCTGGCCGCGGGTCACCTGGACCAGCAGCATGCCGTTGGTGGCGTTGTTGGCAAGCACGTTGCCGCGCGCTTCGATCTTCTTGGAGAACATCAGGGCGAGCCCCACCAGGTTGTCGCGGGCGAGGTTGTCGTTGTAGGAGCTGTTGTCGCACCACATGGTGTGGACCGAGTAGCGCGAGCGCTCGATCGTATTGCCCACGATAATGCTCTTGGTGGACAGCTCCATGTAGATGCCGTCGCGGCAGAGCGTGAGCCGATTGTCGCGCACCGTCGTCTCGCGCGCGCTCCACAGGTGGACGCAGTCGCCGCGAACCTCCTGCGACAGCTCCTCCATGCCCTCGATGCGGTTGCCCACAACCACCGTGGCTTCTGAGCCATGGATCCAGATGCCGAATCGGCAGCCGGAGACGTGGTTGCCGGTGAGCCTGACGCCGGCGGCGGCCTTCGCCACCCAGATGCCGGCGTCGGCGTTCTCGATGTCCAAGCCGCAGCCGCGCAGCGCGAGACCCTCGACCACGACGCCCGAAGCCTCGACCGCGAGGGCGTGTCCCTTGCCGCCGGCGTCGATGACAGCTCCTTCTTCGCCGCGGATCACCAGCCGCCGGTCGACCACCACGTTCTCGCGCCACACCCCCGGCCGGACGACGATGGTATCGCCGTCGGCGGCACCGGCGATCACCTCGCCGAGAGAGCCGTCGCCGGGGCTCGCGATCCAAACCCGGCCCCCTCGGGGGGAATCGGGGAGGGGGGGGACGTCGGCCTCGGCCGGGGCCGACCCCAGGAGGCATGCGATGAGCACCAGGCCTGCCATCGGCCGCGGCGGCCGCTTCTCCTTGGCGGCCAGCAGCAACGCCGGGCAGCGCTCGCTATCCTGCCCCGTCGCCTGACAGTCCCAGCACTGCAGGCACTCCCGGTAGTCGATGCGTCCGGTCTCTTTCGAGATCGCCCTGGGCTCGCACCCCCGGTAGCAGATCTGACACCTGGAACATTCGTCGTAGCGCCCCAGCGGCAGCCGGGGCTTTCCCGACGGCAAGGCCAGGCCGCCGCCCAGGGGGCACAGGAAGCGGCAGAAGAAACGGTGGACGACGACCGACAGCAAGGTGATGGCGAAGAAGTAGACCACGAAGGCGCTCGGCCGGGCGAGCCTCAGGACGAAGGTCTTGAACGGCTCGACCTCGTTCGCCATCTCCGCCAGCGGCAGGTTGACGAAGCCGATGCCGAGGATCACCAGGAAGGTCAGGTACTTGCCGTAGCGAAAGGACGCCGGTGGCTCCCAGGCTTCGAGCTTGTTGCGCACCGGTTCCGGGACCGCCTTGTTCCAGGCGCTGATGAGCAGCTCCAGCATGGCGCCGTAGGGACAGATCCAGCCACAGAAGAAACCCCGGCCCCAGACCACCAGGGTCAAGATGATGGTGGTCCAGAGGATGAAGATCAGCGGCTCGGCGAGGAAGATCTCGTGGGGAAACCGCCCATCGATCGCCGACGCGGCCGGCGTCAGGATCTGCGTCATGCTGGGCTGGGCCTTCCACACCAGGCCGAGGAGGCCGGCGGCGACCGCGGCGACCGAGAGGTGGATGAGCTTGCGGTGCGGTAGCAAGCGCTGGTGAAACACGAAAAACACTGCCGTGAGGACGACGAAGAAGGCGACGAAAAGAGCCGGCCAGGCCGTCTCACGCCAACGGGCGACCCAGAACGGGACATCCTCGACCACGAACTCGTCCGGCAGCTGGTGCTCGGCGAGCACCGTGGTGTAGGTCTTCTGGTCGTCGACCCGGTAGGGAACCGTGAGCTGAAAGGTGAAGGGCTCGGTCGGGTCGAAGTCCTCGCCGAAGAAGAAGATGCCGCCTTCTGAGAAGTCCGGTGCGCCCTCGGCCTCGAGCTCCGGAAAGTTGATGTAGTCGAGGTCCTTGACCACGAACAGCTTGCCCGCCTGCTCGAGCGAGAAGCGGTCGAAGATGCCGCCGCGGGCGAACCCGGCGCCCTTGAAGGAGACGCTACCGGCGCCGCCGATGTAGAGGGCGGTGCCGCCGTCTTTCGCCAGACGGTCGCGGACCAGGGCGTAGAAGCGCTCTCCGAGCAAGTTCTGCCCGACCGACGGTGGGTCGAGGACCGAGAACCGGACGTCGACCATCGGCTCGGTGGATTCGTCGAGCCCCAGCTCCTCGGGGCGCACGGTGATCGCGCCGATGGCTCCGTGCTTGAGGAGCTCGGCCCAGCCGAGGGTCTCGAAGCCCTCGGCTGGTCTGCGCTTGCGCACCTGCGAGGCCTTGACGATGCCGACCGCGATGCCCACCAGGCGGCCAGCCTCGAGCACCGTGGCGTTCTCGGCTACCGCCGTCACCGTGGCGCCGCTGATGCCGTCGACGGCGACGTATCCCGGCGTCGGGCGGTCGCTGATCAGGATCCGGTCGCGGACGTCCTTGCCCACGTACTGGTCGACGAAGCGGTGGATCGACTCCTCGGAAAGACCGATGAGCACGATCGGCTCGGAGTGGCGGACGATTCGGACCCCGGTGAACTTGCCCTCCGGGTCGATTCCCACCAGGGTGTTCATGGTCTTGCCGGAATAGGCCGGGATCTCGACCAGGTCGTCGCTCAGGAAGACGTAGCCGACCAGCTGATCGCCGGCGTATCCTTCCCAGTACGCTCCCCCGGAGGGGGACAAATGGGACGTTCCCCCGGAGGGGGACAAATGGGGTATCTCCCGGCGGACGAAATCCGTCGCTCCCGGGAGCACGTCTGCGGGCTCGTACTCGTACTTCTGCTCGCCGAAAGGGAGCTGGGCCGAGGCCGGGCCCGGCAAGACGGCCAGCGCCGCGCCGAGCACGACGCCGCATATTCTTGCGTACGCCGCGGGCGCGACGATTCTACTCATGTTCTGTTTCCCCGGTCAGGCGTTCTTGGCCTTGACGACGAAACGCATCCGCATCTCCAGGTGCAGCGCGTGACAGAAGTTCGTGCAGTAGATCCAGTGGATGCCGGGCTTGTCGGCGACGAAGGTCACCGACCGGGTCTGGAACGGTCCGACGACGAAACTGATGTGGTGGTTGGAGATGGCGAAGCCATGTGCCAGGTCCGGGATCTCGTCGGTGTTGCTGACGATGAAGGTCACCTCGTCGCCCTCGTTGACCACCACCTCCTGCAAGCCGTAGACCGGTGCCGAGGCGGTGATCCGGGCGATCACCTTGTT
>JAAELT010000244.1 GCA_024226315.1 bacterium | reverse complement strand
TCCTGTCCGGCCAGGAGGTCGGAGGTGGTGAGAATCGAGAGATCCGGGGCCTTCACGGAGCTGTGGGCCGATCCGATCCAAAGGCATGCCTGCCGGCGGCGCTCAGGGTACAACGCCCTCCTCTCATCCACTCCCATCAAACCAATGCTCAAACGCCGCATGGCTTCGGACCTGCGGCGTTTGCTTTCTGCCGGCTCGCCCCTACCTGGACGCCCTCAAGCCTGTCGTCGACATCGAATCGTGCGAACTCCCGGGGATTCAAGCTATCGATAAGGTCGGTTATCAAATCCTCGGCGGTCCACAATCGACGGCACCCGCTAGGTGATTCTCGTCAACTCGATCGGCCCGGCTCGCGGTCGGTCATTGGAAGCTCTAAACTCGAACGGCTGCGTTTCCACGATCCGGGTAGGGGACAGGTCAGATGCCACAGGATGCCACGCGCTACGACGTCTTCCTGAGTCACAACAGCCGCGACAAGCCAGCCGTCGAACTGCTGGCCCAGAAGCTTCGCGCGGCGGATCTCGAGCCCTTCCTCGATAAGTGGCATCTGATCCCGGGCGAGCCTTGGCAGGAAGCGCTCGAAGAGGCCTTGACGGCAAGCGCCACCTGCGCGGTCTTCCTGGGCGCTGGAGGGATCAGCCCCTGGGAAAACGAGGAGATGAGAGCGGCGCTCGAGGAGCGCGCCCAGAACACAGGCTATCGGGTGATTCCGACGCTCTTGCCTGATGCGACGATGCCAGAGAGGGAGGAGTTGCCACGCTTTCTCCGTCGCTTGACCTGGGTCGACTTCCGCCAGGGCCTCGAGGACGAGGACGCCCTGCAGCGCCTGATCGCCGGCATCCGTGGCCTGTCTCCGGGAGCACCGGCCCGCAACCCGCCCACAGGCTGTCGCTATTGGAACGTGCCCCACCAACGCAACCAGTACTTCACCGGTCGCGAGGACGTCATTGCGGGACTCTACGAAGCCCTCCATGAGGAGGGATCAGCAGCCCTCGGCCAGGCGATCAGCGGCCTGGGCGGGATTGGCAAGACGCAGACAGCCGTCGAGTACTGCTACCGCCATGGTAAGGAGTACCAGGCCGTCTTGTGGACGCGGGCTGAGACGGAAGCCGAGCTTGTCCGAGGCCTGGTCGAGATCGCTCGCGTGCTGGATCTGCCGGAGAAGGACGCGCAGGAGCAAGAACAGGCGGTGCAGGCGGTTCGGCGGTGGTTGGGTCGGAAGGACCCATGGCTCCTGGTGCTCGACAACGCGGATACACCGGCGATGCTGAAGCCGCTCCTGCCCACTCCACCGAGGGGCCACCTCCTGCTCACCTCACGGGCCCAGAACTTCGACATGCTCGAGATGGCACCGCTCAAGCTCGAGGTGCTGCCCGCGGACGACGCGCTCGAGTTCCTGCTGCGCCGTGCTCGGCGAGAGGATCCTCCCGCGAGAGAGAAGGAGGCCGCCCAGGAGCTGGCCGAGGAGCTGGGCTACCTGCCCCTGGCGCTCGAGCAGGCCGGCGCCTACGTAAGCCTCCACGATTCACGGTTCACCGACTACCTGACGAGCTACCGCCGGCGACGATTGCGGCTGCTTTCCAAAGGGCCTCTCAAGGACTATCGCGAGCCTGTGGCGACCACCTGGTCGCTGAACTTCGACCAGGTGGCGGCCGCGTCGGAAGCCTCCGCCGAAATTCTGAGGCTGAGCGCGTGTCTGAGTCCGGATCAGATACCCGTGGAGGTGCTGATCAAGGGTGCCGAGCAGCTGGGCCCGACCCTGGCCCAGGCCCTGGAAGGCGCCGCGGAGGACCCGCTCGTCGTCGACGAGCTCCTGCAGCCTTTGAACCGATACTCGCTGATCGAGCGCGACCCGGAAACGTGGACGTTCAACGTCCATCGCATGGTGCAAGAGGTGGTGAGGCAGAGTCTCGATGGGCCGGCGCTGCAGAGCGTCGCAGAGCGCATCGTGGAGGCCTTGTGGCGGGCTGATCCGGGTGCGGACTTCGCGGCATGGCCGCTCTGTGATCGATTGGTGCCCCATTGGCGAGCGGCCGCTTCCAGCATCGCTCGACTGGAGCTCAAGTCCGCGGCCGTGGGTTCCATGCTGAACCAGGCCGCCGTCTACGCTTATCAGCGCGGGCGTTATGACGAGGCGGCGCCGCTCTATGAGCGCTCGCTTCAGATCCTCGAGCAGGTGCTGGGGGCCGAGCACCCCGACGTCGCCAACAGCCTGAACAATCTCGCGAGCCTCCACCAGGCCCAGGGCGAGTACGCCAAGGCGGCGCCGCTCTTGGAGCGCTCGCTTCAGATCCGCGAGCAGGTGCTG
>JAAELT010000243.1 GCA_024226315.1 bacterium | reverse complement strand
TGCTCGAGATCGGCCCGCTCGCCGAGTCCGAGCTGCGCGCCTTGCTGGCGGAGGTCGCGGCCGAGGCGGACCGCCGCGGTGCGGCCCAGCACACCGCGGGTCCCGAGCTCGCCTCCGACTAGGGGGGCGTGATTCACGACCGGGTCTGAGCGGCTGAGCGCGTGCTGGTCGACGTGATCGACGACTCTGTGGATGGGCGGTACGGGGCGGTTGTCAACCACAGCCGCCGGACGACCCGGCAGGAGTGCCGCCCCGTGACCACCCAGCCTCAGATCACCGATGCCGCCGCGGATGTCAACGCCCGCCTCGCCGACCTGCTCGAGGAGCGGGTCTCCGAGTTGTTTACTCGCACCGACCTCACCGGGAGGGAGCTCGAGATGGCGGTGTGGAGCGTGGTGCTGGAGGTGGGGCGGGTGCTCCTGACCGCGTTGCTCTCGGTGGCCTGCTGGCGTGTGACGAGGCGCGTCACCGGGGGGCGGCCGGTCCAGCTCCGGCTCGACCGGAACTACTTCCTGTCGCAGTCGACGACGTTCGGGACCGTCACGGCGCCCCTGTTCGCGTACCGGGAAGGGGGACGGACGCTGTCCCCGGCTCGTCAGGAGGTCTTCCCCCTGCACCCGAAGTGCCGGTCGTCGGTGCTCCTCCTGGAGTGGGAGGCGCGGGTCGGCAGCCAGTTGCCGTTCCGGCAGGCCGAAGACGCCATGGAGTTCTTCAGCCACGGGGCTGTCAGGACCGAGGACACGACGATCTCCCGGCACATGGGCGTCATCGGTGCGCTGGTCGATCGGCAGTGGACGTGCAGAGAGCCGGCGAAGGTCGCCGAGATCTTGGCCGAGCGTGCCACACGGGACAAGCAGTCGGGCAAGCCGCTGCTCTACGTCTCCACGGACGCCCACGCCCTGCGGCGGTACGTCGATGACACCTGGAAGGCCGAGTACAAGATGATCAACGGCATCCGATTGTGGAGCATCGACCGACGAACCGGGCAGACCATCCACATCGGGGGCGAGTACACCTGGGGCGACTGCCGAGACGTCGCGGAGCGGGTTCGTGCGCTGCTCGCGTTGTTGGTCCCCACCGGTGAGGACGCTCCGCAGCTCGTCCTGGTCACGGACGGGATGCCCTGGATCCGCGACCACGTGTTCCCGGTCATGCCCGAAGGCACCCGATTCGTCCTCGACTTCTACCACCTGGTCGAGCGGCTCTCGGCGTACGCGGCCGCCCGGTTCGGCGCGAAGACGAAGCAGGCTCGGGCCTGGGTCCGGCGCATGACCGCTCGTCTCACCGGGAAGAGGCCCTACAAGCGCAGGAAGCTGGCAAAACGTAAGGGCCATCGGAAGAACCGGCGGCGGCCGCGCGACCCGTACCGGACCGTCCACGCATGCGAGCATCCCCACGGCGCCGGCGACGACGTCCTCTGGACGCTCATCGAGCAGGAGCCAGCCAGCGACGCCCTCGACGCCCTCGTCGGCTATGTCGCCGCCAACCTCGATCGCATCGACTACTCCACCTACCGCGCCCACGGGATGCAGATCGGTTCCGGCGCGATGGAGTCGCTCCACCGCGTGGCCAGCCAGATGCGCCTCAAGCTCGCTGGAGCACGATGGACCGCGGAACGCGCCCTCGCCGTTCTCAACACGCGGCTCATGATGCTCGCGCAGCGCTGGGACGATTTCTGGTCTCATGCGGACCTCCCCGCCACGCTCGCCCAAGCATTCCACTCGCCGACGACATCGGCAGAGGCGGCATGACCCGGCCATGGATCACACCCCCTCACATCGAAGCTGAACCCAACGCCAGGTTCAGGGTTTCTTGCTGGAAGGTGGTTGACAAGCGCAACCTGGTTGAAGTCCTGCTATCCCTCAGCCAATAGCAAACCTGGGGCCGATCCACAACCATGCTTGGCGCAGTAGCCTGTTTTTCATGAGATCAGCCTCAAAATGGGTCATATCCGTGAAGTCACCGAACTCTCTGACGCGCGGGTCTTGAGGGACGTATACAGACTTGCGCCCGGGAACCAACTGTTCGGCTTCACACTGACTGCTCGG